>CAVVNC010000012.1:0-114933 GCA_963749525.1 uncultured delta proteobacterium
GACCGCCTCACGCACAATGCTCATCTGATCGTCATTGAGGGCGAGAGCTACCGGAAGAGAATGGGCCTGAAAAAGAACAGACCGGAAAGGAATTGATCATGGCAAATGAAACGTGCTAAAAACTGAGGAGAGGATGCGCACCCTGGGTCAATTGATGTGAAAGGGGGTGGGTCCGGTTACTTGAAAAGTCACAGGGAGGAGCCTTATGAGAAAGATCCTCTACTTTGCCGCTATCCAGATGATCGGAAAGAACGGGATCATGCACGAGTACTATGAACGGCTTACCGGCAGAGGCATGTTGAAAATGAGGGCGCTCGTGGCCGTAATGAGAAAGCTTTTGGGTATCATCCATGCGATCCTCAGAGATGATCGCGACTACGTGGGGGAGTATTGCGCTCCTCCAAAAAGGAGGCTGATAAAGAGAGCGGCTTAGGGTATGATCATGACTGACGGGGGGATCATCGTTTTCTTCCATTGAGGCGCTTAAGCGACCTCCTACTTCAGAATACATGACTCCCCGTCAACATTCTAGCCCCGATTAAGCAAGGTAAGAGCGCCAATCACGGCGGCTCTCAAATCATAAGGGTCGGGCAGAATGTTGCAGTCTGATGGGGAACCCGTCAGTCAATCAGAACCTGCGGCGCGCTAAACGGATAAAAAACGCTTGACTGGATAAATAAGGAAGAAAGAGGTACGTAAAACCAGGTGTACGTAAGGAGCGGAGAATAACAAAGGGTGCCCTTTGTTATTCTTCCTAACGCGGTCTTGGTCCCTTTTGGTGAAGCACCGGGGCGCTGGCCCGGTCGAGTGTTCCTCCCTGCCATACGTAGCGATGTCTTTCTGAAAGAGAGCGGCTTAATGTTCTTCTTGCAATACAACATTACTGGTGGCTATGATTAACAGGTGCGGCGGGAGGGCGGTGCGTGTGCCTTTTTTAAGCCTCCGCTGGCTGAACTTTGTGTTCTCATGACTCAAACGGTAGGAATAGGAGTTATTGTTGGACGAGTATTCAGTCAAGTGTTGGGCGGAGTTCAAAGACAAGGTCGCTGAAATCGACGACATGTATGGCACGTGCAAGAACCCTGCTCTCGTCGGGCACGAAATGAAGAATAGTATCCTCTTCCGTGGGCAGGCGGATTACAATTGGTCTCTCGAAACAACCCTGGAGCGCTACTCCAGTTCATCGTGGACGGTGAAACGCTATCTGGAACTCGTGATATCTTGCGCACCTCAAATTGAGTCTGAGACCAACCAAAGTTGGGGGCCCATGTCTGTTGAGTGGGCTATGAAGGATATTGCAAGCGATGCTGGTTATTACCCTGTCCGCATTCCCTATCCGCGCTTCCTGATTTATCTTCGTCATCATGGCTTTCCGTCTCCCTTGCTGGATTGGACCGACTTCCCTTACATCGCCGCGTTCTTTGCCCTCGTTGAGCAAGGCAAGGCTGAAAATGCAGCTGTATTCGTATACATTGGAGCTCCCTACGGCGTCAGAAGCGCTTGGGAAGGAGAACCCTACATTACTACGTTGCCGGGAAAGGTGCCTGCTCATCGAAGACATTTTTTACAGCGGGCCAAATATACGGTATGCACGCAAATCAAAGAGGAGTTGGAGAACGCGCATCTGTACATGTGCCACGAGAACATATTTCAGAAGAACTCGAAGAGGCAAGACAGGCTGATAAAGATCAAGATTCCTAGGACAGTAAGGATGGATTTCCTCCGCAGACTGGACGCGGAGATGAACATCAACGATTATGCGCTGTTTCTTTCAGAGGAGTCTCTCATGAAGACGCTGGCCTTCCAGAAGATTGAAAAAACTGAACGATAGTTTCCATTTTCGGCCAGTGGCGGCCTTTGCGGACCGACATTTGAGGAAGACAAGTGGCCGATTCATCTCTTCAAGAATGCCCAACCAGGCGTTGGAGCCAATCGGCGGCAAGAGACGCCCAGCCCTTTCCCTTAACTGTTAATGCAAAGACATGAACGACAAATTCACCAAGGCCAACTTTGGGAAAGTCAGCCAAGAGGTGCTCGATTTTCAACTGGCGACTCTCTATCCTATTCGAGTAGAAGCTGAACACCGCCGAAATGCGCTTATCTTTCTAAACCACGATAGGAATTTCTCCACTTTTCTTAGCATCAGATATTTGATGCAGCACGGAAGGGTGGCCGACATACATACTCTTTCTCGTGCAATGTTTGAAAGCGTTGTCTCGATGGGATTGCTTGTGGTATCAGCGATTCCTGACGATCTTGAACGATATGAAGCCTACCAATTTATGGAAGCATACAAATACCACTTTCATTTGGAAAAGCTGGGATTAGGAAACCTGAGTGGCGTTCGTTCCTCGGAAATCCCCTCTTTGAAGCAAAAGCGCGACCAGTACCTCAAGACTTACGGAATGAACCTGGCCACCTGGACTGGAAGGTCACTCGAACAGAATGTCAGGACACTGGATAGCACCTGTCCCCCCATCTGCAATGAAGAGCACTTCTATGAGTACCTATACTGCCAAGTCTACCGCAAAGGTTCGCCTTCGGCACATTCTAGCTTTGCAGGGTTGGCGAAAGGCGTACGTGTACAGCGGGTAGATATCCCCGGGTCGTTCGTTGCCAATCGGTTTGAAACGAATGAGCCACATTTAGTATTCTCGTGTTTCCATTCCTTGCTGGTCTTTCTCAGTTCTGTCAGGTTCATGGGGCAGGCCCTGGGTAAAGCTGAGACTGAGCAGTACTTCAATAAGTTATCGCGGTACGTGATTGCGGAATGACCAACTGCATAACGGCCGCGTGCACCCAATCGGCCACGAAGCCTCAGAAATTGCCTATCATCTTCTCAGAAGAAGTGATTCTTGGTAGAATAGTCGGATAACGTTATCAAGGAGCAGCGTCTGATGGTAGGCCGGCATGAAGGCATAGTAAAGTTGTCGCAAGAATTCGATGGCGTCCACCAGTGGCTGTGTGCCCAAGGTGAAGTTGAGCTGGTCACGAGAATTGGCACCCGTTTCTCCGCACGCGCAAACGTGGCGACGAGCGGTTCACACCGCGACGAGAGCGTGATACGGTTTTTCCAGAATGGCCGCGAGTTTGGGCGCGCCTATGCCTGTTGTTGGGGGCACTACTACAATTGCAATCGAACGCGGATAGGTATGTACTGTGAGGCCCTCGCACTGGCAATAATGGCGCTGTAGAAGGCAAGACCGAGGCCTGATAGAGGGAAGTCGTAAGGGAACCTCCACTATTACCCGTGGGGATGAGCTGTTCATGGCTGACATGGCGCCAAGTCTCTTCGCGAATCCAATCTCGCGATCTGTATAAGCGACGAGGTTTTACCCTCATATCTATCGGCAGTAAGCCCCCACCCTCTCTCTCCGCAACTGCACTTCTTTGAGTCCTTGCGCCATAGCCGAATGGCGTGCAGCCTCTCGGCCGGCTCCCGGCGGGTGGCTTGAACCGCCAACGAGAGCTGTTGCCGCGTGGGTGGCTTTCTTCCTGTAATCGCGCGAATGCGTGACACGGCAAACATGCTCTCTTTCCGTTGGAAATCGTGTACCAGCATAGACCGGCACATCCGGCCTGGACCTCTTGTGCGAAAGATAGCTTCCACATCACCTTTGTTCATTGACAAGCACAGGAGATCACTGGTACCATCGGCTGTAGACCTCCAACAAAATAGCGCGGGCATCAATGACGGGTCTTTCGCGTGAGTGAAAGAAGATCCA
Source organism: uncultured delta proteobacterium (assembly GCA_963749525.1). Lineage (GTDB taxonomy): Bacteria > Desulfobacterota > Syntrophorhabdia > Syntrophorhabdales > WCHB1-27 > CAVVNC01. Next base: position 3,726 of record CAVVNC010000012.1, read on the forward strand.
TGCGATCCACAGGATAGAGGAGGAAATATGAAAAAGCTCATCGTCCTATCACTCATCATGGCAGGGATGGTGTTGATGGCGGGCTTCTCCACTCCCACCTGGGCGCAAAGTCCCGTAAACGATTTGAAGCCGACATTCATGAGTCCGACGCCCGGCCTCTACGTCAATGGGTGGCCGGCGTTTACCGTTTCATACCCCAAGGAGTGGGTGGAGGGGCCTGTCGGTGGGCCAGGGGCGGTTTTTGAGGCCGGGGCGACCCGTCCGGACTTACCCCCAGGTAACTATCTGCCCAGCCTCACGATTGTTGTCTTTCCAAGCCCTCTCCCCTTAGAGGATTGGGCCAAGCTCTTCATGCCTGTCTGGGTAGAGCTCATGACGGACATCAAGGTTCTCTCCGACAAACCCTCCCAGTTGAAGGATGGTACCCCGGCCCGGGAGGTAGAATACGAAGGGGTCGCCAAGAACGGTCCCAAGAATAACTGCCTGTTATTGGCGACAAAGAAAGACTTGATGTGGCTCAACATCATACTGACCGACGACAAGGCAAAGATAGGGGAGGACCTGAAAAGGATTGCCTATTCCCTCACCTTTCAGCCAGGCAGGGAAGAGCCGGTGCAGGTACCCCCTGGTGTCCGGGCGTTTTTTGACATGTACTGCGTTGACATGGGGAGCCATGATGTAAAGACGATCATGGCCCATTTCTCGGATCGGTTTCTCAACTCTGGCGCGAGCAAAGCATATCTCGAACAGGCTTGGCGGAATGATCCTCTCTCTCCCATCCAGCGGCCCCCCACTTCATGCGAGGCGACCGTGACGGTTTTCGAACCTCGGGGAGACAAGGCCTACATCGACGGATTCTTTCTATCAAAGGCAAAGGGCGACGCCAACGCTCTGAAGACACCTATGTATTTCCAGCAGATCATCAACGAACACGGTGAGTGGAAATGGTATGGCAACCAGAAGTAGCGAGCCGCGGTGGAGAACTGGAGGGTGGGCCGAAAAGGCTTTGCCCTCGATCCTGTAATTACGTCAATGCTCTATTTTTCCGCGTAATCGCGAAAATTCAGCACGTCATGCTAATGCGCGATTGGTAGGTGACTTTCTCACCTGAGTCCTTCCTGAAATGGTTTGCCCATCCCTTGCCAAGAAAGATCAACATTTCTCTTGCAAATCGTTATCAATGAGGGCTAATTACTCTAATGTCACCCTCATGAACTTACTGCCCTACAGAAGGAGTGCCACTGGAGGTGAAAATGCCTAGAAAAGGGTCCCAGGAGCCGTACAAACCAAGAAGAGAGTATCGGTACACGGTAAAGGACATCGCCGCCCTTGCAGGAATGACGACGAATGCGGTGAAAGTAGCAAAGGCCCGGGGGAAGATCGATCCAGGAGATTTAAAGAGCGTGGTAAGCTTCCTCGCCCGGATAATAATCGAGAGACGTCTCAGCGGGGATCTCTTTGCCCCTACGGAGCGGATCAAAAAGAGTGTTCAAAAAGAGAAGAAGGCTGTTCAGGTCTCAGGGAAGAAAACCGCAAAGGCTGCTACGCGAGAATAGGGAGTCCTTCCTCAAGCTGAGGCCCACCACGAACTCTAAAGAATTGATCTGGCATTCGTGTCATAGAGACGATGAGTCAGGGTCGGTACCGTACCATGCCACCCCTGCCCTCCATTCACTCATGCGAACGTCCACACCAACAAGTCGCCGCACGGATTACGCGGACGGGAACAACCACGCCAAGGTAGGCCGGGGTTGCTCTCATATTGATATGGTCAGAACTTCTTAAGGCGGCGCAATTTCGGCCGACAATCCCCTAAGAAGAACATTCACGTTCTGAGGCAAGGGGATACGTCATCATGGCTAAGAGGTGGCTTTTGGGCAATGCCCCGGAAACCCTTATGATGATTCTCCCGAGTAACGGACGACGCAGGATGTCGTGACGCTTTTATCGCGTCTTTCGCCATTCGGTTCTTCTGTGGACGAGGAATCTCCGACATTGACGATCGCCAGTTCGACGCGAAGAGGCCAGGAATGACCATCGACCTTCATACCATGTATGTTGCCATGGCGGTCACCTGTCTCATTGTAGCGGCCTCGCTCTCCATTATAAACGCCGGGAAGTTCCGACGGGACGGCACCCTTCTGTGGGCCCTTGGCTGGGGCCTTCAGGGAGGCTTTTGGGCGCTTGTCGGTCTTCCCAAGACTATACCGAGCTTCGTCTCGATCGTCGTTGCGAACACCTGCATGACTGCGGGTTATTCTTTGCTTTACTCCGCCATCCGCCAATTCCGAAGCCGGATCTACAGCAGGGGTATGCTCTTCTTTCCTCCCGCCGTCGCGTGCGTCGTGTGTTGCCTTCTCTTGATTTATAGTGACAACCAGATCTATCGCATCGTGTTCATGTCGCTCCTCGCCATGCTCCAGACCGGAGCCATTAGCTGGATGCTGTTTCATGATGCCCCCGCCCGGGACAGGCGCTCCTACTGGTTGACGGGCTCGGCGTTCGCGGTCGCTTGGTTGATTGTGCTCATCCGCCTCGTACAGGTTTTTGCGGTCCCCTATGACCAAGCGCCGCTTGCCGCGGCCGCCCCATTTCGAAATGTAGCAGTCGCGGCGAGTTTCGGGGTGGCGATACTGTCGAGCATGGGGTTCATGCTCATGATAAAGGGGCGGGCCGAGCTCGCCCTTCGGGAGAGCGAGACCAAGCTACGGGCTCTCCTCGATAACTCACGTGATGCGATCGCGGTATCGAAGAACGGGATCCGCACTTTCGCCAATCCCGCCTATGTTTCCCTCTTCGGTTATGAAGGCGCCGATGATCTCATCGGCAAACCGATCACCGACGTCGTCGCCCCCGAGAGCAGTGATTTCATGACGGAGGTGATAAAAAAACACGCCGTGGGCGAGCCCTTTCCGACTTTCTATGAAGAAACCGTCCTCAGGAAAGACGGATCCAAATTCCTCGTCGAATCCAGCGTCTCGCCCTTCACCGTAGGTGGGGAGCGCTTTGCCCTTGCGATCCTTCGGGACATTACTGGCCGCAAGAAGGCGGAGGACGAGATAAGGCTGCTCAAGCATTCGATCGACGTGCATTACGACGGCGCCTACTGGATGGACACCGATAACAGGTTCATCTATGTCAACGACGCCGTGTGCAGGACGCTCGGCTACGAGCGCGGCGAGCTCATCGGGACGTCGATCCACGACATCAACCCGGGGACGACCCCGGAGAGGATGAAAGAGTTCTGGGAAGAACTTCGAAAAGGAGGCTCGTTCGTCGGCAAGTCCATACAGCGCCGCAAGGACGGCACTAAGTTCCCCGTCGAAGTCGTCGCCACCCGCGTCCAGTTCGGAGGACGCGAGTTCGCCTGCGGCTTCGCCCGGGACATCACCGACCGCACGCGCGCCGAGAAGGCGCTCCGCGAGAGCGAGGCGAACTACCGCGCCTTCTTCGAGACCAGTGCGGTGGGCACCATACAGATAGGCACGGACAAGCGTTTTCTGCAGGTTAATGATCGATACTGCCAGATCACCGGCTACAGCCGCGAAGAACTGCTGCAGATGACTCCCGTGGATTTGACGCACCCCGACGACCGCGCGGCAGAAAACGAACATTGGCTCGCATACGTTGCCGGGGAGAATGAGATCTACGACACGGAAAAGCGATACGTCACAAAGGACGGCCGGGTCATCTGGGCGCAGGTCACCGGTGCTCTGATCCGCGATGCTCGACGGTAAACCGCTTCGCACGGCAGGGGTGATCCACGACATCACCGACCGCAAGAGGGCAGAAGATGCCCTCCGCTGGAAGACGACCTTTCTCGAAGCCCTCGTGCACTCGTCGCAGGACGGCATACTCGTGCTCGACAGCCGCATGCAGAAAGTGGCGCAGAACCAGCGGCTGCTCGAGCTGTGGAACATGCCCGCGGACGTCGCCGGGGCCGAAGACCCGGAACAATGCCTCAATTTTCTCATGGCATCCATCAAGAACCCTGAAGAATTCTACAAGAAGCTCATGCATCTCTACAACCACCCGGACGATGACCGTTCGGGGAGAATTCGAGCTGAATAATGGCACGTTCGTGGAGGCGTTCTCCTACCCCGTGCTCGGCAAGGACAGCATAGAGCAGTATGGCAGAATATGGATGTTCCGCGATATTACGGAGATCAGGCGCTATTGGGACATGCTGGAGAACCTCTCGACGACGGACGGGCTCACGGGGATATCGAACAGGCGGAGGTTCGACGAATTTCTCGAGCGCGAGTGGCGCAGGAGCATGCGCGAATATTCCAACCTGTCGCTTCTCATCGTCGACATCGACTACTTCAAGGAGTTCAACGACCGGTACGGACACCTCGCGGGCGACGACTGCCTCAAGCAGGTAGCAGCCACCTTGGCAGGGACGATGAGACGGGCCAGCGACTTGGTTGCCCGCTACGGGGGAGACGAGTTTACCTGCGTCCTCCCCGGAACGGGAGAGCAAAAGGCGGTGAAGGTAGCCCAGAGGATCGCGGACGAAGTAGCCAGACTAAGCATACCACACGAAAGCTCCTCCGTGGCCGAGCACGTGACCGTGAGCATCGGAGTCGCCACCGAGGTGCCGGAGAAAGGACGGGAATATTCCGATCTTATCAGCAAGGCGGATCGCCGTCTGTATGCTGCAAAGGAACAGGGGCGCAACAGGGTGGTCGCCCTTCGTGATGATTACCGCATCGAGGTGAAAGGCGATGATCAACGACCGTGAAGAACTGATCGAGCGGGCACGTAACGCACATACCTTGCCCATGATGAGCAACATGATGGTCGAGGTATTCAGGGTCATGGCCAACCCTGATTCATCCTTCGGCCAGCTTTATGACGTCGTGAAGTACGACCAGGCCATCTCCTCGAGAATCATCAGCATCGCCAATTCTCCCTACTACAACAGGGGAACCCAGGTAACGAGCCTCGAGAGGGCGATGGTGATGGTGGGCTTCAAAGAGATCGAAAGGATCATCATGTGCCTCGTCTTCATGAAGCAGATCATGTCACCGTGGAAGCTTGCCCAGGATGATATGGCAGCCCTATGGGAGCATTCGCTTACCGTTGCCCATGCGGCAAAAACCCTCGACTTGAAAATGGGCGGAGAGGAATCGGAGAAGGCGTTCGCGATCTCCATCGTCCACGACATAGGGAAGGTTATCCTCTATGCGTACGACGACCGGTACAGGGCCGTGGCGAAAGAGGCGTCCCTCGGCACGAGAGACATCTGCGACCTGGAACGCTCAGAATACGGCATCGACCACCAGGAGATAGGTCACCACATGTCGGTGAAGTGGAATTTCCCTAAAGAGTTCTCCGAGGCCATCCTGACCCACCACAGCCCGCCCGACGGGAGGGTGCCGGTCATCGACATCGTGAGGGAGGCCGACGCGTTCGCGTGCGGCCAGGAGAGTGGTCTTCCCGAGAGAGAAAGAACAGTGCTCCACCTCGCAAGGGAGGCAATAGAAGCGGAAACCGAGCGCATCAAGCTGCTTGTGGGAGTGTAGGGTTCTGATACTCTGCGAGAACACTCGTCCCTTAACATTATTGGGGGGCGGGACCCGGTCAGGGCTATGTGAGGCGGGCAAGATCGAATAATACGGAGGGAAAATGGCACTTCCCAAACATACCTGCGTGGCCTGGTATCATTCAGCCGCCGACTACGTTCTGCTAAAGCATATCTCCGCCGATGGTCATGAGCTACCCGAGTCCTTCGAAGAATGGATCGAGCACGCTGAAAAGAGCGTCTCCCTCTTCGCCGCCCAGGGATGGACCGTCGAGAAAGTCTACCTCGATCCGGTTGAGTTTCCCGCTTGGTGCAGGGCACTTGGCGTGAGAATTGACTCCCACGCACGGATCAAATTCGCCAGCTCAGTCGTCGCGAGAAGAAACCCCGACGTACGATGGGAAACTCCCGATGGCCGCGCTGAATGATCCGGCCCAAACTGACCACGGGGCACAGGGTGGGTATACTTGTTGCAGATGCATTTCATCGGTCTACCCTGAAGGGCCGGGTGGTCAGACTCTCTTTCTTCTCGGCGTAATCGTTACTTTTTCTCCAGAGTGGCCATGCGCTGATTGTAGGTGTGATGCTTCCTGAAAGCAAGCAAATGAGCGACACGGCGAACATGCTCTCTTTCGACTGGAAATCGTGTACCAGCATAGCCCGACACATCCGGCCTGGACCTCTTGTGCGAAAGATAGCTTCCACGATCACCTTTGTTCATTGACAAGCACAGGAGATCACTGATACCATCGGCTGTAGACCTCCAACAAAATAGCGCGGGCATCAATGACGGGTCTCTCGCGTGGGTGAAAGCAGATCCATGCGATCCACGGGATAGAGGAGGTACCATGAAAAGGCTCATCGTCCTCGCAATAATTATGGGCGTCATGGTGTTAGCGGCCGCTCTCGCCCACGCCCAGAGTCCCCCAAGTGACCCGAAGCCCACCTTCATCAGTCTGACGCCCGGCCTCTACGTGAACGGGTGGCCCCCTTTTACCTTGTCCTATCCCAAAGAGTGGGTGGAGATACCCACGACCGGGCCGAGTGTTTTTCAGGCCGCGGCGGTCCGTCCGGATTCACTCCCTTCACGCATACTCACGATTTCTGTCTTCCCAAGCCCGCTCCCCTTAGAGGATTGGGCGAAGATCATCATGCCTACTTGGGTAAATTACTTCACGGACATCAAGGTCCTTTCCGACAAACCCTCCCAGTTGAAGGATGGCACCCCTGCCCGGGAAGTGCAAGCCGAGTTCGTCCCCAAAGTCGATCTCTCGGGGGCGGCGTCAAAAAACCTTTCCAAGGGTAGCGGCCTGCTGTTGATGACGAAGAAAGACCTCACATGGGTCATAGTCATGCTGAACGGCGAGGGGAAGCTTATTGAGGACGTCAAGACGATTACCTATTCCCTCACCTTTGAGCCGGACAGGGAGAAGCCGGTAAGCGTGCCCCCCGATGTCCGGGCGTTTCTCGACATGTACTGCACCGACATAGTGAGCCATGATGTAAAGGCAATTACGGCTCACTACTCGGATCGCTTTCGATTCTCTGGTATGAGCAAAGCATTTATGGAGCAGATATTTCGCAATGAGCCTGCCTCTCCCATCCAGCGGGGTGTCACTTCATGCGAGGCAACCATGACGGTCTTCGAGCCTCACGGAGACAGAGCCTACGTGGACGGATTCATTTCAGAAAAGGCAAAAGGCGACCCGAACGCTTTGAAGGAACCCATGAGCTTCCAGCAGATCATCAACGAACACGGCGAGTGGAAGTGGTTCGGCAATCAGAAGTAGTGAGCCATAGGCGGAGAACCGGAGGCACCATAGACCGGCACGCGAAAGGAGCATCCATGAAGAAGCTCATCGTCCTATCAGTAATCACCGCCGTTATGTTGTTGGCCCGGGGTCCCATCGCCCCCGCTTGCGCTCAAGACTCCGCAAAGGACGATAAGCCCACCTTCTACCACTTGGTCCCCGGCACCTACGTGAACGGCTGGCCGCGGTTCACCATCCATTATCCGAAGGACTGGGCGGAGGGACACCTTCTCCCCCAGGAGGTCTTTCGCGCAGGGATTCCCGGGCCCCCTCGTGGGGTTACCGCACTTCACGTAAGCCCTTCTCCCTTCCGGGCCATCTCGTTGGACAAGGTTGCCAGTTATCTTATGCTTTATGCGCGATCCGCGGACAAAGACGCGATTGTCGTAAGCGACAAGCCGTCCCAGACGCGGGACGGCACCCCGGCCCGGGAGGTTGACATCCAGTGGCACGGTGAGGAGCATTGGTTGACCCTTGGGACGAAGAAGGACGATTGTTGGATCAACATGGGCGTGTATGCGCCCCACAAGATAGGAGAGGACCTGAAGGCGATTCTCTATTCCCTCCGATACGAGCCGGGCATGGACAAGCCGGTGACAGTGCCTGCCGATATCCGTGAGTTCCTCGACAAGTATAGCAGCGACGTGGTGAGTCACGATCTCGCAAAAGTCATGACCCATTACTCCGACAGATTTCTGAACTCAGGCACAACGAAGAAAGAAGCGGAGCAGTCCACTCGACAGGTTATCGACTCTATCAAATCCTTTGAGATCAGTATCACCGAGTTCATCCCGGCGGGCGACAGGGTCTACCTTGCAGGATTCACGACCACCAGTTCTGGAAAGCTGCCGATAAAAGAGATCTCGATCATCAAAGAGAACGGTGAATGGAAATGGTATGGCAACCAGAGGGAGGCGATCCCCTTTCTCTAGGCACGCAGAGGGGGTATTTGGGCGGAGAAAACGCCCGCCTCTTGCCCTAGAATCACGCCAGGGGGGAAGCTGACCCGCTGCACCGGGAACAAGCCCAGGGTGGGGCGGCAAGGCGGAAACGCCATCCGAACCCGCCAGGAAGCAACACGCTCAAAGGAGCACCCATGAAAAGGCTCATCGTTCTCGCAATAATTATGGGCGTCATGGTGTTAGCGGCCGCTCTCGCCCACGCCCAGAGTCCCACAAACGACCTGAAGCCCACCTTCATCAGTCCGACGCCCGGCCTGTACGTCAACGGGTGGCCGGCCTTTACCGTTTCTTACCCCAAGGAGTGGGGGGAGGCGCCTCGCGACATTGGGAGCTGTTTTTCAGGTCGGGGCGCCCCGCCCGGATTTGCCCCCCTCACCCGTACTCTCGATTATTGTCGGTCCAAGCCCTCTCCCCTTAGAGGATTGGGCCAAGATGTTCATGCCTGTCTGGGTAGAGTACTTCAGGGACATCAAGGTCCTCTCCGACAAACCCGTCCAGTTGAAGGATGGCACACCGGCCCGGGAGGTAGAAACCGAATGGGTCTTCAAAAACGGTCCCAAGACAAACGGCTTGCTGTTAGCAACGAAGAAAGACCTGACATGGGTCTCGATCCTACTGGGCGCCGAAGAGGGGAAGCTCGGGGAGGACGTGAAAAGGATTGCCCATTCTCTCACGTTTCTGCCGGGCAGGGAAGCGCCGGTGAAAGTACCCCCTGATGTCCGGGCGTTTCTTGACATGTATTGTGCCGACGTAGAAAGCCATGACCTCAAGGCAATCATGGCCCATGTTTCGGATCGGTTCCTCAACTCTGGCATGAGCAAAGGATTTGTCGAACAGTGGTGGCGGAACGATCCCACCTCTCCCATCCACCAAGGCGCCATTTCATGGGAGGCCATCGTGACGGTTTTCGAGCCTCGGGGAGATAAAGCCTACTTAGACGGATTCTTTCTACAAAAGGCAAAAGGCGACGCCAACGGCGTGAAGGGACCTATGGTGAATTATCAGATCATCAACGAGCACGGCCAGTGGAAATGGTTCGGCAACCAGAAGTAGCGAGCCGGCAGGTGAAGAACTGGAGGGTGGGTCGACGCGGGTCCTCCAATTATGTCGATGCGCGATTTCTCTGCGAAAGCGGCGGAGATTCGCAACGCTCTTAACAGGGCCTTGAAGAAGTAAGGACGATACCGGGCGATAGGCTTCGCCTCCTCGAAGCCGACAAGGCCGGATCGATTGAGCCTCCCTCTGGCCTTCGTCCCATCGAATAGGTGCTGCCCGGGTACCTGTGGGACGAAGCATCGGAACGAAGAAGATGGCTTGAAACTCAAGATGGACATGATTACTATATGAGTATCGGCGGATCGGGAACGACCTTAGAGGCAAGGCCGGGCCAAAGGTAACGCTCGGCAGGGCGAAAAGCCAGGGCCAGACAAGGAAATCCTAGACGCGGATCGGCTATAGCGTAAATCAACCCGTATCCCGCCGACACTGAAGGCCACTCGTCACCGGGTGGCCTTCCCCGTCTCTACCATCTGAGATCATTTCTCGCCTTACGACGAGCCATACCTCGATTGAAAAAACGATCCTGGGGCATTCTGCGGGCTATCCTGGGGCAGGTCAGTCCCCTGTCCGCCCCGCGTAGAGAATTCCACTATCATGAAAACCCGGAGATGAGCCTACCACTTCTTCTTTCCCGTCAAAACGGGGTAGACCATCTTACGCACTCTTTTTCTCAGTAATCTTCATTTTCTCAGACCCGGGTGAATGCGCGATTGGTAGGTTGCTTTGTGATCGATGCTTCCTGTAATGGAGCGAACGCGCGGCACGAAAAAACGCCCTCTTTCCGGTGGTAATCGCGTATCAGCGTAGCCTGACACCTCTGACCTGAAACTCTTATGCAACCACGACCAAGGATGTTGGTTGACATGTATGGCGATCACTGCTACCATCGACAGTAGACCTCAAACAACGATAGCACGGCCATCAATGACGGATCCTTCTTATGCGCGTTAGGAGTCCCTGATGTGCGGTGCCTCTGCTCATGTAGCCTTCGCTCCTTCTCATCCCTCCCAGAGAAGCACGCTCCGGTTATGTTGCAGCAACGCCGAAGTCCTTTCTCCTCGTGTCACAGTTTTGTCACACAGTTCACGTTATCGTGGCCCCATGATGCTCGAATCCAGGGGACGTGCACTAAAGGAGGCACTATGAAGAGAATCACCTGGACAATGGGAATCGCGCTGAGCGTTCTTCTTGTATTATTCTGCGCCTCCGTTTCGCACGCACAGAATGCCCAACGGGACACCAAGGAGTATGTCAGCAGTTCACCGGCCTTCACCCTCTCCTACCCTGCCGATTGGGCAGAACGGCCCCTCCGTGGTCCTGTGATGCGGATGTGCGTTGCTGCGACGGGGCCGACGTTCCTTCCTGACCTCACAGTCCAAATCTTCTACTCCCCTCTTGAGGATTCCGCGCAGAATCTGGCAATGGGACTTAAGAATCTCGGCACGAATGTAAGAATGATCTATGACAAGCCTTCGCAGTTGAAAGACGGTGCTCCAGCCCGTGAGGCGGAATTCGAGTGGGTGAGAGACGGGGCAAAACTCAACACCATGATGCTCGCCGCGACGAACGGCCAAGGCGCCCTCATCGTTGCTGCCCTGACGAGCGAGAATGGCAGGATAGGCGACGACTTGAAGAAGATCCTCTATTCTCTGGAAGTGAAACGAGCGGGCGAGAAGCCGTAGGAGTGGTACTCGACGTTTCTCCGCGAAGGAGGCCCCCATGAAAAAGCTGATCGTTGCATCGCTCCTCACGGCCCTCGTGCTGTTGACAGGAAGCTCCGTTACTCTCACCCAAGCTCAGACTCCCTCAACCGACCTGAAGCCCACGTTTATCAGTCCGACGCCGACGCCCGGCCTCTACGTCAACGGGTGGCCCCCTTTTACCGTGGCCTACCCCAAAGAGTGGGAGGAGGTGCCTCTCCAGCCATTTGCTGTTCTTGAAGTCGCGGGGATCCGTCCAGATTCATATCCCATACCCGTACTCCAGGGTCAAGTCTTTGTAAACCCTTTCCCCTTAGAGGATTGGGCCAAGGTCTACATGCCTGCCTGGGTAAACGTCTTCACGGACATCAAGGTCCTCTCCGACAAGCCCTCTCAGTTGAAGGATGGCACCCCGGCCCGGGAGGTAGAATTCGAGTTTGTCCCCAAAGTCGATGTCCTGCAAAGGAGCATGAGAGACGCTTCCAAGCATAACGGCTTGCTATTGGCGACGAAGAAAGACCTGACATGGGTCGCGGTCATCCTGACCGACGACCGGGGAAAGATAGGGGAAGAACTAAAGGGATTGCCTATTCACTCACCTTTCTGCAGGGCAGGGAGAAGCCGGTAAACGTGCCCCCCGACGTCCGGGCGTTTCTTGACATGTAGTGCACCGACATAGTGGGCCATGATGTAAAGACAATCATGGCCCACTACTCGGATCGGTTTCGTTTCACTCCGGCTTGGCAAAGCATTTTCGAACAAATGTTTCGGAATGATCCTACCTCTCCCATCCATAGGGCTCATTTCATGCGAGCCAACCGTGACGGTCTTCGAGCCTCGGGGAGACAAGGCCTACATGGACGGATTCTTTCTACAAAAGGTAAAAGGCGACGCCAACGCCGTGAAGATGCCTATGGGTTTCCAGCAGATCATCAACGAACACGGCCAGTGGAAGTGGTTCGGCAACCAGAAGTAGCGAGCAGCAGGTGGTGAACTGGAGGGGCGGGTCGAAAAGGCAGTGAAAGTCCACCCTGAGCCACCGGACAAGAACATGCCGAAGGAGCACCCATGAAAAAGCTCATCGTCCTCGCAATGATCATGGCCGTCATGCTGTTGGTGGCCGCTCTCGTCCACGCCCAGAGTCCCGCAACCGACCTGAAGCCGACCTTCATCAGTCCAACGCCCGGCCTCTACGTCAACGGGTGGCCCGCCTTCACCGTTTCCTACCCCAAGGAGTTGACGGAGATGCCCCCGCAGGGCAAGTAAATGTTTTTATGCCGCGGGGACCGGCCCGGGAGCCCCAACCCGTACTCGCGATTAGTGTCTTTCCAAGCCCTCTCCCCTTAGAGGAGTGGGCCAAGCTACACATGCCGCTGTGGGTACAGCTCTGGACAGACATCAAGGTGCTCTCCGACAAACCCTCCCAATTGAAGGATGGCACCCCGGCCTGGGAGGTCGAATTCGAATTTGTCTCCAAATACGATCTCACGGGGCCCAGTATCAAAAACTCTCCCAAGTATTACGGCCTGGAATTGATGACGAAGAAAGACCTCACATGGGTCACGATCTGGATGAGCGACGACCCGGAGAGGATAGGGGAAGACCTGCAAAAGGTTGCCCATTCCCTCACCTTTCAGCCGGACAGGGAAAAGCCGGTAGGCGTGCCCCCCGATGTCCGGGCGTTTCTTGACATGTACCGCGCCGACATGATGGGCCATGATGTCAAGGCATTCATGGAGCATTTCTCGGATCGGTTTCATCACTCTGGCGGGAACAAAAAAGGTATGGAATTGTGGTTTCAGACTGATCCTAACTCTCCCGCCCGCCAGGGCCTCATTTCATTCGAGCCAACCGTGACGGTTTTCGAGCCTCGGGGAGAAAAGGCCTACATCGACGGATTCTATCTTCAAAAGGCAAAAGGTGACACCATCGCTCTGAAGGCACCTATGATGTTCCAGCAGATCATCAACGAACACGGCCAGTGGAAGTGGTACGGCGACCAGAAGTAGCGAGTCAGACGTAGAAAACTGAGGGCATCGCAAAACTGACACGCGAAGGAGCACCCATGAAGAAGCTCATGGTCTTATCACTCATCATAGCAGGGATGGTGCTGGTTGCGAGCTTCTCCACTCCGACCCAGGCACAGAGTCCCGCAAACGACCTGAAGCCCACATTCATCAGTCCGATGCCGACGCCCGGCCTCTACGTCAACGGGTGGCCTGCCTTCACGGTTTCTTATCCCAAAGAGTGGGCGGAGGTGCCTCTGACAGGGCCAGCAGGTGTTTTTATGGCCGCCGGGATGCCCGACCGGATTCATCCCCTCACCCGTACTCACGATTGCTGTTTTTCCGACCCCACTCCCCTTAGAGGATTGGGCCAAGATAATCATGCCTGTCTGGGTAAACGTCTTCACGGACATCAAGGTCCTCTCCGACAAGCCCTCCCAGTTGAAGGACGGCACCCCGGCCCGGGAGGTTGAAGTCGAATACGTGCCCAAAATCGATATTACGGGGAGCAGCGTCAAGAACCCTATCAAGTGCGGCGGCCTGCTATTGGCGACAAAGAAAGACATGACTTGGGTATCGATCTGGCTGAGCGACGACGGCAAGGATAGGGGAGGACCTGAAAGAGGATTGCCTATTCCCTCACCTTTCTGCCAGGCAGGGAAGAGCCGGTGAACGTGCCCCCCGATGTCCGGGCATTTCTTGACATGTAGTGTGCTGACATGGTCAGCCACGATCTAAAGGCAATGATGGCCCATTTCTCGGATCGGTTTCTATCTCTGGCATGAGCAAACCATACTTGGAACAGCTTTTGGCGGAATGATCCTGCCTCTCCCGTCAACGGGGGTAGCATTTCATGCGAGGCAACCGTGACGGTTTTCGAGCCCAGGGGAGACAAAGCCTACGTGGACGGATTCTTGCTGACAAAGGCAAAAGGCGACGCCAACGCTGCTGAAGCTCCTATCGAATTCCAGCAGATCATCAACGAACACGGCCAGTGGAAGTGGTTCGGTAATCAGAAGTAGTGAGCCACGGGTGGAGAACTGGAGGGAGGGTCGAAAAGGCTCTGCCCTCGATCCTGCGACGACGATAATGCTCTCTTTTCACGCGAAATCTTCACTTTGTTCGATATGTGGAAATGCGCGATTGGGTAGGTGAACAAAGTACGGACATCGCTATGGCAGCACCGGGATGGAGGGAAAGCTATCGCTTACAGAGGACGAAGTGGAGTTTTTCAAGAGGCTGTAAGGGCTAAATACCTTGACCTCCCATTCGGGTGTTACTTTTCGAGCCCGCCTCGGCCACCCTTGGTGTCATCACCCTCAGACGCACTTCCGATACCGCCGTTCGTGGTCTTGAATACGCCCGCGTCTTCACTGCCCGCATAGAGAACTTGGGTATTCGTGGGGTCGATGGCGAGAGAACCGATGCGGGTGCTGGTCAGGCCCATGTTAACCGGCTTCCAGCTCACCCCGCCGTTCGTGGTCTTGAACACGCCCGCGTCTTCACTGCCCGCATAGAGAACTTGGGTATTCGTGGGGTCGATGACGAGAGAACCGATGCGGGTGCTGGTCAGGCCCATGTTAACCGGCTTCCAGCTCATCCCGCCGTTGGTGGACTTAAACATGCCATCCCTGGTGCCTGTGTAGAGGATTTGAGTATTCGTGGGGTCGATGGTAAGAGAGGTGATATAGGTACCCGTCAAGTCTGTGTTGACTGCGCCCCAGCTCGTGCCTCCGTTCGTGGTCTTGAATACACTGTCGCTGGCTCCCGCGTAGACGATCTGGGTGTTTGCAGGGTCGATGGCGAAGGCGTGTATGGCGGTGTTCGACAGGCCCGTGCTCACCGCGCTCCAGCTCACCCCGCCGTTCGTGGTCTTGAATACTCCGTTATTCGTCGTGCCGGCATAAACGATCCTGGTGTTTGCAGGGTCGATGGCGAGAGAGAAGACACGGGCCCGGGCGTTGAGGCCAGTGCTCACCGCGCTCCAGCTCATCCCGCCGTTGGTGGTCTTGAACACACCCGCGTCCTCGCTGCCCGTGTAGAGGATTTGGGTATTCGTGGGGTCGATGGCGAGGCCGGTAACGTTGGGAGTCGCCAATCCCTCGTTGCCCGCCTTCCAATTTGCGCCGCCGTTGGTGGTCTTGAACACGCCACGGTGCCAGATGCACGCATAGACGACCTGGGTGTTTGTAGGGTCGATGGCGAGAGAGAAGACCTTCTCGCTGTCACGGACGACAGCGATCCACTCCGCATGGGAGAGAGTGGCAAAGCAGAGGCAGAATAGGTTGAGGCTCAGGAGAGCAGAGGCAAAAAGAAGTGACCAGGCTCGTCTCGTGTGGCGCCTCATGGACCGAGGAGCCGCTACGCAGCGTCTACACTGTGCTGCCTTACTCATGGCACCCTCCCATGGAGCGTGTTCCCTAAGGATCATCCACCTCGGGGGATTTCCCTCAAGGAAGAGCCTTTCGTGGTTTGTCCTTTCTTACATTGTACATCTCAAGGAACATGCCGATCAACAAAAGATACAGAGACAAGTCCTGAATGGCTGAAGGGTTATCCGGCCGACGGCGGTACTCGCTTTCACCGGGCAACTCCAACCACCTTCATGAATGAGTTGAGGTTGCACATTTGGAGGTGGCAGCGTCACCTTGTACTTCCTCCTGATAACCGAACAAATGCGCGACACGGCAAGCACGCTCTCTTTCGAACGGCAATCGAGTACCAGCATGGCCCGGCATGGCTGACCTGAGCCTCTGCTACAAAAGATTGTCTTCACGACCAAGGATGTTGGTTGACAAGTGCAGCAGATCACTGATACCATCGCAGTAGATCTCCAACAAAGATAGCATCGCCATCAATGACGGATCTTTCCAGTGGGTGAAAGCAGATCCTTGCGACGCGCAGGGTAGAGGAGGCCCCATGAAGAAGCTCATCGTCCTCGCAATGATCATGGCCGTAATACTGTTGGTGGCCGCTCTCGCTCATGCTCAGACTCCCGCAAACGACCTGAAGCCTACGTTCATCAGTCCGACCCCCGGCCTCTACGTCAACGGGTGGCCAGCCTTCACCGTTTCGTACCCCAAGGAGTGGGTGGAGGTGCCTCTCGAGGCAGGAGCAGCTGCGTTTTGCGTCGGGGTGCCCCGACCGGATCTACCCCCCTTATTCATGCTCACGATTGATGTCCTAACATACCCTTTCCCCATAGAGGACTGGGCCAAGATATACATGCCTTTCTATGTGCAGTTCACCACAGACGTCAAAATCCTCTCCGACAAGCCCTCCCAGTTGAAAGATGGTATCCCGGCCCGGGAGGTAGAGATAGAGTCTGTGGAGAAGACGAGTGGTCGCAAGATGACCAACTTCTGGCTGATGACGAAGAAAGACCTGGCGTGGGTCGCGATCCAGCTGGGCAGCGCCGAGGGAAGGATAGGGGAGGACCTGAAGAAGTATCCCTATTCCCTCACCTTTCAGCCGGGCAGGGAAGAGCCAGTGAAAGCGCCCCCCGATGTCCTGGCGTTTCTTGACATGTACTGTGTCGACCTAATGGGCCATGATCCAAAGGCAATCATGGCCCATTTCTCGGATCGGTTTCTTCACTCTGGCCAGGGCAAGGCATTTACGGAACAGTTTATGCGGAATGACCCTACCTCTCCCATCCGCAAGGACATCATTTCATTGGAGGCGATCGTGACGGTCTTTGAGTCTCGGGGAGACAAAGCCTACATCGACGGATTCTTCCTAGGCAAGGCAAAAGGTGATGCGAGCGCTCTGAAGTCACCTATGATGTTCCAGCAGATCATCAACGAACACGGCCAGTGGAAGTGGTTTGGTAATCAAAAGTAGTGAGTCATAGGGGTGGAGAACTAAAGGTGGGTGGAAATGCCGGGTGAAAGCCCACTCCGGAGGCAACGGGAAAACAACACGCGAAGGGGGGCGCCGATGAAGAAGCTCATGGTCCTATCACTCGTCATGGCAGGGATGGTGTTGTCGGCAGGCATCTCCACTCCCACCCACGCCCAGACTCCCCCAAACGACCTTAAGCCCACCTTCATCAGTCCTACCCCCGGCCTCTACGTCAACGGATGGCCCGCCTTCACCGTGTCTTACCCAAAGGAGTGGGTAGAACTGCCTCCGGGGGTAGCAACAGTCTTTGAGGCGGGGGGAACCCGACCGGGTTTACCTCCCTCACCCGTCCTCACGATTGTCGTCTTTCCAACCCCTCTCCCCTTAGAGGAGTGGGCCAAGGTAGTCATGCCTGTCTGGGTAGAGTACTACACGGACATCAAGGTCCTCTCCGACAAGCCCTCCCAGTTGAAGGATGGCACCCCGGCCCGGGAGATAGAAGTCGAATATGTCACCAAAGACGGTCGCAAGTTGAACGACTTGCTATTGGCGACAAAGAAAGGCTTGATGTGGTTCAACATCATACTGACCGACGACAGGGCAAAGATAGGGGAGGATCTGAAAAGGATTGCCTATTCCCTCACCTTTCTGCAGGGCAGGGAAGAGCCGGTGCAAATGCCCCCCGATGTCCCGGCGTTTCTCGACATGAATTGCGCTGACATGGTGAGCCGCGATCTCAAGGCAATAATGGCCCATTTCTCGGATCGGTTTCTATACTCTGGCGCGAGCAAACCATACATGGAACGTTTTTGGCGGAATGATCCTACCTCTCCTATCAACGGGGGCAGCATCTCATGCGAGGCAACCGTCACGGCCTTCGAGCCCAGGGGAGACAAAGCCTACCTGGACGGATTCTGGCTGACAAAGACAAAAGGCGACGCCAATGCTGTGAAGCTGCCTATCTACTTCCAGCAGATCATCAACGAGCACGGCCAGTGGAAGTGGTACGGCAACCAGAAGTAGCGAGGACACACGGGAGAGTACCTATGAAAAGGCTCATCGGGTTATCACTCATCATGGCAGGGATAGTGTTGATGGCAGGCTTCTCCACTCCCGCCCATGCCCAGAGTCCCCCAAACGACCTGAAGCCCACGTTCATCAGTCCGACCCCGGGACTCTACGTCAACGGGTGGCCTGTATTTACCGTTTCTTATCCCAAGGAGTGGGGGAGCTGCCTCTCGCGCCAACAGCCGTTCTTGAAGTCGCGGGGACCCGTCCCGATTCATACCCTTCACCCGTACTCACGATTATGGTCCTTGGAACCGCGCTCCCCCTGGAGGATTGGGCAAAGATCTTCATGCCTGGCTGGTTAACCGTCTTCACGGATATCAAGGCCCTCTCCGACAACCCCTCCCAGTTGAAGGATGGCACCGCGGCCCGGGAGATTGAGTTCGAGTATGTCCCCAAATTCGATGTCCTGCAGAGGAGCATCAAAAACGCTCCCAAGTATTACGGCTTCCTATTGACGACAAAGAAAGACTTGGCTTGGATCTCGATCATGCTGACCGACGACAAAAGGATAGGGGAAGACCTGAAAAGGATTGCCTATTCCCTCACCTTTCAGCCGGGCAGGGAAAAGCCAGTGAAAGTGCCTCCCGATGTCCAGGCGTTTCTTGATATGTACTGCGCCGACCTGGTGAGCCACGATGTAAAGACCATCATGGCTCACTACTCGGATCGGTTTCGGCACTCTGCTGTAAGCAAGCCGCTTATGGAACAGCTCTTTCGGAATAATCCTTCCTTACCCATCCAACGCGGTGTCACTTCATGCGAGGCAACCGCGACGGTCTTCGAGGCTCACGGAGACAGGGCCTACGTGGACGGATTTCTGTTAGAAAAGGCAAAAGGCGACACCAACGCCCTGAAGACACCTATGGAGTTCCAGCAGATCATCAACGAACACGGCGAGTGGAAGTGGTTCGGCAATCAGAAGTAGTGAGTCACGGGTGGAGAACTGGAGGGCGGGTCGAAAGGCAGTGAGGCCCGCCCAGAGGCGTCAAGAAGGCGACACGCGAAAGGAGGACCTATGAAGAAGCTCGTCGTAGTTTCATTGATCATGGCCGTGATGTTAGCGGCAGGGGGCTGCCAGAGTGCCGGAGTCGTTGCGAAGCCCACGTTCTTAAGTCCTACCCCTGGTCTTTACGTGAACGGGTGGCCCCTTTTCAGTGTCTCCTACCCGAAGGAGTGGGCAGTAGAACAGCCCCTCATGCCCGGCATGGTCCTGCACACCGCGGCCCCCAGACCGTCTCTGCCTCCTTCCCCGGCGCTGGTGATTGCGGCATTTCCGAACCCCGGTGACATAAGCGGTTCAGCGAGCATGGTCGCCATGATCTTCGGACAGATGGGCCGCAAGGACGTCAAGGTGCTCTATGACAAGCCCTCAAAGCTGCAGGACGACACCCCCGCCCAGGAGGCAGAGATCGAGTGGGTCCCCCCGAGCGGGCCGAAGTCGAACACCTTCCTCCTTGCAACACAGAAAGACGGCATATGGATCTGGGTCAGTATGGACCATGACCAGGGGATGATAGGGGACGATCTCAAACGCATCGCCTATTCCCTGAAGGTACCCCAGGAGAAGCAGGAGCCGGTGAAACTCCCTCCCGATGTCCGGGAGTTCCTCGACAAGTACTCCAAGGACGTAGACAGCGGGGATGCGGCCAAGGTCATGACCAACTTCTCGGACCGATTCCTTTATAACGGCATGAAGAAGGGGGACCTGGACCTGTGGTACCGGTACTCTCCTATGTCTCCCATCACCGCAGGCGTCACATCAAACGAGGTCACGGTCACGATGTATGTACCTCAGGGGGACAAGGCGTACCTTGCGGGCTTCTACGCGGGAAAGCTCAAGAGCGGCGACCCTTCTCCCACCCCTCCTATCGCTGATAACCAGCTCATCAAGGAGAACGACGAGTGGAAGTGGTACGGCAACCAGAAGTAGCGAGGACACGGGGGGACGGGAGAGTACCTATGAGAAGCGGGAGGCTCATGGTCTTATCGCTCATCATCGCAGGGATGGTGTTGACTGAGGCTTCTCCACTCCCACCCAGGCGCAGAGCCCCGCAAATGACCTGAAGCCCACGTTCATCAGTCCCACCCCCGGTCTCTACGTCAACGGGTGGCCTGCTTTCACCGTGTCCTACCCCAAAGAGTGGGTGGAGATGCCTGCCGTCGAACCAAACGTTGTTCTTGCCGCCGGGGCGGCACGGCCGGAATTACCCCCCGCACTCTCAGATCCGTGTCTTTCCAGACCTTAGCCCCTTAGAGTATGCGGTCCAGGCATTCATGTCTGTCTGGGTAGCGCCTTTTACGGACATCAAGGTCCTCTCGGACAGGCCCTCTAAGTTGGAGGATGGCACCCCTGCCCGAGAGGTAGAAGTTGAATGTGTCTATCAGGGCACCAAGAGGAATGACTTGCTATTGGCGACGAAGAAAGAGATGACATGGGTCACGATCTTAGTGGACGCCGACGAGGGGAAGCTCGGGGAGGACGTGAAAATGATTGCCTATTCCCTCACCTTTCAGCCGGACAGGGAGAAGCCGGTAAACGTACCCCCCGATGTTCGGGCGTTTCTTGACATGTACTGCAACGACATAGGGAGCCATGATGTAAAGACAATCATGGCCCATTACTCGGATCGGTTTCGTCACTCCGGCGCGAACAAAGCATATTACGAAAAATCGTTGCGGAGTTATCTTGGTCTTCTCATCCAGAAAGGCGCCACTATTTCCATGCCAACCGTGACGGTTTTTGAGCCCCGGGGTGACAAGGCCTACGTGGACGGATTCTGGCTTTACAAGGAAAAAGGCGACCCCATCGCGGTGAAGGCGCCTATGGGCTTCCAGCAGATCGTCAACGAACACGGCCAGTGGAAATGGTTCGGCAATCAGAAGTAGCGAGCCTAAGGTGGAGGACTGAGGGCATCACAAAACTGACACGCGAAGGAGCACCCATGAAAAGGCTCATCGTCCTATCGGTAATCACAACCGCCATGTTCTTGGCCTGGGGTTCCGTCGCCCCGGGTCGCGCTCAGGACTCTGCGAAGGACGACAAGCCCACCTTCTACCACCTCGTCCCTGGCACCTATGTGAACGGCTGGCCGAGGTTCACCGTCCACTATCCGAAGGACTGGGTAGAGGGACACCTTCTCCCCCAGGAGATCTTCCGCGCTACGGCTCCCGGACCCCCGCCCCAGCCTTTCTTCGTAGTCCACGCCGGTCCAAGCCCGGTCCCTTTAGACAAGGTCGCTGATCTCTGGGTGTCTTTTTTCAAGGTCATGGCCAAAGACGTAACCGTCGTGAGCGACAAACCGTCCCAACTGCGGGATGGCACCTCGGCCCGGGAGGTTGAGATCCAGATGGTCATTAACGGCGTACCGGGGTATTGTTTCTTCCTTGCGACGATGAGGGGCGGTACATTAGTCGACACGGCCGTGGGGTCGGACATGGCGAAGATAGGAGAGGACCTGAAGGGTATTCCCTATTCCCTCCAGTACGAGCCCCGCAAGGACGAGCCGGTGAAGGTGCCCCCGGATATCCGGGAATTCCTTGACAAGTTTAGTAGCGACGCGTTAAGTCACGATCTCGCAAAAGTCATGACCTATTACTCCGACAGATTTCTCGACTCCGGAGCAAAGAAGGGGGACATCGAGCGGTTGTGGAGACAGTTTATCGGGTCCATAACGTCATATGAGATAAGTGTCACCGACTTCGAAGCAGCGGGTGACAAAGTCTATCTCGCAGGATTCGCGAGCGTCAACGGGGGAAGATATCCACTATTAGGCACCTCGATCATCAAAGAGAACGGCGAGTGGAAGGTGTATGGCAACCAGAGGGAGGCGATCTCCTGGCACCCCGGCCCGGGAGGGAATTAGGCAGACAGAGGTGGAGCATGGGCAGGGAAAAGATTTGCCCCGTCCTGGAGTCACGTCGGGGGATACTGAGCCGTCGCAGCGGGAAACCCAGAATGGGTGGTAAAGTGGCAATGCCGAATGGAGGTCCCCTGAGGCACCCAGGAAAGCAAGATACGAAGGAGCACCTATGAAAAAACTCATCGTCCTGTCACTCACCATGGCAGGGATGCTGCTGATGGCGGCCTCCTCCACCCCCGCTCACGCACAGGTTCCGCCAAATGACCTGAAGCCCACCTTCATCAGCCCGACGCCAGGCCTCTATGTCAACGGGTGGCCCCCTTTTACCATTTCTTACCCCAAGGAGTGGACGGAGCAGCGCCACTTGCCAGGGGCTGTTTTCTTTGTCGGGGTGCACCGGCCTGATGTACCCGTGTATGACTATCTACCTTCACTCGCCGTGGGCGTTGTTCTGAGCCCTCTCCCCCTAGAGGATTGGGCCAAGTTATGCATGCCTGTCTGGCTAGAGATGGCCACGGACATCAAGATCCTCTCCGACAAACCCTCCCGGCTGAAGGATGGCAGCCCGGCGCGGGAGGTACAATACGAATGGGTCTTCAAGAACGGTCCCAAGGTGAACGGCTTCTGGTTGGCGACGAAGAAAGACTTGATGTGGATCGTCGCCGGACTGACCGACGACAAAAAGATAGGGGACGACCTGAAAAGGATCGACTATTCCCTCACCTTTCTGCCGGACAGGGAGAGGCCCGTACAGGTGCCCCCCGATGTCCGGGCGTTTCTTACCATGTACTGCGCCGATCTGGGGAGCCATGAGGTAGGGACACTCATGGCCCATTTCTCGGATCGGTTTCTTTACTCCAGTGTGAACAAAGCACTTCTCGAACAGTACTGGCGTGATGATCCTACCTCTCCCCTTCATCTGGACACCATTTCATGCGAGCCAACCGTGACGGTCTTCGAGCCTCACGGAGACAAGGCCTACATCGACGGATTCTTTCTATCAAAGGCAAAAGGCGACGCCAGCGCTCTGAAGATGCCTATGGTGTTCCAGCAGATCATCAACGAACACGGCGAGTGGAAATGGTATGGTAACCAGAAGTAGTGAGGACACGGGTGGAGAGATAGAGGGGGGGGTCAAAAGCACGGTGAACGTCCACCAGGAGCCAGCAGACAAGAACATACCGAAGGAGCACCTATGAAAAGGCTCATAGTCTTATCACTCATCATGGCAAGGATGGTCTTGATGGGAGCCTTATCGACTCCTGCCCACGCCCAGGCTCCCGGCACTGACCTGAAACCCACCTTCATCAGCCCGACGCCTACCCCCGGCCTCTACGTCAACGGGTGGCCAGCCTTCACCGTGTCCTATCCCAAGGAGTGAAGCTGTGAAAAAATCGTTCTCCAGGGTAACCGCTCAGTCTTCCTCAGGCCAGCTTTTGAGCGGGCAGGATCAGTGAGGCGACGTCAACGGTAAGGTCATCTGCAATTCGATCGAGGATTTCCTTGAAGACCGATTCGAGGGAACCTTTCCCTCTCCCTTTGTTGAGCGTGTGGAGTACCGACATGAGGATCGATCGCGTCTCCGCACCGGCATCTGAGCTTGAACCGAAACTCACCTTTCTGGCAATGACAGTGGGACGCAGCTCTCTCTCGGCACGGTTGTTGTGAGCAGGGACCCGTCTGTCTTCGACCCAATGGAACAACCGGTCCCCATGAGCGACAAAGATATCCTGGAATGCCCGGATGCCCAAGTGCCGGGCGGGACTTCTGCAAACCTTCATGATTTCTTTCCTGAGCTTCTTGGCCTTGCGATAGTATTCTTTGTCGGGTATGTTCTGCGAGTTGAGGTGCATGGCCTGCGCAAGAAGAAGGATCAGCGTGCCGGCAAAGGATTTCACCTCTTCCTCATCAAGGAAGTCCTTTCCCAGTTTTTCCAGATCCCGGAGGAGATGGGCATAACAGTACTGGAGCTTGACGGGCAGCTTGTTGTAGCCATTATACCGGTCCACCACGAGTACGCCGGGGAGGCTCTCGTTTCCGAAGACGCCTCTCGGGATAGAGGAAGATCTGGTGTTCTTGAACAGGAAGATGCTCAAAAGGCCCGTGCAGAAGAGCCACGCGTAGCCCGACTGTCCGTCGTTTCTCCAGCCCGTTTCATCGGCATGCTTCGCCGGGTCCTGCCGGTAGGCGTTCTTCAAGGCTTCCATGCACGGCGCAAAGTACCTGCCCAGGCGGTGGAAGATATCGACCAGACTTCCCAGGTTGACGGCGGTCATCTCGCAGATTCTCCCCATGGGGATGCCGTGGAAGTAGTGCATGACGGCGACCTGCGCAGTGAGATGATTCCCGTAGAGACTTCTCGGAAGGACAGGGGCCTTCGCTTTGAACTTCTTCTTGCAGTTCGGGCACACTTTATCATGAAGGCGGTACAGCATCTTCTTCGGTTCCCGGGGAGCATTGTCGATGACCGTGCGCGTCGTTTCCCTATGCGGAACGAGCGGGATCCCGCACTCGGGACAGACCTCGCCTGCATCCCTGTCGATCACGAGATCGGCGGTCTCTTCCGTGAGGGAGGTTCTGCCGTGTCCCGTATGGCCCGGAACCGCCCCTCCCTTTTTGTGTGTTTTCTCTTCGGAGGCATTCTCCTTGAAGGGCTTCTTGGATGAAGGGGTGGAAAGGCCGAAGGCTCCATCTTCCTCTTTTCTTTCCCGGTATCGAAGTTGAGCCTTAAGGCCCTTGACGGTCTCTTGAAGCTCCGTGATCTTCAGGTCTTTCTCGATGCAGTCCTTACAGTATGCCATAGAGGGCCTTTCTGAAGTCTTTGACCAGGGGACGGCCGAAGACATACTTGAGACTTCGATTAGGCTTTTTCGCATTGTCGTTCTTGCCCCTGCCCGTGGTAAGTCCCAGGCGGCTCCAGCCGGCGGCCTTATAACAGGTCCCCTTAAATCCCCTCTCGGGGTCGACGAAGGTCTCAAGCCATACGATCGAATGGCGGTAGACGCGCTCCCAGTCTCGGGATATTCTCTTTGCAATCTGCCCCAGAAGATGCGAGGCCAGGTGAGGAACCTTAACCCAGGGGAGAATAAGAAACCGGGTGTTCACCACGATCTTGTGGAGGTTGGCGATCCGTTCCTCTTTTGTCCATCCGAGATGCCTGTCCCGCACCCCAATATGGCGGGGAGCGGACGAGAAGCCTATGCAGGCGACGGGTCTTCCCCCTGAGAAGGCGACGTACTCCAGGTGCTCGCCGACGGGCTGGGCGTAGCCCAGGTAGTGCCAGCGGTGAATGAGGCTCTTATAAAGCCGCTCATCCGGGGTGCGCCGGACCATGGACAGATCGAGCGGCGCAAGAGTGGAAAGAGGACCGGCGCAAGGGGCCGTGTCCACTTCTCTCTCCGGCGGCGCGGCTCTTTCGACAGAGAGCCACGGAAGCTCCCGCTTTCTGACGGGAAGGGCGATGAGCCCCTCCCGGTCAAGCATAAGCATGAGCCCCCGGCAGACCATGTCCTTGGGCGTCCCGTTCGGCTGCGTCCAGTTCCAGAGATGGCAGAGTTCTTTTGAGAGAAAGAACCGGCTGGTTCCAGGATTCCGGGCAATGATCTCCCGGACGTCTTCCAAGTCCCGTTCCGTATACACCCTGCCCCGATAACGGATTTCTATTCCCATGATGCATTGATGTACCACAGGCAGGGTATTGAACGCAAGCCTATTTCAGAACTGAGAGGAAGACTGAGGCATTACTCTCCAGGGAAGATTTTCCTTGACATAGTTACATAACTATGATCTATATCCTCCATACACCAGTAAGGAGGACCGTCCATGGGCTATATCTCAAAGGTACAGGTGATCCGGAGAGGCTCGAACGACCAGAGGCAGTACTACCTCATCTGCCCCGCTCCCCTTGCCCAGGCGCTCGAGATGGAAAAGGGGGAGACGATCGAATGGATCGTGGAGGACAAGGAGACGTTGATCATCAAGCGGCACACGAAGGAGACGTCCCGTGGATGAACTGCCGGGCTTCGAGACCGTCAAGGGAAGTAGGCCCGGCGAGTTGCCCGAGAGCGAGCCGGCACCACGGCTGAAGACGATCAATCGGAAGCAGCTTCTCCTTAAGCCTGTCGATGTGGAAGCGCTTGTCCCTTTAGACCACGAGGCGCGGGCGATCTGGGAGTTTACGGGCCATCTCGACCTCACCGCCTACTACGAGACCATCCACGCGGTGGAGGGAAAGGCAGGATGCACGGCCTTCGACCCGCGGCTGCTCCTCTGCCTCTGGATCTATGCCTACAGCAAAGGCACGGGCTCCGCGAGGGAGATCTCCCGTCTCTGCGACTACGATCCCGCCTACCAGTGGCTCACCGGCATGGAGCCCGTCAACTACCACACCCTCGCCGATTTCCGCTCTTCCCATAAAGGTTCCCTCGACCGGCTCTTCGTGGAGGTGCTCGGCATCATGAGCGCCGAAGGCCTCATCACCCTGGAGCGCGTCATGCACGACGGCACCAAGGTGAAGGCCCTGGCGGGGAGCAACAGCTTCCGGAGAGAAACCAGGATCAGGGAGCACCTTCGAGCGGCAGAGGAACAGGTAAAAACTCCTCCCGACGAGGAGGCGAGCCTCCGGGAGCAAAGGGCTCGGGAGCGGGCCGTGAAAGAAAAGAAGGAACGCATGGAGCACGCCCTTCAAGAACTGGAGAAGATCAGAGAGACGAAGCCGGGTGAAGAAAAGAAGGAAGCCAGGGCGAGCATGACCGACCCGGATGCCCGCATCATGAAACAGTGGGACGGAGGCCGTGTCCCCGCCTACAACGTGCAGCTGTCGACCGATGCCGTCGCGGGAATCATCATCGGCGTAGGGGTAAGCCAACGTCCCGATGACACTCAAGAGCTCATGCCCGCGGTTGAACGGATAGAAAAGAATCTCGGGGAGGTCCCCCGGCACATGGTGGCCGACGGGGGCTACACCAGTTGGGAGAACGTCGTCGCCATGGACGCATCAGGCATAGACTTCATCGGGCCCGTCACGGACCGGGCCACCCAGACGGCCGGCAGCTTTAAACAGCGGGGAGTGGATGCTGCCTTCCGTCCCGAACACTTTACCTACGATGAGACGAGCGACACCTACACCTGTCCGGAGGGAAAGATCCTGCGGCGCAACGGACGAGTCAAGCGCGCCGGACGGACGAACCATATGTACCGGAGCCGCAGGAAAGACTGCGTGTCCTGTCCCCATAGGGAGAAGTGCTGTCCCGGGAAGGCAAACATGCGTACGGTCGTGCGGCGTGTCGATGACCCGGCAATCGTCTCCTTCACGGAGAAGATGAAAACGAAAGAGGCGAAGGAGATCTACAAGCAGCGGGCGGCAATCGCCGAATTCCCCCATGCCTGGATCAAGGAGAGGATAGGCCTCAGGCAGTTCCGTCTCCGGGGGCTCCTCAAGGTAGGGATGGAAGCCCTCTGGGCCTGTCTCACCTATAACATCCAGCAGTGGATCCGTCTCTGCTGGAGACCGAGACTGGCGCAGGCAGGAGTGTAACGGATGCCGAGACAGAAAGAAGTAGTAACAGAAACGGCGCGCACGAGAGCAATGACAGGCGGCCGGGGTGGTGGTACCTATGAGCTGCCGGGAGATCGTAATGCTTTTCCGTAACAGCGGCACTGCACACTGATTGACGTCTGGAGTTAGCCACAAAAGGGGGAGAAAGGGGTTTGCCAGATTGCATTTTTTCACGGCTTCAGTGGGGGGAGGCGCCTTTGCTCGGGCCATTCTCTGTTTTTCACGTCGGGGTGGCCCGACCGGAATTACCCTCGAGTACCTTTCTGCCCGCACTCACGATTGTTGTCTTTTATGTCCCTCTCCCCTTAGAGGATTGGGCCAAGTGGGACATGCCTATGTATCTGCAGGCGGGCACGGACATCAAGGTCCTCTCCGACAAGCCCTCCCAGTTGAAGGACGGCACGCCGGCTTGGGAGCGAGAGATCGAATATGTCAGTAAGATTAGTAGTCGCAAGGTGAACGATTTCGGATTGATGACGAAGAAAGGGTTGGTATGGGTGGCGATCCACCTGGATGACGACAAGGGAAGGATAGGGGAGGACTTAAGAAGGATCGCCTATTCCCTCACCTTTCAGCCTGGCAGGGAAGAGCCGGTGAACGTGCCCCCCGATGTCAGGGCGTTTCTTGACATGTACCGCATCGACGTGCTGAGCGGCGATCTAAAGACAGTCATGGCCCATTTCTCGGATCGGTTTCTTTGGGGTGACATGGGCAAAGCATTTGTCGAACCGGGGCTTCGGAATGATCCTGCCAACCAGCGGGGCATCATTTCATTTGAGCCGACCGTGACGGTTTTCGAGCCTCGGGGAGACAAGGCCTACGTGGACGGATTCTGGCTACGAAAAGCAAAAGGCGACGCCGACGCGGTGAAGATACCTATGTTCTTCCAGCAAATCATCAAAGAGAACGGCCAGTGGAAATGGTATGGCAACCAGAAGTAGTGAACCACGGCCATTCCTGTTGACATTTCCGAACAGAACAAGTACTTGTTTAGAAAGAACATAGACGATTTTCATTAAGTTCATCCCTTGTCTGGCGGCTTCTAGGAGAGATTCCGTGACCACCCAAGAAGTCAAACGTAAGCTCGCCGCCATCCTCAGCACCGATGTGAAGGGTTACAGCCGCCTCCTCGGCGAGGACGAGCTCGGCACCATTCGGACCCTCCACGCCCACAAAGGGCTGATGTCTGAGCTCATCCTTCGGCACCGCGGCCGGGTAGTCGACGCCCCCGGAGATAACCTCCTCGCCGAGTTCGGCAGCGTGGTCGATGCGGTGCAGTGCGCGGTGGAGATACAGAAGGAACTGGGTATCAAGAACTCCGCACTGCCGGAGAACAGACGGATGGAGTTCAGGATCGGGGTGAACCTCGGAGACGTGGTCGAGGAGGAGGAGAAGCTCTACGGCGACGGCGTCAACATCGCGGCACGACTGGAGGGTCTCGCGGAGGCCGGGGGCGTCTGTATCTCCGGAACTGCCTTCGATCAGGTGAGGAATAAGCTCAACCTCGGGTACGAGTTCCGGGGCGAGCAGGCGGTGAAGAACATCGCGGAGCCGGTCCGCGTCTACAAAGTCCTCACCGACCCCCAATCCGCGGGCAAGGTGATCGGTGAGAGAA
The DNA here is from genome assembly GCA_963749525.1 of uncultured delta proteobacterium. Lineage (GTDB taxonomy): Bacteria > Desulfobacterota > Syntrophorhabdia > Syntrophorhabdales > WCHB1-27 > CAVVNC01. Next base: position 32,737 of record CAVVNC010000012.1, read on the forward strand.
AGGCCCCGCACGTGACTTCGGAGTCGCTGGACGCCCACTACGACGCGATCATCAAGACGATCGTCGAGGGCCGCGTCGTCGCCTTTCTCGGAGAAGGCGCCAACCTCTGCGGCCGTCCCTCCGACAAGAAGTGGGCGTACCACGGGTCCGACACCCTGCCCTCCAGCTCGAGAACTGGCAGAGCACCTCGCCCGGAACTTCGAATATCCCCCGAGCGCGCCCCGCGACCTCGCCCATGTCTCCCAGTACGTCTCGGTGGTAAATGGCTCGGGTCCCCTCTATGACGAGCTCCACTCGGTTCTCGACGCCGACTACGAGCCCACCCCCCTCCACCGTTACTTCGCCTCGGTGCCTGGCATACTCCGGGAAAAGGGGTATCCCCCCCGCTACCCCCTCATCGTTACCACCAACTACGACGACGCCCTCGAGCGCGCCTTCCGCGCCGTCGACGAGCCTTTCGATCTCGTCTCATACGTCGCCGAGGGGGAGCAGCGCGGCAAGTTCCTCCACTTCTCGCCCGGGGGCGACGTCTGCGTCATCGAGCGGCCCAACGAGTACCGGAATCTCTCCCTCGACCAGCGGTCGGTCATCCTGAAGATCCACGGCGCGGTCGACCGGGCAGGCGCCCTGTGGGACTCCTTCGTGATCACGGAAGACGACTACATCAACTACCTGACCCGCACGGACATCTCCAACCTTCTCCCCGTCACCCTCGCCGCCAAGCTGCGCAAGAGCCACTTTCTCTTCCTCGGCTATTCCTTACGCGACTGGAACCTGCGCGTCATCCTCCACCGCATCTGGGGCGAGCAGAAGCTCACCTACAAGTCGTGGGCGGTCCTCGGGAAGATGGAGCCCATGGAGAGGGACTTCTGGCGGAAACGCGAGGTGGACGTCTTCAACGTGCCCCTCGAAGAGTACGTCACCGGCCTTTATGAGCGCCTGAGAGACGTGAGGACCTATGGGTGAGCGACCCTACAAGGGGCTCATGCCCTACGACGAGGCCGACGCGCCCTTCTTCTTCGGGCGCGAGGCGGAGGCCGAGATCATCAGCGCGAACCTCATGGCCTCCCGGCTCACGCTCCTCTACGGGCCGAGCGGGGTGGGCAAGAGCTCCGTGCTCCGCGCAGGGGTCGTGCGCCACCTTCACGCCCTTGCCCAAGAGAACCTCATCGAACGGGGCACCCCCGAGTTCGCGGTCGTCGTCTTCAGCGCGTGGCGCGACGACCCGATCGCGTCCCTTTCTGCCGAGGTGGCGAAAGGGGTGGCCTCCTTCTCCCCCGGATACACAACGAATGAACCAGGAAAGGGCTCCCTCATCGACACCTTGCGCTTCTGGAGCGAGCGGATCGAGGGGGACCTCATCATCATCCTCGACCAGTTCGAGGAGTACTTTCTCTACCACTCCCAGGAGGACGGCGAAGGGACCTTCGCCGTCGAGTTCCCCCGGGCGGTCAACCGCCAGGACCTGCGCACGAGCTTCCTCATCAGCGTGCGCGAAGACGCCCTCGCGAAGCTCGACCGCTTCAAGGGGCGCATTCCGAGCCTCTTCGAGAACTACCTCCGCATCGATCACCTCGACCGGGCAGCGGCGCGAAGCGCCATCGAACTGCCGATCGCCGAGTACAACCGCCTCCATAGAGCCGATGCGTCCATCGAACCCTCGCTCGTCGAGGCGATACTCGACCAGATCAAGACGGGACAGGTCATGCTCGGAGCCGCAGGCCGCGGCGTCGTCGACGGCGCCAATGAATCGCGGATAGAGACGCCCTACCTCCAGCTCGTCATGACCCGCCTCTGGGACGAAGAGGCCGAAGCCTCCCCCACTCCCTTCCTCCGCCTTGCCACCCTCGAGCGCCTCGGGGGGGCCGAGCGGATCGTCCGCACCCACCTCGACACGACGATGAACACCCTGCCTCCTGACGAGCAGGACGCCTCTGCCCGTATCTTCCGCTACCTCGTCACCCCCTCAGGCACGAAGATCGCCCATGCCGCCTCCGATCTCGCGGAGTACGCGCAGATCTCGACCTCGTTCCTCGAGCCTATCCTCGAAAAGCTCTCGAGCACGGGGGTGCGCATCCTCCGTCCGGTGGCGCCTCCCCTCGACCAGCCGGGCCTGCCCCGCTACGAGATCTTCCACGACGTGCTCGCAGGGGCCATCGTCGACTGGCGGGCCCGCTATGTGCGGACCCAGGAGCTTGCAGAGGCGGAGAGGCTGCGCATCGAGTCCGAGAGGCGCCTCGTCGAGGAGCGCACGGAGGCGGACAGAAAGCTCGCCGAGGCGAGGCACCGGGCGAACAGGCTCCGGTGGGGAATCGTTGGTCTCTCCCTCATGCTCCTTGTCATGGTCGGGCTCGTTGTCTTCGCCTTCCAGCAGCGCACCACGGCACGAAGGGCCCAGTCTGAGGCAGTCTCTCAACGTGTTGCCGCGGAGAGGGCACAGACCGAAGCAGTCTCTCAACGCAATGCTGCAGAGAAGTCCCAGGCCGAGGCTGTCTCCCAGCGCGTTGCCGCCGAGCAGGCCCAGACCGAAGCGGTTGCCGAGCGCAATGCCGCCGAGAAGTCCCAGGCCGAAGCCGTCTCTCAACGTGTTGCCGCGGAGACGGCACAGACCGAAGCAGTTGCCCAGCGCGACAATGCCGAGCGCGCCCGGGTCGAGACAGAGGCGCAGCGGCAGGTCGCCGTGGCCCGGGAGCTTGCGGCAGCCGCCCTCAACAACCTCGACGTTAACCCGGAGCGGAGCCTCCTTCTCTCCCTCTACGCGGTCTCGGCGACCGCCTCGCGCGGCAAACCCGTCCTTCGTGAGGCGGAAGAGGCACTCCACCGCGCCGTGCAGGCCTCACGCCTCCATCTCACCTTAGGGAACTACGCCGAGAGCGAACCCGGCCTGAGAATGAGCAGTTGCACCGGGGTGGTCTTCAGCCCCGACGGTAAGCGCATAGCCACGGCAGGGAGGGGATGGTTCGGGAGAGCCACCGTGTGGGACGCAGCGACGGGCAAGGAGCTCTTCACCCTCGCCGGCCACGCCGGCCGGTTCCACGGCATCGCCTTTAGCCCCGACGGTAAGCGTATCGCCACCGCAGGCGGCGACAAGACGGCCATGGTGTGGGACGCATCGACGGGCAAGGGGCTCCTTACACTCTCCGGCCACGCCGACTCTGTGAACCGCGTCGCCTTCAGCCCCGACGGGAGACGCATTGCAACCGCGAGCGACGACAGCACGGCGAAGGTGTGGGATGCATCGACGGGCAAAGAGCTCCTCACCCTCTCGGGCCACGCCGATGCGGTGAATCGTGTTGCCTTCAGTCCCGACGGGACGCGCCTCGCAACATCCGGCGACGACAGGACGGCGAGGGTGTGGGACGCGGAGACGGGCAAACAACTCCTTACCCTGTCCGGCCACGCCGGCAGGGTCCCCGGCCTTGCCTATAGCCCCGATGGGAAGCGCGTCGCCACCGCGGGTGACGACGGCAACGCGAAGGTCTGGGACGCCCTTTCGGGGGAGCAGGTGTTGACCTTGTACCGCACGGGAGAGCCGGACAACGCCGTCGCCTTCGATTCTATGGGGAAACGCCTCGCCACAGGATACGGTGACGGGATAGCGAGGGTATGGGACGCATCTACCGGCCAGGCGCTCGTCGCCCTCTCCGGCGACGTCGACCCGGTCTGGGACGTCGGCTTCAGTCCCGACGGCACGCTCGTGGCTACGGCGAGTGACGACGGGACGGCCAAGGTGTGGGATGTCTCGCCCACGGGGGGACGGGAGTGGCTTACCCTCGTCGCTCCCGGAGGCCCGGTCAGGGACACGGCCTACACCCCAGACGGGAAGCGCCTCGCCACCGCCGGGAGCGACAAGAACGTGAGGGTATGGGATGCGGCGACCGGCAAACCCCTCCTCACGCTGCCCGGCCAGGTGTCGGGCCTTGCTTTTAGCAACGACGGCAGTCGGCTCGCGACGCTCGGCGATGACGGGACAACGCGCGTGTGGGACGCTTCGACCGGCAAGGCCTTGATCGCCTTACCCACCCATGCGCAGCCTTCCGGCACAGTACACCATGCGGTGGCGTTCAGCCCTGACGGTAAGCTCCTCGCCACGGGTGGGGGCTCTGCCACGCAAGTATGGGATGTCACAACCGGTAAGGCCCTTCTTACCCTCTCCGGCCAGACAGGCACGACCTTCAGCGTTGCCTTCAGCCCCGACGGGAAACGCCTCGCCACCGGCGGGGGCGCGGCCGCGCAGGTATGGGATGCAGCAACTGGCAAGCCCCTCCTCACCCTTGCAGGCCAGGCAGGCACGACCTTCAGCGTCGCCTTCAGTCCCGACGGTAAGCGCGTGGCTGCGGGCCGTATGGACAAGACTGCGAAAGTGTGGGACGTGGACACCGGGCAGGTCCTCTTCACCTTCTCCGGCCACGGGGGCATCGTCTACAGCGTCGCCTTCAGTCCCGACGGTAGGCGCCTCGCCACGGCGAGCGCTGACGGGACGGTGAAGGTGTGGGACATATCGAGCGTGAAAGAGCTGAGCAGGGACCCGCTCACCCTCTTCGGCCACACGGGCGCAGTCTACCGGGCGGTCTTCAGTCCCGACGGTAGGCGCCTTGCTACAGCGGGCCAGGACGGGACCTCACGGGTCTATGCCTTGGCCATTGAAGACCTTGTGGCGATAGCGAAATCCCGGGCGACTCGTAGACTGACGACTGACGAGTGCGAGAAGTTTCTCCATGCGGCGCAGTGCCCGCCAGTTCCGTGATAAGACAGGGGCGCGCCCCTTCGGGAGTTTGACTGACAAGGAGTTCCCATGAAAAAGCTGGTAGTCCTATTACTCATCATGGCAGGGATAGCCTTGATGGCGAGCTTCTCCGCTCCTGCTCATGCTCAGAGTCCCGCAATTGACTTGAAGCCCACGTTCATCAGTCCGACGCCCGGTGTCTACGTCAATGGGTGGCCTGCCTTCACCGTCTCTTACCCCAAGGAGTGGGTGGAGGGGGTCTGGCCCGGAGCTTATTTTCGGGCCGGGGTGACCCGACCGAATTTACCCCCCTCACCCGTACTTACGATTTATGTCCCTCTCAGCCCTCTCCCCCTAGAGGATTGGGCCAAGATAGTCATGCCCACGTTTAATAATAATATAGACATCGCCACGGACTTCAAGGTGCGCTCCGACAAACCCTCGCAGTTGAAGGATGGCACCCCTGCCCGGGAGGTAGAACTCGAATATGTCCTCAAAAACGGCCCCAAGGCGGAGGACTTCATATTGATGACGAGGAAAGACTTGGCATGGGTCACTGTCACACTGGGCGCCGACGAGGGGAAGCCGGGGGAGGACCTGAAAAGGATCGCCTATTCCCTCACCTTTCAGCCGGACAGGGAGAAGCCCATACAAGTGCCCCCCGATGTCCGGGCGTTTCTTGACATGTTCTGCGCGGACTTGCGCAGCGGCGATGTAAACCTAGCCATAGCCCATTTCTCCGATCGCTATTTTGATCATGGCTCGACCAAAGCACGTATGGAACAGTTTTGGCGGAATGATCCTCACTTCCAGCGGGGTCTCACTTCATGCGAGGCGACCGTGACGGTTTTCGAGCCTCGGGGAGACAAGGCCTACATGGACGGATTTTACCTCGTAAAGTCAAAAGGCGAGACCAGCGCGGTGAGGGTCCCAATGAGCTTCCGGCAGATCATCAACGAACACGGCGAGTGGAGGTGGTACGGGACCCAGAAGTAGCGAGCGGGTGGCGGAAAACTGGAGGGTGGGTCGCGAAAAGGCGCCACCGTCCATCCTGCAACCACGATAATGCTCTCTTTCAACTGGAAAGCTTCACTTTTCAACCATACGAGGAAATGCGCGATTCGTGGGTGGAGGGGAGACTACAAAACGATGTAAGCACCGTCCTTCATGCCCTGTTTAGACCGGTCTGGTTTCGCCTCCGTCCCTGCCCTGGCAAGCCGGAATGCCCCCGGAGTGGTCGCCGCCGGAAAACCCTCCCTGCGGCGCGCCATCGGAACCCCCCTATCTGCCCCGCCTCCGTCTTCTCCACAGCTCCATCTTCAATCCCTCGAATACGTGGTAGACGATCGGGCAGATGGAACAGTTCTCGACGACCCCTATGAGCCGGGATCTGAATTCGCGTTTGTGCAGGTGAGGGAACGACCGGCAGTCATCGGGACGTGCCTCATAGACGGTGCAACGCTTGTCGTGGAGAAAACGGCAGGGCCTGTGCTCAAACACGTACCTGTCACGCTCCTTGGACAGCCGGAGGTACTCTCCGATAAACTGGGTTTCCTCGATGCCTAAGTGACCGGTCAGTCTCCTGACATCCTTGTGGGAGAGCAGAGGAGAGATGACGGTGCAGCAGTTCGCACAGGCGCAGCAATCGATGCGGCGCGTCATATCCTCCAGGTGTCGCCAGACAAGGCGGTCGAGGTCAGCCTCCGACAGGTCGTGGCCTTTGAGATATGCCCTGAAGCGCCAGTTCTCTTCTTCCTTCGCTTCGGCGAGAGACTTGATCCGCTCGCTATCCATTTCGATATCCATGGGTGCCATGTTAAGCCCTTGCGTTCCCGGGGCGGTCATAGAACCCTGTGATGCCCGACCACCGAAGCTTAAAAGCTATGGCATAGAAGATCGCGGCTGCAAGAGCGGCCAGCACGATTGTATATCCGAGGACCCGCCATACGGATCGGCGTCCTTTTGATCGTGCGGGGAGATCCTCTGTTCGCCCTGACAGTCTCTGCCTTGCCGCCGACATCTCTGCTTCCCTTCTCCACGAAAAGGACGACAGTCCCTGAATCCTATATCTCCCTGCCATCGGAAGCCTCCTCGCCGACCTTGCCAATGATGAATACCCCGGTCCAGACCCGGCTATGCGTTCATGACATTTATTCATTATCATTACCAGGGTGCGCCTGTCCAGAGGGAAAAACGTGCATCGAAAGAGGAGGGCATCCCCTTGGCGCCTCCGCGAGGATCTTCTCTCGAGGGGCTTTAGATAACGATCCTGGTCCATGTGGGCCGGATCCCCCACGTCCGCGCTTACTACGCCGTGCGTGGCACGGCATCGTGGGCCGTGCATCCTTGAAAGGAGAGCAAGGCTTCCCCTTCATTGCATGTTCTCGTTTTGCCATTACACTATAGGACAAATATCCATAGGGAGGGACAATGAACAAAACAGACCTGATAGACGCGATGGCGAAAGAAGGCCAGATCAAGAAGATGCAGGCGGAGAAGAGCCTGTCTGCCCTTGCCGATGCCATCATAACAGGACTTGCAAAAGGAGAAAGAGTGGTTCTCCCGGGCATCGGCAGCTTCTCCTGCGTGCAGCGAAAGGCGAGGACCGGACGGAATCCCGGGACCGGTAAGGAGATAAGCATACCGTCGAGGACAGTAGTGAAGTTCTCGCCTGCGGCCGCCGTGAAGGAACAGCTCAACCTCGCGAAGAAGTAGGTCGCAAAAGGGAGACCCCCGACGACACGGAGTGATGGCGCAGTTCGATGGATAGACGTGGTCACGATGAAGATTCAATCGAGCCTCTTCAACGGACTTGGCTTACAAGGGACAGGGAGGGGATAGGCGAACCCACTAAGTAAGGGCAGGGAGGAAGACGAATGGCAAAGGCAACCTCCGAAGAAGGCGGCCAAACCGGCAGCCGCGAAAGCGACAAAACCAGCCAAAACAGCTAAGAAGAAGGTAAGGTCAGGAGACCGCTATGCGTGCGAGGTCTGCGGCCTCGTCGTTTCAGTCGATGAAGCCTGCGGGTGCGTCGACGCATGCGACATCATCTGCTGCGGCCAGCAGATGAAGGCCGCACCATAGATCTGGAGATGGTTCGCCTGTTCCCTTTTTCACCTCCGAGCTTTTGTGCTATTGGTCAGCCCCGTTCTCGTGAACGCACATCGCGCGGGTCTTCTGCCTTCGGTGAAGCCGATGTCCAAGGAGGTCGAGCATGATTCTCAAGGACGTGGTGGAGGCGGTCGAGAAGTCGGACGTGGCCCGGATCAACGCACTGAGAGGGGCGATCGACACGTACGATGATCCCTGGAAGATCCATCTTTCCCTCTTCCCCGCAGTCGAACACGTCCTCAATCCTCCCTTCATCAACCCTCACCTACCAAAGATGTACAACATCTGCCGCGACCTTGCCCCTCATCTCTCCAAAGAAGGCAAGAGGTCGCTTGTTTATCTCGAATTGATCGAGTATGCGCGCAGACCCAAGCTGGATCAGGTGCCTCGGAAGACGGCCCCACGGTCAACAATTAGACTTTGCCGATATTGAGAAATCCATCGCCGAGAAAGACCGGGACAATGTCGGACTGCTTCTCGACGCGTTCATCGAACAACAAGGCGTGTCGAAACTCATCCGTAGCCTTCTCTTACTCGGCAGCGGCTACCTGAGCCAGTCGCTTGGCCACGCCGTCTCCTGCACTGCCTTCATTCTTCTTGAGCTACGGCTGCGCCGCGGCGTCAATCGATGGCCCGCCCTTATTCTTCTTGCCGACTATTTCTGCAAGGGTGGGTTTTGTGCGACGCCGCCGTTGACGGAGGACATTCCGGAGCTTTCTTTCGACGAGTGCCTCTCGCGCTCCGTGAGCGGGACAGGCTTTGTCGATCTCCACCATACCATCACCCTTTTCGCCATAGAGCGAACGCGCTCCTTCTTGACCCGTGCGGAGCGCCGGCACATGTTGCATGCCTGGGCGAGATTCATGGGCGACAAGCCGGCAGAGTCGCTATCCTTCACGCCCCCGGGAAGATAGGCGACTACGCCCAATTTCGTGAGTCCTTTTCGCAGCTCGACGCGAACCTCATGCTCGATCTCACCGGAGGAATGATCGGCTTCCCTATCGACCGGTCCCTGTTGTGTGCGTTTCTCGTTACTGGCGTCTGCGATCTCTACCAGGGAGAATACGATCCTCACTATCTGACGGGACTCGGGTCATTGGTGTGGCTGATCAACACATATCATCATAATGCTGGCCTTGTCCAAGACGCCCTCTACCAGTACCTCGGCTTCTATTTCAAGAATATGAGATCAGAGGACTGGAGATAGGCCGGGGCAGGCTGGCTTCGAGGCCAGTCCCGGGATATCCAGCTTTCTCGTCGTAATCGTTACCCTCGGCCTTTATGTGGAATGCTCTGACTTGTAGGTGAACGAGGTAAATGGCAACAGGCGCGAGAAACACTGTCCAAAACCCCAATAAGTGCTTTCTGAAAGCATGGTCTTAATCCTGCCGGGTCCGTTCAACCTGAACGCAGTCAGTCATATTGGACACGTTGAGGACCGGGTCTGATACGACTATCGCGAGCCCGCAAGAGATCCGCGTCTCCCGTCCACGATTCGTCTTGAGCTACCGTCTCGAGTACTTGATGGCAAGAATGATCTGGTTCAAAAGCACCCTCACGTTATTCAGATGGTGCTTCATGATGTTTTTTCCCTGGTCTTCCGGTCCCTCTATCATGATGAATCCGAAACTCACCTGGTTCACCGTTATGGGGAACAGGACGAGGAAAGATGGTTCGGGAGAGATGCTCTTGTACCAGGCAGGCATGAGAGGGGCCGCCCGTTCGGACATGGTGTTCGAGATAAAGAGGTCTTTCTGCTCTTTGAGGAGGATGCCGATTACGTCCTCGTCTTTGCCGTCGATGGCCATCGTAAGGCCGACTTTTATGAGTTGTCCGAGTGCCAGCCTCACCATGAACTTCGGCTCCCTCACGTCCCTCATGAAGAATACCGTCCTTCTCGCGCCAAGCCGGCGGAGCCCCCGATACATGGTCTCCAGGATTATCCGGAAAACGTCCTCAATGGAAAAATTCTCGGAAATGGCCTGCGTCACATCCTGCATGCCTTTCGCGAATATCATCTCGACGCTTTCTTCCGCGTCGGAGAACGTCTCTGCGACGCTGAAACTTCTCCAGGCGTCCTCGGCCTGCCTGGATTCCGATGCCCGGTCACCGAGCAAGCGTTGGCCGAGGTCGGAATCTTCAAGCTTGATGCCGTATGCCGTACAGTAGACCTGCATATCGGCAGTAGAGTGTTCGATTATTGTCTCCGCGCTCTTGACGAGCCCACCAAATCTGCCCTTGAAGCCGGCGAGGAGGCGCTCTATTTGCTGCTTCTTTTCGGCAGTGCCCTCCGGCCCGTCCATTATCTCGGCAATGTCGTTCGAGATCGTAGATATCAACTTCAGCCGGTCGATTTCTCTTGCCCCGGCGGCCTCTATGTCTTCGCAGTGAATCCTCTCCATACACGCGATGACCTTGCTCGGAAAGCGCCATTCGTGCGCAATGGTGAGCCCGACTTCGCAAAACTTCTCTTTGGACGCCCTGTCGATTTCGGAGTGTCCTTCGATCAGACTTAGGGTCTTGGCGTAGGTGCCGGGCATGTAGTATGCCGCAAGGAACTCGCCAAACCGATGAAAGACCGAACAAACGAATATCTCTTCTGTATTCTTTTCTCCCAGCGCTTCGGCTATTTTTTTGCTGACGATGCCGGCATAGATGGCTTTTGCGATGAGGTCGGCCACCGGTTTCATGTTCTTCTTCTGCAGTTTCTCAAAGAGGGAGATGGAGAGCACGATATCTTTCAACTGGTCGAAGCCGAGAAGGACTATGGCCCGTGATACCGTGGTAACCTCTCCGAACCGCCTGAGGTAGACGCTGTTCAGGAGCTTCAGGAGCTTCGATGTCAGCCCGTAGTCCTGGAGAACGATGTTGGCAAGCTCGGTTATCGAAGCCTCTTCCGTGCTCGCAATCTCGGTGATGAATTTGGCGACCGCGGTAGTGGCGGGAAAATCCTCTCCGTTGCGCGCGAGAGCTAGGAGCTTGTCTGTCGTATCTTCCGGCTTTGGTATCTTCTCCTCGAATTCGAGTTCCTGGCTGTGTTTCAGTTTTTCGCCCGTAGTGATAGTCATGGTGATCCTTCGATTTAGTCTGCTGGCACCATATAATCCACTCCCCACACGACGGCAATGCTCCTGAGCTGGGACAGCGCAGTCCGGCGGTGAGCGTCGTATGACTCGTGCAGCTCCTCTGCTGTCACGGAGGGATACGGGCCCGGTCTCATGCTCCTCACCTGGAAGATGATGGGGATGAGCACGTCACCTTCGAAGCCATCACTGAAAGACTCGATGGTGTCCAAAAGCCCGTCCGTACCCTCAACCTTCGTCCTGGTAGCCCTTTCTTTTGCCAGATATCTCTTGAGATTTTCGTCGAGACCTTTCACGTACGTAGTGAGGATAGTCTGAGCGACCTTGGCTGCCTTCAGCACCTCCGCGGTGGTCTTCGTTCCACCGGGGACGGTATCGCCCCTGCCATCCGTGAAATTCTCCGCGCGGTCTGTCTGGTCTTTTGCCACCAGTGTCTCCTGTAGTACATTATCGACACGTTGAAGAGAAAGGATAAGATTTCATCCGTTCCATCAGGGTTCTCTCGGTAGGCGTGATCTCTTCATCTGATGTCTCGTCGTGGTTCTGCAGATATGACTTCTCTCGGTAGGTCGTTGTGAGAAACGCTCGTCGAACACGACTCGAGACGATTTCTCCGCAAAATAATCATCCCACAAAATCTCGGCGAATATTCACAACTTCGGTCTAGCTGAATCATCTGTCGACTTCATGATCGTCAACCGGCAAGTCGGCCCAAAACAATAGGTCAGCATGCTACGTCACTCGGCCACAGGGGAAATCGCGAGGACGATCGAGAACGGAGTGGCGGGGTAAGGGCGCGTGTGGATTTCAATCGGTAATCGGCAGATTTCGGGGGACTGTCCAATGCAACCTTCGTAGGTGGAAGAGATAAGCACAAACACTAATCTCACATCGTGGATTACACAGGGGTTAAACTCCGAACCTTTCATCGCGCCTTGCCGCAGACCCGTCCGTCTCATAGGGCAGATCGGGGAGATCTTTTATAGGCCTCGTTTTCAAGTCCTCTGGTTCGGATGTATTCAATGAGCGTCGTTCGGCTCACGCGCAACTTTCTCGCGATGTAGGCTTTCGGGGCTTTATCGGTAAGCATTTCAACAATCTCATGCCTCGCCCGGTCAAGCTTGGAGGTACCCAGGCTGCCCACCGGACGTCCAAGCCTCACTCCGCCTTGGCGTTTGGCCCTCAGCGCTTCTTTTGTCCGCTGAGAAATCAAGTCGCGCTCAAGCTCGGCAAGGAGGGAGAATACGGTCACGATCACCTTGGTCGTGATATCCATTTCGCCGAGAACCCTCAGTCCTTGTTTTATGGCCACAAGGTGGACTTTTACCATGATGAACTCATTCACGAGATTTATAACTTCACTTGTCGATCGTCCAAGACGGCTGAGTTCTGAGACAATCACCGTGTTGCCGGATGTAACGCCCACCATGAGCTCTTCTATCCGCCTTTGTTTCCTGGTTTTGCGCGAGCTCATTTCAACCTCGATGAAACGGTCGATCTTGATGTCGTGAGTGCGGCCGTACTCCAAGATCTCGAGCCGCTGGTTTTTGACGTCCTGCCCATCCATTGACACTCGCACGTAGCCTACCGTAGACATCTACCCCTCCTGTCGGCATAAAGGTCCTCGCCGGCCTAAAATGAACATCTACTGCACTGTGAAACAGAATAGCAGCGGAAGTGCTTTAAGGGTCGTTTGTGTTGACACCCCCTGGCATGAATAAGGCTCCGCGGCGGCGGTCGTTCTTCGAGGAGAAAGGATGTGGTACGATCGAACACATGTGACTAAAACCGCATTGGGGTAGTATAAACACTCCGGGGTGCTATACGTACCTAATTCACCCACAACTAATTGACTCTGAAAAGCGTTGACGTTGACAGTTACGGGTTGAAAGCGAGCACTGACAGCGGCCGACGGTAGCCCCGCGCTATCTACGCCTTGAGGGTCTCTCGCTGTTTGAGAGCACGCTCCAGGGCTGGCTGCATTTTCATCTCACGGAGCTCACCGATCGCGAAATCGAGATGCTCGATCGCCACTGCCTTCTTGTCCGGATAGTGCGCAAGGAGCAACTCGGCAAGCTGGAGCCGGGTGAGGGCGATCTCAGGCCGGAATCTCAGGCCGGTGGCCATATCCAACGCCTCCTTGTAATAGGCCCGTGCTTCTTCGGGTCTGCCGAGCAAGGCTGCAGCAGCGCCTAGGTGACGAGAGGGGCACGTGAGGGCACCGCCAACCGGGTAGGTCATATGGAGGCCACTGTGCGCAAACCGACGTACGAGAAACTCCGCCGCCTCACGATGGCCGACGAGGATCGCTGCCTGTAATGACCCCATGTCCTTAGAGCTGAATGTCTCATCCTCTAGAGGCTCCAAACCGGAGCGGGACGCGACAAGCTCATCGAGGGCCGCTACCACCTCCGGCTCCCGTTGCAGGTGCGCCAGGAGGAGATCGTATGGGGGGTACTTCGCCAAGTCCTGCAGCCGGACCAATTCGTCGAACTTCCCCAAGTAGAGCAGGGCTGCGTGGGCAGCCCCCACTTCGACTATGGCACCAAACGTGGGGAAACCCAGTTCCTCGCCGAGAGTCCCCGCCTGCCGGCCCAGTGCTATGGCGTCATCGAGACGGCCATCCAGGGTGGCCATGATGGCGTCACCAGCCATGGAAAGGAGTAGCAGATTACCCTGCCTGCTCCGTTCAGCAATCGATTTTTGTTCTGCAAAGCACTCTTCCGCGTGTTGCCGCTGGCCCGACTGAAGGAGCGCGCTACCGGTGAATAGTAACGCCGTGCCGAGGGTCGCCTCACTCACCCCTGCGCGTGATCGCGTTGCCAGCTCTTCCGAGAGACGCCGTCTCTCACCGGCATGCTGCGGAGCGGAAACCCACATGAGCCACGCCCACGCCGCTACAAACCAGAACGTTTCAGGGTCTCCGAGGCTTCGGGCCAACTCGAGGGCCCGGCTGAAAAACTGGACCGATTCAGATATTAGGCCGTATTGCCTGGTGCGATATCCGGTCCGATGCCTCGCCAGTCCCATTGCCAGGTCGGCCCACGCGCGGGCGAGGGTGTTCTCCTCTGCATAGTGGTCAGCTCTCTCCCCCAAAGGGCCACTTGGGGGCCGGCCCATGACCCTACCGAAAAATTTCCCGAGAAATAGAGACAGCGTATGGCGAGGGTGCATGCTCGCGATGTCCGCGCGCGGTCGCCCATCGACTCGGCCAGGGAGTAAGCCTCAGAGAGTTCCACGTCGAGGGCGCGCTGGGCCTGATTGCCAAGTCTCAGGACGTCGGCAAGGTCGAGCAGCAGATCGCACCTCTTCTCTTTGTCCCCGGGATCGAGAACCTTCTGCACCTCGAGGGCCTGTTCGAGAAGGCGTGCCGCTTCGGCGTAAGAGTAAACCGAGGCGGCGCGGCCGGCCGCCTTCTCCCCGTAGCCTATCCCTTTCGCAAGGTCCTCGCTTCTGGAGTAGTGGTAGGCGAGCATCTCGTAGAACTCATGGAGCCTACCGTGATAGATCTCTTCAATGGCTTTGCCGATTCGCCCGTGGATTTCCTGTCTCCGCTTGAGAAGGAGGCTGTTGTAGGCCACCTCTTGCGTGAGCGCGTGCTTGAAGACGTGCTCGAGCTCGGGGAAGAGGCGCTTCTCATAAATGAACTCAAGCCCCTGAAGGTTGAGGAGGTGGGACTTCAGCTCTTCGCGCATCTCAGTGATCGACTGGAGGATGCGGAAGGCGAACTCACGGCCGATGACGGAGGCCAACTGCATGATCCTTTTGAGGCTCTCCTCGAGGCGGTCCATGCGGGCCGCGATGATGCCCTGGACGGTGTCGGGGATCTGGATATCGGAGGGTTTCCTGCTGAGAAAATACCAGTCATCTTTCTTGTGGATTGTCCCGTTTTCCAGCAAGGTATGAGTGAGCTCCTCCATGAAGAGGGGGTTGCCGGCTGCCTTGGTGAGTATGAGGTCCTTCAATTCGGGGACAATCTCACCGTAGGAGAGGATGGACCGGACGAGCTCTGCACTCGTGGGCAAGGAGAGTTGATCTACCCTGATGTTCGTGTAATAAGATTTGCTCGCCCAGCGGTGGGTATACTCCGGTCTATAGAGAAGGATGAGGAGCACAGGAGTATGTGCGAGCCAGCCGATGAAGTAGTCCAGGAACTCTTCAGAGGTCTTATCGATCCAGTGGAGGTCCTCGATAATGAGAACGAGGGGTACCTTTTGGCTCTCACGTATGAAGAGGTCTCGCAGGGCCTCGAAGATCCGCTCCCGCTTCTGCTTGGGTTCGAGGTGGCGGTAAACGTCATCCGTTTCGAGAGAGAGGAGATCCTGGAAAGGGGGGATCAGGGTCGCGTCGAGAATTGCGAGCTTCTCCTTCATCTTCTTGTTGATGAGATACTCGCGCTCTCCTTCCTTGATTCCGAAGTATGACCTGAGGATATCGAGGAGAGGCAGGTAGGCCATGGAGCCCCCGTAGTGGAGGCACCTGCCTTCGAGATAGGCATAGTCAGGGAACATATGTCTCATCTCGAGGATGATTCTCGATTTGCCCACCCCCGCTTCACCCACGATCCCTACCACCTGCCCTTGGCCTGAGCGGGCCCTGTCGAGGGCCTCGTTAAGGGCCTCCATCTCTTTGTCTCTGCCGACGAACCTGGTGAGGCCGGCGACGGCGGAGGCTTCGATGCGGGTCTTCACCTCAGTAGGAGAAAGAAGGATGTGGGCGTCTTGAGGCTCTTCCTTGCCCTTCACTTGGAGTGCGCCTAAACGTGAGAAGGTGAAGAAGTCTCTCGCGAGTCTCTGGGTGTGGCCGGAGACGAGGATAGCGCCTGGCTCCGCATTAGACTCCATGCGGGAGGCGAGGTTGATGGTATCTCCGATGGCGGTGTAGTCCATGCGGAGGTCGTCTCCGATGGCGCCCACCACGACGGGACCGGAGTTGAGCCCGATGCGCATCTTGAAGTCGATGCCGCAGGTCTTCTTGAGTTTGTCACCATAGTCGGTGAGTGCATGCTGGATAGCAAGAGAGGCATGACAGGCCCGGATCGCGTGGTCCTCATGGGCAAGGGGAGCACCGAAGAGGGCCATGACGCCGTCGCCGGTGAACTGGTTGATGGTCCCCTCGTACTTGTGGATCTCGTCCATGAGGATCTTGAAGCAGCCGTCCATGATCCCGTGGATCTCCTCGGGGTCGAGCTTCTCGGAGATCGTAGTGAAGTTCGCCACGTCGGCGAAGAGGACCGTCACCAGTTTCTGTTCTCCTTCAATTGAGCTGCGGGTAGTGAGGATCTTGTCAGCTAAGAACTTGGGGGTGTAGGAGTGCGGCTGGGAGTAGTCGGGGGGAGCAGTAGCCGTGGGGGCCGCGAGAGACTGGCCGCATCCGCAGCAGAACCTGCTCCCCGGCAGATTCGCCTTCCCGCAGACAGGACAGGCCATTTCCAGGCTCCTGCCGCATCCGCTACAGAACCGGGCATCGCTCAGATTGTCGAACTGGCATTGTGGGCATTTCATCCTTTGCCTCTTTTAGCTGCCAGCGTTTGATAGGATTTCTCGAATTGCTTTTGCGCCGAGAAAGCCCTCCCGAAGTTCGGGCTCAGACAGGCCGTTTGTCATCTTGTGAATGGCGTCGGCGGCGGCGCCCCATTGCTCTCTGGCTTCCGCTCCTCGCCCGAGCTTGCCGTAGACCGATGCGAGGGATGCGTGAGCCTGCCAGAGCTGCCGGGGATTGCCAACCTCTTTAAGCATCAGAATGGCTTCGCTCAAACTCCGAATGGAATTGTCGGGTTCGTTGTGTTTCATCTGAACCTCGCCAAGGAGCCTCAAGAACCGTCCTTCGATCTTTTTCATGTGTTCTCGCCGAGATATCTCAAGGTTCTTTGTAATGATGACCCCTGCCTGATCAACGTTTTCGCGCTGCAAGAGGATAAGTGAGGCTCAGGAAATCCAGCCGGGCCTCCCAACGGACCCGTGCCGTGTCATAGTCGGCACCCTTCGATTCCTCTTCAAAGGATGTAATGCGATCCCATGCTTCTTCCGTGTTTCCTTGAGCGAACAAATTCTCCATCACATTGACCTTGGCGTTCGCAACGATCTCGGCGGTCAGCGGGCGCCCCATCGGATATTGCTCCATGAGTTTACGTGCAATCCCCTCGCCTTTCAGGTTCCATTTCCACGCCTCTTCAGGATTATGAATCTCGCCGTAGCAGTAACCCAGGGTGTTGTAAAGCCTTCCTAAGTGAAGTGCGCCCCCAAATTTCTCGCAAAGACCAATTCCGTGCCTGAGTGCTGCAACAGCTTCTTCTATGCGACCTATTTCAGCAAGAGAAAGTCCTCGGATGAATATGATACCCGAGAGTTGAGCAAGGTTGAAAGCCTTGCTCAACGCATCAGTCAATCCCTCCGTTAATTCGATTGCTTTACTGGGGTTGCCAAGCCACCTGTCCGTTATCGCACGCAGCGCACGAGTCCGCACGACTGCTCGTTGGTCCCCCGTCTGAAGGGCCATTGCCTCAGCCTCGAGTACCATTTTGTGGCCTTCGTATACGTGGCACAGTCGGAGCAAGTAGAA
The DNA here is from genome assembly GCA_963749525.1 of uncultured delta proteobacterium. Lineage (GTDB taxonomy): Bacteria > Desulfobacterota > Syntrophorhabdia > Syntrophorhabdales > WCHB1-27 > CAVVNC01. The sequence continues at coordinate 50,218 of CAVVNC010000012.1, forward strand.
CCCCTTTTGCCCTAGTATTCGACTCTCGGCACCTTTATCCCCCACCTCTTTGGCTCTTGAAATTCCTTCTTCATAAGACCTCATTGTTTCGTCACGCTCCGTAGGCGCAAAGACCCTTGAAGATGCAAGCTCCGCCAAATTTTCCATTTCGTGTGCGATCATCCCGTGTTTTCGACAGACCTCAATGGCTTTTCCATACATATCCAATGCTCTAATAATATCGCCAACGGCGAAACTGGCCGAGGCGAGTCCTTGATGAATTCTTCTTTCTTTGTCCGGATTCAATGCGATATGGGTGTTTTCAGCCAATTCCAGCGCTTGTTCAAAAAACCCGCATGCAGCCTGGGCTGCCATGCTTTGGTTGGATTTTTCTCCTGCCAACAGTAGATACTCAATGGCCTTCTCTGCCTCGCCACTCCTGGCGTAATGATATGCAAGGAGTTCGTAGTGCTCGGGAAGCCGGTCGGCATAGAACTCCTCGATAGTCCGGGCAATGCGGCAGTGGATCTCCTGGCGCCTCTTTTTGAGGAGGCTCTCGTAGGCCACCTCCTGGGTGAGGGCGTGCTTGAAGATGTACTCGAGCTGGGGTACAGGGCCTTTTCGTAGAGTATCTCGAGACCCACGAGGTTCGTGAGGCGTATCCGGAGATCCTCTCCGAGCTCCATGATACTCTTGAGGAGGCGAAAGGCGAAGTCCCTCCCGATGACGCTCGCGACCTGGATGGTTTGCTTGAGGTCCTCGCTCAGGTGGTCTATGCGGGCGGCGAGGACGCCCTGCACCGTGTCTGGAACAGAGAATTGTTCTATAGGCCGGGTGAACACATACCGGTCGCCCGCTTTCACAAGATCCCCCCGGTCGAGGAGATGGCGCACGATCTCCTCCATGAAGAAGGGGTTGCCGCCCGTCTTCTCGACGATCTTCTGTTCGAGGGCCGGCTCCAGCGGAAGGCCGCCTAGGAGGCTGCTCACGAGCCGGAGGGACGCATCGGTGGGGAGCGTCTCGAGCCCCAGGCGCTGGTAATGAGCCCCCTGGGCCCAGGGGGGAGAGACCTCCGGACGGTAGGTCGCGATCATGAGGATGCCGTGGCCCTGGATGCAGCGGGAGAAGTAGGTGAATAATTCCTCCGAGATCTTGTCCATCCAGTGGACGTCCTCTATGAAAACAACAAGGGGCTTCTCCGTGCTTAAAGAAAGGAGAAGGTTCTTCACCGCCTCGAAGGTCCCGAACTTGCGTCCCTCGGGATTGAGGGAGGTGAAGTGGGGATCCTCCACTTTGAGCGAGAGGAGGTTCCGGTAGAAGGGGACCATGGGAGCGAGCGTGTCGGTGGCTCTGTCGGATACTTGGCGGCCCGCCGCGTCCTCGTCCATCCCCTCCGTGATACCAAATGCTCCCTTGACGACGTCGATCACCGGGAGGAAGTTGATGGTACGTCCATACTGGACGCAGATGCCAGTGAGAATGCGTGCATTCGACGCAATCAACCTCTGGAACTCGTAGACGAGGCGGCTCTTGCCCACCCCGGCCTCGCCCACGACATCGACGACTTGGGCCTCCCCCTCCTTTACTCTGTCGAAGGCCGTTTTGAGGGTTTCGATCTCCGGCCGGCGGCCGACAAACGTGGTCATTCCCCGGGCAATGCCTGCATCGAACCGTGTGCGGATACCGGGGTGCTCAGAGACGACGCGAAAGACCTTTTGAGGCTGAGCTTTGCCTTTCAGTTCTATCTCTCCCACGGGCTCGTCGTGAAAAAAACCCTGGACGAGGTTTCGGGTATCCGGGCTCATCCAGACCTCGTCTGGTGTCGCCGCTTGTTGCAAGCGGGCCGCGAGGTTAATGGTATCTCCAATGGCGGTGTAGTCCATCCGGAGGTCGTCCCCGATTGACCCTACCACGACCAGACCGGAGTTCAGCCCGATGCGCATCCTGAAATCGACAGAGAGCTCTTCTTTCAGTCCCTTGCTGTACTGCCCGACGGCCTTCTGGATGGCAAGAGCGGCATGGCAGGCCCTTTGGGCGTGATCCTCATGAGCGAGAGGCGCACCGAAGAGGGCCATGACGCCGTCTCCGGTGAACTGGTTGATCGTCCCCTCGTACTTGTGGATCTCGTCCATGAGGATCTTGAAACACCCGTCCATGATCCCGTGGATCTCCTCGGGGTCGAGCTTCTCGGAGATGGTAGTGAAGTTCGCCACATCGGCAAAGAGGACCGTGACGAGCTTGCGCTCGCCCTCCATGGCGCTGCGGGAGGTGAGGACCTTGTCTGCGAGAAACTTGGGGGTGTAGGAGTGGGGCTTCGAATAGTCGGGGGGAGGGACCTGCTGCCCGGCCGATAACGGCTGAGCGCATGCGTTACAGAATCTACTACCCGGGGGATTCGCCTTTCCACATGCCTGGCAGACCATATCAAGTTTGGTGGCGCACTGGTTACAGAATCGCGCATCTGACGGATTATCAAAGTGGCATTTCGGGCATTTCACCGGACCATACCCCCTCGGTCGGATTTCGTGGTGCGGTCTGCCAATACCTCCGTGTGGCTAAGGGGATTATAGCGTATCGATACCTGGGATAGAACAAGAAAGTGACACGGGGCAAGGAGACCTATGTTGGGTGAAGGACGGTAGCGCGCGTAGGAGACCGGATTTGTCAACATTTGTGATGGAAAGAGTGATCTTTCTCAAACACCTGAAATATCAACACTTCAAGGATTGCGCGGACACGAAGTGAGGCAGAAAGGGTGACGATTATATTCTCACCAGAATCTACGGTCTGCACCTTCGAAGGTCGAATAGACGGGAGCGGCGGGCCTTAGTGATCGACGGCCGAAACGAGAAAAGGTATCCATAGTTGACTAACAAAACGTCTCACCCTGCTTGGATCTGTGCCGCTCTCATTTTTCTATGATAATAGTAGCGAAGGGGGATAATGATGACAAAGAACGGTATCGTGTACATCGCCGCGACGAGTGGCTCCACGGGGCCGAAGAACTCGGATGAAAAGACAATGACGAGCGCGTTGTTCATATTACCCAACATAACCGCGCCAGCCAATTGGTCCTCGACGGGTCTTTTGTAAAAGAACAGTATACCGACCACGCAGTAAATAGCCGCCAGAACAAAGACCACAACTGTCGCCGCAATGATCACCCAAGGATCTTTTTTGAAGAAGTGCGCATAGCGGTAGAAAACGCCCAAGTCGATCAACGCGAACATCAGAAGCGATACGGGAAATTGGATCTTTTGAATTGGCCTCACGAGTCTGGGCAGCAGGTACCGAATCAATTCGACAATGAAAATGGGGATAAAGATGACTGTGGCCAACTGACGCAGCATCGGCAAGAACGGGACAGCAACGTCTTTTGCCACAACAATCTTGACGAGCGCCGGCAATGTAAGAGGTGCAACCACCGACGTGATAACCACGGAGACCAGGACCAGGGCGCTGTTGCCCAGCACCATGTTCGAGATCAACGGGGCGACGACCCCGGCGGAGACCCCCGTCAAAAGCAGGGCGGAAAGAGCATACTCGGGTGCGATAAAGTGAAAAGCAAGATAAATGAGTGCGGGCAGAACCGCCATTTTCATCACGGCAAAAGCAAAAAGCCGGGCGCTGTGATCTTTCAGCACCCTACCGACGGACGCAAGATCGATGGACAGATAGCTGAGAAAGAAATTAATCATCAGGCAGTAGAAAGGGAATGCCCTGAAACGGGAACCGAATTCGGGAAAAGTGATTGCCGCGGCCATTGAAGCGACCACGACAAGAACCAGCAAAATGTCATTGAGACGAATGGGCATGCGCATGAGGCAATCGCCAGAGATTCAGTTTATCAACAGACTCGATCGTGAAACAATACTAATTCGCTTTCGCGGCGCAGATGTTCCCGTTTACCGGCTCTGAGTTTCCGCGAGGCGGCGCGTAACAACCTTTTGCCTTATCAACCGAAAACATAGAACCAGATTCCTTTTTCTGCACTAATAAAGGATTGACGAGAGGAGCTCTGCGGAAATGATGATTATTAAGTGACAGGCAGTTGTGCGACTCGAGAAACGAAAACGTGGATAACATAAAGGAGGCCATCGGTGCGAAATGCTGATGGTCTGCGATGATTAGGCTCTCCGCGAGTCCACCTACCAATCGCGCATTTCTTCATATGGGTGGAAAGTGAAGATTTTCGTTTGAAAGCGCGCACTGACGACAGCCAACGGAAACCCTATTTATCGGTATTCACCCTCTCTATGCCTTGAGGATCATATCCTCGGCTCCTGGTCCTGCCTGATCTTCCTCTTGATAACGTCCTTGCCCCTTGTCATATGCTTTCTTACGAGCCTTGCAACCCGTCCTGGGTTCTTGCTTCGTATCGAGGCAACCATCCTCTTATGGTCATCGACCGCGAGTTGCGGTTTCCCCTGGTAGCGGAGGATGATGACCCGGTACCGGTACATAGAGTCGCGCAGGTCATTCAGAAGGTTGTAGAGCCGGGTATTCTTGGCCGCCTTGCAGAGGGCGTCATGAAACTCACCATCGAGCCGTATGAACTCCTCCGGGTTCATGTGCTCAAGACACGCCTCCTCCCGGGCGATGATCTCCTCAAGGGACGCAAGCTCGTCCTCCTCGATTCTCCCGGTTGCGAGAAACCCCGCGTAACCCTCGAGAATCCCTCGTAAGCCGAACACCTCATCCACTTCGTCCTCGGTCACGCCTTTGACCGCAAAACCTTGCTTCGGGTGCCGGTAGATGAGCCCCTCCTTCTCGAGTTTCTGCAAGGCTTCCCTCACGGGGGTTCTGCTCGCTTTCATGTCTTCTGCAAGCTTCACTTCAACTAGTCTTCGGCCGGGCTCGAACGCTCCGCCGATGATGGCGCCCTTGATGCTCGCGTACACGCGGTCCCTCACTCGGCTCTTCCTTTCGCTCGTGCGATCCTCACCAGGTTCCTTCTTCATTTCAGGTCTCCTTCACACCTCCCTACGCCTGGAGGTTCTCCCTCTGTTTGAGGGCACGCTCAAGGGCCGGTTGCATCTTCATCTCACGGAGCTCCCCGATGACGAAGTCGAGATGCCCCAGCGCCTCGGTCTTCTCGTCCGGGTAGTGCGTGAGGAGCAACTCGGCAAGTTCGAGCCTAGTGAGGGCGATCTCGGGCCGGAATCTCAGCCGGGTGGCCATATCCATCGCCTCATCGTAGTAGACCCGCGCTTCTTCAGGCCTGCCGAGGAAGACTGCGGCAGCGCCGAGGTGGCGAGAGGGGCACGTGAGGTCGCCCATCAGGTCGGTCGTATGGAGACCACTATGCGCACATCGGCGCAGAAGAAACTCCGCTGCCACACGGTGGCCGACGAGGATCGCCGCCTGTAACTCCCACATGTTGATGGAGGCGGCTGTCTCATCCTCGGAAGGCTCCAAACCGAAGCGGGAAGCGACAAGCTCATCGAGGGCCGCCACCGCCTTTGTTTCCCGGTGCAGGAGCGCCAGAAGCAGAGGGTGTGGGGGGAACTTCAATAAGTCATAAAGGCGGAGCAGTTCGTCGAACTTCCCGAAGTAGGTCAGGGCTGTTCGGGCAGCCACTTGTTCGAAGAAGACGCTATACGTGGGAAACCCCAGTTCCTCGCCGAGGGCCCCGATCTGCCGGCCTATCTCTATGGCGTCATCGAGACGACCGTCCAGGGTGGCCACGATGGCATCAGCAACCATAGAAAGCAGTAGCAGATTGCCCTGCCTGCTCCGTTCGGCAATCGCTTTGAGTTCCGCGAAGCATTCTTCCGCGCGTTGCCGCTGGCCCGACTGAAGTAGCGGGCTACCGATGAATAGTAGCGACATGGCCGAGGGTCGCCTCGCTCACCCCTACCCGCGATCGCGTTGCCAACTCTTCCGACAGACGTCGTCTCTCCGCGGCATGCCGCGGAGCGGCAACATACGTGAGCCACGCGCAGGCCGCAAACCAAAATGTTTCAGGGTCTCCGAGGTCTCGCGCCAGTTCGAGGGCTCGGCTGAACAGTCGAACCGCTTCCGACATTAGGCCATAGTGCCTCGTGAACGCTCCGGTCCACCACCTCGCCTGTCCCATTGCTTGGTCGGCCCACGCACGGGCGAGGGTGTCCTCCTCCGCATAGTGGTCCGCCCTCTCTACCCAGAGGGCCGCCTGGGGGCCGGCCCATGACGCTACCGAAAAACTCCCGGAGAACATGAGACAGCGTATGGCCAGGGTACAGGCTCGTGATGCCCGCGCGCGGTCGCCCATCGACTCGGCCAGGGAGTAAGCCTCGGGGAGCTCCGCATCGAGGGCGCGCTGGGCCTGACCGGCAAGTCTCAAGGCATCGGCAAGGTCGAGCAGGAGATCGCACCTCTTCACTTTATCCCCGGGATCGAGGACCTCCTGTACCTTGAGGGCCTGCTCGAGGAGGCGTGCGGCTTCGGCATAGGCATAGACGGAAGAGGCGCGGGCGGCGGCTTTCTCCCCGTAGGCTATCCCCTTCGCAAGGTCATTGCTTTTCGAGTAGTGGTAGGCGAGCATCTCGTAGAACTCCTCGAGCCGGTCGGCATAGAGCTCTTCGATGGCTTTGCCTATCCGCCCGTGGATCTCCTTTCTTCGGGCGAGAAGGAGGCTGTTATAGGCGACTTCTTGGGTGAGGGCATGCTTGAAGATGTACTCGAGCTCAGGGAAGAGCCTCTTCTCGTAGATGAACTCGAGGCCCTGGAGATTGAGGAGGTGGGCTTTCAGGTCCTCCTTCATTTCCGTGATGGATTGGAGGATGCGAAAGGCGAACTCCCTGCCGATGACAGAGGCGACGTGCATGATCCTTTTCAGGCTCTCGTCGAGGCGGTCGATGCGGGCGGCGATGATCCCCTGGACGGTGTCGGGGACCTGGATGTCGGAGAGCTTCTTGGTGAAAATGTAGTGATCTTCTTTTTTCACGATCGATCCGTTCTCGAGGAGGCTATGGGTAAGCTCCTCCATGAAGAGGGGGTTGCCCGCCGCCTTGCCGAGGATGAGGTCGCGAAGTTCGGGGACGATCTCCCCTTCGGAGAGGATGGACTGGACGGGCTCGGAGCTGGTGGGTAAGGAGAGCTGATCGACCCGGATGGTGGTGTAGTAGGATTTGCTCCCCCAGCGGTGGGTGTACTCGGGCCGATAGAGAAGGATGAGGAGGATACGGGCGTTCGCGAGCCATCCGATGAGGTAGTCCAAGAACTCTTCGGAGGTCTTGTCGACCCAGTGGAGGTCCTCTACGATAAGGACGAGGGGTCTCTTCTCGCTTTCCCTGATGAAGAGGTCACGCAGGGCCTCGAAGATCCGTTCCCGCTTCTCCTTCGGGCTCGAGGTGGCGGTATTCTTCGTCCGGCTCGAGAGAGAGGAGGTCCTGGAAGGGAGAGATGAGGCTTGTATCGAGGGACGCAAGCTTCTCCTTCATCTTCTTGGTGATGAGATACTCCCGCTCTCCTTCCTTGATCCCGAAGTATGATCTCAGGATATCGAGGAGAGGGAGGTAGGCCATGGAGCCCCCGTAGTGGAGGCACCGACCTTCGAGGTAGGTATACTCGGGGAACATATGTTTCATCTCGAAGATGATGCGTGACTTGCCTACTCCCGCTTCGCCGACAATGCCCACCACCTGTCCTTGGCCTGAGCTGGCCTTGTCGAGGGCGTCATGAAGGGTCTCCATCTCCTTCGTTCTCCCGACAAATCTCGTGAGGCCGGCAACGGCGGAGGCCTCGAGTCTCGTTCTTACCTCACTCGCTTGTATAAGCTGATAGGCATCCTGGGGCTCCTCCTTACCCTTCACCTGGAGGGGGCCCAGGGATGAGAAGGCGAAGAAGTCCCTTACGAGCCTCTGAGTGTGACCTGAGACGAGGATAACGCCGGGTTGAGCAGAAGACTCCATGCGAGAGGCGAGGTTGATGGTATCCCCGATGGCGGTGTAGTCCATCCGGAGGTCGTCTCCGATGGCTCCCACCACAACGGGACCGGAGTTGAGCCCTATGCGCATCTTGAAGTCGATGCCGCAGGTCTTCTTGAGTTTCTCGCCGTAGTCGGTCAAGGCATGCTGGATGGCAAGGGCGGCATGACAGGCCCGGACGGCATGATCTTCGTGGGCGAGTGGCGCTCCGAACAGGGCCATTACGCCGTCGCCGGTGAACTGGTTGATCGTCCCCTCGTACTTGTGGACGTCGTCCATGAGGATCTTGAAACACCCGTCCATGATCCCATGGATCTCCTCGGGGTCGAGCTTCTCGGAGATGGTAGTGAAGTTCGCCGCATCGGCAAAGAGGACCGTGACGAGCTTGCGCTCGCCCTCGACTGAGCTCCGGGTGGTGAGAATCTTCTCGGCCAAGAACTTAGGTGTGTAGGAGTTGGGCTGGGAGTAGTCGAAGGGATGGGTGGGGGAGGAGAGCGCATGGCCGCATTGGCCGCAGAATTTCTTACCCAGGGGTATTCTGGCTTTGCAGTTGGGGCATTCCAGTTCCATCCCCGCCCCGCACTGCTCGCAGAACTTCACGTCCTCACGATTGTCGGACTGGCACTTTGGGCATTTCACCGGACCATACCCCCTTTGAAAGAGAGTCCGTGCAGCTTTCTGGGCAACCGATGTCTGCCTGTATGAGGAATTATAGCGCAGAGGCTCTGAGGATAAAACGAGAAAGTGGCGTGCGAGGGCGAACCCTCCCCTTTGCTTTGGAACGCGAACGGATGATTGGCCAGGATGGCAACTCAATTGCCGTGAGTAATGATCATCTTTTTTTGACGATGGGCAAAATCACCAGAGGAAGAAGGCGGTGAGGTCTTCACCTACAATTAGCGCATTGAGCAATATGAAGCATTTTATCGATTGCCGCGTGAAATGTGTATGAAAAAAGCACAGAGCCAGACGACTCTGCGCTTCCTCTCTCAATTGTAGTATCCAACATCGCTATGAAGGCACACAAAAATTCCCACTAGACTGACGCTTTTCTGGTGTGTGCTGCAATTGCCTCGACGACCCGTGGCCAGGCCCCACCGTGCGGGAGGTCGTGCCCCATCCCCTCGATCAGGATGAGCTCCGCCCCCGGGATGGCATTGGCGGTATCCTTACCCCCCTCCACCGAGACAAGAGGATCGCTGGTTCCATGGACCACCAGGGTCGGCCTCGCAACTTTGGCCAGAGCGGGCACTCTGTTCTCCTGCGTTAAGATGGCAACGAGTTGGCGGACCGTGCCTTGAGGATAGAAGCTACGGTCGTAACTTTCGGCTATGTTGTTGCGAGTCCATTCTTCATCGACCGGAAACCCGGGACCGGCAATGGTTTTGAATACTCCGAGCATATGTTCAATGAATGCCTCACGTTCTTCTGGGGGCGGGGCAGCAAGCAGCTCGAACACCTCCGGCTTCGCCTGTGGAACTGCGGGATTGCCGGTAGTGGAATAAATGGAGATCAAACTCAGGACCCGGGAAGGATGGCGAACGGCGATCGTCTGGGCGATCATGCCCCCCATGGACATACCGCAGATGTGGGCCTTCTGGATTCCGAGAGCGTCCATAAGGCCTATCGCATCATCTGCCATGTCTCCCAACGTGTACGGCGGTTTAACTCTTTCTCCGTGCATGAGTTTTCCCATTATTTCCGCCAGATTAGGCACGCCTGCTTTCTCGAATTTGGTAGAAAGCCCCGCATCCCGGTTATCATACCGGATGACATAGTGGCCCCGTTCAGCTAAGTCTTTACAGAGATCATCGTCCCAGTGGATCATCTGCCCTCCCAAGCCGATAATCAGAAGGAGCGGTCGGCCCGATGGGTCTCCGAAGGTTTCATATTCAATCTGAATCCCATTTGCGTCTGCTTTTGCCATGATCATTACCTCCATGTTTTGTTAAGTGAGGGCAGAGTCCTCTCGACCCGCCCTCCAGTTCTCCACCTGCGGCTCGTTATTTCTGGTTGCCATACCATTTCCACTGGCCGTGCTCGTTGATGATCTGCTGGAAGCCCATAGGTGCCTTCAGAGCCTCGGCGTCGCCTCTTGCCTTTCCTAGAAAGAATCCGTCGATGTAGGCCTTGTCTCCGTGAGGTTCAAAGACCGTCACGGTTGGCTCTTCAGAAATGATGTCCTTGTGGATGGGAGAGGTGGGGTCATTCCGAAACCACTGTTCAAAAGATGCTTTCCCTTGGCCAGAGTGACGAAACCGATCCGAGAAATGTTCCATGATTGTCTTTACATCATGGCTCCTTAGATCGACGCAGTACATGTCAAGAAACGCCCTAACATCAGGGGGCACTTTCACCGGCTTTTCCCTGCCCGGCTGAAAAGCGAGGGAATAGGCATACTTTTTCAGGTCCTCCCCTATCTTTTTGATGTCGGCCATCGCGATCTGGACCCATGCCAAGTCCTTCTTCGTTCTCAACTCGAAGCTGCTGAGCTTAGGACCGTTCTTAATGCTGCCGAGCGTGGGATCGTATTTAAGGACTCCTTCCCATTCTACTTCACGCGCCGGGGTGCCGTCCTTCAACTGGGAGGGCTTGTCGGAGAGGACCTTGATGTCTGTGTAGATCTGTACCAAGAAGGGCATGGAAATCTTGGCCCAATCCTCCAAGGGGAGAAGGCTTGGAAAGACTTCAATCCTGAGTAAGGGTGCATAGGCGCCTGGGGCTACGTCCGGCCGGGCCACCCCGGCGGCAAAAACATCTCCCGGTACCAGAGGCGCCTCTACCCATTCTTTGGGGTAGGAAACGGTGAATGCTGGCCATCCATTGACGTAAAGGCCTGGCGTCGGACTTATGAACGTGGGCTTTAGGTCGTTTGCGGGACTGTGGGCTCGAGCGAGAGCGGCCACCAACAGTATGACGGCCATGATCATTACGAGGACGATGAGTTTCTTCATAGATGTTCCTTTCGAACAATTGAGCGTTAAGGGCGAGCCCATGGGCGACTCTCTGCGTGGTCATGGGACTACCTCCCTCTGGTTGCCGTACCATTTCCACTCACCGTCTTCTTTGATGATCGAGGTCTCTCGCACTGGTGCCCTTCTCCAAAAATTGCTGGTCACGAATCCCGCAAGGTAAGCCTTGTCGCCCGCTGCATCGAAGTCGGTGACACTTATCTCGTGTGACGTTATGGAACCGATAAGTTGCCTATAATACCGCTCGACCTCTCCCTTCTTCTCGCCCGAGTTGAGGTATCTGTCGGAGTAATGGCTCATTACTTTTGCGACATCGTGGCTCACAACGTCATTGCAGTGCTTGTCGAGGAACTCCTGAACATGGGGGGGCACCTTCACCGGTTCGTCCTGATCCGGCTGGAACTCGAGGGAGTAGAGAAAGGCCTTGAGATCATCTCCCATCTTCCCGCCCGGCGACCTCATGTTCGCGTATATCACCACGTCGCCCTTCTTCACGGCAACGGCCACAAATTTGGTCGGAGTGCCATTTATGACAAAATCGATCTCAATCTCCCGGGCCGGAGTGCCATCCTTCAACTGGGAGGGTTTGTCGCTCACGAGGGTCGGATTTGTGGCACCCATGGCCCTGAGGACCGGTAAACAGACCCTGGCAAACGTCTCCAAGGGAGCAGGATATGAACCGACGCCGACTGATAATGCTGCAGACCGAGCAGGTCCGGGAGCCCCCGCGCTGAAGGCGTCGCCGCCTCCCGGGGGAAGGGGCCGCTCAACCCAGTCCTTCGGGTAGTGGACGGTGAACCGCGGCCAGCCGTTCACGTAGGTGCCGGGGACCAAGTGGTAGAAGGTGGGCTTATCGTCGGGTGCGGGACTCTGGGCCTTGGTGGGAGCGGGGAAGCCCGCCATCAATATCATACTTCCTATGATGAGTGAGAGGACGATGAGCCTTTTCATAGGTGCTCCTTTCCAGTCTTGCTACCTCTGGTTGCCATACCACTTCCACTGGCCGTTCTCCCTGGGGGGGCACAACAACCGATCTTCTCTCGTATTCATCCCCACGCAGGGAAGGCGAAGGGGGCGGGATGAAGACCCCCCCCTAATGCTTTTCCTTTCTGAGTGCTGCTGCCTCCTTCCTGATTTCATAGAGGTCGCGCATCATCTCCTCATAGCCGAACTGGCTGGGGAACTGAGGATTGCTGTGGAAAGCGCTCTCAAAGATCAGCGTACGGTGCACGAGGAACATATTGAATAGTCTCGCTTCAGCCGGGTTAGGTGCCTCATAGTTTGACATAACCATCGGGAACGGCGCGGGGTAGGCTTCGGGCTTTTTCACGATGCCGTCCTTGTAAAGACTGGCCACTTCCCGGATTCCCTGGGCCATGAGTTTATCTGCCTCGCGAAGGAGCGCATCTCCCTTGGCAAGGTCAGTGCGAACGAAACTCGCGGTGTGGCACTCGGCGCAGATCGCGGTCATCTTGTCGCGCTCCTTCTGGAAGTCTTCATTGGTGAATCGCATCATATCCAATGCCTTGAACCCTTCGGCCATCGGTGTCGGCTTGCCGTCCATGCCAAAGAGACCCATCCCCTGAAAGATCGTGACCCTGTCGGCAGCCCATTCGGGATCGTCCGGCAGAGGGAGCCTCAATCCAAAGAGCCCCCATGCGGTCTTCACTGCGTGGCTTCCCTTCGGCATATGGCAACTCTGACACGTGGGGGCACTCACGTCCTTCGGCAGCGCCCCGAGCTGCTTGAGCTCATTGCGCATCCCGTGCTTCGAGGCCGAGTATATGAGCCAGTTGGGCTGGCCCTCACCTTGGTGGCACATCTGGCACGCCTGCGGTTGCAGGGCCTCGGTCCTGGAGAAGGTGTGTCTCGTATGACAGGCATCGCAGGAACCGCCTTGCGACGATGTCCCGGCCTCCTTAAAGGCGGCCATCTCCTTCTCGTCCTTCAGGCCGATCTTGTGGCAGCCACCGCATCCCTTCCCGCCTTCCATGTGCACTTTCGACATGGGGACCCCCGCGAGGCACTTCCACGCGAGGGCGTGTTTTCCGGCGGCGAATTCTTTGACCCGCCCTTCATGACACCTGCCGCAGGTCTCGGGTCCGACGAGGCCAGCGTTTGCCGCGTCGGTTGCCGACGTATGCCCTTTGCCGTGGCAGGTTTCGCAACTCACGCCTTTCGACGCATGCTTGGATAGCTTCCAATCCGTGACGATGCCCGGCGTGGTCGCCTGATGGCACGTCACACAGGTCCCGCCTGTATCGTTGGCTGACAGAGGCTGGAGGCCCGAGACGGCGACCAGCACCACAAGCGAGATGACTATGAACCCTATTTCTCTGACACCTTCGAGCTTTCGTATGGGCATGGTAGCCCTCCTTGCGAGGATTCAAATGCGACATCACGGTCAAACCGTTCGATCAGGGACCGAGGTATCCACATTTCCGTTCCCTACTTATGGTTGCCGTACCACTTCCACTGGCCGTTCTCCTTGATGAGCTGGTTATCGGCGATAGGAGGGGTAGGACCCGGGCCGCCGCTTTTGGGCTTTCCACCGAAGAATCCCGCCAGGTACGCCTTGTCTCCCAGAGGCTCGAAAATCGTGACCGTCACCGTCGCCGAAGTGATACCGAGCTGGATAGGAGAGTCAGGGCCGGTCCGATACCACTGTGCCACGGCTGCCTTGTTGAAGCCATTCCCAAGGTACTGGTCCGAGTAGTTGGTCATGATCCTGTCCGCGTCGTGGCTTTCTATGTCACTGCACCACTTGTCGATGAACGCCTGGACGTCGGGAGGCACTTTCACCGGCTCCTGTTTCCCCTGGGCCACCTTGAGGGAATAGACGATGCGTTTGAGATCGTCCCCTATCGTCCCCTTATCGTCGTATACGTTGACCCAGATCCATGCGTCGTCTTTCTTCGTTGCGAGCATGAACGTGGTTATCTTCGGCGCGCCGGGGGGACAAATTCGATCTCTGCCTCTTGGGCCGGGGTACCGTCCTGCAGCTTGGCGGGCCTGTCGTAGATCACTTTGATATCTTTGAAGCCGATCGTTGCCCAATACCCCGCGAGAAAGTTCGCTGAACCACTTATGTCCGCGGGGTTTCCAAGGGTGACGACCACGAGCACTGGCGAAGGAGGCAAAGACGGTCTGAGCGCCGCGACACGAAAAACCTCACCAAGAAACAGCGGCTGCTCCACCCACTCCTTGGGATAGGACACGGTGAATACAGGCCACCCGTTCACGTAGAGGCCAGGCGTCGGGCTAAGGAACGTCGGCTTGAGATCCCCAGTCTGCGCCTGAACAGGTGCGTATCCCCCCCACGCCACAGCCAGTACCACGAACAACACCGAGAGTACCAACCACTTCTTCATGGGACACCTCTTACTGCTTGGTTTGGTGAAATGGGATCTGCCGGACCCCGTGCGGGTGCCTTTCTCAGTTTCTTCTCATCGGGACAGATGGAACAGTGGACTGGAACCCACTTGCGGGTTAGGATGGCATAAGACCATCATATCCCGGCGTTTATGACAAAACTGCGACAATATAAGGAATGGTTTTGAAGGAGGTGCACTATGACAGCGGTGCGCTTCTTCGAAGAAGGAGGAACCGGGGGGTGCCCAAATCGAGACGCCGCACATCGGAGACTCCCTTCACGTGCGAGAGGAAGCCCTTCGAGATGTCCGAGTCGCTATATTGTGGAGCTTATCTCAATCATATCAGTGACGTATGTACTTGTCAACAGACAAACATGATTGTGAAAACAAACATTATCCTAAGAGGCCCAGGCCGGATGTGCCGGGCTATGCCGGTACGCGATTGCCACGTATAATAGCGTATGGCGAAGGAGAACCCAAAAAACGCGCTTCCAGGAAGATAACGACGCGCGCTTTAGTTTACAGTAAAGTCTGCACTATTTGAAGAGATCGCCGCGCCGTCGGGAGCAAAGGACGCTCAATCGTGTGATCAACAGAGCATGAGTGCCGGAGGTGAGACCTATGCCGTTGAAGACCGCTTTGACGTGTATGCATCTGGTTGCCTCTTCCTGTGTTATGATGCAACGGTACATGTGGTGGAGCAATGCAGTCAACGCTCGTAGCGCGATGAGAAGACTATCCAAATACATATCCGGAATTCCTGGAAATGTTTCCTGATGACGCTGAATGCGCAGCCTTCTTAGCAATGTCGCGCTGACCTGAAGGATTTATCTGTCCGTCTTGCACGACAGCCCCAACTCCATGGAACCAAAGTCGTGGCGTCCAGTGCCTGGGGATTGCAATCGAATGCAGGACGAGAAGGAGCCCTCTAAGGTATATATGACAGACTTACCAGACAAAACAAAGAAGAAAGGCGGCCTTCTGTTTGCGGGGAGGGCCTTCAGGCATCGGAATTACCGACTGTTTTTCACGGGCCAGGGCCTCTCTCTCATCGGCACGTGGATGCAGTCAATCGCCATGAGCTGGCTCGTGTACCGGCTCACCGGGTCTGCGGCGCTTCTCGGCCTCATCGGCTTCGTTGCCATGGCTCCGATGTTTTTCGCCACCACCGCGGCAGGAGTCTTTGTGGACCGGTGGGACCGTCGCCGGTTGCTCCTCCTGACGAACCTGCTCGCCATGATCCAGGCTGCCGTACTGGGAGTACTTACCCTCACCGGCCACATAGCTGTCTGGCATATCTTCGCCCTTGGATTCTGTCTCGGCCTCGTCAACGCCTTCGATATGCCGACCCGGCAGGCCTTCGTGATCGACATGGTCGAGCGAAAGGAGGATCTGACCAACGCCATTGCCCTCAATTCGGCCATGTTCAACGGTGCCCGGCTCGTTGGCCCTGCTCTTGCCGGACTGACGGTCGCTGCATTTGGTGAAGGCATTTGCTTTCTCATCAACGGCCTGAGCTTTCTGACCATCATCGTTGCGTTACTCGCCATGAAGATCAGGCCAAGACCGAAGAAGGCCGCCGCAAGCCGGCCCTTTGAAGGCTTCAAGGAGGGATACCGTTACGTCTTCGGCTTCCTCCCCATCCGCTACTGCATCCTGCTTCTTGCCCTCATGAGCCTCATCGGCATGCAGCATTCGACGCTGATGCCTGTTTTCGCGAAGGATATCCTTCACGGGGGCGCCCACACGCTGGGGTTTCTCGTGAGCGCCTCGGGCGTCGGCGCGCTCCTCAGCGCCTTTTACTTCGCGTCTCGAAAGAGCGTGGTGGGCCTGGAGAGGTTCGCCTCCGCCGCCCTCGCCTTGTTCGGCTGCGCGAATATGGTTTTTTCCTTTTCTCGGAGCGTAACACTCTCGCTTTTCGCGATGGTCGTCTCGGGGGCCGGCATGATGACCGTCCTCCTCGCGTGCAACACGATCATACAAACCGTGGTCGAGGAGGACAAGAGGGGGAGGGTGATGAGCTTTCACGCGATGGCCGCCGTCGGCACCATGCCTTTTGGCAGCCTCATCGCGGGGATCATGGCCGCCCATCTGGGCGCGCCCCACGCGGTCCTTATCAGCGCCGCCTGCTGCGTGGTCGGCTCCGTTTTCTTTGCCCGAAAGGTGCCGTCGCTTCGGTCCGCGGTGCGCCCGGTGTACGTCGCCCACGGCATCATCACGGAAGACGCCTAAAGAAACACCGTATCGGTGACCGGGCACCCTGCGTTAAGGTCGGTAGTCACTCATGGCCGATGTAATTAACGGCTGTGGCTGGGGATTGCAATTGAATGCAGAATGCTCATGGGCTCTTATTCTGAGGCCACCGGCACACAGCCCTGTTCTATGAGAATATTTCTTTGAAGAAAGACTTCATCGCCTCCCAGGACCGCTTGTCCGCCTTTTCGTTGTACGCCGCACCAACGGAAGGGTCGCTGCCGGCGCCCGGTACGGTGAAGGCGTGCACGGCCCCGCCGTATGTCACCATCTGCCAGTCCACCGATGCCAGCCTCATCTCTTCCTCGAAGGCGAGCACCTCCGCGGGCGGGACGAAAGGGTCATCCGCGCCGTGAAGCGCGAGCACTTTGCCCCTGATGTTCCTGGCATCCTCGGGCGTCGGCGTTGCCAAGCCACCGTGAAAGGTAACAAAGCCCGCCATGTCGGCCCCGCTCCGCGCCAGCTCGAGAACCGCGGTCCCCCCGAAACAGTAGCCGATCGCCGCTGTGCGTGTTCCGTCCGTAAGGGGGTTGGCTTTGAGGGCGTCGAGCGCCGCCCGGCCGCGTCTCCGCAAGATCCCGCGCTCCGCCCGATATTTGCCCGCAAGTTCGGCCGCTTCTTCCGCCGTCTCAGGCCTCACGCCCTTACCGTAGATGTCCGCGGTGAGGGCGATGTAGCCAAGGCCGGCGAGCTGCTCGGCACGACTCCTCGTATAGGCGCTGACGCCCATCCAGTCATGAATCACCAATATGCCGGGCCGCTTTCCCCCGTACGCCCGGTCAAAGGCGACAAAGGCCTCGCACGTCACACCATCGTCATGATATTCTATCGTTTCCACAGAGACCATAGGAACACCTCCCTTGTTTATGAGGATCTCGTCATTGAATTGAGGGATTCTCCCTATCTTAGACTATGTGCATTCAATGAGTCCGAGGCACATAAAGTGAACTTCGATCTTCGTGACGACGAGTGGCGACAAGAGTCAAAAAGGCCACTCTCTCCACAACGTCATGCCTGTCTCGGGCGAAGACTCATTTCTGATATACTGTAGAGTGAGTGGTGAGAACTTAAGAAGAGCTGGAGGGTCTGTCGATGGGGCGGTTTTCAGGAAAAAGCAATTCTTCTCTGAGTATTGAAAGGCTGCTTGAAGAGGCGAAGGAAAAGAACATAATCGATCTAAGAAAGAAGAGACTGGAGCGGTCCGGATTCACAGAATGGAAAATCTGGAAACTCCTTCGGATCGAGTGGAAATAGCGCGGCAGGGCGGGACATGCAGAGGGGGCTCCGATTCTTATGTGTGCCCCTGAAATGGTAGCCGTGGAACTCTCCTCGTATAAGGGTTTTGTCCGATGATCAGAAAGATGTGGAGACCCCGTACCCCAGGGAAGTCCAGGCATAAAGTGCCCGAAAGCATCAAGGTCCAGGTCCAGCACGAGGCCGATTCCCTGATTCAATCCGTACTGAAACCAGAGCATGTCAAGTCCCCACCAACAGATACCCGATTCAACTACATTGTTGATATCTATTCCAAATGGTATCGCACCTATTTCTATTTCTGCGCCACCTATCGCTGCCCTTCGCCCGATAGGATATCGGAGTTCTTCGAAAGCAGATTTGCGCGGCTGGAATACGCGGGAAATCAACGCTTCAACCTTTCGTATATGCGGCACAACGGACAATGGGTAGAACTTCTTGCCGACCTCTCCCTTGACGAATGCTTGGAGAGCATCAGGAATGAACCCCATTACCTGCCTTAAGTGAGAAGGCTATGTCATCAGAGAGCCGGCCTATCGGCGCCAGGGGCTTGGCGACAGGACTTCCGGATGAGGTGTACGGAACGCGCCGCCTGGGGAACAGAGACCACCTCAGGCGGGACTGCGCCGGTCTTGACGGGGCAAGGCTGCACCCACATGGCCACCGTCCTGAAAAGGAAGAAAGGAGTCGGCCTCGGAATTGCTTGTCGCGCGTGCGCCGCATCGTGTCACCGTCAAAATAAAAGCGCCTCATCTTTGCCGCTCTTTCCTCATACCTCTTACTGATACTCTCAGGAGCGAACCTGCTTACTATGCCGGCCATCGGCTGAATGTACTTCATGGTTCTGGAGCCTTTGAAAACGCCGCTATGGAGAGGCAGAAAAGAGACCATCATCATCACCACAACGGAAACGATCAGATAACCCTTCACCGCGCCCAGTATCCCGCCGCCAATCCTGTTGAGGATCCCCAGGCCGGCAGTGTTCATGAGTTTTTCTGCGATCCATCCGATTATCGAAGCAGCTATGATGCAGGCGATGAAGATGGCAAGGAAGCTGATGACGCGACCCGTGGCCGGACGAAAGCCTGTCAGGAACTTCGCTGCCAGGGGCCCGTAGAACTTTGTGGCTATCACATACCCTGCTGCCACGCCGGCAAGCCCTACTATCTGCCTCACGAGGCCCTTCCATAAACCAAGGAGCGTCAATACCGCGACCACAGCCAGAACGGCAATATCAAACATGCTCACGCACCCCTTTCTTTCTGCGCGTCTCTTTACCAAACTCTACAATGGATGAGGGACCTTTTCACCGCTTTTGTTGATGCCACTTCCCTGTGTAGCTTTTTTGATGTGCCGAGTACTCAACTGAACCGTGTTCACCGCCGGCTGCGCTTGAGACACAAACGGGCCTAAATTGACAAGATACGGTCATCCCGAAAGAGTGAAAAAACCGCTTGACGGGGGGAAGCCGGAGACCATAGAATCTGGACACTCAAGACAACCGGATAAAGGAGATCAAGAAATGCAGGCCAGGCAGGTTGCGGTGAAGCCGTGGCACAAGACCTGTTCCCGTTGCAAGAAGCCGGTTTTCCAGGACCTCCTCGACGAGCAGGGCCTGTGCGAGTATTGCAGAGCGATAGTCGCGATGAAGACGTCATCGAGAAAAAAACGGGGGCAGAAGCCGAGCCACTGAGTTCTTCTTTACACAATCAGGCGGGGGTGACGATGGGGCAGACATCGAGGATAGTGACGATCGTCAATGGCGTTGAGATCATCGAGGTGACGGTCAACGACCAGGAAGGGGACCCGATCGAGACGCACTATCAGATCCGGGGCGAGAAGTATGAGACCTTAAGGCAGGCGATGGAGGCAGCAAAAGGGATAGAGAAGGAGTAGTGCGAGACGTAGCCTCACCATTCTCCTCATATACGTCGTGGCTGCCGCTGCCTCGTTCCTGAGGGTTTCGCCGTCACGTCTCCTCGATTGCCTAGCTTATCTTCCTGACATTTGCCGCGGCCGGCCCTTTCTGACCCTTCACGATCTCGAAATCAACCTTCTGGCCTTCTGACAGGGACTTGAAACCTTCGCCCTGAATTGCAGAGTGATGGACAAAAACGTCGTCGCCGTCATCCCTGCTAATGAACCCGAAACCCTTTGCATCGTTAAACCATTTTACTGTTCCTTGCGGCATGTTCAGATACTCCTTTTTTCAGTTTTGGCGAACGTTCGACAGGAAACAATGACCCCTATGGCTTTGTCCCAGTGCAGAAGGTGCGCTCCTCTAGTCCTTATCTCATCAAAGCCTTCGAAAAGTCAACAAAATCCTTGCCCCACCGGCCCAAAGGCAGCCGGGCGGCGCGGTGAAACAAGGGCAAGATCCTTCTGCAGCCTTCTTCAGATCCTGTCGTTCAGCCATGTCGGGAGGTCCGTCATTCCTTCGAAAAGTCCTTCCAGGTCAGTCCAAAGTACGTAGATGAAGCGGTGGCCAAGGGGCCAGCGCGCAAGAACTCTGTGTTCTTTAAGCGAAAGACCCGTATGGATTGCCCTGGTGTAGCCCACGGCGAGCAGCGCGGACCCCGGCTCCACCTGCCTCGTCACGTCGTCCCGACCCTCCCGGTGGGAATGCAGGGTTACTGGCTCATGCCACGTAAGCAGGGACTGCCTGTGACCGTTCCCCTTTTCAAACCCGATTTCAAAGGGAGACGCCACTGCGGCGAGCGTGATCTCATTCAGGAGGTTTTCCTTAGGGTTGATTATTGGCGGGCAATGGACGTCGATCCCCGTGTAGAACAAATGTCCCTTCAGGAGCTGGGACATGAGTTCCGAATAGAAAAGCACGTCGACGTCTCGCGGCCTGTGGCCTCCTCGCTCCTGGAAGAAACTGTCCGTGAGCCATTGATTCGCCGGTATCCTGTGTCTGGCCAGGAGGTCCCATGCCTTCTTCACGGCGTCGCCGTATCCCGGGTGTTCCCTGTCCATCTTTCTGAACCGGTGCTCTATACCGCCTTGCAGTTGAGACTTCATTTTACGACCCCATTCTTCGTCATGGGGTTAAGGTAGTTCTCTTTTCGGTCTTCAGCACAGTGGAGTGGGTGAAGGGCGCCGGTGAACGGGGCAGCACGTCGAACATAT
Source organism: uncultured delta proteobacterium (assembly GCA_963749525.1). GTDB lineage: Bacteria > Desulfobacterota > Syntrophorhabdia > Syntrophorhabdales > WCHB1-27 > CAVVNC01. The sequence goes on from CAVVNC010000012.1 coordinate 71,092, forward strand.
TACATGACCCACCGGCGCCCGAACAGCACAACCTGAAAATTGGCCAGCCGCCTCGCTTTTTGTTATGCTTTCACAGGGGCGGGGATGTCCTTTCGCCTTGCCCCAATAAAGGTAGCGGAGGTAAGCCATGAAGATCGTCGGCATCTTGGGGAGCGCGAGAAAAGGAGGAAACACCGAGGCGTTGCTGGATACTGCCCTTGATGAGGCCCGCGAAAGGGGTTGCTCGACCACCCGCATTGTTCTCAGGGACAAGACCATTGCGCCGTGCGACGGGTGCATGGGTTGCGCGAAAACGGGGGAGTGTGTCATCAAGGACGGCATGGGGGAGGTCTACGAAGGGATACGCGAATCGGACGGGGTCATCTGTGCCACCCCCGTCTACTTTTGGTCTATGTCCGGCCTGACGAAGATGGCCCTCGACCGCACCTTTGCGCTCAATTTCCCCACGCTCCAACAGGCGGGGAAAATAGGAGGGGTGATCCTTCGTCGCGGGCATCCGGGGCTGCGTGAGCGCCGCCAGTCCATTCAACATGTACTTCATTTACAACCACATGTTTGCGGCTGAGTTCGCCTGGGGATACGCCGGAGAAAAGGGCGCCATCAAGAAGGACGCCTTTGCCCTGGATCTGACAAAGACGATGGTTCACCAGATGGAGGCGCTCTTTCACGCCAAGCTCTCGTATCCTGCGGAGTTCAACAGGCCCATTCACCGGCTCGTTCTTGAAAGCGAAGAGCACCGACAATAAGAACCGACCCTTAGCCCAGCGCTGGAGTATTGCCATCAGTACGCAATGTTCGGCATAGAAGGCAGGGACCAGCCAGGAACATGATCCGCTTCTTGGCCTTTGTGTTAGCGAGAGCCTCTCTCGTTCGTCCGGGGTGTCTAAGAATCTCAATTCAGAGGACTTTACGGGTGCGCTGGTCAGGTACTTCGAAACCATCACTGGGCGTTCGGTTTTGTCACTTAAAAGGGTACTGCCGTTCGGTTTTGACACCTTGAACTTGAGAATTCCCTATGGCTTGCTACAGGGTCAGGCTCTTTTGCTCTGTTACGGTTTTGTGCGTTTCACCCAGTCTGGACACGTGTGTTCAGTTAATGATAAAGAGTAATGTCATGAGCGAATAGCCAGCCCGGCCCTGGAGTCTTCATCATTGGCACGGTTGGCGAGGAGGTATCGGATGGCGCGGAGAAAAAGGGTTCAGGGACTTTCACCTTTCTCCTGGGGGAAGGAGGCAGGGTTGTCGGCGGCCAGGCAAAGACTGTTGGGACCAACCGAGGCTACCCCCCCACGGTCAAAAGGACGCCGAACCGTGTGGCGTGTCCTCGGTTGGTCTCTTACCCTGGCCATTATCGCAGCCGCGATCTTCGGCGCCGTAGCTCTCAAGCTTCGGTGGCCGGCTATGAGGTCCACTCGCGGGCATGCTTCACGGTCTGCCGGCGAAATCTCCCTCTGTGCGTAGGGGGCGCCATGAAGGCTGCCGCAGCCAAGCGGCTCAAGTACTTGTCTACATGTATGATCCAGGACCTTTGGAGATAACGAGACGAATCTGGACTTCCTCGCCCATCCGCCAAGCAACTCAGAATTGATAGACCAGGAGAGCCGCGATGAATGAGCATGACCCGTGGGAACTGAAGCTGTCTCCGGCCAGGTATCTGCTTGACCATCGTGTGGGCACCCGTGCAGACCTCGCACGGCGGCTCGTCGCAAATGACCTGAAAGGGATCCATCGGCGCAGGATAACGCTTCTCAAGCTCTCCCTCATCGCGTTCAACACACTCTGCGAGCAGCTCGGCAAGGACGCACTCCAGGCGACGCGATGGGACACGCGCGAATCCGTCGTGAAGGAGTGGATAAATGGGTGCACCGCGAAGGTGGTGTCCCGTCTCCCCGAGGACGAGCTGAGTCTTTGGTTGATGTGCGGTAAGGAGTTCGATATGACGAAAGAGGAGGAGAAAACGGCAGAATCGATCCTCAGGAGCTGCGCCAAGAAAGGCAGGGGCTATGGCCGCCTCGGGGCCCCAAAGGTTCTCGAGGTATACCCGTCATTCTGGACGCATAAGAGAGTACCTGCGCGGTACCTGGAGATGCTTGGAGGAACGAAGAAAGTCGCAGAGAAGGCAAGGGCCGCCGTGAAGCCCTTCGAGGACGCCATCTGGCAGGAGCTCAAGCAGGTAGAAGCCGCGCTCCGCAAAGCGATGAGTACGGAGGATAGGTCGGGCGACGCGGACGACATATTGGCCCTTGCGGTCAGCAGGGCATACGACTCCATATCACGCATCCGGTACGATAACAACCGCTCGCCGGAATACCCGGGCGATGTCGCATCCTGGATAGCGCATCTCGCTCCGCTCTCGGCCATCAGATAAGGTGGTACCGAGGAATTCCTGTCATGGTGGGGTGAAGATAGGGGGTGTCTCCAAAAGAAGAGAATTGTATTTAACGTACAATTTCCCTAGTGACTCTGTCCTTGGGGAGTATATTAAATCTTGTAGTTTCTGGTTAGAAAACCGTTACACCTGAGAGGCCCTATGCATGCCGAAATCGTCATGATTGGCACCGAGCTTCTGCTCGGTGAGATTGTTGATACCAATGCCACCAAACTCGCAAGAATGCTGCGCGAAATTGGCTTGGACCTGTACTACAAAACCACCGTCGGCGATAACGTTGCCCGCATCACGGCCGTGCTCAATCTGGCCCTGGACCGTTCGCCCGTGGTCATTACCTCCGGCGGGCTAGGGCCGACAGTGGATGATATGACCCGCCAGGCCGTGGCTAACGCCACCGGCCGCAAGCTGGTCTACAGCCAGGAGCTTGAGCGGCAGATTGCCGCCCGTTTTCGCAGCTTTGGCCGAGCCATGGCCGACAACAACAAGCGGCAGGCGTATATTCCGGAGGGCGCGCTACCCTTGCCTAATCCGGTCGGTACCGCCCCCTGTTTCTCTAAGCGAAGATGTCCGGGGACGAGGCTTTATCGTTTCTCTCCCGGGCGTACCCCGCGAACTCGAGTATATGATGACCAACACGGTCATTCCTCTACTGGTTGAGCGCATGGGTGGAACCAAAACCATAAAAGCCCGCGTTTTGCGCACCTGCGCCGTGGGTGAGAGCGATATTGATCGAGCCATCGGCGATTTGATGACCCTGGCTAATCCCACGGTGGGCTTGGCGGCGCATTCCGGTCAAACCGATATCCGCATCACCGCCAAAGCTGACACCGAGGCTGAGGCTGAGGCGATGATTGCACCCATCGAGGCTGATCTGCGCAAGCGCTTGGGTATTGCTATTTATGGGGTGGACCAAGAAACCGTACCGGAGGTGGTCGGACGATTGCTGGCCGATCGAGGGCTAAAACTGGCCGTCATTGACACGCTAACCGAAGGCCAGGTGGTACGCGAACTGGTTGAGGCGGGATTTGGTTATCTGATAGCTGCCAATTTACAGGCTGCTGGCCTGTCTGAAGCTTTACGTGCCACCGGCTTGGAGGCCAAGGCTGACCTGTCGCCAGATACGGATGGTTTTACCCTCGCGACGGCCCTGGCTCGGGCTGTTACGCCTGCCGATGGAGTGGGTCTTGCTATGCTTGGCCCATTGAAGGACGGCATCGACGATAATGTGACATTTATTGCGGTGTCTGGTGAAACGTTGGCTCAAGAGGTCAGCCAGAAAGGTCGATCGCGTCGCTTGCGTGATGCCGAGGCTGACTACGCCCGCCACTGGCTGGTTATCCAGGGGTTGGACTGGGTGCGCCGGGCGGTATCGGGTCAGCTTACCTCGCCCGTAGACTCCAAGTGAGCCCGCAGATCAACAATGAGGGTGTAATCTGCACATATCGAAGTTATTCCGCGCCGCCGGCCTTCTTCCTGTAAGCGTTAGTCGCGGTGCCTCGTTGATTATTGAAGCTTTCATACGGCAATTCTCGCCGGTGCGAAGAAAGCCGACCAAGGCCATGTCGCCTGCGGGCTGTTTGTCGGCAACATCTGGAGCCTGATCTAAACCGGCGTATCGGAGCAGAACGGGCTTACGCAAGCCAGACCCAATTGCTGTTGCTTATCGTCCCGGTTCTGTCTATAGTTAGTGGTCAGGTTGATACCATAAGGCTGGTAGGACGCGACCAATGAAGACAACTCTTGTCTTCCATAATGCTCTGCAATGAGAATTGAGCACGTTGATTTGAAAAGACGGATCCTGCCCGCTATCGTCGTTATCGCCGGGCTGCTGCTGCCGCTGATACCTTTGGTAAAGCAAGCCTCGTCGGAGCCTCTGCGGGTCGGTGCCACCCCAACCGTCAACTGTGCCCTCATCTACCTCGCAGACTCGGAGGGTTTTTTCAAGAAAGAGGGCATTGACGTCGTCATCCAGGATTACGAGACTGGCCCGCTGGCGGTCAACGACCTGGTGGCGGACAAGGTCGATATCGCGACTGCTGTCGAAATTGTCCTCGTCTTGCAGAGTTTCACGCATCCCGATCTGAGAATACCGGCCACCATCGGTGTCCTGTCCAACCACGATCTTGTGGTGAGAAAAGACCGGGGCATCACGCGGCCGCAGGACCTGAAAGGCAAGCGCGTCGCCGTCACCCGAGGCAGTTCAAGCGAATTCTTTTTCTACACCTATCTCATCTTCAACCGCATCCCTGCCGGGAGCGTGCAGGTCGTCAACCTCGCACCCTCTGAGATGGTCAAGGCGATGGCAGACGGCACCATAGACGCAGCCGTCTCATGGCCGCCTTATCCCGCCGAGATGGAGAGGCAACTGGGCGCAAAGGGCGCCCGCTGGCCCGCCCAAAGCGGACAGGACGCCTATCTGCTGCTCTTGGCGAAAGAAGGGTTTCTGAAAAAGCAGCCGAAAGCCATGGAGCGGTTTTTGGCTGCCCTCTCAGAAACGCGCAGGGATATGTTGCGAAATATCCAGACCGGGCGCAGGCTATCGTGCGCCAGAGGTTCAAGGCCGATAGCGGGTCTTTCTCTGAAGCGTGGTCCCGCTCCCGCTTGGAGCTTCAACTCACCCAGGACCTTCTTGTCCTCATGGAGCGGGAGGCAACGTGGGCCATCCGTAACAAGCTGGTGGAAAAAAGGGAAATGCCCAACTATCTAGACTTTTTCTCCTTTGAAGTCCTTGAAAAGGTGAGACCGGGGGCGGTGAGCATTGTCCACTGACAGCGTCCCATTTCATCTCAAGCCAAGAACGTCTATCAGAATGAAGCTCATAGTGAGCGCCGTCATCACCATCGGTCTTGCCCTTGCGGTCGCACTGACCGTGTCCTTGCAATACGAAAGCGTGGGGCAAGCCTCAAGGACCGAGCGTTTTACGCGCAGTATAACCAGGGACGTTTCCGACCTCAATTCGCTCGGTTATACCTACCTTCTGCTCAAGAACAGACGGGCTGGCACCCAGTGGCAGTTAAAGTACAGGTCTCTCGGGAGACTCCTATCGGAACACGCGGCGGGAACCGGAGAAGAACAGGCCTTGATCGTACGACTTCGTTCCGACCACGAGCGGATGAAAGGCCTCTTCGATGCGCTGGCCGGCGGCACCGAAGAACGCAGAGCGGGTGCAGAAGGCGCTGCCCCGCCTTACGACGAGCTGAGGGAAAGCCTCAGTTCACAGCTCATGGCACGCTCCGAAGCGATGATCAATGACACTTCACTCCTCGAACGCGAAAGCGCGCGACGCATGGATGCCGTCCGACAAAGATCTTTTTTTCTCGTCCTTGCCTCTGCGTTTGTGCTCATAGTTTCGGCCGCTGCGACGGCCTTCCTTTTAGCAAAAAGCATAGGAGGTTCGATACGGGCGCTTGAGCGGGGTACCCAACGGATTACTGCCGGCGATCTTGAGTACAGGATCGGCATGCGGGCGAACGACGAACTTGGAAAGTTGGCCCGGTCCTTCGACACTATGACGGAACGGCTGCAGACTGTCACCGTTTCAAAGGATAGGCTGCAGCAAGAAGTCGAGGAGCGCAAACGGGCGGAGATTGCGCTGAAAGAAAGCGAGCAGCGCTTCGCCACCACCCTGTCGAGCATCGGCGACGCGGTCATCGCCACCGATGTTGCCGGTAAAGTCACGTTCATGAATGGCGTGGCGGAAGCTTTGACCGGGTGGGCTCACTCAGAGGCTCTGGGCCAGCCGTTGACCGCGGTCTTCACGATCGTCAACGAAAAGACACGGCAGCCCGCGGAAAACCCCGTGGATAAAGTCTTACGCCTGGGGACGGTCGTGGGGCTGGCGAACCACACCGTGCTCATCGCGAAGGACGGCCGCGAGATTCCCATCGACGACAGCGGTGCACCGGTAGTGCATGACGGCACGACACTCGGGGTGGTGCTCGTCTTTCGGGACTTCACCGAGCGAAGGAGGGCCGAGGAGAGAGCGAACCATCTCGCATCTTTCCCGGAGCTGAATCCGAGTCCGGTGATAGAAGTCGACGTCTCCGGTAACATAACCTTCTGCAATCCCGCCACACCGAGGATATTGAAGGACATGGGGATGGGCGAGGAAGATTGCGAAGGCTTCCTGCCGAAGGACTTGAAGGCGATCCTCCAGACCTGGGATAAGAAGCACGAATCGATTCTCTATCGTGAGGTACTGTTCGGAAACAGGGCCTTTGGGGTGACGATCCATCTTATCCCCCGGTTCAGCGTCGTGCGTATCTACGCGTTCGACATCACCGAACGTAAGCAGGCCGAGGGGAAGCTCCTCCAAGCCAAGGAAGAATGGGAGCGGACCTTCGCCAGCGTGCCGGACCTGGTCACCATCATCGACGATCAACACCGGATCCTGCGCGTGAATGAGGCGATGGCGCGACGCCTTGGACACAAGGCCGAAGAATGCGTCGGACTCCTCTGTTTCGAGGCCGTGCACGGACTCTCCGAACCGCCCGACTTCTGCCCCCATTCATGGACCCTCAAGGATGGGCGTCAACACGTGGAAGAGGTCCATGAGTATAGACTCGGGGGCGACTTCCTGGTGAGCACCACCCCCCTGCATGACGAGCAGGGCCGGATGATCGGCACCGTTCACGTGGCTCACGACATTACCGAGCGCAAGAAGGCCGAAGAGGCCTTGCGGGAAAGCGAGAGGCAGATGGCCAGGGCGCAGGAGATGGCCTATCTCGGCAACTGGGAGCTTGATCTCGTAAACAACCGTCTCTCCTGGTCGGACGAGGTATACCGCATTTTCGGCCTCAAGCCGCAGGAGTTCGGCGCCACCTACGAAGCCTTCCTTGAGGCGGTTCATCCCGAGGATCGTGCGGCGGTCGACGCCGCGTATTCGGGCTCCCTTCGCGAGGGCAGGGACACCTACGAGATCGAGCACCGGGTTGTCAGGAGATCGAATGGCGAGGTCCGCATCGTACGCGAGAAATGCGAACACGTGCGGGATGAAACCGGCCGCATCATCAAATCAATCGGGATGGTCCATGACGTCACGGAGCGCAATAAAGCGGAAGAAGCCCTCAAGAAGGCGTACGACGGGCTGGAGCTGCAGAGTTGAAGAGCGGACCGCGGAACTGCGGCAGGCCTACGAGAAACTGACGGAGGAGACCAAAGAACGGGAGCAGGCTCGAAGCCCAGCTCCGCCAGGCCCAGAAAATGGAGGCCCTCGGCACCCTCTCCGGGGGCATCGCCCACGATTTCAACAATATCCTTGCCGCGATCGTCGGGTTCACGGAGCTAGTCACGGACCGCGTCGACAAGGGGAGCAAGGTTGAGCGCCACCTGAAAAGAATCATGGATGGCGCCTTGAGGGGCCGGGAATTGGTCAGGCAAATGCTCACTTTCAGCAGAAAGACCGAGCAGGCAAGCAAGCCCGTACAACTGAGCAGCATCGTCACGGAGACCGTCACGCTCCTAAGAGCCACGACACCCACCACGATAAGTATCAGGGTCAATACCCGAAGCGAGTCGGGACTGATCCTCGGCGACCCCACTAGGATCCAACAAATCGTCATGAACCTCTGCACCAACGCCGTCTTTGCCATGCATGAGAAGGGCGGGATCCTCGACATTGAGCTCTCGGACTTTAGCGTCTCTCCCTCCAATGGAAATCCTCACGGCATAGGGCCGGGACTCTATATGAGGCTTGTGGTCCGCGACACGGGCACTGGCATCCCGCCCGAGATCGTCGAGAGGATATTCGATCCGTTCTTTACCACGAAGGCCGTGGGTGAGGGAACGGGACTCGGCCTCTCGGTCGTGATGGGCATCGTAAAACAGTCGAACGGCCACATCACCGTAGAGAGCGAACCCGGCAAAGGCTCCACCTTCACCGTCTACTTCCCGAAGGCTACACTACAGCCGGAAACCGACGCAATCAGCGACGATGAGCTGCCTACCGGCTCCGAGCGCATCCTCTTCGTCGACGATGAAGAAGCCCTTGTAGAAATGGGTGAGGACGTTCTTGCCGAGCTCGGCTACGAGGTGACGTCCCGGATGGATAGCAGGGAGGCGCTCGCGCTCCTGGAGGAGGACCCTTCCCGATTCGATCTTGTCGTGACGGACCAGACCATGCCCGACATGACGGGGATGGAGTTTGCCAGGCGCATCCTCGCCTTGAGGCCCAACATGCCTATCATCATGTGCACGGGTTATAGCCGAGCTCGTCGATGCCGACAAGGCCAAGGCCGCAGGCATCAAGGCCTTTGTGATGAAGCCCCTGACCAAACGCGAGATTGCAAGGACGATCAGAAGGGCGCTCGACGAGTAAGTTCGGTTGTTGCTTTCTCTTGACGGGAGATAGCCGGAGAGCATAGAATCTGCACATTCAAGACAACCGAACAGAGGAGATCAGGAAATGCAGACCACGCAGGTTCCTGTGAGGCCGTGGCACAAGACCTGTTCCCGCTGCAAGAAGGCCGTTTTCGAGGACCTCCTCGACGAGCAGGGCCTGTGCGACTATTGCAGAGAGATAGTCGCGATGAAGACGTCATCGAGAAAAGAACGGGGGCAGAAGTCGAGCCCCTGAGTTCTTCTTTACACCATCAGACGAGGACAATGGGACAGACATCGAGGATAGTAACGATCGTCAATGGTGTTGAGGTCATCGAGGTAACGACCCACGATCCCGAGGGAGAGCCTATCGAGACGAGCTATCTGGTCCGGGGTGAAAAATACCCTACCTTGACAGAGGCGAGGAGGGCAGCCCAGAAAATCTCAGACCCCCGTTAGGAAAGCACGGGAGACCAGCCAGCCTTCCGCAATCCATTTCTATTTTTGAAGGTTGAACCGAACGGCCAGTGCTGCACGCACGTCTTCCATTGCCAGTTCCCTAGGCCATTGCGCACTACAGCGATGAAACTTCCCTCTATCGAGATTCCCGCTCTATGTCCTGGATCTTGCGTGACGGGGCATATTCCACTATCTTGCTCATATTGCCGAACTCCACGGAGACGAACCAGAGACGGCTGCTGGCGCCTTCGGGGTCTTCCTGCCAGGTTCTCAGGATGTGGGCTTCCGACGTATAGACCGTGCCGTCGATCTCGAGAGCGATCTGCACGATCTCATCGAGTTTGAGTACGAGAGGCTTGGTGCAGGTGATCTTCGCGCCGCCTAATGAGTGATGGCATTGGATCCTTTGACGATTCTCGCGTCCTTGTTTTGAGTATCTCCCTGATAAGATATCGAAGGCGTTCTATCACCTATCCATAAAGAACTTTCTTCCGGTACGTGCCACGAAGGATGCAACCTGCGGTGTAACAAACTATACTAATCTTGCATTTCGGTCGTGCTACCACGTAGAATTGAGGAGAGACAGAGGACCGGGGGCATCCGCTGGGAACAGATCTGAGCAGACGCGCCCCTCTGACAGTCGGGGACGCGCCTTGCGAGTAACTTGTCTAAAGTGCCTGCGAGCTTGAGACTCATGATTCTTACTCGCAAGATCCAAATAAAGTGCGCAAGGGAAATAGCAGCCTTATACTCCAAACGGCCCTCGGGCGAATAGAAGGCCTTTCCAAGAGCGCCGCCGCGACAGCCGGGTAAACGAAAGGGGCACGAGCATTGGGCAAAGGTAAGAAAGCCGTGGTCGGTAAGCCTCGCAACGGGCAGCCCACCCCTGACCACGCCGCCCGAGAGCCACGGTCCCCTGACCCGATGCATTCATTCCTCCCCGTGATCGGCATGGGCGCCTCGGCAGGAGGCCTGGAGGCCTTCCAGCGCTTTTTTGCGAACGTGCCTCCTCGCCCCGGCATGGCGTTCGTGATCGTCCAGCATCTCGACCCGGACCACGAGAGCATGATGTCCCAGCTCATCGGCCGCTCCACCGAAATGACGGTGCGTCAGGCGGAGGACGGCATGCGGATCGAGGCCGACCACATCTATATCATCCCTCCCAACAAATACATGGCCGTTACCGACGGGTCTCTATGCTTAAGCGTCCCCACGGAGCACCGGGGCATGCGTCTGCCCATCGATTTCCTCTTTCGCTCCCTCGCGGAAGAGCAGAAGGAGCACGCGATCTGCATCATCCTCTCCGGTACGGGAAGCGACGGGACCGCGGCCCTCAGGGAGGTGAACGCGGCGGGAGGCTTGGCCATCGTCCAGGATCCTGCCACCGCGAAGTACGACGGCATGCCGCGCAGCGCCGTAGAGAGCGGCTATGCAGATTACGTGCTGCCTCCCGAGCGCATGCCGGAACAGCTCCTCGCCTACATGAAGAACTTCGGCGGGGTACGCACCCGGGAGACGCCCGTTCTCCCCGACCGTCTGGTGGCGCTTTCGAAGATAGTGCGCCTCCTCCGCGCGAGGACGGGCCACGATTTCTCCCTCTACAAGAAGAACACGATCTTCCGCCGGATCGAGCGGCGCATGAACCTCCTCACCCTCACCGACATGGCCCTCTACCTTCGCTACCTTCAAGAACGGCCCGGAGAGGTGGAGAGGCTATTCAAGGAAATCCTTATCAGGGTGACGAGTTTTTTCAGGGACCCCGAGACCTTCGCTGCCCTGAAAGCAAAGGCGCTGCCCCTGCTCCTGGACGATAAGAACGAGGGGTATGCCCTGCGGGTCTGGGTGCCCGGTTGCGCGAGCGGCGAGGAAGTCTACTCGATCGCGATGGTCGTTTCCGAATTCATGGAGGAGACGAAGCGCGACTTCAACCTACAGATATTCGGGACCGACATCGACGAGGAGGCTATCGCCCTCGCGCGGACCGGCCTCTACCCGCCCTCCATTGCATCCTCCCTGTCCCCAGAGCGGCTCAGGCGCTTTTTCAAGGAGGATAACGGACAGTTCAGGGTGACCAAGCAGATACGGGAGAGCGTCGTCTTCGCGACCCATGACGTGGCCAAGGACCCCCCCTTCACCCGGCTCGATCTCGTCTCCTGCAGGAACCTCCTCATCTATCTCGAAACCGAGCTGCAGAACAGGATCCTGCCCCTGTTCCACTACAGCCTCAAGCCCGGCGGGGTTCTCCTGCTCGGCACGTCCGAGACGATAGGTCCCTTTGCCGACCTCTTCTCCCCGGTTGACAAGAAATGGAGGCTCTTTCAGGCCAAGCCCACGGTGGCTTCCATTGGAGCCCCGGCTCTGGCCGCTTTTCCGGGCAAACCGAATGAAGGGCCGGGCCCCGATCTCCCCGATAGCAAAAGGGCGCGGATCCTCAACCCGGCCGTCCTCGCGCAGAAGGTCCTCCTCGAGCGCTTCGCACCGCCCTCCGTCATGGTCGATTCGAAGGGGAGCATCCTTTACTTCTATGGCGATACGGGCCGCTTCCTCAAGCCTCCCCAGGGGCAGCCCGTCCTCAGCATCACCGAGATGGCCAGGGAAGGGCTCGGACACGAGATGGTCGCCGCCCTCCGCACGGCCGGCGCCCAAGGCGGTGAGGTCGTGCGCCGGGGCCTCAGCGTGAAGATGAACGGCGGCTTCGCACCGGTGAACCTCATCGTCCGGCCCATCCCCGCGGCCGAGAGCGGGGATGCCCTCTTCATGGTCATCTTCGAAGAGGGACCTGAGGTGAAGGAGATAGCACGTAAGCCTGCAAAAAAGGGGCGAGGGAACGCACGGGCCGACGAGCTGCAATTGGAGCTCACCTACATCCGGGAGAGCCTGCAGGCGACCATCGAGGAGCTGCAGGCCTCGAACGAAGAGCTGAAATCGACGAACGAGGAGCTGCAGTCCACGAACGAGGAGCTGCAGTCAGCCAACGAGGAGATGGAGACCTCCAAGGAGGAGCTCCAGTCGGTGAACGAGGAGCTCGTCACGGTCAACACGGAGCTTTACTCGAAGATGGAGCAGCTCTCGCAGACCGAGACCGTCATGAAGAACCTCCTTGAGAACACGAACGTGGGATCCGTTTTCCTCGACAATCAGCTACACCTCCTCCGCTTTACCTCGGAGGCGGCCAAGGTGATCAACCTCATCGCCTCCGACGTGGGCCGTCCCCTCGCCCACACCGTCTCGAACTTGCTTGACGAGGACCTAGTGGCCGATGCCGGCCGGGTGCTCGAAACCTTGCAGCCTATCGAAAAAGAGGTAGAGAGCAGGGACCACAACTGGTACCTCGTCCGGGTAATGCCCTACCGGGCGCTCCGCGCGGAGGTCACGGGGATCGTCATCACCTTCACCGACATTACCGCGATCAAGCGCCTCAGCCAGGAGCGGGAGGCGGCCCGCGAGTATGCCGAAAGCATCGTCGACACGGTCCGCGAGCCCCTGGTCGTCCTCGATGCATCGCTCCGGGTGATGTCCGCCAACCTGGCGTTCTACGGAACGTTCAAGGTAACCCCCGACGAGACCGCAAACAGGTACCTCTACGAGCTCGGGAACGGCCAGTGGGACATACCCGATCTCAGAAAACTCCTCGACACTGTGCTTACCGAGGGCAAGACCTTTCGCGATTTCAGGGTCGAGCATGACTTTCCAACACTCGGGCGAAAAGTCATGCTTATCAACGCGCGAAGCATTATCCGCGAGGGCAAACCCTACCAGATACTACTCGCCATCGAGAATGTCACGGAAGCCCGCCGCGGACCGATAAAGGGCCGCAAGAAACGGGAGGGGACGTGAAAGGCAAAAAAGAGAAAGGGGACCTCCGCGCACGCGCCGAAGCGCTCATCGCCGGAAGACCCTCGGACGCCCCCGCCGACATCCGGACCTACAATGAGGTGTTCCACGAGCTTCTCGTGCACGAGATAGAGACTCGAGATGCAGAACGAGGAGCTCCGCAGGGCTCGGGACGTCATCGAAGAATCGAGGACCCGCTACGCGGACCTCTATGATGCCGCTCCCGTCGCCTATCTCACCTTCGATGAGAATGGGCGCGTCCTGGAGGCGAACCTCACCGCATGCGCGCTCCTCGACGTCGACCGGCGCGGCCTCAACGGCAAGTTCTTCTCCCGTTTCGTCACCCGGGCCGATCAGGACATCTTCCTCAAGCATCGTCTTGAGGTTCTTAAAAAAGGCGTGAAGCAGACGTGCGAGCTCGCCCTCGAGAGGGGGAACGACAATAAGCTGTATGTTTCGGTGGAGAGCATAGAGGCGAATAACGCGCAGGGTCCGGTGATCCGGTCCGCGCTCATCGATATTTCTGAGCGCAAGCGCATGGAGCGGGAGCGCGACGAGCTGGAACGACGGATGAGGGAAGGGGCCGCGGAGCTGCAGCGCTCCTACGACAATCTCAAGAAGGAGATCAAGGGGCGGGAGCGGGCGGAAGCCCAGCTCCGGCAGGCGCAGAAAATGGAGGCCCTCGGGGTAATGAGCGGCGGCATCGCCCACGACTTCAACAACATGCTCGCGGCAATCATCGGGTTCAGTGAACTATTGGCAGCCCATGCCGCCAAGGGGAGCAAGGATCTGCATTACCTGGCGAGGATCATGGAGGCGGGCATCAGGGGCCGGGAATTGGTGCGGCAGATGCTCACCTTTAGCAGAAAGGGCGAACAGGAGAAGAGACCTGTACGTTTGAGCGGTATCGTCAAGGAGACCGTCAAGCTTATCCGGGCAAATCGTACCCACGACGGTCGCCATCCGCGTCAAGACCCTGAGTGAGTCCGGACCGATCCTCGCGGACCCTACCCAGATTCAGCAGGTCCTCATCAATCTCTGCACCAACGCGGCCCAGGCCATGCGGGAAAAGGGCGGGACCCTCGATATCGAGCTGAGCGATCTCATTGTTTCGTCGTCGAATGGAGGGTACCTCAGGGATGGAGCCCGGCCCCTACATGAGGCTTGTTGTCCGCGATACGGGCATCGGCATGCCTCCCGACATCATGGACAAGATATTCGATCCCTTCTTCACCACCAAGAAACTCGGAGAGGGGACCGGCCTGGGCCTATCCGTGGTCCACGGCATTGTGAAGCAGTCAAACGGGCACATCATTGTCGAGAGCGAGTCGGATAAGGGCTCCGCCTTCACCATATACCTTCCCATGATCTCAGGAGAGCCCGCAGCCGATGCGATCCGTGACGACGCGCTCCCCACGGGCTCGGAGCGCATCCTCCTAGTCGATGACGAAGAGGCCCTCGTGGAAATGGGCGAAGAGATCCTTGCGGAGCTTGGGTACGAGGTAACGTCCCGGATGAACGGACACGAGGCTCTCGCGCTCTTGAAGGAAGGCCCATCCCGGTTCGATCTCGTCATCACCGACCAAACCATGCCCGAAATCACCGGGGTAGAGCTTGCGAGAGAAGTTCTTGCTCATCCGGCCCGACATGCCGGTCATCATCTGCACGGGTTTCAGCCATACGGCAGATGAGGAAATCTGCGAAAGCCGCGGGCATCACAGCCTTTGCGATGAAGCCCCTGACGAGGAGAGAGATAGCAAGGACCATCAGGAAAGTGCTCGACGAGTAGGATCGGCTGATGCCTTCACGCGGCATTCGATAAAAATCCCGAAACACCCAAAGGCGCCACTCGCAGGTGGAAGCCGGCAACCCAAACAAATCGTCCTTGGTGACGATATCCAGGAAGCGTCAACGGCTAAGAACCCAAGGCGCAAGATCGCTATCACAAGGCCTTTTCCAGCGAGCAGTCCGGAGTGAGGATGGCACCCGAATAAGCCCGATAGACCCCCGTCTGCCTCGTCAATTCCCTTTCGATGCCGGATTGTTGCCTATCCGTGCCTGCCTGCCTGGGAGGTATCCGCACTTCCGTCACTTCCATATACGCGCCCGATTGCCGGACCACTGACGGCACCGCCTGGATCTCGAACGCCTCGATCAGCTTGGTGCTCGCATAGAATACCGGGCGCCTGAGATACCTGGAAAGTTCGCTGTAGGAGCCGTCCGTGAGAAGAAGGGTGACCTGAGCGTCCTTGGCGTAGGCTGACTCCTCGAACCAGCGGACCTGTTCCGGCCGTTTCCCATTGAGGATGACGAGGGTCCTGGGATAGGCCACGTAGTTGAGAGGGTTGAAGGTGTATCCGGCGGGATACACGATGTTCCCCTTATCGTCTTTGATATCCCTCCCGAGGGTGTAGGTCATGTCTACAAGGAACGTGTGGTCCTTCCGGGCCGGGCCGATCATCTTCATCTCCTTCACGTCCTCCGGGGTGAAGTTCCTCGCCCTCCTCACAAGGGCGTTTCTGTCCACCGCCTTGGAGAAATCGACCGACTTCGCCTTCTCCTCCAGCTCCTTGAGGGCGTCTTTCTCGACGATGTCGTAGACCGCGCCGAAGGTCCCGAGGTCCCTGGCCACGGCCGTGGACGCCACGAGCAGCCAAACAAAAGCGACAGTGAGGATACAGCGCACGGTTTTCAAACTAATCCCTCCTATGGCTGTTGTTGGATGCTGTTGTAGTAGCTGTTTATCTTATCCGACACGTTTTGCTGAATGGCGGACTGGACCTGCGTCGTGATGTCCCCCAAGTACTCGGATAGGTCCATCTTCGAGAAGTCGAGCATCTGGAACTCCGTCGACGTGAACCCCCGGCAGTCCGCGTCGGCGGGTCCGTCGTCAGTCGGAACGCCCCACGGATTCGGGTTGAAGGACTTGAGCTGGGGCCGGCCCTGCTCCTGTATGATGCGGGCGAGCTTAGAGTTGAAGCAGCAGAACGCCTCAGCCTTCTGAACGCATCCGACCAAAGGCCATTTGTCTGTGCAGTACGTGCCGAGACTGTGGCACCGGCCCGCCGCGTCCATTATGGCCGTCTCGAGGTCTTCCTGGCTGCAGCTCCCTGACAAGAGAAACTCCTGTATCATGTATGCCGCTGCCATGAAGGCGAGCGTCGTGGGGTTAAGGAACGTGACTTCTGCGTATGCCATGAATCCGTCCATAAGGCTTCCGCCTTGGGCCACCGCCTCCAGGGCGCCCTGGACGCTCGTGCTCAAGTTCGTGACGTTCACGGCCGTACCGCTTAAGATTTCAGTCCCGTAGTACGCGATCTGGCCGAGGTGATATATGTCGGAAATCGCGCTCACCCCATTGAACAGGCTTTCCGCGCTTCCTACGTCGTCTCCCAGCGTCGTCGACCCCGCCTGGCAGCAGTTCTTCCACCCCGACTGCACGCCCGACTTGTTGCACGTCATCTTCCTCCCGGTGAAGATGTATATGGTGCCCAGGCAGTTCCCGGAGGCGTCCGTCGGGCCGTTGTTCTGAAGCATCGCCGTGCTCACGCTCGTGGTCTGCGCCGTGGAGGGATCGATGCATGTCGCCGTCGAGCATTCGAAGCTCCCCGCGTTGCTGAGGCAAGGATAGGCGGTGCCATGGGGGCAGACCCATGAGGTGTTGTCGATGCACGCCTTGGCGGTGGAACTATACGTGCCCTTGGCGCAGCTCACGGGCGCGGCGCAGATGCCGCCGCTCAGGGTATAGCCGCTTGGGCAAGCTTCCTTGTGCGCAGGACCCGGTCTGAGTGCAGTTATTACTCGGCATCGCACGCATAGGAGGAACCATAGGGGCATCCCGCCGCCGTGCAGGCGGCCGTCTGGGAACACGCAGAGGTGCACGACGTTTGGTCGTCATACTGAGACCCGTCGAGACTGCACGTCCAGGAGGTGGCCTCGCATTGGTCATCCGCGGAGACGTAGGCGCCGCCGGTTGGACAGGTAGGGGCGCTCTCTGCAGGCGGGCACGCGACCGCGTCGAGGGGGCAGAGCGTGCCGGCGTCGCCTATGCAGGTCGCCGTTTCTCCCTGGTCTATCTGTCCGTTCCCGTTGAGGTCGATAGCGCACACAAGGGCCGCCGCATGAGCGTGTCCGGCAATGAGAAGCCCGATACCGAGAAAGAGCAGTGCCCTTATTGAAGGCCGATTTCCGTTCCGTCGCTGCATATGATGTCCTGCGCTCCTTTTCTCAAAATCTGCATGATGACCGCCGCTTCCGCGAAATCGTCGATGCACTGGCAGTCGGTGACGATCGTCTCTCCCGGCCCGGCCGGGCAACTCCCCGACGCGCACGCGTGGTAGTAAAACTGAGGGGTGGTCGTATCGAAGGAGACATCGCTTTTCTTGTAGGCGACGTTCGTCGACGTGTTATCAACGTTCATCACCGTTTTGCACGCCTGCTGGCAGCTTCCGATGTTCCCCCGGTACACGTTGCCCGTCGCATAGGAGCTGCTCCCGGTCGTCCACGTCGAGCCCGACAAATAGTAATCGTTATAGGACATCGACGACGTATTGTCCTGGGCGGACTGCTTTATGGTCGATACGCGCTTTTGTATGGCGGAGAAGTCGTACCCGCTGGTCGTGCAGGTGTAGGTCCGCGTCTTCGTCCACCATGGCTCGCAGTCGGTATCGGAGCAGCTCTTGCTGCAGAAGCCGGGGTTGCCGACGCACCCCGAGGCTCCCGGTATGGGGCACAGATCGGCGGTGAAAACAAAAGTGGCCTGGGCTCCCGCACAGAAGTGACCGGCGCAGCCATAGCTGATGATGTCCAATTCCGTTCCTCGCCACCTGGTACACCTGTTGAAGCTGGAGCCCCGCGTAGGCTCCCGAGCACGTGACCTTCAGACCCGTGACGCAGAACAGGGCATTGTTCACGCCGCCCCAGCCGAAGCACGACCCATCGGAGGTGTTGTAGCAGTAGACGCCCGAGTGCCTCGAATCGCCGCCGCTGGCGCTCCCGGTGACCGTGAATCCCGGCTGGAAGGTAAAGGTCGCGCAATTGAGCGTCACGACGTTGCTACCCGTCGCGGAGCCGTTGAGCGTGCTCCCGCATGTCCGGACGGCACTCTGTATCGGGTTGATGATGGCGCACGCAACGGCCGTTCCATTCACCATGCATGTGGGAGGGCTCCCGGTGCAGGGAATGCTCATGCCTGCGGGACAAGAATAACTGCAACTGGCCGTCATCGTATCGCCCAGGGTCCGGCAGGACGAAAGGGGCTCGAGGCCCGTGGCCATGTAGTTCTCCACCGTCGTCACTCCGTCGATAGTCTCGCTCCTCAGCTGACAGTTCGGATTGTTTTCGAGAAGCGAGCACTGGTCGGTTACACCGTACTCCATGAAGCACTCGTAATTCGTGTCCCAGGCGATCGTGTCGCCCCTGGCGATAGTGCACGTCGCGGTCTGGTAATTGCCCGCCGCGTCCGATGTCTCGAGGGTGCTGTAGACGCTCGTCGGAGATGCGGCCTCCGCGGCTGCCTCCATGGTGGCATCGGAGGACATGTTACCGGGGTTGTAGTAGTACTGTTCGGCGGTTGTCGGCATGGAAGAGGAAGCAACGCACCCCCCGGAGTTCTGCCCGTAATAGATCGCCTGCATTCCGTTGACCTGCACGTCGCTGATGGCATACCGGGAGTCATTCTTCTGTATCGCACTTGCCACCCCACCCCCAATGACGTTCATGATGGTCGGGGTGTTGTCGAAGACGAGATTTGTTCCGCACGAGTTGTTGACGCAGAAGCAGCCCCCGAGGGCCGTGAGGGGGACCACCGCAAGGGAGACCTGTTCCGATCCGTTGCTCGTCCACTGATAGGTCTGACAGTTCGTCCACGTCCCCGGAGTGCACGCGATGACCCCGTTCGCGCAGAGGCCCGATACGGGAAAGGGCACTTCATACGTATAGTCGAGGTTGCCGTCGAAATTGGTGTCCTGGCTCACGATGAAGGTGGTGATGTCCCCCGTCGCTCCGGGCTGGATGAGGACCTCCATGAACCGCTGCGAGTTCGGGCACTGAAGCTGTCCGGAAAATGAGACCGTCCCGTCCACCGTCGTCATGGGGGTGTTGCTCGAGGTGAGGGGGTTCGAGATGTTGTTGGTGATCCCGCTCTTCGTCCCGTAGATGTTGAGGAGATTGTTTCCCTGGGTTACTCCGAGATCACTCGGGCTTTGGGAGAGGCCTTCCCGGGGAGCGGCAAGGAGCGCGATGCACATCCACAAGAAGAGGAGAGACGGTCCGACCCGCATACCGTATCGACCACCCATAAGGACCTCCTATCGCCTCCCCTGGTCGAGGATGATCTCGATCGCTTCCCTGTAGCCCACTCCCTTTTCCTCCATGACCGCCTCGATGCGCTGGTTGTCCTCGGGAGAAGAGGAATAGAGGTACCGGGAGAAGTCATCCACGACGAGGCGGGCGACGCCTGTCCCGAAGGGCGTGTCCAGAAATATCTCGGAGTACTTGGGGCTGTTCCGCCTCACCGATTTCAGGAGGGCCGCCTCGAACTCGCCGTATTCGAGCACGCCGTCCCTCACGACCTTCTCGATGTCGTCCGCCTGGAGGAAGAACTTGAACGCAGAGTTTGCGTCGATGACCTTCCCGACCCTTCCGAAGAGGGCAAGATCCGTCGCCGACTGGGTGATGACGTTGAAGCTGCCCGAGTGTTTCCGGGCCTTGCGGTAGCCGTCCTCGATGATCTTGCCCAAGATCACGTTGTCGCGGATGAGCTGCCAGCCCTCGTCAAAGGCGACGAGCTTCTTCTCGTCCTTTCTCGAGCGGTAGAAGTCGCTCGTGACCGCGTTGATCACCTGGAGCACCGCCACGTTGAAGAGCTGCTTCTGCTGTTCCAGATGGCCCAGTTCCAAAACAACGAACTCGTCGTCGTGGATGTTGAACCCGGAGGGACCGTTGAAGTACTCGCCGTACCGGCCGTCCCGGGAGAACTCCGCCATGGCGAAGGCGAGCCGGTGAGCGGTGATCTCGAGCTCGGTCGTGAACGTCGCGTTCCCGGAGGGAGAGCCCACCTTGGCAGGATAGGTTCTGAGGAACTCATACACGTGGTGGTACTCGGCGTCCTCTCCATAAGTCCTGTGCGCCCACGTGACCGCGTCCATGAGAAGACGCATCTCGATCTCGGTCGGCGCCGGCTTGTCGGAGGTGGAGTAGCACATCTGGGCGGCCACCTGGGCGATGACGGGTAAGTCGAACTGAGGATCGACGATGTGGGTGAAGGGGTTGATGGACATGCCGTCCGTGAAGTCGAGATAGCGGGCGTCGCACACCCGCGTCATCTTCTTGTAGCTGCCTCCTATGTCGATGATCCTGATCTTCGCGCCCGCCCCGAAGTAGTTGTACGTCAGGCAGTTCACGAAGAAGGACTTGCCTGAGCCGGTGGAGGCGGCGACGAAGGCGTTGTGGTTGTTCGCATGAGGGTCGAACAGATCGAGGGTACAGAGCTGTCCCTTTCTCCCCGCGAGGAGGAGGTAAGGCGCTCCCCCTCCCGCGAAGTCGGCCTGCACGGGAAGAAGGACTGCCACCGTACTCGCGGGCGCGACGAAGCTCCTCTCTAAGTTGTCCACGTTCCTGCCGACGTTGTAGAGCCCCAGGGGCAGCGACGAGATGAACATGATGGGCAAGATCCCCCGGTCTTCCTGCATCCGGTAGCCGCAGTCCTCCCAGAGCCTCTTCGCCCTGACCAAGGACTCGCTCACTGCGTCCTTCTTCGCCCCATAGACCCAGAGTATGGGCATGACCTTCACGAACTTCTTTCCTGACTCGAGCTCGCCCGCCGCCCACATGTGCTCTTCCTTTCTCGCCTCGTGCTGGCGGGCGAACGAGCCCACCCCTTTCTGCTGGAGCATGGCGTTGCACTTCGTGTGGAGCCAGGCTCTCAGGTCGGAGTAGACGATGTTCAGCGTATAGAGAAACGGTGTCCGGTACTGGTTCACGTCCTGCTGGATGCCCCATACGCCCCCGAAGATCTGGTTCGTCTGGAAGGCGTTCACCTCCGGCGGCACTTCCTTTGGGGTCGTGCACCGAAAACATCGCCCTCCTATCCACAGCTCCTTCATGGACTTTACGACCGGGGTCTCGGCGAAGATGATCTGCTCCCCGATCGGACGCGAGTCGTCATAGCGGCACGGAAGCCCCTCCAGCCCGTAATCCTCCCCGTTGAAGAGGCGGCGCATCCACCGGATGAGGTCTTCGGCGGCCATGGGGGCGGGGAAGAGGTTCGCCCCGCTCAAGATCTCGAAGATCGTGTTCCTCGTATCGTTGAGATCGACCTCCGAGCCTCCTGAGGGCAGCTTCGCCGATACCACGAGGCGAAAGTCGCGTACCGGGATGTTGTTGAGCTTGGGGAGACCTTCCCTGCCGCCTGCCAGGAACTGCGTGAACCGCTCGGCGGAAGCTCTCGTGAGGTCGGAGTCCCGGGTCTTCAGCGCCTTGTACGCGCTCAGGTAGGGCTCGATATAGGGGTCCGCGAGAAGGGTGAACTGAATGACCGACCCGGAGGGCACGTTGAGCCGCACGAGGCCTTCCAAAGTCTCCATGGTCTGCTCCCCGGCGAAGGCCAAAGGCGAGCATTCAAAAATGAACCCCACCGAATCGTCCGAGCACCCGTACACCTTGGTCTCAGGGTCGTAGGTGACCCAGGGGAGATAGTGCGAGAACCGTTTCCTGTAGGTCTCGTCCTTCAGGTCCTGGAAGGTGAGCCCCTCGACGCCGAGCACTTTTTTGAGGAGATTGCTCGTGAGCGCCATCTCACTTTCCCTCCGCTGCGGGGTTGCCGTCGAGGACCCACCGGAAGTCGTCGACTACGAAGTAGGCGTATCGGTACATGTAGAGGTCTCTGTCGTTCTTGTAGGGGAGGAGCAGGACGCGCATTACCTTGGGCGGCGCGATGAGGGGGGTTTTCGGCTCCTCGATGAGACCCGCGAGCTTCTTGTACACGCTCTCCTGATAGGCCGTTTCACCGGTCGTCGGGGATACTGCGCCCTTGGATGGGTCCATCGGCTGTATCTTCCCCGCTCGGGACTCGTCGTAGGCGCCGGTCATGCTGATGCATTTGCCCGACTCCTTGTAGGGGCAGTTGAAGTTGGACTTGTACGGGTTGATGGCGTTCCCCGCCGTGGAACATGCGGCGAGCAGAGCTATCGACAGGACTGCCAGGATTGATCTGTACATCGTCTCCTCCACTTGAATTAGAACACCGGGCTCGCGCACGCGGCGTCTCCGTTCAGGCACCCGTTCTTCTTCTCCTTTATCTCGAGGTCCACCCCTTCGCTGATAACGACCGTCACCGGCCTCATCGCCCCCACTTCGATCGCGGGGATGGCCTGCTTCCCGAGATCGAGGAGGAACCTCTGAAGGTCGTGGCCGGCCTGGGAGAGACCCTTTCCTGCCCCGGCCTTCGCGGCCTCGTCGGTATTGAACGTCTGGGTGGTGCCGAGAGGGCTTATCGAGGTGATGGTGGTCGACTGCGCGACCGCGTCGCCGAAGCCCGCAACGAACCCCGCGAAGAGGCTCCGGGCGACGGCCGCGCCCATCTTCGACACCACCGTGCCTCTCAGGCCCACAAAGCCGTCCTCGTCGACCACGTATCCCTTGACCTTCTGATCGATGACCGATTCCCCGTTCTTCGCGAGGCACGACAGGGTGTCAAGACGGATGTGGGCGCGCTCGTCGAAGAGGGACCCGTGAGCCTCCACGATGACGAAGCAGCCCTTGAGGTCCGCCTTGACCGAGTTCGGGAGGATCGCAAGGTTCTTGATCCGTATGAGGCCGGGGAGGGGCTCCCCTTTTCCCCCTTCATTCGCCGGCGCGTACATACCCGACAGCAGCGTCCCCTCCATGAAAGAAGGGGGGAGATATATCTTCATCCCGTCTTTTTTTTTAGCATCGTTTTTCGCATCATTCTCAACCTGGGAGACAACCCTGATACCCCCGTAGATCTCCGGCTTGGGAGGAGTTACGGCGGCGCCAGCAAGGGCAGGCCGGATACCAGGCTGTTGCATCGGTGATGGCGACGGCGGAACGCCGGGAGGGAGAGGCGGCGTGGATGCGCCAGCTGCCGGCATGGGAGGCGGCTGAACCTGGTGCCCCTTCTCCTTCCCCATAAGACCGGACAGACCCTTGGTAAGGGTGTCGGTGGGCGCAGGGAGCGACGGGGCCTCCTTTGTCTCCTGGACCGCCTTCAGCTGCTTCTGGAGGTCCTCCATCTGGGTCTTCATGTCGTCGATAACCTTCGTCGATTCGTTGTAAAGGGACTTCTCGAGCACGTCCTTGTCCCCCGCACCGAGGTTGATCTCCCTCTTTGCCGAAGGCGGCGGAGGCGGGGCGCTGCCCCGGGTGCTCTTGTAGATGCCGAACGCGATGATGGTGAGCACGAGGAGGACCCCCGCGATGATGCTTTTCTTCCTCTGCTCGGGGCGAAGGGTCCCCCAGATCTTCACGAGTTTTTCTTTCATGGCTGTCCTCCGTCTGTCCGTTCCACCACGAAGACGCGCGACGTTTCTCCCTTCTTCAGGGTCATGGACTCCACGCTCACCGCCACAGGGTGGAGAGAAACCTCCGTCCTGAGGAAGTCATTTTCCTTAAGGAAATGCTCTGCACGGTGCTCGTGGGCGGGATGCGCACCTCGAATTCCTTGACGCGCAGACCCTCGCCTTCGATGGCGTAGGTCGCGCGGAGGATGACCTCGAGGTCCTTGAAGAGGTCCATCTTCCTTCCGACCACGGTCTTCGTGAAGCTGTCCGGCACCTCGTTCATATAGACCCTCTTCACGATGGTGATGATCTTCTTCTCGAAGGGCAGCTCCCCGTAGAGCTCGATGTTCTTCCTGGCCGTTCCCGCCTTCCCCGGTGTGAGCTGGACCGTCTGGGCGGGGATGCGCGCAGGGCTCGCGATCATCGTATAGACCGCGCCGTCGCACACGAAATAGAGCTCGGAAGGGACCGTGGAGTACAGGTCCTTTCCGTCCTTCTTCACGACGAGGAACTTCACGAAAGCGTTCTTCCCGGAGATGTTGACCGCCAGGCCCTTCTCCTCGGAATAGATCACATCTTTTATATCCACGGGGCAGATTACCCGGTTGATGTCCGAGTTGGAGAGACGCACCTGGGTCGTGATCTCCGGGGAGACCTTCTGGGCCATGCTCAGGGGGTCGGGGAGAAGCTCCTGTTCACTGAATCCCGAATCGAGCGTCTGAGGCGCAGCGGAAGGGGCCGGTGCCTTAGCCGGCTGCGGCGTTGGCTTGGTAGCGATCGCAGAGGGTTTTGAATCATCCTGGGGCAAGACCGACTTCTTCCAGTTGGACTGGACGACGGGCGGAAGGGGAGGGGCCGTTGTCTGGCCGGCCGGCGCCTTCGCGGCGTCGCACCCTGCCGGACCGCACGTGTCGGGCGGTGCGGCGAGGACCGGTGATGCGACGCAGGCCAGGGCCATAAGACAGACGGATAGTAGTCCTATCTTCATTTGCTGTCTCCTTTGGCGTTTCCCGGAAGCTCGACTTGAGCTATCCGCGTGATGGCGAACCGGCCGTTCGTGTTCGAGTAGTCGATGGCGTAGGATTCGCGGGCATCGGAGGTCTTCTGGTCCCCCACGTATTCCTTCCGCTGGCCCCGGACGATGATCTCCCGTTTCCCCTCGTCCCACGACACCGTGTCGGGCGTCCACACGCTCGTCACCCTCGCCGTCTCTACCGTGCTCGCGAGGGAGTAGAGACGGGTCTTGTTCTCCACGTACACGGAAGGATCGAAGAGGGTGAGGAGCTCGTCGAAGTTGCCCCTGGCGGATGAGGGGGTGTAGTTGCGGGCAAGGCCTGTGACGTAGCGCGACATCAGCCGGAGATAGGAATCGGAGAATTTCGTCCCGGAAAGCTCGATCTTCTCGTCCACGACGGGAGGAAGGATCACCGTCCGCATCCGTTTGGACATGCTGTAGCTGATGAAGGCGTTGATGACCAGGCCGATGAAGAGCAGGACGACCGTCAGTTTGAGCACCGCGTTGCTTCCCGCGAGCCTTTTATGCTCGGAGACGAATTTGAGCGGGTTCATTCGATGAACTCCTTTTCATGGAATGTGGGATATCCCTTGAACTGCCCTATCCCCGCCATATAACCGAGGTGCTTGAAAAAGCCCCGGGGATACTTCTTCTTCGTCTTGCTGTAGAGGATGGGCAGCGTGAAGGGAAGGAGGATTGCCCAGCCCCACATCACGAGGGCGAGGATCACGCACACGAGGGCGATGCACTGCTCGTCCGGCTCGTAGCTCAAGATCATGAAAGGCTGCGTCAGGTATTGGGGAAATCTCCTGTTTGTCATATTTCTTTGAGAAGGGAAGACCCGTTTGAACGGGTCTTCCCATGCCCTCCTTATGTCCTAGAAAACCGCCCCGAGGCTCGCGACGATGGCGTCCGCCTTGATGAGGATCGCGGCGCAGACGATGCCGACGATACCGGGAATCACCTTCTGCATGAGGAAGAGGCCGATCGACAGCGCGAAGATGAGGATGGCCGCGACGAAGCCGACCGCCCCTTTCAGCATGTTGTTGATGACGATGTCGTAGGCGTCGTAGAAGAGGCTCCCGGTCGCGGGAGCGGTGATCGCGTGGGCGCCACCCGCCACGAGGAAAGTCAGTACCAGCATGACGAATGCGGTGAAGCATCTCTGGGTCCACTTCGACGCGAGGAATGCCGGGCTCGATACCGCGTGCGCTGCCGCGATCGCGGCGCTCACCGCGCCCGCCAGTGAATTGAAGTATTTCTTCATAAATCCTCCCTTTACGGTTGTTGGTTGATGTGATTCGCCGTCTTCTGGCCAAGAAGGTCCTCTATGGCGGGAATGTTCGCCCCCGCCACATACTGGCCGTTGATCCAGAAGGCCGGGGTCGCTCTGACCCCGAGCTTTGTCCCTAAGTCCTTGTGCTC
The DNA here is from genome assembly GCA_963749525.1 of uncultured delta proteobacterium. Classification (GTDB taxonomy): domain Bacteria; phylum Desulfobacterota; class Syntrophorhabdia; order Syntrophorhabdales; family WCHB1-27; genus CAVVNC01. The sequence continues at coordinate 97,052 of CAVVNC010000012.1, forward strand.
CCGAAGGAGCGCATCCGCCTTTCCATCGGGGCATGCGGGTACCCCTTTACCGTCCAGTTGACCGCTCATCACCTCCTCCAGGGCATGGCCCTTATCGGCCGCGCACAGCACATAGCGCGCATGCGCCTCGGCCTCCTTGTGGATGGGCAAAGGGAAGAAGAAGACGTAGAGGGTCACGTCGTCTCTCCCTTTGAGGAACGCGGACGCCTTCCTGCAGTAAGGACAATCCGGGTCCGTAAACTCGATGACCTTGTTTCTCCCGTTGCCGATCTTGACCGCCTTGTCGAGCGGCACGTCCTTCAGTCTTGCAGCCGCGAGTTGGGCGTTCTTCTCGGCGGTGACGTTCCTGCCGTCCTTGGTCCAGATCTCGCCGAACACGAGCAGACCCTTTTCGGGATAGAAGTAGATGATGTTCGGCCCTGCCTCGATCTCATAGAGCCCGGGGATGTCGGAGCTGCGGATCTCCCCGGCCTTTATGCCGGGATATGTCTTTGCGAGGATCTGACGGACTTCCGACTCGCTCTGCCCGGCGAGACACGGTGACGCGAGCATTGCCGCCATAATTGCACACGTAGCGAATGATGCGAGTATCTTTCTCACTTTGAGGCCTCCCTTTTGCTGGTTGTGACCTCAACCCTCCGGTTGAGGTATCTCTTGCCCGGGTCTTTCGTCGCATAGCAGCACTTGCCCGTGCCGGTGACCCGCATAGCGTGCAGGCCGGACTTCCGAAGATACGCCGCGACTGCCTCCCCCCTCTTGATGGCGAGGACGTCGTTGTGGGCCTTGCTTCCAAGGTCGCACGTGTACCCCGTCACCGAGAGAGCGCCGGCCTTCGTTTCTGCGCCAAGATTTTCGACGAAGGACGAGAGCCTGGCCTTTTCCGGCGTCGGTCAGGACCGAGCTGTCGAGGCCGAAGAGGACCGTGATCCGCGCCTCCGCGGCAGGCTCCCTTTCGCTCGCGTCCTTCTTGGGAGAGGCCCCTTTGCTTCCGCTGTCAGGCTCCTTTTGCGCGTTTTCTTTTGCGACGTCCCGCGAGACCCTCACCGAGAGCGCCGGGAATCGGGGCGCCGGCGCAAGGGACGGTCCCGCTGTGCACGCATCATCGCAGATCACGAAGGTCTGTACGTGCGCGCTGTCGCGGGCCGTGCCATCGAAGGAGTACCTATAATCCATTTGAGAGATGCCGGTCGCATGAGAGGCGACAGTTTGGAAAAGAACGAGCGCAGCAATGGGAACGAGAGATAAGGTTTTCATGTTTCTTCTCCGGCCGCGCCTTCTTCCTTTTCGGGGGCGCTGTGGAGGTACCCGGCGAGGCCCCTTGGTTCGTCGAAGCTCACCCGGGCCTTGGAAGCAAGGTCGGAGGCGAGTGCGTGGAACTCCCGCACGATCCCCTTCATCGTGTCGATGGCTTCCCCCAGCTTCTCTATGTCCCGCAAGGGGCGACTTGATCTTGAACTCGAAATAGGCGGAATCGAGGCTTATGAAGAGATTGGCGAGCGTCGACCCTTCGGCGGTCTTGGGCATGAAGACATAAGAGTTCCTTCTTTGAACCAGGATCTCCTTTTCCACGGGGTCGGAGCCGGGAGCACTATACAAGGACGTGCCGCCCAGGGCTCTGGTGAAACTCCGTATTTCGCTTGTGAGCCTCAAGATCCTCTCGTTGGCCGCCTTCAGCTCGGAGAGGGGCACGTATACGGTCCCCGCGGCCATTCTCATCCTGTTGATCGCCCTGTCCACGGTGAAGAGCATTTGGGTGAGGAGGTGCAGGTCCCGCATCTTCGGCGCAAGGACGATGCTGCCTTCCTCTTTGGCGAGCCTGAGCTTTCTCTCCATAACCGCGTCTGCTTTCTTTTTCCCATCGGTCTCTGAGTCCATGTCTTCCTCCTCCCTAGAGCGCCGTCTCTTCAACCTTCCTTATCAGTATCGTGATGTCGAGCAGCTTGGCGGCCGTGGCGACGTTCGCGCCTCCCTTCCCGACGAAGAGTCCGTAGTAGGCCGGGTCCACTCCGACGACCGCCTCCCGCAGCGTGCTCGAATATATTACTTTCCGGACCCTGTCCAGAGGCGCGGGGACGAGGGCGTTCTTTACATACTCCTTCATATCCTGGGAGTGGCGGACGAGGGTGATCGTATCGTCCGTGTAGGCTTTCATCCCAGGGAGGTAGGGGAGGCATTCCTTTACGGGGTCGGTGCCGTTCAGGCCCTCGACGGCCATCTTGGCGAACCCGGCTCCGGTGACCGAGGCAGCCCTCCTGATCCTGATCTTTTCTTCCTCGATGAGGGTGCTGAAGACGCGCTCCGCGGTCCTTCTGTAATAGTGGGGGGACCGCTGGGAGAGGATAATCCTGTTCTTCTCCAGCATGAAGACGCACGCCACGAGGTTCTGCCCGACCTTGTAAGGCTTGTTCGCGTATTTCTTCGGCAGGAGCGCAAGGAGCTCCGTACCGGAGATGAGGATGAGATGAGAATCATGCTCTGGCATCGATTTGACCACCACCCCTGGCGCCAGGTATCCTACCTTGAGAGACAGGACCACGAGAATCCCCCGAAAGTCGCCGGGCTACCGACAGAAGCGCCGTCTCAAGCCGGTGAACGAGGCCGGCGAGGATAGCGCCATCCCGCACCTCACGAACACACGCGGGCTGCATGCCCCGAAACTCATTGCCGCACGGGGATCAAGACCCACCCTTCGACATGCAAATGTTCTTGTCCGTTGCGGGCCGCTTCTCCCATCGGTGCGGCCGGGTCGGATAGGGTATTACTTTTCTTGACGCCTATCCTGAGGCTTCTTCACTTTGTCTGTTTGCGTTTCGCAGACTCTCCGCAAAGTAGTACTCTCGAAGGAGCCGACCCACCATGACCCAGAGTAATGGCCTCGAACGACTGCGCGACATAAACAGACAGGGAAAATGCCGGCCGAACAGCGGCGTCACGATTCTCGGCAAGGGGGTGAACCTCGCCGACCGGTCGAGGGACATCCTCATCACGATACCCGATGCAGGAGCGGAGCGGCCACCTGGGCTGCTTCGGGACCACCCGCATCGGCAAGACGAGGCTCATGGAGTCCGTCATCGAGCAGGACATCGCCAAGGGCTACAACCTCGCCATCATCGACCCGAAAGGCGACATCGACCTCTTCTCGAAGGTGATCCAGGCGTCGGCGGAATCGGGAAGGCTCGAGGAGGTGATGCTCCTCACACCCATCTACCCGGACCACTCCGTCAAGCTCGACCCCTTGAGCCACTACTACATGGAAGACGAGCTCGTCGACCACGTGGTGAGCGGCATCAAGGCGAAAGAAGACTACTTCATTGCTATCGCGAGCGAGGTGACCGGCGCGGTCGTCTCCGGCCTCGCCATCGAGGCAAAGGACAAGGGCAAGGAGCTGAACGCCAACTTCAGCGACATAAAGGCCAGGGTCACGTACAAGGACCTCCAGAACATGAGAACAGGGCTCCTGAGCATCAAGCACAAAATTCCCGAGGCAGCGGAGATAGCCGAGAACATCGAGCAGATCCTCTCGTCGACCCAGGAGTTCTTCTCCAAGGTGGCTTCATCCCTGAGGACCATGCTGTCGGCCCTTTCTTCCGGCAATACGGGAAAGATCATCGGCAAGAGCTACGTGAACGAATTCGTCTCCCGTTTCGGGGAAGGCAAGGGGGTGATCCTTTACTGCAACACCGGATCTCTCCTCGCGAGAAGGACCGCCCACATCATCGGCAGGGTCCTCATCTCCATGATCCAGAGCATGGTGGGCAGGTTCTTCGCGTCAGGCAGGAGGCTCGATCCACCCCTCTGCATCCACATCGACGAGGGCCACAACATCGCGTACATGGGCATCCAGGAGCTCTTTTCGAAAGCGGGCGGCGCGAACACGTGGATCAGCTTCTACACCCAGAGCATCGCCCTCATCGAGCAGGAGATAGGGCCGGAGGCGGCCAAGGGCATCATGGACAACATCAACAACTGGATCTTCATGCGGGTCAACCACCCCGACACCGGGCAGTACATGGAGGACTCGTCCCCCATCGCGAAGAAGTTCCAGCCCATCATCACCCCCGACGAATGCACGGGGAGGATCACCCTCAGGGAGATCGAGGAGCAGCTCATCCTCAAGGCGAACGTCCTCCAGCTTGCGGACCGGCAGTTCTACATGCGCTCCAGGGGCAACTACTACAAGGCTTTCACCGTCGATTCGACTCCGCTCTACGTGCATGTCACGTTCCCCGAGCTCACGGGCAGCGATCCCGCCCAGGCAGAGCAGCCGCTCCAGGATGGCTCCTGAAAGTCCTTGGGATCATAGCCGGGCCAACCATAAGACCGAAGCAGAGCCTTGTCGGAGCGTCGTAGCGACAATCGGCCGTCCGTCTTTTCACACCCCTCCGGCCTCGGCGGCTTTCGCGCCCGACCCTTCTTCGGCGCCGGAGGCGCCTGGCCCGGCGTGCATCTCCTTTTGAGCGGCGACGGCCTTCTCAGACTCTTCCAGAGAGAGGGCCTCTTTCTGGTGGGCCTTCACCTGCTTGACGAGCTTCCGGAGAAGCTCGCCGATGGATTTGTCATACTTCTCCACGGTTCGTGAAGCCTCGGCGTCCCACTGGTGACATTCGGAGAACCGGACGAGGGCCTCGACGTATTCCGAGATCACCTGGAGCTGGATCTCGATGAGGGCGGGATTTGAATAGTAGGCGATGCTCTTGTTGTACGTCTCGCTCACCCGGGCGATTTCGTGCCTCCAGAGGGCGGCTTGCGCGTCGTAGCCGTAGATCCTGTTGTTGAGGGACTCGATCTCCCCGTTGAGCGTCTCTATCTGGTCCTGCTTGGCCTTCATGGCCGCTTCGCGCGTCTCCCTTTCCTTCTGGAGGTCTTCGAGCTCCTTCTCAACCTCTTTTTTCACCTCTTTTGTGATCTGCTCCTTGTTCTTCTCGTACCTGGATAGAGTATCCTTCGCCCTTTTTCTTATCTCCTCCAGCTCCCTCCCGTTCTGCTCAAGCGCTTCCTGTGCTTTCTTCTTTTCCGCCTCCGCCTCGGCCAGCTTCTCCCGTTCAGCGTCCAGGTCCTGTTTGTGCCTGGCCTCGATTGAGGCTATTTCATGCTCATGTTTGTCGAGCAGTCCCTCCGGCACCACGGGCCGCTCGATGGAGAGGCAATGAAGAATGCTCCTCTGGACCTCGGGGTCCGCGCAGATGAATTCGTCAACCGATCTCCTGTCGATCTTACCCTCTTTGTAAAGGGCGTACAGTTCGGGTATGAGGTTCTCTTGGTAAATGAGGTCCTGGACCTTCTCCTTCTCATTGACCTTTCCTTTCCGTTCCGTCTCCGTCATCTGGCGGCGGCTCGCGTTGTCGAAGAGGGCCTCGAGTATCTCGCCCCGTGTTTCTGCGAGCGAGCAGGGAACCTCTTCCAGGCCCAGTTCCTGGGCTATGGCCTTCCGATGGTGCCCCGAGAGGATGATGTATCCTTCCTCGCTCCTCTCCAGGATCAGGTCGTTCAGTATGCCCGCCTCCCTGATGCTCTCGCGCAGGTCCTCGTACTCGGATTCCGACAGGGGAGAAAAGAGTTCCTTGTATTTCTGCCTTTCCTTCAACAGCGTCACTTTGACATTGCCCAGATACTTCATGGCTGCCTCCTCGTATTCGTTAATTGCACAAGCGCCTTGTGCACACATAGCCGTTGTTCCGTGACATCCCTTATGTGGACACATACCCACATACCATTCAGCGTCACATCCCTTATGTGGACACATACCCATTGTGCGCACATACCCGATGTTTCAGCGCAACATCCCCGTTGTGAACACATCCCCTATGTGCGCACATACCCGATTGTTTCATCGTGACATCCCTTATGTGGCCACATCGCCGGATGTGTCATTCCATGCCTCCGGAAGACCGCCCGTCTTCCTTCCCGAGCACGGCATCCATCTCCCGGTTGACGCACTCGTCGACGATCTCAGAAATGCTCTTGTGGGTAATCTCGCTGAGCTGCCTCAATTTCTTCAGTGTGCCCCGGCTTATCGAGTCAGGGGCCTTGCCGTTCCTGCACGACAGGATCTCCCTGATGCGATCGGCGTACCTTTCATCGAGGCTCTGCACCGGGATGCGGTACTCGACGCCGATGAGGCCCTCGCTCCGGGACCGAAAGACCTGGACACGGACCGATCCGTCCCGGAAACATCTCTTCAGATAATCGGGGAGGAGATGGCCGCTCTCCTCCTTCCTCGATGCTATTTCAAGGTAGAAAAGCGTTTGCCGGTATTTCCTCCCCCCGCCTCCGACGCCGGCGAGCGACAGAAACTCCCTGGTGGTCAGATAATCCGTGGAGATGGCCTCCCATGGGCGGGCGTGATCCAGCCTTTGCTTTTTCAGAATGTCCACTATGTCTCGCTCGTCCATTGCGGGACACCTCCTTTCTGTGCTCCGTCCTTCCGGAGAGTCTCCATCGATCTCTTCATAGCCACGCGGAGACACATGGAAAAGGGAATCTTGGGAACCGAGTCGTCGTCGTGACGGGCAAGGCTGCGTACGATGGCGGACAGCGCTGATCGTTCCACCTCGTCGGCGCCGATGAGTGAGCCGTTGCTTTCCGGGAGGCAGAGAGAAGGCTTCGTTGTCCTGTCTGCAAAGATCGTAGATGCGAAGGACGAGGGGGTCGGCTCTCGTTCACGACCGATCGTGTCCGGGCCCACTGACGGTAAAGGCCGTCGATCATCTGGAGATTTAAGCCGTTGTGCGATCCCGATCCGTTGCCCGGGGCCGATATCTCCGGTTCCTCGCGCGCCTCTTCCCCTTCCTCTTGCTCGCCTGTCTCTGTCTCCCGCATCTCCGCGGGTTTTTCCGGAGGTCCTGCAGGGTATTCATAGGGGGCGAGGCCTGCCTGATCCAGCTTTGCCTCCAGGTCCTCGTCCCAGAGGACTTCCGAAAGGTAGCAGAACCTTTTCTTGGTCGTGTAGGTGCAGCCTGAGTCTTCCAGGGCCTTCTTCTGTCCGACGAACTTGCCGTACCCTATGGTCTTCTCGAATGCTCCGTCCCGGGCGTAGATCTCCACGTACTTGTCCCTGTTCCCGATGGCCCGCTGGAATATGTTCCTGATGGACCATTCGAGGTAGGTGGAGAATTTCATCCGGATGTCGGGGCTGTGCTTGTACTTCCGCAGGGCCTGCAGGATGGCGATGAGCGCCTCCTGCTGGAGGTCCTCCTCCCCGAATATCGGGCTCAAAGAGCGGTATTTCCTCGCGATCTTGATGATCCTCGGCCTGTAGATCGCATAGATCCCGAAGGCCACCTTTTCATAGAGCCTCATCTCCCCTTGCTGAAGAGAGTCGGCGTGTTTTCGATAGAGCTCTTCGATGGCCTGGCTGGTATCGTACTTCTTTGCTTTGGAAGGTATCGTGGCTTTTACGGTCCTGGTGAGGGAGGAGGCAGTGACGGTCAGGCCGGCGCCGGCTCACCTGGGAGAGAGGCGGGGGTATCGAAAGGCGGACCAGTGTCTTCCGGACTCATATGCGCCTACCATCGAGACAGGTCATGGCCCTCCAAGCCGCGGGGGCTGAAGGGCTTGCGACTCAGCAGGAGCGTCCAGGCAGCCTTACGACGGCTCATGCGGAAGCATCCTCAAGGTCTTAAGTAAGACCTTGTATTACAATCTATCATCGGCTGAGGTGCCTGTCACCTGTCCGTTCGGACAGGTACCCCCTTCTCCCTATTCCGGATACCACAGGTACTATTACTTCCCGGAAGCTTCATGGAGGCCATACCAAAGAAAAAAGGGAAGGCGGTACGTTGCCTTCCCTTGAACGCGTCGGACCCTCGTGGCCGGTTTATGCGGGAGCGGGGAGGAACCTCGAGATGTCCCCCCTGTTGAGCTCGCTTATCACCTTCGCGGCTTCGTCGTAAAACTTCACCCCCGCAAGGACCCTGTCAAGCGTCTCCGCCTGTATCTGATACCGCGCCGCCATTTTGGTGATGGCCAGTTTCTGGTCCTTATCCATCTCTTTTTTTCCGTTTCCGCTCTTCGGGGCTTCGGGCCCTGGCTGCTTTTCAGGCTGCTTATCGTCACGGCCGGTCTGGGGCGGCGCGTCCTGCTTTCCATGCCTTTCTTCGCCACGTTCAGGTTCAACCCGGCGTTCAGGCTGGCCTCTTTCGTCGGACTGAGGATCCGCACCTGTATCCGTGCCGGCACCCTCTGTGCCCGCGCCCAGCATGGTCATGGCCCTCGCCCCTTTCTGGAGGACCTTTTCTACCGAATACTCCCGTGCGACCTCCAGCGGGTCCACCACGACGTCGAGGTCGATGAGGTATTGCTGCCTCATCTTCGTCTCGCCCTTCTCCCAGTCGATGCAGGGAATGGTGGCTCTCACCTTCCGGAGCACGAAGATCGTTTCTCCCTTGTGGAGAAGATAGGCGATCCTTCCGTTGGTGAGCTGGTACATGTCGCGAAGCGTCTTCTTCAGCCGCTTCATCGAGTAAAAGGACTTCGTCGGGATCACAAACGAGCCCATTCCCTTTATCCCCGGGATCATGAAATAGATCCTCCCGGAGAACCTGCATTCTTCCTTCTGGTATTCGAGACAGGACTCGGGATCGCAGGGCTTCCTCATCCACGCACGGCCGCCGAAGAGTTTCTTCCCCGCTTCGAGGTCTTCCGGGGTCTCGCAGACCATCCGGTAGTCGGCTATCCTTCCCCGGTCGTCCCTCTCGTACTCGAAGCCGCTGCGATGCTTGAGGCCCTTCGTGAGGCCGTAGCAGCAGAGCCGGTGAGGGATGATGTTCCACCATTCGTTCATGGGGAAGTAGACCGGGATCGACCTTATTTTGCCGTCAGGGTCCGCGTAGAGCTCCTTTATGAGGTCGGCGTTCGCCGGGTTCATGCAGTCGTGCCTGTTCGCGGTGAAGTAGTCGACGTTCTGGGGGATGAGCTTGTCGCCGAATTCTTTTGCCATGTCGACCCAGCTCATGCCGCGTGCGAGCAGCTGGTCGTATCGTTCGACATCGGCTTGTTCGCAGCTCTTCTTGAGCACCATGATGCCGGGCCTTATGACGCCCAGGGTCTTGACGTTGTCGTCGTCCGCTCCCAGAAGGGGCGTGAAGAATTCTTCGTCGTCGTAGTCGGGGTGGGGGATGGCGCGCGCTGTCGATGCTTTTTTCATATGGACATGCTCCTTTCAGTTGTTGGCGGTTATGGTGACGCCGCCGGGTTTGAGAGTAATGACGGCGTTTGCCATGGCGAGCAGCTCGGGGGTGTGGGTGATGCAGAATTCCTGGTCGTATCCCCCGAGGGCGAGCACCTTCTGCTTCATGCGGAAATAGGCCCTCTTCCTCTCGGGGTCGAGCGCCCCGTCCCTCTCGTCCGTGTAGATCGTCGCGAGGTCTCTCCCGTTGCTCGTCTTGTTGTAGATGCATATGGCCTTGGCGACCGCATCCTCGACAATGGTGGCTTCGCCGCCCGAGAGTTTCCGGATGCTCTTCGATTTGTTTGTGTTGGCGTCAAATACGGGGATGTCGAAGCCTTCCTTGAGCTTGCCTGCCCTCGTCATCTCCTGCGTGTTGAGCCTTACCGAGAAGGGAGAATCGTAGACGCGGAGCAGCTCGTTCGCGATGCTCGCGATGGCCGGGCCCGCGTCGTCGATCTCGAGGGCGATGATCCCGTCGTTCCCGAGTGCCTTCTCCTCGATGGTCCATTCCGAGATCTCGCTTCTTGAGATGTTCGATCTCCTTGTCGAGGTCGATGCACTTCGCCTCCGACTCAGCGATCCGCCTCAGGGCCTCGTCGAGGGCGCCTGCTTCCTTTCTCAAGGCGGCTTCCTCCGACCTCTGGCCGGCTATGCGGGTACCGAGCGCGGAGAGGTTTTGCGCGATCTGTTCTTTCGCCTCCTTCAATGTCGGATCGATGACGATCCGCGCCACCTCGTCTTCCCGCGCCCTGACCTCCGCCTCTATCGCGGTGATGGCTCTGTCGGCCTCCAGGAGATATCCTTCCTTTTCTTTCTCCAATGCCGCCAGTTGCGTCTCCAGCTCCGGCAACTCCTTCTCGGCCTGCTCCGCTTCCAGAAGCGGTCTCAGGTCATCCTTCAAGGCGGTGATCCGTTCTTCGGCCCTCTGCATCTCATCCGCGAGGACCCTCTTCGTCGAAAGCAATTGTTCGGCCTCTTTCCGTAAGGCAGGCACGGCGGCGCATTTCCGGCGAAGGTCGCCCAACTCCTGAAGGAGCTTTTCCTCTCGCGGGTCTTTCGCATCGGTCAGGCGCTGCAGTTCCGCCTCACGTGCCGGGATGGTCTTTTTCGCCTCGTGTGCATCCGTGAGAAAGGGGCAGGAGCTCGCACCCGTCGCATCGCATCGGTAGTCTGCGAGTCTTTGCACCTTTGCCTTCAGGTCCCTGATGACGCCCTCGACCGTCTCGATCGCGTGCTGCCGGGAAAGCCGTATTCCTTCGATCTCTCTTTCCTTGTCTTTGACTATCTTCTCGACGGTCTGAAGGTCCGAGATCTGCGTAGTCACCCCACATATCTCTCATCGCAGAGCCTTGCGGAGTTCTTCAGGTTCGATGCCTTTTCGTCGAGGTCCTTGAGTCTCTTGCGCCTTCAGCCTGAGTGAACCGATATTGGCGAGGAGGCCTCTGATTCCCGAGATCCTTTTTGTCGCCGTCGCTGCTTTTGTCTGGAAGGCGCCCAATCTGGTCTCTTTGCTCCTGCACAGTTCCTCAACCTCGTTCTTCCTTGTCGCTAAGTCGACCAAGATCCTGTCTTTCGTCTTCTGTCCCTCTTCCTGGAGCGCGATCTTCGTGCCGATTTCGGAGAGCTTCCGCTCTTCGTCCTGCCGCTCGGATTCAAGGGACCGAATACTCGCAGCCAGTCCGGAGAGGTCCGACTGGACGCTGCGGGCCTTCGAGGTCTTTTCTTCCTTGCCGGATATGACGCGCAGCAGGTCCTCCTTCGTACTCGTGACAAGGGTGAGATGATCCTGGAGCGCCTTTCGTATGCGGCCCGCCTTATCCGAGAGTTCCTTAATGCCGTCTATGCCGAGAAGCTCGGCGAGGATCTCCTTGATATCCCCCTTGCTGTACCGGGAGAAGCTCTTCGCCCGCTGGTCTCTGAAGTTCGATATGAAGTAGAGCTGAGGGGTCCCGAATATTGCTTCGACCGCCTTGTCGTAGCTCTCCGTCGACCCGTCAGGGTTCAGGGGCTTCCAACTGCCGTCTACTTCTTCGTAGAGATAACACCTCTGCTTCCTTTTCACCGCGTCGATAGAGATCACCGATTTATGGCGCATGCCCTTCATTGTGGAAACGAAGATCTTGCACGCATCGGAGCCGTAGGTCTCCTCGTAGAAGCTGAAACCCTCGGGGGAGTAACTCTTGTTCACCTTGGACGGCATGACGCGAAAGTGGTGCATATTGTCGACTATGGTCGTCTTTCCCCTCCCGTTCGGGCCGTCGAAGACGACGATACCGTTAGGGACAACCGAGAAGTCTATCTCGATTTCGGAAAGGCCCATACCGGAGAGGATGCCCTCGAAACCCCTAAGCAGCAAATAGTCGGGTTTCATCCGGTACCTCCTTTCCATGGCGACAGCCGAGTATGGCTCGCTCTTCGAGCGTCTGGAGCTCGCGGAGCTTGTCGAGCAGGCTCGCCGTGACCGGTTGGCCGTTCAACTCCCCCCATCTTTTGAGCTTTTCGTCGAGAGACCTCAGCCTGGATATGCCTTCGGACCTCACGTTCGTCATGGGGAGCACCGTCTTGTCGATCTTCACGTGGGCGGCCCCTTTTTCATAGGCAAGCCTTCTCAGGGCTGCATCGTCCACCAGGGCTGCGTCTTCCTCTCTGATGCGGTAAACGATCCTCACGTAGTCTCCTTCCTTCACGTCATCGATGAGCGACGCATCGGGAAGTGTCCCGACAGGCGCCAGGGTGCGCATCCTTCGTGCCGGGGTCTCCACAAACCTGGACGCGACGCTTCCGCCGGCGATCGTGTGGAGGAAGAAGCCCTTTTCTTCCGTCTCGCCGTGGTCGGCGCGGGTGATGGAGCCGGAGTAAAACGCGTTGCCCTGGAGCTGCTGCCGCATGTGGATGTGGCCGAGACAAATGAGGGCTGCCTTCGTGAGCGCAAGATCGGCTATGCCGAACTCTGCGTCAGGGTCGGCGACCCTTTGCCCCGTCGACAGGCAGGAGCCTTTCACCGTCCCGTGGCCGGCGAGTACTGTCGGTATCCCGAGGCGGTTGGCCTTTTCGTTGGTGATGCCCCAGGCCTGAAACAGGTCCCTCAGCAGCTCGGCGTATTCGACGCCTGCCGCGTCTAGAGAAGGACGGCCCGCCGCCATCAGTGCAGCTTTCGTGACCGAAGGCAGGCAGGATACCACGAGAAGCAGTTCCGGCTTGCTTTCCAGGTTTTCGTCGATCTCTACGAATCTGGGCGGCTCCTCGTTCCTGAGGCCCACCTGACGGGGAAGGCCCGTCGCATAGACCGGGTGCCTTGTGTTGAGCTTGTTGAATACTTCCGTGCTGTTGGGTGCGTCGTGCGTCGGCGTGCCGCTCGTAATGACTACCGGGGCGATGTTGCCGCACCGGTAGACGAAATCGATCGCCGCGAGCGTCCCCGGAGAACCCAGGATTAAACCCCGCTCGTACACATCTCCCGCTATGACTATCAACTGCGGTACTTCGATCCGCGCCGTCTCCACGATCCGGTCGCAGCATTCAACGGTGTTCCGAAGCCGACCCGGTTCGTCGTCGAAGTGCAGGTCGGCGCAGTGAAGGACCTTTGTGCCTTCCATGAATCCTCCTTGCCGGTGTTTTCCGGAATTTTCGAGTATTGTGTCGCCCTACGTGTTTCTGCGGGATGCAGAATGGGCGCTTTTCGGGCATCTAATGAACATACTGAAGCTTAAAAGGGTATTACCTTGGCGGCCGACCCACGTTACCCTGCTCTTCCTGTACCGGCGACGACTCTCATCGTCGTAGTGGAACGGATCATAGGAGCTCCGTCCGGGCGGCATGGTGCCCGGCCTGGCCATCTCACTTCTCTTCATTTTCGTCGCGTATCCGTAGGTGAGGATAGACCTGCCGCAGCACCGCGAAGCCGGAAGGCACCCCTTGCCGACAGGCCCCACGCGCTGTCCCGGTTCATCCGGGTCGCGCTCATCTTCATAGACAGGCCCGTGCCTGACTTCTCTGCCTTATCGATTCAGGCACGATAGGCGGAATCGCCATTCTCGGAGTCGCGGCCTCAAAAGACGGATCTCGACGGGAAGAGACCGGCTTGGTCGTTCGACGAAATCCTTGAGTGTATCCTGTATGATGGCCCCGGCTGCAATACCGGCGTTTTTCATCCAGATGTGACTGTGATATAATAGGCTCTGGTGAGTCCGAACCAGAAAAAAGTTCCTTCCAAGTTCAGCACAGCGAATGAAGCATAAGCCTCGAACGCTGGATAGCGATTCCTATGCCGTGAAGTCGATTGACAGGGCATTCCAGATTCTCAACGGCTTCTCTTTCGAACGGACGTCTCTCACACTCGGAGAATTCAACGACCTCGTTGGCCTTTCGAAGCCGACGCTTTTTCGCATTCTGCAGACTCTGGTGAAAAACCGGATTGTCTCATACGATTCCGGCTCGGGCAAGTATTCGCTCGCCGTTCGGCTTTTCGAGTTGGGAGAAATTGCTATTTCGTCCATGTCATTGCGCCAAGCGGCATCGCCGGCTCTCGACGATCTCGAGAAAAAGGGCGGCTATCCGGCGTTGGTCGGTATTCTGACCGATGGAGAAATGGTCTACATAGATGGACGGCGCGGCCGTTACCCGGTCGCGCTTTTCGGAACCCACCACGGAAAGCGGCAGGCGCCTCACGTGGGGGCAGTCGGCAAGGCGCTCATGGCGTACCTCCCCGATGCCGATATTGAGGAACTTCTCATGAAGTATCCCCTCAAAAGGACGGCTGCCCGTTCGATCACCGATCCGACGATATTTAAAGGACATCTCCGCGAAACGAGACGAAAGGGATATGCGTACGAAGAAGGTGAACTGGTTGAAGGCGTCATTGGCATTGCTGCCCCCATCCGTAATTATCTTGGTAAGGTGATTGCGGCCGTGGGGACCGTTTTCCCGGCATTCCAAGCTGACAGCCAGAAGAAGCGGCGAATGACTGAGCTGGTCACAGAGGCGGCTACAAAAATCTCTGAGGCGATGGGATACACCGGTGGTGGAACCGCGGAGTCTCACAAGCACTCAACAGATTCCGAACCTCGCAGCAACGATTCCTTTGTCACAAAATCGCCTTCGACCCAAGCATAATCCAAGTGCGCCAACGATTTCTCTTGACAAGATAGCGGCATCCAGGCTACTATGCCCCGTTACGCAATTATGAAATTGTATTTCATATAGTGAAATAATAGGGACAGCTAACCGAGAAGAAGGGACGATGCGCAAGACAATCTACCAAAAGATTCTCTCGAGGGTTTCAGGCAAGAGCGAGGTGAACCCGGGGGATGTCCTCTGGTGTAAGCCGGACCTCATCGTGTGCACCGATCAAACATGGATCCAGCGTTCCCGGTTCTTCGATAAAGTAGGCCTTGAAAAGGTCCTAAAACCTGAGAAGATCGTAGCGGTGGTCGACCACTGTGCGGAACAGATGAGTGAACCCGAGGGAGCGGAGAATAACAAGGCTTTCAGAGATTGGGTGAAAAAAAACGGCATTACCCGGTTCTACGACGTGGGCAGGGGCGGGTTGGCCGTCCAGGTGCTGGTAGACAAGGCACATGTGAGGCCTGGCATGCTCGCGCTCCAGGACGATCCGGAAGGTGAGGCGTGCGGCGCCCTCGGCGCTTTCGTCAAGGGAGGCGAGGATATCCTCACCGCGATCGCCATAGATGAATGGTGGTTCGAGGTGCGGGAGGTCGTCAGATGCGAGGTTCACGGCTCCTACGGCAGGGGCGTTTCAGCCGCAGATCTAAGATACAGGCTTCTCGGGGACCTCGGCAAAGGCTATTCGAAGTTCCTCGAATTCACCGGGCCGGCTATCGCCCACATGAGCATGGACGAGCGAGTGAACCTCTGCAGCTCGCTCTACCTGTCGGAGTCGTACGGGATGATAGGGCCCGATCAGAAGACCATCGACTATGTACGAGGGCGGACGAACGAGCCCTTCGAGCCTGTGCTCAGCGACCGAGATGCCGCATACGCGGATGTGCTCGACTATGACGTGTCGAAGCTGGATCCCCAGGTTGCGTTTCCGCCGAGCGTCAACAATGTGAAGCCAATATCCGAAGCCGAGGGGATCCCGATAGACCAGGCTGCCATCGGATCATGCGCGAGCGGCAGGGTCGATGACTTGAGGGTCGCCGCCGAGATCCTCAAGGGGAGGAAGGTCGCCGAAGGGGTGCGAATGCTCGTCACTCCCGTATCGCGGGAAGCGTACCTCACCGCCTTGAGAGAAGGACTGATCGAGGTATTTATCGAAGCGGGCGCCGCAGTGAACTTCCCCTCCTGCGGCATCTGTCCCGGCCACATCGGCAGGCTCGCGGCAGGTGAAAAATGCGTGAGCACGAGCATCGTCAACTACCCTGGACGGATGGGCAGCAAGGACGCCGAAATATACCTCGCGGGCGCAGCGACCGTGGCGGCCGCGGCAGTCGCGGGCCGGCTGACCGACCCCCGGCAATACTTGTGACGGAGGGGCTTGAATGGCGAGAGGCAAGGCCTGGAAGTTTGGTCACGACCTGGAGAGGGATTCTGCGATTTTCCCCTTCAAGTACGTCCTGGAAGCCGGTCGCGGGGTACCGCTCGAGAAGCTGGCGCCTCACGTACTGGAAGCGGTGAATCCAGAATTCGGCCTCAAGGTGCAGAGGGGTGATTTCCTCGTGGTGGGGAGGAATTTCGGATACGGCAAATCACACAAGGAGGGCATTGGCTGCCTCAAGATACTCGGTGTCGCCGCGATCATCGCCGACTCTTTTCTCAAGAATCTCGTGAAGAATGGCGTCTATTTCGGCCTCCCTTTGCTCACGGGCGACGGCATTTACGACGTGATCGATCACGGTGACGAGCTTGACGTCGATCTTCTCACCGGCTCCATCAACGACGTGTCAAAAGGCAGGATCATCAAAGCGACCCCCGTCATTTCCCCCGACCACCCACTCTACCGGATCGTGGAGGCGGGCGGCCAGATCGAATACGTGAAGAAGAGGGTTGCGGCGCTTCGTCATCCGAATGAATAAGGTTGATGCCCGCATGAAGACCGTTGTAGTCGTTGGAACCATGGACACGAAGACGAAGCAGATGCTCTTCGTCAAAGAACTCATCGAGAAGGCGGGGCACAGGTGCCTCGTCATGGACATCGGCACGAGAGCCCCTTCCCCGGTTCCCGTCAGCGTCTCCTCTGACGAGGTCGCACTCGCAGCCGGCGCAACTGTCGAGAGCATAAGGGAAATGAAAGAACTGCGGAAGATCATCCCTTTGATGATCGACGGGGCCGCGACGAAGGCCGGGGAGCTTCTCGCAACGGGAATGCTCGACGGCATGCTCTCTCTCGGCGGCTCGGGAGCTGCCACCATAGCGACAGCCGTGATGAAACGCTTGCCTTTCGGGATTCCCAAGCTCATGGTCTCGTCGGCGGCAGGGATGCAGGCCTATGCCTCGACATGGTTTGGGACCGGCGACATAATGATGATGAACACCCTGGTAGACCTTGCCGGCATGAACGAGATGGTGAAGAACGTCCTTACCCGAGCGGCTGGTTCGATCTGCGGGATGGTGGAGCTCACGCACACCAGCCTCTACCGACCCTTCTCTCGAGGAAGGGCAAGAGCCTCATCGCTATGACGGAGGACGGCTCGTCCGAGCGCTGCGGATCCTACGTACGTAACGCCCTCGAACAAAAGGGGTACGAAGTCATCATTTTTCACGCCCAGGGGCTTGGTGACAGGGCGATGGAGGAGTTGATCGGCCAGGGGTTTTTCGACGGCGTCGTGGACATTGCGGTCATTGGCGTGAGCGACGAGATCTGGGAGGGGAACCGGGCGGGAGGGCCCGACCGTCTGGAGATGGCGGGAAGGCGCGGCATCCCTTTGGTTCTCACCCCCTGCGGGCTCAACCAGACCGGCTGCGGCCCGACGAGGAAGCATGCCGAGAAGTACGCGTCCCGCTCAAGGATCCACAAGTTGGACGAGCTCCGCATGGGCACGAGATACAACGAGGAAGAGCTGCTCACCAATGCAAGGGCCGTGGCCGCAAAGCTCAACAAGGCAAAGGGCCCCGTGAAGTTTTTTGTACCCCTTCGCGGCTTTTCCTCCTATGATGTTCCTGGCAGCATCGTCTATGCCCCGGATGAGGACAAGATCCTCATCGACGAGTTGAAAAGACTCCTCAGGCCCGGGATAGACCTCATCGAAATCGATGCAAACCTGGAGGACGAAGAATTCGCTGGTGCTGTGGTCAATGGCTGCGAGGAACTGTTCCGAGCGAACAGGAAGAATGAGTCGCCTTAAACCGGCTTAGGAAAAGGAGTCCGACCCTATGAGAGCTTCGACGAATTTAAGGAACCTTCTTGCCGGAGAAGGAATAATAGTGGCCCCGGCCGCGTACGATTGCCTCTCTGCCATGATCATCGAAGATTTGGGGTTCCCGGCGGTCTTCGTGAGCGGCTTCTGTCTTGCCGCATCGAGGATGGGCATGCCCGACCTCGGGTTCGAGGGCAGGACACTCACCGTCGATCAGTCGAGAAACATCGCATCATCGGTCAACATACCTGTGATTGTCGACGCGGGCACCGGCTACGGCGACGCGATAGGTGTCTATCTCACGGTAAGGGAACTGATAAGGGCAGGGGTTGCCGGCTGTTTCATAGAGGACCAGACGACGCCCCCTGTGTGTCCCCTCATCGGTCCGCCCAAGGTTA
>CAVVNC010000013.1:0-106730 GCA_963749525.1 uncultured delta proteobacterium
TGAAACGGACAGGCGCCCTCTATGTGCCTTGATCCCCCTTCCTCTTCCCATGCCAATCGCGAAAGCCGGGAAACGAGCTTCCATCCCGTAGCGGAGAAGTCGAAGAGGGGAGGGCGAAACACCCGAAAAGAAAAGCAAAACCCCACGAGAGCCGGGATTGACCATGGAAAACATCTACGTAAAGGGCGCAAGGCAGCACAACCTCAAGGACATCGACGTAAGGCTGCCAAGGAACAAGATAACCGTCATCACAGGGCCGAGCGGCTCGGGAAAGTCTTCCCTCGCCTTCGACACGATTTACGCCGAAGGGCAGAGGCGGTACGTGGAATCCCTCTCCTCCTATGCGCGTCAGTTCCTCGAGCTGATGGATAAGCCGGACGTGGACTACATCGAAGGGCTTTCGCCGGCCATAAGCATCGAGCAGAAGAGCATCAGCAAGAATCCCAGGTCCACGGTGGGAACGGTCACGGAGATCTACGATTATCTGAGGCTTCTCTTCGCCCGCCTCGGCCACGTCTACTGCTACGGGTGCGGCAAGGAGATCAAGAGCCAGCACGCGCCCCAGATCGTCGACTCCATACTCGGCTTCGGGCAAGGCATGCAGCTTACGGTTCTGGCCCCCATTGTTCGCGGAAGAAAGGGGGAGTACAGGAAGGAGATCGACGACCTGAGGAAGCAGGGATTCACCAGGATCAAGCTGAACAAAAAGATCGTCGACTTGAGCGAGGAGATCGTTCTCGACAAGAACAAGAAGCACGAGATAGACGTCATCGTAGACAGGATAACCATCCGCGAGGGCGTGGAGAGGCGCCTCTTTGAGGCGGTGGAGCTGGCCCTCGGCAAGGCGGGGGGCATCGTGAAGGTGGAGGCGGGGAAAGAGACTCTCGTCTTCAGCGAGAAGTTCGCCTGTCCGGACTGCGGCATCAGCTACCCCGAGATCACCCCTGCCATGTTCTCCTTCAACAACCCCTATGGGGCCTGTCCCACGTGCTACGGCCTGGGGGCGAAGGAATACTTCGATCCCGACCTCATCGTGCCCAACAAGGAGCTTTCCTTGCGGGAAGGGGCCATCATGCCGTGGGGGGACAAGAACCCGGTTGCCTTTCTGCCGTTCCTCGAAGCCCTCATGAAGCACTACAGTATTGACATTAGAACGCCCTTCAAGGACCTGCCCAAGACGGTGCAGGACGCGATCTTTTACGGCTCCAAGGGGGAACAGATCGAGTTCGTCGCTCAGCGTGGGGGAAGGCGGGAATCAATAAGGCGGCCCTACGAGGGGGTCATAGCCGAGTTGGAGAGGGAGTGGCGTGGCGCATCCCCGTGGGAGAAAGACAGGTTCGAGAAGTACATAAACCTCATCCCCTGCCCCACGTGCAAGGGCGCGAGACTGAAGGAGGAGATGCTCTGGGTGCGCATCGCGGACCTCAACATCTACCAGGTCACGCAGATGACCATTGCCGAGTGCTACCGCTTCTTCCAGGAGATAGACCTGCCGGAGAAGGAGCGGGAGATAGCCCGGGCCATACTCAAGGAGATCGCTTCGCGCCTGAAATTTCTCATAGACGTGGGCCTCGATTACATCTCCCTGGAGCGCCCCTCGGCCACCCTTTCATCAGGCGAATCCCAGAGGATCAGGCTGGCGACGCAGATAGGCTCCGGCTTGACCGGAGTGCTCTACGTGCTCGACGAGCCGAGCATCGGGCTCCACCAGCGGGACAACGAGCGCCTCCTCGCCACCCTTGAACACCTGCGGGACCTCGGCAACACGGTGGTGGTGGTGGAGCATGACTATGATACGATCCTCCGGGCCGACCATGTCCTCGATCTGGGGCCGGGCGCCGGCGAGAACGGGGGGTACCTCGTCTTCTCGGGGACCCCGGAAGAGCTGAAGAGGGATGAGAAGTCGCTCACCGGGCTCTATGTCTCCGACCGGCTGAGGATAGAGGAGCCGAAGAAGAGAAGGAAGCCGAAGGGCTTCGTAAGGCTCAAAGGGGTGAGGGCCCACAACCTGAAGAACGTGAACGTCGATATTCCCCTCGGGGTCTTCACGTGCATCACCGGAGTCTCCGGCTCAGGGAAGAGCTCCCTCGTCATCGACACCCTCTTTCCCCTGCTGAAGCAGAAGATATACCGGTCCAGGGAGAGGGCGGGGATGGCCGACGGGATAACGGGTTTCGAAGCCATAGACAGGGTGATCGACATCGACCAATCCCCCATCGGCAGGACGCCGAGGTCGAACCCCGCCACCTATACGGGAGTTTTCTCCTTCGTCCGTGCCCTTTTCACCCGGATCCCGGAAGCCAGAATACGGGGCTACAAGGACGGGAGGTTCAGCTTCAACGTGAAGGGTGGGAGGTGCGAGACGTGCCAGGGGGAGGGGTACGTCAAGATAGAGATGCAGTTCATGCCGGACGTTTACATCGTCTGTGATGCGTGCAAGGGAAAGAGGTACAACAGGGACACGTTGGAGATCCTCTACAAGGGGAAGAGCATCGCCGATGTCCTCGAGATGACCGTGACGCAGGCCATGAGCTTCTTCGATCCCATTCCCCACATCAAGAGTAAGCTCAAGGTGCTCAACGACGTGGGCCTCGGCTACATCAAGCTCGGCCAATCGGCGACCACATTGTCGGGCGGTGAAGCCCAGCGGATCAAGCTCTCGCGGGAATTATCGAAGAAGGATACCGGCCGTACCCTTTACATCCTCGACGAGCCCACAACGGGCCTCCACTTCGCGGACATAGACAAGCTCCTTTTCGTGCTCGGCGAGCTGATCGAGAGGGGCAACACGGTGATCGTGATAGAGCATAACATGGACGTGATCAAGTGCGCCGACTACATCATCGACCTCGGCCCCGAAGGGGGCGACAGGGGCGGCGAGGTCATTTCGCGGGGCACGCCCGAGCAGGTGATGAAGACCAAGGATAGCTATACCGGTCAATTCCTCAAAAGGTATCTCAACGGGTCGAGGCCATGAAGAGCGTGGTCGTCATTCCTGCCCGCTACGGCGCCGTGCGCCTCCCGGGAAAGCCCCTCCTCGACGTGGCAGGAAAGCCCCTCATCCAGTGGGTCTACGAGGGGGCGCGAAGATCGACCATGGCGGACGAGGTGCTCATCGCCACCGATGACGAGCGGATCAGGTGGGGCTGCGAGGCCTTCGGCGCAACCGTGGTGATGACGAGCCCCGACTGCAGGAGCGGCACGGATAGGGTGCACGAGGCGCTCAAAGGGCGTGACGCGGACATTGTCGTCAACCTGCAGGGCGACGAGCCCCAGATAAGACCGGACATGATCGACGCCCTCATCCGGGCTACCCGGGAAGAGAACCTCGAAATGGCGACCCTGTGCGCCTACATAACCGACCCCCACGACTACAAGAGCCCGCACGTTGTGAAGGTCGTCCGGGATAAAAACGGGTTTGCCCTCTATTTTTCGCGGGCGCCCCTGCCTTTCCTCCAGAAGACCGTATCCATCCCCTTTTACAACCACATCGGTATATATGCGTTCTCCCGAGCCTTCCTGGAGGTCTTCGTGGCCCTGCCGAAGGGCGGCCTGGAGGAGGCGGAATCCCTCGAACAGCTAAGGGCCCTCGAAGCAGGCCATCGCATCAAGACCCTTCTCGTGGAGTACGAGGGCATCGGCGTCGACACCGAGGCGGACCTGGAGCAGGTGCGCAAGGCGATGGGATAGGGCTAGCGCGGCAGGCGAGGGCAGCTCTTGGGCGCGGGGGAGACGCTTCGGGTCGACCCGCAAGGTAAGGCCGGACCGTCCACACGCCGCCGGGTCTAGCAGTGGACCGACCCGGCGATGAAAATGCAACATCGAACTACGGTGTACCCCGCGGAGAACCCCGCGCGCCTCTAGCCAATGGATCAAGCGGACGCAAGCGCGGTTTTGCCCGAAAACCTCAAAACGCCATGGATCGCTGTTGTCATCGAGACCCTCTCGTCAGGACTCTTTTCTCGTCCAGGCGTTCTTTTTCCGGGGCGCGGGGGCGAGCACGAGCCTCATGTCGACGCCCTTGGCGCCCCTTCCTTCTTCGAAGACCACGAGAGGGTTAATATCCAATTCGAGGATGTCGGGAAAGTCGACAACGAGCTGCGAAACTTTCAGAAGAGTATCGGCTACGGCCCGCAGATCGGCCCGCGCCTCCCCCCCGGCGCCGAGGAACCAATCGAACGACTTCAGCTCCCGCATCATCTCCATCGCCTCTTCCCTGGAGAAGGGTGCGACGCGGAAGACCACGTCTTTCATCGCCTCCACGTGGACGCCTCCGACGCCGACCATGACGAGGGGACCGAACTGAGGGTCGCGCACCATGCGTATGATTATCTCCTTCCCCCCTGCACCTGCTGCTGGACGAGGCAGCCCCATATTTCTGCGTCCGGCATATACCGGGAAGCGCTATACGTGACGAGATCGAAGCAATCGCGCACTTCGGAGGGGCTTTGCACATTGAGCCGCACTCCCCCGATATCCGTCTTGTGAAGGATGTCCGGGGAGGAGATCTTCATGACGACCGGGTAGCCGATCTCATCGGCGAAGGCAACCGCCTCCTCCGCTGTCGCGCAAAGTCTCGAGGCGGGAATGGAGATCCTGTATGCGTCCAGAATTGCCCAGGCCTCCGGATCGCCCATCTTAAGGCGTCCTTCTGCCCTGACCTTCTCGAAGATCTCCAATACCCTGTGCACGTCGAGGTCGAGCACCTCAACGGGAGGGTCAGGCTTTTCCTGCCACACGCGCTGCCTTGCCATGACCGCGAGGGCCTCGACGGCCCGCTCCGGAGTAATATAGTTTGCCAACCGGTTCTCTGCGAAGATCGCCTTTGCGGCCTTAAGCGAGGCCTGGCCCATGAAGCAGGCGAGGACGGGGACCTTCCGGAGGTTCGCCGCCTCTGCAACGACTTGGGCAATCTCGTCAATTGCCGTGGTGAACTGGGGGGTGAGAATGACGAGGAGGGAGCCCACCCCTGGGTCGTCGAGGATGGGAAGGATCGCATTCCAGTAGCGATCGGGAGTCGCGTCGCCGAGGATGTCCACCGGGTTGAGGATGCTCGCGGTAGGGGGAAGGGCCTGCTGCAGGCTCTCTCTCGTTTCGCCGGAGAAGGCGGCAAGCTTAAGGCCGCCCCGTTCTATCGCGTCGGTCGCCATGATGCCGGGCCCGCCGGCGTTGGTCAGGACAGCGACCCCGTCATTCTTCGGTAGGGGCGCCCTCGAGAAGGCCAGGGCAAAGTCGAACAGCTCCTCCATGGACCTGGCGCGGATGATGCCCGCTTGCTTGAATGCGGCCTGGTAGGCTCGCTCGCTGCCTGCGAGGGCCCCGGTGTGACTGCTCGCCGCCTTCGATCCGCCGCTCGTCACGCCCGCCTTGATCGCGACGATCGGCTTTTTCTTCGTGAACCTTCTCGCGACATCGATGAATCTCGACCCATCGGAGATCCCTTCAAGGTAGGCGAGGACTACGTTTACCTCCGGATAGTCAGACCATGCCCTCAGGAAGTCCGACTCGTTAAGGTCGGCCTTGTTTCCGAGGCTCACGAAACACGAGAAGCCGACGCTCTCGGCCAGGGCGATATCGAGGAGGGACGTCCACAGGGCGCCTGACTGGGAGATGAAGGCGATGTCGCCCTGAGGAGGAGTGCCTTTCGCAAGGGTCGCATTCAAGGGCGTAAAGGTGTCGATGAGGCCGAGACAGTTGGGACCGAGGACGCGCATGGAGTGCTGCTGAGCCATCTGGGCGATTGCCCGTTCCCGTTTCAGCCCCTCCGAGCCTGTTTCGCGGAAGCCGCCAGAAATGATGATGACGGAGCCGACCGAGAGGCGGGCGCACTTCCACAGTGTTCCGATAACGGCGTAAGCAGGAATCGCAATCACTGCGAGGTCGATGTGGGCCTCGATGTCATCGAGAGTGGCGTAGCAGGGAAGCCCAAGAATAGCGCTCTTGCTGGGATTGACGGGGAAGATCTTTCCCTTGAAGCCGCTCTCGACAATATTGTGAATGATTGCAAACCCCGGTTTTTCGGGGTCGTCGGAAGCGCCGACAATGGCGATCGAGGTGGGACGTAAGAGGGAATGGAGGTCCTCTGGGTCTGGATGGGCCATGGTTTCTTCATACTACACCACCGTCGTCCCTTCACGCAAATCGCGATGCGTCCGTGAGCGATCAGAATCTCTTTGTTGACCTATGGTTTTTTCGGCTGTAGAATCGTCTTTATACTGACCCCAGTTTGACTGAGACACTCCCCCCATGGAATAATCCGGACATCCTAAAAGGAGGAGAAGGATGTCGGACGAGAAGAGGCTCATGTGGACCCCCAAGAGAAAGCAGGAGATCGTCTTAAGAGTTTTGAAAGGGGAATCCCCGCAGGAAGTCGCACGAGAGCTGGGAGTAGGTATGTCGACGCTCTATGCATGGCGTGATCGATTCCTGGAGGCAGGTCTCGAAGGCCTGAAGTACGGAGGAAAGAGCAAGGCTCTCCATGACACTGAAGAGGAATTGAACCACGCCCGTCAGGCCATCGGCCGGCTCACGATGGAACTGGAGCTTCACGAAAAAAAAGTGCGCATGGAGGAAACCCGGAAGAAATCGCCCGGGAGTTCTCAGACTCCCCGTACCCGGTCAAAATGATCTGCAGGGTCTTCGGTATATCGAGGACGACGTTCTACCGGGTGCAGAAGGAACCACTTCGTCAGGGACGAGAAAGGCCGGGCCCGAAGCCCGAGGTCGCGGATGAGGTGTTGAGGGAGGAGATCCGGGGCGTCATTTGGAATCCCGACTACCTCGACTACGGATACCGGAGGGTATGGTCGGTGCTCCGGTTCGATCGGAACCTCATCGTGGGGCAGAAGAGGATACAGAAAATGATGCAGCGCTATCGCTGGCAATGCAGGACTCCTTCTCATAGCGCACCCCGTGGTCATCGCGAAGGCACGGTGGAGAAGCCGGCCTCGAATATGATGTGGGGAACGGATGGTACCAAGTTCTGGACGATTGATGATGGCTGGTGCTGGTTCTTCCCCGTCATCGATCACCATGACCGTGAGATTATCGGCTACAGGACCTCGAAGGAAGGAACGGCCAGAGCGGCCCTTGACGCGCTTGAGATGGCAACGGTCAACCGGTTCGGGGCGCTCGAAAAGAGCATTGTCCCGGACATCGAGCTAAAACTCGATCACGGTTGTCAGAACACCGCCCATCTCTTCATGAATGACGCCCGATGGCTGGGATTCGATCTTGCCTTCACTTACGTCGGCAATCCTCAGGGCAACGCCATTGCCGAACGGGTCATCGGAACCCTTAAACGGGAGTGCATCTGGCATCACCGGTTCAAGAGTCTTGCAGACGCAGAAAAGATCATCGCCGCCTTCGTTGAGAGATACAACACACGGAGGCGTCACAGCAGCCTGGGGTATCGAACACCGGCCCAGGCCTACGAAGAATGGATGGAACAGCAGAAGGTGGCGTGAAATATGACTCCGGAAGATTCTATGGATTTATGTCTTGACTAATCGGGGTCAGTACATCTTCCTGGGGCTCACGTCCCCTGACGCCGGTCTCTTTTGAAGGGTCCCATGGATAGGAAGGAATACGACGTCTCTTTTTCCAGGATGGCGCCCGAGGTAAGCGGCCCGTGGGATGGCCCCACATGGGAAGGGGTCGAAAGCCTGGAGGTCGCCTACTTTCGTCCGGAAAGCTCGAGCCACCGTCCGAGAACCAGGTGTAAGCTCCTCTATTCCGCCTCACGACTTCATGGGCTGTTCAGAATTGATGATTGCTACGTGCGGTGCATACACACCGGCTTTCAGGCAGAAGCCTTCAGGGACAGCTGCGTCGAGTTCTTCGTGCAACCGAAACCTGGAGCCGGCTACCTCAATTTCGAGTTTAACTGCGGCGGGGCGATGCTTGCCTCATACGTCTACGATCCGGCGCGAGTCGGAGGCCGTGTGAGGGGATGCACGTCCCTCTCCCTCGAAGAATTCAGGCAGGTCCTCCTGTACCACGACCTGCCCGAGCGCGTCGAGCCCGAAATAGGCCATCCTGTCGTCTGGCACCTGGGGTTTTCGCTGCCCTTCGCCCTCCTCGAGACGTACGTCGGCCCCCTTGGAGAGGTGGGCGGACAAGAATGGCGTGCCAATTTCTACAAGTGCGGCGATGATACTTCCCATCCCCACTGGGGCTCGTGGGCGCCCCTCGCCGAGCGCAATTTTCATGACCCCTCGATCTTCGGTGTCATTCGTTTCAAGAAGCCGGGCGGGTCTATCAGTAGACCGACCCGGCGATGAAAAGGCGAGATTGAACTACCAGGGCTCGGGGCTCGCGTCGCCCCCTCCAGTGGCTGGCGGAAGGTCGTGCGGCCATATGAAGTTGACGAAAGTGGACGTTATTTGATTCTTCGCAATATCCGATCTTTCAGAATTGTGGCGTAAATACGTGATAATCGCAGGCAACCGCCCTTGTGCGGGGCCCTCTTTAGCATCTATGCTTTCCGTGGTATTTTCCTTGAGTATCAAGGATTTCAGCCGTATGACGAGGCGCCGGATCATGTTGACGAAAGTGGACGTTTTTTGACGGCCCATGCCTATTGCCATGCGTTCCAGGCGCTTTTGGCGGACGGTGCAGGCCCGTGAAAAACCCAAGGCGCAGTCCAACAGGGCTAATTGAGTAACCTCAATCCCTGCCAATTCTCTCATGTCTCCCAGCCTTTTGCTCGGGGCAGCGGCATCAGCCATCGCTCTCGGTCTCCCTCTTCTATCAGAATAGCGCAACACTAATATAATGTCAAGAAGAAAATGAAACCGATGCGGCCTTACTTGCCCATCCGCATCAGCATAAAGGCTTGACCATCCTCCTTATCGGCCTCCAGCCTAAAACGAGGGCATGGGCGCTCCTGGGCCGCTGCCTACGCCGCCGCCGAGAACCTCATACAGTGTCACCAGGTTCGTCAGCCTCGCCAGTCGCAGGCTTATCAGCCCCTGCTGCGCGCCGTACAGCGACCGTTGCGCGTCGAGCACCGCCAGATACGTATCCACGCCCTTCAGATACCGTGCGTTCGACAGGTTATAGCTCGCCGACGACGCCTCCACCAGGGCTTCCTGCGCCTTGATCTGGCCTCCCAACGTCCCCCTTTGGGCAAGCGCGTCCGCCGTTTCCCTGAAGGCCGTCTGGATCGCCTTCTCGTACTGGGCTATGCTGATGTCGCGGTCGTTTTCCGACGCCTTGAGAGTGGCCAACCGCGAGCCGGCATCGAAAATCGGCAGGGTGGCCTGCGGGGCAAAGGCCCAGATGCTGGAACCTGAGCCGAATAGATCGGAGAGCTGCAGGCTGGCCGTGCCGACGTTGGTGGTAAGGGCGATGCGGGGGAAGAAGGCAGCCCGGGCGGCGCCGATGTTGGCGTTAAGAGACTTGAGCTGGTTCTCCGCCTCCAGAATATCCGGCCTTGACAGCAGCGGCTCGGACGTAAGGCCAGGCGAAAAGTCCTCGAAAGGCGCAACGCTGTTCAGGTCCTGAGGCAACAATTCCGGCGGCGCCGTCGCGCCGACCAGCAGGTTGAGCGCATTTTCGTCGAGCGCCACGGCCCGGGTATATCCCACGACGTCGACCTGGGCCGAGTCCATCGCCGTCTCCGCCTGCCGCAGGTCGAGGGCGGCCGAGGCGCCTACTTCGAAGCGGCGACGCACCAATTCCACTGTTTTCTTGCGCGCCTCGAAGGTCAACTGCGAGAGCCTCAGGTTTTCCCGGTCCGCCCCAACGGCCAGATAGGCGGAGGCAACCTCCGCCATCAGTGACAACTGCGCGCTTCGGAGGGCCTGCCGGGTGGCGAGGTACTGCTGCAGCGCGCTCTCCTTGAGGCTGCGGATGCGGCCGAAGAAATCGATCTCCCAGGAGGTGATGCCGACGCTGACCTCATAATCCGTCGCAGTGACTGCTTTGCCCGTGGGAGAGAGAAAGAAGGGCAGGTTCTCTCGGGTGACGGAGCCTGAAGCGTCGACTTGGGGAAACAGCTCGGCCCGCTGAATTCTGTAAAGGTTTCTGGCCTTTTCGATGTTCAGGGCCGCGACGCGCAGGTCGCGGTTGTTGGCAAGGGCAAGCTCGATGACCTTTTGCAGCCTGTCATCCAGATAGAAGTTGCGCCATTCCACCGGCGGCGCGCCGGACGCGCCCTGGTAGGCCGCATCGTATGCGGGACCCACCGGCAATTGCCGCGGGATCAGGGGCGCTGGTCGGGAATACCTGGGGATCATGGTGCAGCCGGCCAGGCAGACAGCGGCAAGAATGAATAACAGAGCGCATTTTCTCATGACTGATTCCCCTCGAAAGAAGCCGATCCCTCAACCCCTCGCGCCCGACGACGCTTCACTTTGAACGCTTTCGAGACAAGAACAAAGAACAGGGGGATGTAAAAGAGGTCTATGAACGTGGCGGAGAGCATTCCCCCTGTCACGGCGGTGCCGATGGCTTTCATGGCGCCGGCGCCTGCTCCCGTCGCAAGAGCGAGGGGCAGGACGCCGAAGAAAAAGGCCAGGGACGTCATGATGACGGGCCGCAGCCTCACCCGCGCAGCGCCGAGGGTCGCTTCAATCAGTCCTTCTCCGGCTTCAATGCGCTGCCTGGCGAACTGGATAATGAGGATGGCGTTCTTGGTCGTTAAGCCAAGGGTAGTAAGGAAGCCGATCTGAAAGTAGACGTCGTTCGCCATTCCACGGAACCAGGTAGCCGCGGCGGCGCCAAATATGCCCAGGGGCAGCATGAGCATGTTCGCCAACGGTATCGGCCAGCTCTCATAGAGAGCCGCGACGCAGAGGAAGATAACGATGACGGAAAAGGTGTAGAGCAACCCCGTCTGGGAGCTTGCCATCCGCTCCTGGTAAGAAAGGCCGGTCCACTCATAGCCGATGCCCTGCGGCAATTTCGTCACCATTTCTTCCATTGCCTTCATGGCCTCGCCCGAACTCCTCCCCGGCGCCGGCTCGCCCCAGATATTCACCGAAGAGAACGCGTTGAAGCGTTCAAGCCGGGGAGAGCCGTAGGCCCAGCGGCTGGAAGAAAACGCGGAAAAAGGGACCATCCTGCCGGCATTGTTGCGCACGTAGAGATTCTCGATGTCCTGCGGCGCCATGCGATAGGGGGCGTCGGCCTGAAGGAAGACGCGCTTCACCCTGCCGGCCTGGATAAAGTTGTTGACGTAGGCGCTTCCGAAGGCCTCGGAAATGGTGTTGTTTATCGCCGTTATGGGGATGCCCAAGGCGCCCGCCTTTGCCCAGTCGATGTCCAGCCGGTACTGGGAGACGTCTTCAAGGCCGTTCGGCCGAATCTTCGTCAACCGTTTGTCGGCCATCGCCATGCCGAGGAGCATGTTGCGCGCTTCCATCAATTTGGCGTGACCGATACCGCCGAGGTCGACCAACTCGAAGTCGAATCCTCCGGAGTTGCCCAACTCAGCCACGGCAGGCGGCGGAAAAACGAAGGCCAGGGCATTGCGGAGGCGGGAAAGGAACATCATCCCCCGTCCTGCGACGGCCCCCGCCCTGAGGTCCGGCCGGTCGCGCAGCGCCCAGTCTTTGAGCTTGACGAACACGATGCCGTTGTTTTGCGTCCGACCGGAAAAGCCGAAGCCGGCGATGGTCATGGTCGATTCCACCGCCTCTTTCTCGTGCTCCCGGAAATAACTCTGGATGTCGCCCACGACTTTTCGGGTCTGCTCCAGCGTTGACCCGGTAGGCAACATCACCTGCGCCATGAGCACGCCCTGGTCTTCGTCCGGGACGTAAGAGGTGGGCATGCGCAGGAAGAGGAATCCGACGGCCGCAACAATCAGGATATAGATGGCGATGTAGCGGAACTTTCGCGAAAAGGAGCGTTCGACCATGCTCACATAGCCGTCCCTGCACCGGAAAAAGAGCCGGTCGAAGACGCGGAAAAACGGACGGAGGAACCAGACGGCGTTCTCTGCCGGCTCGTGCCCTTTCGGCACCGGCTTGAGCAGCGTGGCGCAGAGGACCGGGGTCAGGATCAGGGCCACCACCACCGAGAGGAGCATGGAGGCGATGATGGTGAGGGAGAACTGGCGGTAGATGACGCCCGTGGAGCCCTTGATGAAAGCCATGGGGCCGAAGACCGCGGCGAGCACGAGGCCGATGCCGATGAGGGCGCTCGTGATCTGGACCATCGATTTTGCCGTGGCTTCCCGTGGCGAAAGCCCCTCCTCGCTCATGATGCGCTCCACGTTCTCGACAACCACGATGGCGTCGTCCACGAGCAAGCCGATGGAAAGTACCATAGCGAACATGGTGAGCATGTTAATGGAAAACCCGAAGAGCGAAAGGACGCCGAAGGTCCCGAGGAGCACGACGGGCACGGCGATGGTGGGGATCAGCGTGGCCCGCAAGCTTCCCATGAAAAGCCACATGATGAGGAAGACAAGCAGGATGGCTTCAAGGAGCGTCTTCACCACTTCCCTGATGGCCACCTTGATGAAGGGGGTGGTGTCGTAAGGGTAGACGACCTTCATCCCGTGGGGAAAGTAGGGACTCAGCTCTTGCAGCTTCGTCTTGATGGCGTTGGCGGTGTCGAGGGCGTTGGCGCCCGCTACCTGCCGGATGGCCATGGCCTGCGCACGGTTTGCCGTTGAAAACGTTCTCGACGTCATACGCTTCGGTTCCCAACTCCGCCCGTCCTACGTCGCTGATCCGGACGATGGAGCCGTCCGGATTGGTGCGAATGGGGATGGAGGCGAACTCCTCGGGGGTCTTGAGGAGGCTCTGGACGATGATGGAGACGTTGAGGCGCTGACCGGGAACGGCTGGGGCGCCGCCGAACTGACCCGCCGAGACTTCCACGTTGTACGACTGGAGTGCCCCAACCACGTCGTCCACGGTGAGGGAATAATCGGTAAGCCGGTTCGGGTTGAGCCAGATGCGCATGGCGTACTGGGAGCCGAACTCCTCAACCTCGCCCACGCCCGGAATCCGCGCGACAACCTTCTCCAGGTTTGACTGGGCATAGTCCATCAGGTCGTGGTTATCCATGCTGCCGTCTTCGGAGATGAGGCCCAGCACCATGAGGTAGTTTCTCGTGGCTTTGCCTACGGAGACGCCCTGTTGTTGGACCACCAGGGGCAAGCTCGCCATGGCGAGCTGGAGCTTGTTTTGCACCTTTGCCCAGGCGAGGTCCGGGTCCGTTCCCGGCTCAAAGGTCATCTCGAGGCGGGAAGAACCGGACGAGTCGCTCGTCGCCGAGAGGTAGATCATTTTGTCAATGCCGGTCATCTTCTGTTCGATGATCTGGGTCACGGTGTTCTCGGCGGTCTCGGCCGAAGCGCCGGGGTACGACGTCTGAATGTAGATCGACGGGGGCGCGATGGCGGGATACTGCGATACGGGGAGATTGTGTATGGCGAGAAGACCGGCCAGTATGATAATGATCGCGATCACCCAGGCAAAAACCGGGCGATCCAGGAAGAATTTCGATAGCATCAGGCGCCTCCGCTCGAGGCCGCCTTGCCGGCGGGAGCTGCATTCGGCCCGGCGCCCGAAGGAACGATCTTCACCGGAACGCCAGGTCGAACTTTCTGGAGACCCTCGACAATCACTTTATCTCCAGTAGCCAGGCCGGAGGCGACGAGCCATTTGTCGCCCAAGGCGCGGTCGATAGTCAGTATTCTCGGCGCAACCTTGCCCGAGTCATCCACGATCAGGGCAATGGCATTCCCCTTCGGATCCCGAGAAACGGCCTGCTGAGGAACAACGATTGCCTGTTCCGCCACCCCTTCCTGAACGATGGCTCTGACATACATGCCCGGCAAGAGGATGCGTTGCGGATTGGGGAAAACGATCCGAAGGACGAAGGAACCGGTGGTTTGATCCACGGCAACTTCAGAGAACTTCAGGGTTCCTTCAAGAGAGTACGGCGTGCCGTCTTCCAGGAGCAGCTTCACCCTGGTCTGTCCAGGGCCCTCATTCTTAACGCGGCCTGCGGCAATGTTCCGTTTGAGCTGCAACCAGTTCGCACTCGACTCGGTCACGTCGACAAAAATCGGGTCGAGCTGATGAATCGTGGCAAAGGCAGTGAGCTGATTCATCGAGGCCAGAGCGCCCACCGTCACATTCGACCTGCCGATACGGCCGGAGATGGGCGCGGTGACGCGCGTATACGCAAGATTGATGCGCGCTGTTTCGACTGCCGCCTTGTTCGCCTCGATATCGGCCAGGGTCTGTTGGAGCTGGCGCGCAGGCGTCGTCGTAATCCTGCCTGCTCACCGCATCGATGGGCGCAAGCTCTTTGTAGCGCTCCACCTTTGAGCGGATCGACGTCACGTTTGCCTCGGCTCTTGCAAGGCCGGCCTTCGCGCTCGCGTAGGCGGCCCGGTAGGGTTCGGGGTCGATCTCGTAAAGTACGTCGCCCTCCTTGACATCGGCCCCTTCAACAAAGAAGCGTTTCTTGATGATGCCGCTTACCTGAGGCCTCACTTCGGCGACGAGACAGGGAGAGGTTCGGCCCGGCAGCTCCTGCGTGAGGACGACAGGCGCAGGCTGCATGACCGTTACGGCCACTTCCGGGGGACCGGCATGAAGTGGACCGCCGCTCTGGGGTCCCTTTCCGCATGCAGCCAGAGCAAGGAGACCGACAAGAAATGCCGCGGCAACAACGTGTTTCGCAAGACAAGTTCGTGACAACATACTGCCACCTCTCTGAAAAAATTCCGTTCCGGAGCGCTTCGCTTGCTGCGATGTGTTCTGCTGGCTTTAGTCCTGAACCGCTCGAATGCCTCCGAGGGAAAATCGCACCACGTGATCGATATAGGCTGCGACATCATCGATCATGCCCGGGAAGGGCTCGCCCCTTTAGCCGGATTCGTGGCGCGGTATAGACCACCTCCGTGCAGCTTGAGGGATTATACCGCATCGGCACCGCGGATTGTATCAGAAAGTGGCTCGGGGGCAAGAGGCCTTAGGGTGGGTGAAGCACGCGAAGTGGGTGCGAGGACGGGTCATCAACTTGTACTCTTGCGTCCAACAGGCCGTCATAAAGTTCGCGACTGACAGGTAAAGACTTCAGATCCTTGGCCGGTGTGTAATCTTCAGTGATCGGCGCTACTCCGCGCCGGCGGGCTCCTTCCTGGAAGACGCAAGTCAGACAATCTCGACAAAATTGAAGAGTACGGATGGCATTCCTGGATGTGGCGTCCAAACTTGAGGTTAGGGCTCGTAAGCAATCTGCCCAACCGTTATCCCCTTAGGCAACAGACCATCGATTCATTTTACTCCTATTCTCAGGTTAGAAGTGTGCGTGCAGCGGTGGGAAAGTGAAGATGGTTCCTGTCGATGGCGCGCACCGGCTCCCTTTTACAGGCGATGGCGAAAGGCGCAGACAGGATCGAAACTGACAAGGTTGGCCCGACCTCTCGCAACCCAGAAACCCGAGCCTGCCCTAAGAAACATCCTCCGCAAGAACAGTGCTTGATCTGCCATAAGCTCTCTTACAGCAGGTAGGGGTCGGGCTCTCGACATTCTCCAACCCGCTATCTGACGAATCGGACTGCCTCGACCCTCAACGTTTGGAGAAAAACAGTAGAATTCGTCATATGAAGGACTTGGCTGTTGGAACCTTCGTGGGCTGGGTCAGATTTGTCATCAAGAACAAGTTCATCGCCCCGTGAACATCCCGTGAGTTATTCGGTTCGTCGCTCCCGGGAGATCCCGAGCCGTGGGGAAAGGCCCCTTCCTTAAGGCAACTCTTCACGGTCTCGCAGAGGGTCTCTTGATGCCCAGTTTCTTGAGCCGCGAGCTTAGGGTGGTTGGCTTTATCGCGAGCATCTTCGCCGCCCCTAATGGTCCATAGATGCGCCATCCGGTGCGATTAAGGACTTTCAGGATATGCCTTTTCTCGGCGTCCTCAAGGGTTGTCGAACCATCCTCGGAAGGACGTGCAGTCGAGGTCCCGAGCTTTCCGAGCTCAGGCAGGACAAAGCGTCGTCCACTACTCAGGATCAGGGCCCTCTGTACGGCATTTTCCAATTCACGGATGTTGCCGGGCCAATCGTAGGCCGTCAGTTTTTCGATCTGCTCTTTTGGGATTTCCTCCACCGACCTCCCGCTTTTTGCGGCATGAAGTTTGAGGAAATGGCGGGCGAGAAGAGGTATGTCCTCCCTTCTATCCCGCAGGGGCGGCACGTAGAGGGGGAAGACGTTGATCCTGTAGTAGAGGTCGCTGCGAAACCTGTGGCCCTCCACGTCGTCTTCGAGACTCCTGTTGGTGGCCGCGATCAGCCTGAAATCGGAGGTAAGGGTTTCTCTTCCGCCTCCCACGCGCTCGAACTCCTTGCTCTGAAGCACGCGAAGAAGACGAGCCTGGATGTCGAGAGAGAGGTCCCCGATCTCGTCGAGAAAAAGGGTTCCCGTGTCGGCCAACTCGATCCTTCCTATCCTTCTCCCCGTGGCTCCGGTGAAAGCCCCTTTCTCATGGCCGAAGAGTTCGCTCGTGATCAGGCTCTCCGTGAGCGCACTACACTGAACGGTGACGAAGGGACCTTTCAGCCGGCGGCTCTGACGATGGATCGCTCCTGCCACGAGGTTCTTTCCCACGCCCGTTTCACCGAGGATGAGAACGGGGGCGTCGGTCTCCGCAACCTGGGATATCTCGGCTCGAACCCGTTGGATAGCCTGGCTTGTACCAACGATGCCATCGTTGCCTGAAGCTTGCTCCCGTACCTGCTCGCCGACGATCGCTTCTCTCCCCCGATTACCGCCCAGCACCCTTACCTCTTCTCGGATCTTTGCACGGCCGAGGTCTGCGGCGACAAGGGCCGAGAAGAACCGGAGGAGCTTCAGGTCCGATACCGAGAAGGCGTTGTTGAGGAGGCGGTTGTCATGGTAGAGAACGCCGGTCGGCCTGTCTTCTATGAGGAAGGGCATGCAAATGCCCGAGCTGACCCTCTCGTAGGGCTGGGAATCGCCTTCACCGGCGGGCCCTATCTCGAACATGCGGCCTTCACCGGAGGCGACTACCTCTTCTATGATTTTTTCGAGCTTGAGAAGCTCTGGTGGTAGACCTGTTCGACGGTGAGGTTTTTCGAGGCCCTTAGGGTCAGACTGGAGGAGGCGGCATCCGGATCGACGAGGACTATGCCCCCCTCTCAGCGCCGATGAGGCGATTGATAGTCGCAACTATCTGTTGGAGGAACTGGTTCCTCTCATGGGCGGTTGCCGCTATCCCGTCGGTGAGGCCCAAGATGCCCGAAAGGATCGATGCCTCCCTGTTTGGGCTGTAGACGAATGGTCTGAGGTCGTCAGGGATCAGATCGCTGTTGGCAGGCGAAAGGATCTCCGAAGCGGTCCTCATGATTCTCTTTACCCTCTTCATATCACCGGCGACGAGGTAGCAACGGGCAAGCTCCAGTTGGGTCTTCGCGCATTCGATCCGGTGGCCCGATTTCTCGAGGAGTCTGGCCGATGTGGTGAGGGAGCGTATGGCCCTCAGGTTGGGCCATCCCCTCATTCTTCCGAGCAGGGCTTGGTACCGGTATGCTATTCCCCCTACGAGCACATTCGCGGTGCCGAGCATTTCCTTGAGCTCGTCTTCGAGGGAGAGACCAGGAAGCTTCGGAAAGCTCCCCGTTTCCATGGCCCAACAGATCTCCATAAGGTATGGATAGAGCTGAACGCTCACCTGGAACTCCCGGAGACTCTTGAGAAACCGGCGCAGATACCCAAGGGAGTGCTCATTTTCCCCCTTTCGCTTATGGGCGAGGGCAAGCATGAAGGTGACCACGAGGCTCACGTAGTGGTTCCTCGTCTCGTTGGCCTGCCTTAGGGACGCCTTGAAGTACCTGAAGGCGTCATCGAATCGGTTTATGCCGAGGAGCAGAATGGCGATGGCCGATCCTGCGTGGGCCGCGAGATAAAGGTCACCCTTCTCAAGACACCGATCGTAAATCGTGTGGAGCATGCCGAGGCCTTGAGTAAGCTGACCGGTCATGCCGTAGGATCGTGCCACGGTGATGGCGGAGATGACAGGGAACGAACCCGAAGGATAGCGCTCGACGTCGGGCAGGGATCGCTCGTAGGTTTCGACCACCTCACGGAAACGGCCCTGAAAAAAAAGGAAGTAGTTCTTGAGGTCCGTAATTGAGACAAGCAGATCGGGCTGGCCTGTCCTTTCGATGGAGGCGAGGGCAGACTCGAATCTCTTGACGCCTTTGCGTCGTGGGATCTGAGCCATTCCTGTTTGGCTATATGCATCTCGATCAAAAGAACGAGACTTTCGTTTCCCAACCTCTTCGCTCTCGTCCTTGCCTCGCCCAGAAGAGAGAGGGTTTTGAGCGTATCGGTTCTCAAGGTGGCCGTGTTAGAATCTCGAGGACCGCGTCCACGAAAAGGCTATCCTCGGCCGGCCCTTCCTTGTCCAGGAGATCGTTGGCTGCTTTAGCAAAGCAGTCGACGGCCAGGTCCGTAGAGCGCTCCGAGTGGATCTTGCCTGCCCTTATGAGCCAGCGGCACCCTTCCGCGTCGTTCGATACATATCGAAGATATAGGGCAACGCGGACCGCTGTCTGTTCGTCGTCCCAAGCTCCCGCGTCACGATAGCCGCTATGGTCCGATAATATCGCTCTTTTTGATTCGGACTGAGTGAGGCGAGCCAGGAGGCCTTCCGAGGATTCTGGGTGAAAGCATAGACGCCCGGTCCCTTTCTCAGAAGCTCTCCCTGCTCCACGGCCTGTTCCACCACGCAGAGAATCGAGGTAGCCCGAAGACCGGTCAGTTCTTCCAGCCAGTCGATGGAAAACTCCTCCTCGAACATGGCGGCAATCGGCATGACCTGTTCTGCCTCCTCCGAGGGAGGATGTGAGAGACAAGGGTTTTTTTCCTTTTTCGACATCTATCCTGACTTTAACAAGCGAGGCCTCTTCTCGTCAACAGAGAAAATCGATGCACAACGAAATATCGTTATTATCCCGACATCTTGTGGCCAGCCACGCCCTCTCGGGGTCCCCGCTGGTTCCCTAAACCTCGGCTCTCTCTGAACATCCAAGGAGCGGAAGGCCTATACAGGGTGCAGAAGAAAAGGGAGAGGCATGGAGAGATTTGCTAAGCAAAAAGGCGGGTCCGAAATGGCAGCCTTATTGCAAAGCTCGAAAGCACCCGAATGCTCATAGAAAGTAAGAACTCTCGAGCCTCGATGCCCGGGACTGACTAGGATCGGGATGGGGGATGTGGGACAAGGCCGTAGGGTTTGGTCAAGCAACGCAACTTTTCCGAAGTCGATACAAATGACATCTTGGGGACGATCCTGCAGGACTTTTCGGGATATGATGGTGCGCCGCTCAAGATGCCTGAACATTCGCCCGCTAAGTTTTCCCTGGACTGCCGAGATCGCCGATGGCGAGATTTTAGGCTCTGGATGTCCCTCGTAGTTCGAGCCTGTCATGTGACGGCGCCGGGTGGACATTTACGATTATTCCCACTTTCGCTGAAAAGCTGAAGGAACTGGAGGGCGTATGAGAATTACCGCCGAAATGGCAAGAAACGTAGTCGAAACGGGTTTCGAGGCGTTCGATTCAACGATAATTGAAAAGGCGCGCTACAGGCTTATCGATGTTGTGGGGTGCGCCCTTGGCGGAATTCGCGCGGCTGGCTGCTGATGCTTCTTGACCTGTTGAACGAATGGGGCGGCAAGGAAGAGGCGACTGTTATAGGGGTCGGGTCAAGAATGCCGGTCCACAATGCGGCGATGATGAATAGCGTCCTTGGCCGGTCCTATGATTTTGAGCCTGCCGGAGTCTGGTGGACGGCAAGAGCACGCCCTCCCACATCAGCGGCACAACCGTCCCCGTTGCTCTCGCCGTGGGAGAAGCATGCGGTGCAAGCGGGTCGGACATCCTCACCGCGATGATCCTTGGGGACGATCTTGCGGCTCGTATCGTAACGGCGTCTCAACTGAACATCGACTCCGGCTGGGATTCGACCGGCACCGTAAACGCCTTCGGTGCGGCGGCCGTTGCGGGGAAGCTTTGGGGACTGAACCAACAGGAGATGATCAATGCCCTCGGAATAGCCATGAACCATATGGCTGGCAGCTTTTTGAACATCTTCGATTACACTCATTGTTTCAAGCTCCCGCAAGGGCTTGCAGCTCAGGCCGGCGCCTTCTCCGCCGCCTTGGCGAAGAAGGGCTTTGCCGGGCCTAAAGAACATATTGACGGGAAACCCTGGCTATTTTTTCACTCTATTGCAAGACTTACTAACTAAGTGCCTGGCAAAAGAGCTGGGCAGACAATTCTATGCGGGAGATACCTTCAAGCCCTATCCATGCTGTAGATCCAACCACGCCGCAGTCCAATGCACCCTGGCCATTATCGAAAGACACCCCCGTCAAGGCCGAAGACCTTGAAGAAATCCTGGTAAACGTGACGCCTACGGCAAAGAACTTTGCCGTAGGACAGCCGTTCCATATCGAAGCTGCTCCTCAGATTAATGCTGCCTTAGCCTTCAATATACCGTGGCAAACGCATTCCTCAGGCATAGCATGCGGCTCGAACACTTTACCGAAGAATTCATCCGTGACCCGGCAGTTTCTCGAAGTGGTGAAGAAGGTCAGGTTGCGGTCGGATATACCAATGGAGACACCCCTGGGCGCGCTGGTGACGATCAGGACGAAGCAGGGAGAGGAATTCCAGGCCGGGGTTGACATACCTAGGGGAAGCGAGACCTTTACGCCCCTTACCCGGGAAGAAAAGAGAGAGAAGTTCCGGGCAAACGTTTATTCTCTGAGAACCGTGGACATAGAAAAGGCGGAAAGAGCATCGAGCTCATGGAAAGAATCGAGGAGGTGAGAGACGTAAGGAAGATTATCGGCTTGCTCGTCCCCGAAGCAGGCTTTAAAGCGGAGATCGGGAATCAAAGGCAAAAAAATGGGCAAGTGAGAGAAGAATGGTTTTCAATCTCAGCGAAGAACAGGCGTCAATTCAGAAGGCGGCCGAGGAGTTTGCCAAGGCGGAATTCGACAGGGAAGTCGCCTTGGACTGCGAAAAAGGGGGTGTCTTCCTCCATGAGATATTGAAGGAGACCTGCGAGTTGGGTTTTGTCGGGATGCATTATCCCGAAGAGTACGGCGGCCGGGATACGGCAGTCCTGGAAAATGTCCTTATCGTTGAAGCCCTTTGCCAGCAAATTCAGGAAAGGCATCCCGCAATGGATCGCGCCTGATATTGCCCCTTACACGAACATCATCTACGGGGCGCTGTTGGTCATCGTTCTCGAAGGGGCCCGGTCTTGGTTTTTGTTACGCATGGCGTCCTATTTTGGCGATAAAGGGAGGTACGTATGCCGCTTAAAGAACGTCAGGAAGCCGTACACCGACATTAACCTATTTCGATGGCCAACCGCTCAGTTGGCCGACTTTCCGGATTATTGCCTTGATTACCCTCGGCATATTTTTCGATTCGTTCGATCTTGCCTGTTTCGGCTACACAGCGCCGTCCATAGCCAAGTTCTGGGGGCTCACGATGAAGTGGGTGGGCTGGACAAACGCGGTCACGATGTTTGGCCAGGTGGTCGGCTCTTTTATCGCCGGAGGGATCTCCGATAAGATAGGCCGGAAGAAAGCGTTTATAGGAGGGGTGTGCACCTACGGCATAGGCACGATCCTCTGCGGTCTTGCGTCGACCCCCTCCTGGTTCGTGGTGTTCCGTTTTTTCTCCTGCGTTGGGACGATGGGGCTTTCCGTCATCGCCATGGTCTATATCTCCGAGATGGCGCCGGGGGAGGAGAGGCGAGAGGGGCGCTCGGGGTACCCGAACTGGCGCTGACCGCCGTCCCGGCTCGGGCTTCCTCGCGGGTGGGTAGTCGCCATGGGTCCGGAAGGCTGGCGGTCTCAGTATTACCTCGGCGGCGCCCTCGGATTGGTCATAGCCCTGTCCGTTCTTTTCGTCTGCACCGAATCCCCGAGATGGCTGGTATCGAAGAGCAGGCCGGAAGATGCCAAGGCGATAATGGACCGGCTGCTGCCGCGTGTTAAGACCGATCTCTCCACGTTCGTCCACGCGGTGCAACACAGGGTAGTGGAAGAAAAGCTTGCTGCCTGGACGGCGCTGAGAAAGATGTTCAATTCCTTCTACATAGGCCGCACGATACTGCTGATGCTGATAGCCATGACGGCCTGCAACACGGCATCCACCTTGCAGTTGATGATGCCGACGCTTCTTCACGAGCGCGGCCTGAGCATAGGGAACTCGATTCTCCTTGTCAGCCTCATGTCCTGGGGCCTGCCTATCGGCGTGTTCTGTTGCGCCTTCGTGCTTGACAAAGGGGCCCGGAAGTGGACCCTCGCGGTCGCCGGCATGGTCGCCGGAGTCGGCGCCGTGGTCTTGGGCTTCGTCGGCGGTTTCGCGCCCATCGCGACTGCCGGCCTGGTTACGCAAATCTTCTCGGCAATTTACTACTTTGTGATCCAGGTCTACAGCGCCGAATCGTATGCGACCAACATGCGCAGCACCTCGCACGGAGCGGTCATAGCGGTAGGCAGGCTGTCGGGCGCGGTCTGGCTTCTGTACACGGCGTCCATGGCCAAGGCTTTGGGATTTACCGGGTTCATTGTGCTGACCGGGGCCTGTATTTTTATACTCCAGTTCTTCGTGATGGGGTTCGGGCACAAGACGAGCAGGCGGACGCTGGAGTCTATCTCCGGGGAAGCG
The DNA here is from genome assembly GCA_963749525.1 of uncultured delta proteobacterium. Lineage (GTDB taxonomy): Bacteria > Desulfobacterota > Syntrophorhabdia > Syntrophorhabdales > WCHB1-27 > CAVVNC01. The sequence continues at coordinate 22,688 of CAVVNC010000013.1, forward strand.
TGAGCCCACCAGGATGTGCGGACACGATGCGGCGGATCTTCCGATCTTACCCGGCCGTTCTTCAACATACAGGGAAGGGGTCCTGATGGGCGACACTTTCGCCGTCCGGGAAGGGGGAGGCCAAAATCTCTCGCGCACGCCTTGCGAATTGAAGGTTCTGCAACACTGACCTGCGGCGCCTGCACGGACAACAAACGAAACAGGCGCCGCGCAAATGGTCGAAAAAACCCGGAGCTACGACTCCTTTGCTATCATTCTGGACACTTTAACGAGGCTGAGTATGCCGTTCGATCCGCCGTGGAGCATGCTGTAATGCACGCGGACCCAGTGCTCGAACGGCATCTCTTTCTGCGGCGCCATGCCCCCGTAAACTTCCGCTCCGATCTGCATAAGACGCTGGAGAACGGCCTTGATGTAATAGTTGATGTAGTACCACCCCTTGGGCGACAGCAATTCGCCTTCGCCCATGGATTCCCACGCGTTTTGGTAAAGGAGCAGCCTGGCTGCCTTGATCGAGCAGTCGGCTTCGGCTACCATCGCTCCGACGCTGCTGTGCTGAATGATCGGCTTTCCGCCCTGGATTCTCGCTTTTGCGTAATCCCTTATTTCTTCGTAAGTGCTCTGCGCCCAGCCCAGCACGGCGAACATATGCAGCGATTTTCCCGCCAGACGGGAACGCATTATTTCGAAGGCCCCGTTTATCGGGGTCATCCTGAGCCTGTCGGGTATCCTGCAGTTCTCGAAGCGCATCTGAACATTCGGCGCCACTTCGTTTCCCATCATATCATTCACCCGCGCCACCGACCATCCGGGAGTTTTCGTGGGAAAAAGGAAGCTCGTGGCGCTTTTGGATATCGGCCCCTTCGGCTCCGTCCTTACGTTGAGAATGATGTAGTTGGACACCCCTCCGGCCGTGCAGAACATCTTGTCCCCGTTAAAAACCCATTCGTCCCCCTCCTTATGGCCGAAATATTGCCCTGCCACCCCCGGCTCGTCGTAAGGCAAAAGAATGTCGCTGCCGCTGTTGGGCTCCGTTATCGAGCCGGCCAGCATTGTTTTCCTGTCCTGCATAAAGTCGGTGAAGACTTCGTCCTGCACCGGTCTCGGGGAGTAAAGAAGAGTGCTCGCGTGTTTCCACGGTATCGTGAACAGCCTCCCCATCTGACCTCCGTAATAACCGGCCATCTCCGCCGCGACCCCCTGGGCCAGGTGGTTCTCTCCGTACCCTCCGCCGCCGTACTCGGTCGGAACGGCCAACTGCCGGAGGCCCGCGTCGTGGGCTTTGCTTATCAAATCCCAGGGCATTCTGGCCCGTAAATCCGCACTCGTTGCGTTCGGCGGCATCGGCTTATCTGCGGTCTCGTTCAGTTTCTTGAGGTCCACCTCCCGCTCGCAAAACTCTTTCATCAGCATCGCCAGGCTTTTGGCTTCCTCGTTCAGGCAAGGCAGGTTAAGGTCAATCATGGCAATCCTCCATTCGTGGCGTTATTTCAGCCAACAGGCAAGAAACATGCCCGCTTCCGGCAGCCGGAGACATCGGACGCGCGCACCTATCTCCCGGCTTCAGCCGCCGGGATACCGCGCTCTGTGCAACGGTTCCGCCCCACGAATCGCAATTAATTCCGCGGAATGCTTAAATCCGGACACGCCTAGGTCTTGCTCGGCCTTCGCCGGGCGTGATGAGTCTGCTGAAGGCGGCGGGGGAAAAGTGGAAATGTCGGATGCAGGGGTCGGGTCGGTTTCGTCTGTAGCGACGGCGTGCTCGAACGCGGTCTCCATCGGCGCCTCCCGCTTTGTCCGGATTTTGTGTCTTCGTAACAATGACGAGTACTGAGCCCGCAATTTTCAAGTCCCCCCCGGCTCCGTCAGGCGCGAGCGAAGATCACAATATTCTAGATTTTCTTTAGCAACCAGTCGGCGACGACATTCTTCTGGATCTCTCTCGTCCCGGCATAGATGTCGATGAGCCTCGCATCCCGGTAGAACCTTTCCACTTCATACTCGAGCATGTATCCGTAACCGCCGTGGATTTGTATCGCCTCGTCGGCGACTTCCACCGCCGCACGGGACGCGGCGATCTTGGCGATGGAGGTGAGACAGGGATCGTAGGTCCCCATGTCAAAGCTCCAGGCGGCTTTGTAGGCCGTCATCTTTGCCGTTTCGATCTTGACTGCCATGTCCGCCAGCTTGTGCTGCGTGACCTGAAATTCCTCCAGCCTCCTGCCGAATTGCTTCCTGTTTCTGACATAAGCGAGAACGCGGTCGAAAGCCCCCTGGGCTATGCCGAGGGCCTGGGCGGCTGCCTCCAGCCTCAATTCTTCGAAGATACGCACGGCTTGTGAAAAACCCTTGTTCTCCCGTCCGACGAGGTCCGATTCGGCGGCCCGTACATCGTTGAAGGAGAGCTCCCCGGTCGGGACCATCTTACTGCCCATCTTCTCGCCCACGTCGGAGGCCGTGAAGCCCTGCTGTCCTTTCTCGACGATAAATACAGATTGCCCCTCGTGAGGAGGGACGGCGGCCTGGTCGGTCTGACAGAGAACGACCAAAAAATCGCATATCGGCCCGTTCGTGATGAACGTTTTTGCTCCGTTGATGATGAATTCCCCTCCCTGCCTCACGGCGGTTGTGCTCAGGCTGGTGATGTCGCTCCCATGGTCGGGTTCCGTAAAGGCGCCCGCCGACACCGCCTCGCCCCTCGCGACACGGGGGAGGTACTTTCCTTTTTGCTCCTCGCTGCCGTATCGGAGTATCATCTCCGAGCAAGAATCGGCGCAACTTAAAGCCATGCCCAGACCCGAATCCTGGCGGCAAAAGGCTTCGGCGACGAGCATGTTCTCGAGGACGCCATACCCCTGTCCCCCGTACTCCTCCGGATAGTGAATGCCTACAAAGCCGAGTCTGAGAAGCCTTCTTGAACATCTCTCCGGGAAAGGCGTGCGTCCTTTCATGTTCCAGGGCCACGTCTTTGTCGAACTCGCCTTTCGCGAATTCCTCGGCGGCTTTTTGTATCGATAATTGTTCTTCGCTAAGATTGAAATCCATGTTGCCCGCCAACCTCCGTATATCCTGAAATCTGTCCGCTGGCCCTCAAAAGAGGCTAAGGGATGAAAAGATCTATTATCGCCGCTATATTTTCGACCTCTTCCAGCCTTTCGAGCGGCACCAGCGCTTTTTCCGCCTTGTCCATTGGCACGACTTTAGATGAAGCGATGTTGCTCAGGAACTTGTCTCTCTTTTCGGCTTGAGACAAAGGCGTAAATGTATCGCTACCTTTCGGCATGTCTACGCGGCTTTCGTACTCCTCTCCCTGGTTGCGCTTCCTACCGCTCGGACGCTGCCGTCCGGCTGTCTTCTACCCCAGCTCCTTCAGTTTTTCCGTCAGGGCCGGCAAAACAACCTTCCAGTCGCCTACGACGCCGAAGTGGGCCTGCTTGAAAATAGGCGCTGCAGGGTCCTTATTGATCGCGATAATCCTTTGCGACCTTGCGCAGCCGGTCATGTGCTGGCTGGCGCCGGAGATTCCCACGGCGACGTAAACCCTTGGCGCCACTATCGTCCCTGTAAGACCGACCTGGTGCGACGTCGGTATCCAGCCGTTGTCCACTGCGACCCGCGACCCGCCAACGGCGCCGTTGAGAAACTTCGCAACATCTTCCAGCTCTTTGAAGCCTTCGGGGCCTCCCATCCCTCTTCCTCCGGACACGATTATCTCCGCGTCTTCGAGCTTAACCCCTTTCGCTTTTTCGACTACCCTGCTTACTACTCTTATCCTGTCCGGCGCCGCGCTCAAATCCACATTCATTCTCATTGCGGGCGTTGTCCCCGACTGGTTCCTTGTCCGCCTGGGTAATTGACTTCGGCCTCACCGTAGCCATTTGAGGAAAGCCATCGCTTGCGAGGACGGTCATGGCGCAGACCCTCTGTATACCAGCTTTTTCGGGGTCTGGAGGAGCGCTCTGATTTTTCACTCAATCTCCAAAAGGAGAACGCAATCCGTAGCAATAACCCTTTAAAAGTTTAATGCGGCCCGGGGTCCCAGATCGGCGCCGATATCGGAATTTCCAAACAGCACTATTCTCGGCCCCAAAGCTTCTCTTTATCTACCTGGACGATCGCTGCAGCGAAAAGATCCCCCGTATATTTTCCGAGCTTCGGGTCCTCGACTGCATACGCCCTGTCCGCCCCGACTGCACACGCCTCCGCGGCCCGTCCGGCAATGCCGTCCCCCAGGAAAACCGCGTGGAGCTCCTCTCCGAGCTTGTCCGCAAGCTTCCTGCCGCCGTTCAGCAGTTCCTTCGTGATCGACGCGAGTCCCTGTCCCGGCCAGCTCGCCGAAGACCATCACGTGTTTGTAGTCCGCCATATTCGTCTCCTTAAAGTATCCTTTCCTGTCTGAGTCTCAGCGCCAGGTTTTGAGCAGCTTCCTGCAGGCTTTCTCCGCTGACGATCTCGCAGGTTGTTTCGAAGACGGGCAGGTAGAGGCTCGTCGCTTTGAGCCTTCGTCCGGAAACGCCACAGCTTTCCGGCGCTAGGCCGATGTCCGCGGGTTTCCAAGATCTCCGGTTTTATTGAATTCGACTTGGCGATGTTCTTGATGGAGGGATACCTGGCCTGTCCCAGTTCATTGCTGACAGTGACGACGGCGGGCAGGGTAGTCTCCACCGTTCGTAGTGTCGGGAATAACCCGCTCGATCGACGCGCCGCGTCCGTTGATTTCGATCCTCCTCGCCAGTGTCACGCATGGCAGGCCGAGGAACTCGGCGATACCCAGCCCCGTCTGTCCCGCATTCGAATCGGCCGCCTGCCTGCCACAGAGCACGAGGTCGCAGGAACCGATCTTCGCTATGGCTGCCGACAATGCCATCGCCGTAGACCAACTGTCGCCGCCGACGTATGCCTCGTCCTCGAGGAGGATGAGCTCGTCGGCCCCCATGTGGAGCGGCTTCTTCACCACCACCCTGTCGAGATTGTTTCCCAGAGACAGAACTGTCACTTTGGCGCCCACCTTGTCCTTGATCCTTAGCGCCGCCTCCACAGCCTGCTCGTCGAAGGGGTTGACCACCTTGAGCACCTTCGCTGAGCTCACGAGGGTCCTGGTCGCCGAATCCAGCCTGAACGAATCGATGGTCGCTTCAGGGTCGTATATCTCTTTTATGCACACCACAATGTTCATTTCACGTCTCTCCATGCAAGGCCGCTCTTCCCGGCGGCCATGCCTTTATTTGCTCGGCCCTCGCCTCACCTTTCCGAACGGCGTCATGTCTCGTAGAGCGCGTTCGAGTCGGAAGGCTTGGGAGCTCCGGATCTGGCCATGATGTTAGCGGCTTTAACCAGGCTCAAACCGCCTGTGGAACCTCCGTGCATAATGCTCAAATGGAGCCGAACCCAGTGCTCGAACGTGAGGTCCTTCTGAGGGGCCATGCCGCCATAGACCTCCAGGCCAGCTTCGATAATCCTCATGAGGACCCTTTTTATATACCAGTTGATATAGTACCAGCCTAGCACGTCTCTCATCTGTCCCTGTCCTATCTGCTGCCATTCCCATGCGTCCTGATAGAGGAAAAGCCTGCAGTGGCGGATCATGCAGTCTGTCTCGGCAATGAGGGAGCCCACATTGGGGTGCTGGATGATCGGCTTGCCACCCTGGATCCTGTTCAGGGCGTATTCTTTCATGTCTTCCCACGTTCTTTCAGCCCATCCGATCACGGCGAACATGTGGAGCGACTTGCCTGCGAGGCGGGACCTCATGACGTCGAAGGCGCCGTTCACCGGACTCTCCCGGTACCTGTCGGGAAGCCGGTAATTCTCGAAGTGCATCTGGACGTTCGTGACGACCTCATTGCCCATCATGTCGTTGACGCGGCCAACGGACCAGCCGGGCTTCCTCGTATCTATGACGAACTGGGTCACTGATTTGGAGATCGGGCCCTTCGGCTCCGTCCTCGCCATGAGCATGAGGTAGTTCGAGACGCCGCCCGCAGTGCAGAACATCTTGTCGCCGTTGAAGACCCACTCTTCCCCTTCCTTTTTTGCCAGGTACTGGCCAGTGACGCCAGGCTCGTCATGGGGAAACAGGTAGTCGCTGCCGCTGTTCGGCTCGGTTATGGAGGCGCCGAGCATGGTCTTCCTGTCTTTCATGAAGTCGCCCATGACCTCCTCAGCCAACTCTTTCTTGGTGTAAGCGAAGGCGGCCATCTGCTTCCAGGCTATGGTGAAGAGCCTCCCGAGCTGGCCGCCGTAGTAGCCGGCCACCTCTGCCATGAGGCCGAGGCCTATGTGATCCTCGCCGTATCCGCCGCCGCCGAATTCGCTGGGGGCCGCAATTTGTCTCAGACCCGCGTCGTGGGCCTTGCTTACGAGGTCCCAGGGCATGCGGGCCCGCAACTCCGCGCTTGTCGCGTTGGGGGGGATGGTCTCATCGGCGATCTCGTTCAGTTTTTTGAGGTCCACCTCCCGCTCGCAAAACTCTTTCATCAGCATCGCCAGGCTTTTGTGCTCTTCAGTCAAATACGGCAGGTTCAAATCGATCATTTCAGTCTCCTTTTGTCTTTTAAGACAGTAGCGGCCAAACCATTTTCCCGGCTATTTTCTAAAGCACTTTAGCTGCCTTGATAAGGTTGAGGTTCCCTGTCGCACCCCCATGGAGGAAGCTCTGATGAACGCGGACAAACTGCTCGAAACCCAACTCTTTTGTCGGTCCAATTCCGCCATACACCTCCATCCCTATTTCGATGAGCCGCAAGGCATTCACCTTGTGGAGGTAATTGATGTACCAGAAGCCGAGGGGATCGGGGAGCGTGCCCGGCTTTTCCTGATCGCACTCCCATGCGAACCTGTACTGTAAGAGCCTCTCGCCTCTTAGACGCACGTCTGCCTCTGCGATGAGCTGTCCGATGTTCGGATGAAGGATGAGGGGCTTGCCGCCCTGCATCCTCGTCTTGGCGTAATCCCTCATCTCCTCCCATACCCGCTGACATTCGCCGAGGGACGCCGCGAAATGGAGGCTTTTCGACCCGAGACCGGAGCGAAGGTTTTCGTATGCGCCGTTCAGCTTAGTGATCATCATGCTCTTGTGAACCCTTACGTTCTCGAAACGCATCTGCACATTCGCGACGATCTCATTTCCCATGAAATCGTTAACGCGCGCGATCGACCAGCCAGGTGTTCGTGTGTCCACGAGAAACTGTGTCATCGCCCTGCTGGTAGGAGCCTTCGGGTCCGTCCGCAAGGTAACGGTGATGTAGTCCGACACACCGCCTCCGGAACAAAACATCTTGTCGCCGTTGATCACCCAGTAATCCCCGTCCTGGACTGCAACAGTCTTTCCCACGCTCGCATCGTCGTAAGGCATCATCATGTCCGACCCGTGATCGGGCTCGGAATGGGAAGCGGCCGTCGAGGTACGCCTGTTGTTCATGAAGTTGGTAAAGAAGATATCTTGTACGTTCTTAGGCGCGTCGTACAGGCGCACACAATGATTCCATGGCAGGGTGAGCACACGGGCGAAGACGTAGTTGTGATAGCCGGCCGTTTCCGCCAGAGCGGTAAGGGTGACCCATCCACCGGTCCGGCAGTAGCCGCCACCGCCATATTCAGCCGGAACCGCCAATTGCCGCAGGCCGACATCGTGGGCCTTGCCGATGAGATCCCAGGGCATCCGCGCCATCAGATCCTCTTTGGTCGCATTGTACGGTATAGGCAGGTCTGCCAGCCTCCACATCTCCTTCTTGTCGACCTCCCGAAGGCAGAACTCCTTCATGAGTCCCACCAAAGCCCTCTGTTCCTCATTTAGTTCAAAATCCATGTGCAGCCTCCTTGCTTGGTTTGCAATAGTCTATCGTTTTCAGCTTAGCGGCAGTTATCTTCGGTTGCAATAAAGCTGCCAGAGAGGCCGGCTCTCGCTCGCCCCGGCAAAGGCGCTTTTCGGACCTTCTTCAATTTCTTGGATGTGCCGACGCAATAACGATATGTCAGGCTAACAACGATATATCGTTTTCTCCGTTGACACGAGAGCCGACTTTCTGCTATAGCGACCAAACATGCCAGCAAATGAAAAGGATTTGGCGGTGGAGGGGGCGACGCTAGCCCCATCAGACGCTAGCCCCATGCCGCCGTCGTGTGCGCTCCGTCTCTTCGGGTTATTGAGGGGGAGGCTCCATCCGGCTTACTGCCGGTGGAGGGGGCGACGCTAGCCCCATCAATAGTTGACAAGCGCCTTGCCTTAATGTACCATTTCCGATGCCTTCCGGGACGACTGTTAAGGGCTCGATAACCATCGATCAGGAGCGCTGCAAGGGCTGCCTCTTCTGCATCGAGTACTGCCCCAGGAAGTCGATCTTCCTCTCCACCAAGCTCAACATGAAAGGCTATTTCGTGGCCGAATTTACCGCGGAAAATGGCTGCACGGGCTGCGCCACGTGCGCCACGGTCTGTCCTGAAGTGGCCATAGAGGTGTACAAGGCGTGAAGAAGCTGATGAACGGCAACTCTGCCTGCGCGGAAGGCGCCGTGCTTTCCGGCTGTACCTGCTATTTCGGCTATCCCATCACCCCGCAGAACGAGCTGGGCGAGTACATGGCCAAGAGGCTCTCGGAGGTGAAGGGGGGCGTATTCATCCAATCGGAGAGCGAGATCGCGGCGATCAACATGGTGCTCGGCGCGAGCGTCGCGGGCGCCAGGGTGCTCACTTCCTCCAGCAGCCCGGGAATCAGCCTCAAGCAGGAAGGCATCTCGTATCTGGCGGCAGACGAGCTTCCCGCGGTCATCGTGAACATGTCGAGGGGCGGCCCCGGGATGGGGAACATCTCACCCGCCCAATCGGACTACCTTCAAGCGACGAGGGGCGGGGGCCACGGCGATTACCGGACCATAGTGCTCGCGCCGTCGTCAGTTCAGGAAATAGCGGACCTCATGCCCCTTGCGTTCGACCTCGCCGATTCGTACCGGAACCCCGTGGTCGTGCTCGGGGACGGCATGCTCGGGCAGATGATGGAGCCTGTGTCGTTCGACGGCATAAGCCCTGGAAAAGAGTACGTCAAGGACTATCTTCTCACCGGGGCCGAAGGGCGGCCTTCCCGCATGGTGCGCTCCCTTCTCTTCGACGTGAAGGAAGAGGAGGAGCACAATTGGAAGCTCTTCAGGAAATTCCAGCGCATGGAGCAGAGCGAGGCGCGCTTCGAGACGCATCTCTGCGACGACGCTGAAATGATAGTGGTCGCCTTCGGCACGGCCGCCAGGATCGCGAGGGGCGCCATCAAGAGGCTCAGGGAGGAGCATCTCAAAGTGGGCCTTATCCGGCCCATCACCCTCTGGCCCTATCCCAAGAAGGCGATCCAGGAGGCGGCCAAGCAGGTACGCGAGTTCTTCGTGTTCGAGATGAACGCGGGACAGATGATAGAAGACGTGAGGCTTTCGCTCGAAGGGAAGGGGCGCGTCCACTTCTACGGAAGGCCGGGCGGGGTCATACCAACGCCCGTGGAGCTCTACCGCATCATCTCCCGCCATTACCACCAATCTGTCCGGGGGAAGAAAGGGTGAAAAAAGTCTACTCAAGGCCGAGGCTCCTGAAAGAGGCCCACTTCCACTACTGTCCGGGATGCGGCCATTCCATCGTGACCCGCCTCATCGCCGAAGTGGTCGATGAGATGGAAATGGCGGGCAAGGCCATCTGCGTGGCTCCTGCAGGGTGCGGCATGCTCGTTTACAACTACTTCGATTTCGACACCCTGGAGTCGGCCCACGGCCGGGGTGCGGCAGTGGCCACAGGAATCAAGCGGGTGAGGCCGCAGAACCTCGTCTTTTCCTATCAGGGGGACGGCGACCTCGCTGCCATCGGAACGGCCGAGAGCTTCCATGCGGCGAACCGGGGCGAGCTTATCTCCGTTATCTTCGTGAATAACGGCGTCTACGGCATGACGGGCGGCCAGATGGCGCCCACGACGCTTATCGACCAGGTCACGACCACAACCCCCCGCGGCAGGACATCCGCGAAGGAAGGTCACCCCGTGCGCATGTGCGAGGTGCTCGCCGTGCTTCCGGGCACGTCCTACCTGGAGCGGGTGGCGGTCAACAAGCCCGCGGCCATCGTCAAGGCGAAGAAGGCCATTGCAAGGGCGTTCGAGCACCAGCTGAAGGGGACGGGCTTTTCCATGGTGGAGATCCTCTCTCCCTGTCCCACGAACTGGAAGATGTGCACCATCGACGCGTGCAAATGGATCGACGAGGTCATGGCAAAGGAATTCCCCCTGGGAGTGGTGAAAGAGGTACCATGCTGATCAGGACGATCTTCTCCGGTTTCGGCGGGCAGGGGGTCCTCTCCATGGGCCACACCATCGCGAACGCGGCCATGCACGAAGGGAAGTATGTCACCTATCTGCCTTCCTACGGGGTAGAGGTGCGGGGCGGCACGGCGAACTGCACGGTGGTCGTGTCGGACGAGGAGATAGCCTCTCCCGTCGCCTCCGAGCCGGAATTCGTCGTTGCCATGAACCAGCCTTCCTTTGTGAGGTTTCAGAGCGTCATACCCGCGGGCGGCCTCATCTGCGTCAATTTGTCGATGGTGGACACGTCGTCCGCGAGGACGGACATAGAGGTGGTCGCCATCCCCACGGCCGAGCTGGCGGAGGAGCTGGGCACCCAGAAGGTGGCGAATATGGTGATGCTGGGGGCGCTCATCAGGGTGAGCGACATAGTCTCCTTCGAGTTCCTCCTCGATCACCTTACCGAAATCCTGGGAGAGGGAAAATCGAAAATGACGAAGCTCAACAAGGCCGCTTTGGAGCGGGGCTTCGAATTCGTCAAGGAGTAGAATCTCGTCATGGTAATTACGCAGATTTCCATCATTCTGGACAATGTGCCCGGGGCCCTGTCGAATGTGAGCGAGATCCTCGGCAGGGAGGGGGTGAACATCCGGGCCATCTCAGTGGCGGACACCTCCGATCTGAGCACGGTCCGCTTTGTCGTGGACGATCCGGTGAAGGCTTTGAACATCCTGAAAGGGCGGGGATTCAGGACCAGGGAGACCGACGTGCTTGCGGTGGAGACACCCGACCATCCCGGGGGCATGAACGCGGTTCTTCGCCCTTTGAGGGAGGCAGGCATCAACGTCCACTATCTGTACCCGCACCTCGGCAGGGTGAGCGGCCAGGCAATCGTGATCCTCGGCGTGGACAGGACCGAAGATGCGCAAAAAGTGCTCGAGCAGAACTGGGTCCGGACCCTGGGCAAAGAAGTCTACAACATCTGATATCGAACGGGATCCTTACCAACGCATAGGGCGATCAGCCCCTTTTAGAGCTGTCGTGGAAGGGCATATGTCAAGGAAACCACGTCTTTCCTTCCTTCTCGCCGTCATCTTCTGCATCCTGTCGTTTCTCCCGGCCCACGCGTCGGAAACCCTCACCATACTCCACGTGAACGACGTGCACGGCAGGGTCTTTCCTTATGTGGAAAAGGCGATAGATCCGGCAAAACCGGTGAGCGGGGCCGCGTATCTGGCGGCAATGATAGAGCAGGAGAGGGCGAGGAACGCCGAAGGCTCCATGCTCCTTTCCGCGGGAGACATGTTTCAGGGCACGCCCGTCTCCAATCTCTTTCGGGGCCGGCCAGTCATCGATATCATGAACAGGATTGGGTTTGACGCCATGGCCCTGGGCAATCACGAGTTCGACTGGGGGCTGGAGACACTGGGCCAGATCGTGCGCGGCGCCTCTTTTCCCGTCATATGTGCAAATATAGCGGACGCACATGGATTGGCGCCGGCCGGCGTGAAGCCGTACGTCTTCGTCACGCGAAAGGGCGTCAAGGTGGCAATCGTGGGCCTTCTCACCCCTGATACGGCCTACATGACGAGCCCGAAGAACCTCGACGGCTACACCATTTCCGACCCCGAGAAGGTCCTCCCAAGCTCCTCGATGAGGTGAGGGGGAAGGGCGCGCCGGGTGGTCGTGCTCCTCACCCACCTCGGCGTCGACGCGGACAAGTCGCTGGCCGCCTCTGTCGACGGCATCGACGTGATCGTCGGCGGCCACAGCCACACGGCGTTGATCGATCCCGTGCGCGTGGGTCGTACGATCATCGTTCAGGCGGGTCACAACGGGCTCTACCTGGGGGTCCTGGACCTCGTTATCGACGAGAAGACAGGACAGGTAACGCAGTGCGACGGAAAAGAACGAGCTGAGGATCGTCTGGGCCGGACCGGGCAATCCTACGGACAAGGCAGTGGCGCACATAGCCGACCAATATGAGGACCGGATCAAAGATAAGCTCCGCGTAGTGGTGGGCCGAACCAGGGCCGATCTGGCGAGACGCGGCGAAGAGGAGTCGAGCCTGGGCGATGCTGTCACGGACGCCATGCGCGAATCGACCGGGGCGGATATCGCCATATTCAACGCAGGCGGCATCAGGGCCGACATATGGACCGGCCCGATCACCATGGAGCAGGTTTACACGGCCCTGCCCTTCGACGACGTGATCGTCACGATGGATCTCAAGGGGTCTGATCTTCTCGATCTCTTCGAGAAGAGCGTGGATGCCGGCCCGAGGGGCATGCTCCAGGTATCGGGCGTGAGGATCGGGTACGACCCATCGAGGCCAAGGCAGCAAAGGGTGAAAAGCGTAATCGTGGGAGGTGCTGCCCCTTCGCAGGGAGAAGTCCTATCGCGTATCGACGAACGATTTCCTCGCCCAGGGGGGAGACAGGTTCACCACCTTTAGCAGGGGCACCCGCGTCACGTACGGCAAAGACGCGCGCGACGTCTTCGTGGCATACCTGAAAAGGCATTCACCCCTTGGTGCGCCGGCCGGATGTAAGGATCGTGAGGCAGATGCCATGATCCGCAAAGCACTCCTTTTCAAGATCCATGACACTGCGAACATGCAGCGCTGGAACGACAAGATCAGGCCCGTCGAGCTGCGGGAGCTTGACAAGCAGGCGCACAAGATGGTGATCGCCTATCTCCTCGGCAAGTTCGAGGAAGGGGATCCCGCGTTCGACTGGGCGCACGTCATCGAAGGGGGCATATTCGAATTCCTCCAGAGGGCCGTCCTCACGGACCTCAAGCCGCAGATCCTCCACAGGATCAAGGAAGACAGGGAGAGGTATTCCCAGTTGAACGAATGGGTGTACGAGCAGCTGGCGCCTGTCATCTCGCCCCTCGGAGCGGAGTTCGCCCAAAACTTCCGGACGTACTTCGAGCGCCCCGAGGCGAGCGTCAACCGGAGGGTCCTCGATGCGGCCCATTTTTATGCCACGAAATGGGAGTTCGACATCATAGAGCGGGCGAACCCGCAAGGGTACGAGATTCAGGACATAAGACGCGATATGGAGGCCAGGCAGGAGGAATTCTACGACCTGAGAGGCATCCGGGAGCTCTCCCTCCACGGCCGCTTGAGGAACTTCATCGACCTGTGCGGCCAGCTCCGGTTTCAGCTCCGGTGGAGCTACCTGCACCGCATCCCCAAGACGTCGGTCCTCGGCCACATGCTCATCGTGGCCGTCCTTTCCTACCTGTTCTCCCTGGAGATAGGCGCGTGCCGGAAGAGATGCTACAACAACTACTTCACCGGCCTCTTCCACGATCTGCCCGAGGTGCTCACCCGCGATATCGTCCATCCCGTGAAGAAGTCCATAGGAGGTCTCGACAGCCTCATCAAGCAGTACGAGAAGGAGTGCATGGAGAAGGAAGTCTACGGCCTCATACCCTTGTCGTGGCACGAGGAGATAAGGCTCTTTACGGAGATCGAGTTCAAGAGCGTGATCACCCGCGCAGGGGAGCGGGAAGAAAGGACGAGCGACGAGATCAGCGAGCGTTTTAACGCAGATGGATACAACCCCAGGGACGGCGAGCTGATCCAAGCGGCCGACCACCTCGCGGCGTTCCTCGAGGCCTACCTGGCCTTAGGGAACGGCATGCGGTCGCCGGAATTCCAGAGGACCGTCGCGAGCCTGAAGGACGAATACCGGACGAAGGTCCTCGCGGGCTTGAAGCTGGGGGAGATATACGCGGACTTCGATTAATGGGCCTCGCAATTAATGGGGCTCAGCGCCCCCTCGGCCGGCAAAGCCGGTCGAGCCTCCCCGCTTTAGAGACTCGCTTTGCTCGCCTAGAAGCGGACCTCTCGTGGCACGCCGGTCGAGCCTCCCCGCTTTAGAGACTCGCTCCGCTCGCCTAGAAGCGGACCTCTCGTGGCACGCCGGTCGAGCCTCCCCGCTTAGAGACTCGCTTCGCTCGCCTAGAAGCGGACCTCTCGTGGCACGCCGGTCGAGCCTCCCCGCTTTAGAGACTCGCTTCGCTCGCCTACAAGCGTCCCCCAGCGGCGAGCCTCGGAGCCTTCGTCCTCGACTTAGTACTTGGCGTATGTGGGAACCAGGTCCCTGTGTTTCTTCACGAGCTTGTCCCAATCCTTAGGGAGCTCTATCTTCTGGGTCTGCTTCATGCCCGGGGTGGCGCCGCCACCTACGACATGCGCGATGAAAGCACCCGGACCGCCGGCGACGATAATCCGTATGAACCGAGGATCTCTGACAGTGGGTAGTGTGTCCGTGTCTCTTATAGAGATCTTGCGTCCATACGGGCCGGGATTGGCTGTCCCGATGGGGGGCATCCGGTTGATGCGGGATCCCGACATTCGAGTAAATTCGCAGATGAATTCCTTAATGTCTTCCTTGGTCCACCCTTCACGCGCCATGTTCTTCGCATGAGTGGGGGTAAAGATAAGGGTGTAGCGCATGCTTCGCGGCAGGTTGTCGACGACGGAGCGGAGTATCCCTTCACCATCCGAGCCATAGGGCCAATGCTGTAAATATGACTGAGGATACGAAACGGTGACGGTGCTCTCTTCTTTCGAATACCCGTATTCTACGTGGAGCGGTTCCCAGGGGCTCTCTTCTTCGTTCTCGGCAATCACCATGCTGTATTTCATCGGATTGCCCATGCATCCCATATCTTCCACGCCTTTCCGCACGCCGCCGATGTTCTTGATAATGAGTCCCATTGCCCGGCCGATAGCAGCGTTGGCAATATTCCCCGGGCTGAGGGCACCCGAGCCGTTATTCACGCAAATCTCGTTACGCACGGGACCGTTGATTATCCAGAACGGCGCCCATGAGCCCGTGCTGAAGCCGAACGTCGTGAAGCCCATGAAGCCCCGCTCCGACTCCAGCAGCAGCTTTGTCGCGGCGATCAAGACCGGCATGTAAGTCGGCAAGGCCCCGGCCATCACTGCGTTGACTGCGATCTTTTCGACGGTAGCCTTGCCCATACGGGACTCCAGTTTTCCCAGGAGATGATCCGGGGGAAGATCCGTGCCCTTCAGCATCTCGGCGACCGCCTCTTCCGTGGGCGGTATGACCGGCAGGCCGTCAGTCCACCCTCTCTTGTAAAAGAAACGGATCATTTCTTCGAGATTGCCCTTGAAGATGATTCTTGTCGGCTTCTCGGCTTCCTTCGGCCTCGGAGCCTCCTCTTCGCGTGTCAGGGGTTTGGTGAGGGCCGTGACGATGTCATCGAATGCCGCGTCCACCCCGGCTTCGATATCCTCCATGATGCTGGCCTCGCAGGGAATGGTAGTGGGGATAGACCTGAGCCCAGGCATTCCCTTTCCCCGGGATGCGGACTGAGTATCGCTGACGAAACCCTTGTTGACGAGCGTTACGGTAGGTTTTTTTCTGTCCTCTATAACTATAGAGTCGTACACGAGGTACTTGGTGCATGACCCTCAGTCACCGAAGGCGCTGATGACCGCATCGACCCCCTTGACCCAGTTTTCAAACTCGTCTTTCCCCGCGTGCTCGGTGATCACCTCATTCGGCTTGAGGTTGGCGAACTCCGTAAATTCCACGCTCGGGAACTTCTCCGTCAGTCTTCTTTTGAGGACCTGCATCGTGGGTGCTGCGGCTCTCTTGCTATTCGTGAGCAGACCGATCTTCTTTCCCGCCAGTGCATCGAGCCGGGGGGAAATGCCTCTGAAAGGCATCGGATCCGCTTCCGCCCATGGACTGAGAACTTCGTAGGACGCGCTCGTAGTGTTCGGGCTCATGATATGCTCCCTCCTATGTTGATTTTTCTCGACGACGGTTTCTGATGTGCTTTTCGGGGCCCCTGTTTGCCTGACTTTCACCTGTGTTCTGCGTGTTAAGCAACACGAGCCTTCACCGATTGCCGGCGCGATGGGATCAGTTTGAATCCCAAGGGAGCGTAAGCTTTTGCCCTCACTATGCCTCACCCTTAGATTCCGTTCCTCATTGCTAGGGTAAGAATGTGTCCAATCATTGGAGTTGTCAAGTTCTTTGTCAATAGCACACTCGTCAACGCCTGCATGGGCGTGGCTGCTCTCCGGCCCGGGAGCACTCTCGTTCCATCGCAGTCTCCTGCTAACGCGCCTTCACGGCCCACTCTGTACCGGCCTTTCCCTGACTTGACAGAACCCCACGAATGGCATACAAATCTTCATGCATAGATAAATCAACGCCGTACGGAGGGACCTATGATGTGGCGAGATTACGCCGTTCAATTGCGGGATGTTTTGGGACTCGACGGCAGTCCGGTGGCGGTCACTTTCAGTAATACCCCGGCAGGGAACGGCAAGGGAACGAAGACAATGGTGTGTGGTGCGTTCTATCAAGCCGCTCGCAAGGGGGTTACGTTCAACGTCACCGCCGCGACGTGCTCCTGCCCGGGAGGAGCCACCTTCCTCGGCCTCGCAGTACCCTCTCCGGAGCGCGCCGCCACGGTGCAGAGGTTCTTGATCGAGGGGGAGAAGTTCTCTGCCTGCGCCGCGTCCTTTTTCCGCAGCAGGGCACTGGGCCAGGGCCAGCCGCCCATGGGAGTGGGTAAGTTCGTGGTGATTGGTCCGATGGAAAAATCGGAATTGAAACCGGACCTCGTCCTCTTCCTCTGCAATCCGGCTCAGGCCAGTCGTCTCGTCGTGCTGTCGTCGTACGAAACCGGGATTCCCGTGCAGGGGCAGCTAAGCTCATCCACCTGCGGAGGCGCGATCACATACCCTCTGTCTACGGGTCGCCCGAACGTCAGCCTCCTCGACCCTTCCAGCAGGCATCTGGTGAAGGGCTACATGGATTCGGACCTCATCTTCAGCGCGCCATTCTTCATCGTGCGAAGCATCGTCGAGAGCATCCCTCTGAGCACGGCGGGGACCGCCCAACCCGGCATGAGCTACGGGGAGGTCATGAAAGCGTAAGAAGCAGCAATAGGGATGCGAGAGGGGACGCAATTGACAGACCGGGGTTTGCCCAAGGCCTAGGGCCGGGGAATTCCCTTCCCCTCAACCAACTTTCCTTTCCCGGCCAGCCGCTTTCTTTCTTGCAAAACCACGGGACGGACATGTGATGGACAGGAGACAGCAGAATATTGTTCTTTTCGTGCTCGGCGGGCTTTCCGCGATCGGCCCCTTTGCCGTCGACATGTACCTGCCGGGTTTTTCAGCGATCGGCCGTGACCTGAAAACAACCGCCACCCTGGTGGGGTTCACCCTCACCAGTTATACCCTCGGCATTGCGATCGGCATGCTCATGGCCGGTCCCATTCTCGACCGCTACGGCAGGAAAAGGCCCATCACCATCGGTATGCTCCTCTATGTTCTGACCACGGCAGGATGCATTTTTGTGCCTTCCATCTACCTTCTCATCAGTCTCAGATTCTTTCTTGCCCTGGGGTGCTGCGTCGGCATGGTAGGGTCGAACGCCATCGTCCGCGATCTCTTTTCCGGCAAGGAGATAGCCCGCGCCCTGTCGGTCATGATGATGATATTCGGCGTAGCGCCCATAATCGCCCCTGCCTTAGGGGGAATGATCGTGGCCGCCGCAGGCTGGCGTGCTATTTTCCTGGTCCTTGCCGTGATCGGTCTCCTCGTTGTCCTTGCGGTGAGGATCCTGCTTCCCGAGACAAAGGACGCGGATGCCTCTATTTCTCTTCGACCTCGAGACGTCGCGAAGGCATACGTTGAAGTCATGAAGGAGCATCAATTCGTCATCTACGCTTCCGTCGCAGGGGCTGGCTCGGGAACGCTCTTCTCCTACATCACCGGATCGCCCTTTGTCTTTATCGACCTTTTCGGTTTCAGCGCTCGTCAATACGGCTGGATATTCGGGACGAACGCGCTGGCCATCGTTGTGGCGGGCCAGATAAACCGGCTCCTCCTTAAACGATTCTCGCCGGCCGGAATCCTTTTCGCCATCACCGGCATACAATCGGCAATCGCCTTCTTTCTCCTTGCCGGGACGTGGATGGGCCTTATCGACAAATTCGCCACCCTTGCTCTCGTTGCCTGCTACGTTTTCTGCTTCGGTTTCATTCTCACAAATGGGACCGCCTTGTGCCTGCAGCCGTTTTCAAGGAATGCGGGAAGTGCATCGGCCTTGAGCGGAAGCTTCCTCATGGTCACCGGCACCGTCGCAAGCGCCCTGGTGAGCTACCTGCACGACGGAACAGCTTTTCCCATGACGCTCATCATGTGCCTCTCCGCAGTCTCAGGCCTCATTCTCACCGGCACGGAGGCATTGCGCCGGCGTAAGGAGTAAACCGGTATTTCGGCGATCTTACTGTGGCGGCGGGGTCATTGTGAGCGCTGACCGACCACCCCTTCCCGAAGACGCCCTCCATGGCGGACCGTTATAGCGTTCCGCAGAATTCATTCCCGTTACCGACCGGCGCAATCGTTACTTTATTCTGCGGAACGCTCCTAGTGTTTCGCCATCCAGTCTTCCCAACTGCTCCATTGGATCTGATGTATTTTCGGCCAATCCGTGTGTACGTATGGCTGCATCACATACGGCTGGGCCGTTCTATACACAGGGATTACCATGGAGTCAACTGATGCCTTCCTGACGGCATCCTGCATCGCCTTCCTCATGGGCCGTTCCTCATAGGTGTGGAGGGCTTTTTCACAGGCGGCAAGATACTCCGGCGTCTTTTTTATGAAATCATAGCGATAGGTGGCCGGTCTCGGTCCCCAATGCTGATAGAGATCCGTGCCTGACGGGTGTATGCCCGATGCTGCAAAGATAAGATCATCCCAGCCTGCAGGGCTAAAAAGGGCTGCCGCATACCGCCCTGCATCGGCGATGTCGATAGTGACCTTGATCCCCACTCGATCGAGATACGATTGAACGGCCGTGGCCCCGTCTTTTAACCCCGCCATAGTCGTCAGCTTTAGCTCGAATCCATTCGGGTAGCCCGCTTCAGCAAGTAATTGTTTGGCCTTTTCAGGATCATAAGGTCTTAGGTTGAGCCCGGGGTTATAGGCAGGTGAAAATGAGGGGACTATCTGGGTCAAAGGCTCATACTGGCCAAACCCGAGAGCTTTCGCTATTGCCGGCCGGTCCAGGGCATATTCTATTGCTTCCAGCACCTTCTTCTTGAGGAGGGGCGAATCGGGTCTTCTCGGTTTGTTGGTATTAGGCAGGAGAACGTTCATCATGCCGGGCCCCCAATTGACCTTGAAGCCTTTCTGTTGCAGGTCCAGGGCCATTTTGACATTCGGTACGTCCCCCCACATGTCCGCCTCTTTGGCTTCCATTTTCATGGAGGCAGTGACGGCGTCGGGGACATATTCGTACGATATGGAGTCCAGGAGAGGGTATCCTTTGCGCCAATAAGTATCGTTTCTCGCATACTTCACGTATTCGTCGCGTTTGAAATCGACTAGCTTGAATGGTCCCGTACCGATCCCGTTTGTCCTCGCCCAGTCTTTGCCGTTCTTCTCGGCCGCAGTCGTGGATATGATCTGCATATTGAAACCATAATTGAGCATCGCGGCGCTCGTCACATCGGTCAGAGTGAGTCGTACGCTATCCTTGTCGACAATGTCGACCGTTTTGACCAGGTCAGCGTCCATTAACCTGCCGATCTTCAAATTCAGGTCCAGGTTCGCTTTCAGGCTTTCGGCATCGAAAGGGGAGCCGTCCGAGAAGGTGACTCCCTTCCGGATGTGGAACAAGATCGTCTTGCCCTTGGGATCAATCTTCCAGGAATCCAGCAGAATAGGAACGAAGTGGCCTTTTTCATCCCAATGGACCAATCTTTCCGCCCAGGGCAATGCCGCGATCCATTCACCGGGGCCCCATTCCGGGAGGTATCCTAGGGCGTGCGGCGCGACGACGGAAGTCAGTATTCTAATGTTGCCGCCTCTTACGGGCTGGGCCTGCGCCGACGTCTTCGGTGCCTCTTTTTTTGCCGGGCCTTGTGCCGGTGAGAGGCCGGACAGTCCGGCGACTAGGAATATGACGACTATCAGCACCAACAGGCAGAGCAGTAACTTCTTCATGCTGTTCCCCCTTTGTGAGTTCATGCCGGTCTCCTTTCTCTTAAGATCGGAGGACTTGATCGTCGTTACCATATGTCATTGGTTTCAAGAGAATACCTTCTGTTCCTCCTGTCAAGAAGAAAAATATCATTCAGGGTACTTCTGTGCCGTCGGTCCGGTCGGTCGCTTGGACACGAGGACCGAAGGACGCTTATCACGGAAGAAGGGACTTTCTGCGGATTGGCCAACCGGCCCGGATGGAGAAATGACGGTATAATCCCAGATATTGGGAACGTGATGTGGATATCTTGGCCAATGGATGCGGATTCGGGATCGATGAGAGACTTTTCCCGTACCTGATAACCGCCAAGAAAACTGATATAATTATGGGCGCTTTCAGAAGGCGGCTTGCGTTTTAGCCGCCCTGATTTTCTACAAGGATCAATGCATGCACTTGCTGCCGGATCGCGGTTTTGTATACATTACGGGGAAGATCGAGTCCTACATCTCCTTTCTCCTCTCCCAAGTTCACGAAAGAAAGACCATCCTCTTCTACGACAATGAAGACGAGGCTTTGCTCCTCAAGGAAGAGATCGAGTTCTTTGCAAAGAAGGAGGTCTCCTATTTTCCCGTTTACAGCCAGAGGATCTTCGAAAAGGAAGACGAGTCGAGGAGGATCGCCTTCCTCTACCGCTTGGCCGCGGATGACGGGCTTCATAGGCCTTTTTCCCCTCGCGGCCCTGGATCACTCGCTCTTTTCGCCGTCCCTCCTCATGAGGAATGCCTTCGAAGTGGAGTTTGGGCAGACCCTTTTTCAGGAGAAGCTCATCGACTATCTTTCCGCCTCGGGCTACGAGCCTGCGTCCCTCGTGAGGGAGCAGGGGGAGTTCGCGAAGAGGGGCGCCATCGTCGACGTCTATCCTCCATCGTCTCCGGGTCCCATCAGGATCGAGCTTCTGGGAGACCAGGTATACTCGCTGACGGTTCTTCGACGCGGGGAGCCAGAGGTCCGGAAGCGAGATGGAGCGTTGTCTTCTCATTCCCGCCCGCCTCGCGCCGGATAAGGGGGTCACCATCATCGACTATCTCCCGCAAGAAGGGGTGGTGGTGCACAAGGGTCTCGACGACCTTGTGCCGGAAGCTCGCGGAGACTCAAGGAGCGGAAAGGGTCGCCTCGGCGAGAGAGAGGCTCCTGACCCTGGTCAACATTGACGTCTCAGGCGTAGAAGGGGAGGAGAAGGGCGCTCGCCTTACGGCCATGTCCAACAGGGACCTCCGGGAGGCGTTCGGGGCCCGGAAGACAGAGATCTTCAGCTCGATGACTGACCGTCTCAAGGGGGAATGGTCCTCCTATCCCTTTGTCTATCTGTTCGCGCCCAACCGGCATCAGGCGGAGCGGCTCCAGGAGATCCTGAGGAACTACGGCGTGACCCTGCCCATCGTCAGCGACATGGGCTGCCGGCACAAAGAGAGGGAATGGGCGATAGTGGTAGGTCCCCTTCGGAGGGGCTTCAGAACCGGGGATATGGTGGTCCTCACCGAAGAAGATATCGTGGGTCCGAAGAAGAGGATGGCGAAGCAGAAATGGGAGGGGACCGATGAGTTCCTCAGCTCCTTCAAGGACCTCACCGTGGGCGACTACGTGGTGCACGTGGAGAACGGCATCGGAGTCTACCAGGGCATAAAGAAGCTGAAGGTCGACGGGTGCGAGAAGGATTTCCTTCTCATAGAGTATCAGGACGAGGACAAGCTCTATGTGCCGATAGACTCGCTGGAGCTCGTGCAGAAGTATATCGGCGGCGAGAAATCGAAGCCCAAGATCGACAAGCTCGGCGCCGGCTACTGGAGGCACACGAAGAGCAGGGTCAAGAAGTACGTCGAGGACATCGCCAAGGAGCTCATCCAGTTTTATGCGGAGCGGGAGCTGGCGCAGGGCCACGCGTTTCCTCCGGACGACGAGCTGTTCAGGGAGATGGAAGAGCGTTTCGACTTCGAGGAGACCGAAGGGCAGCAGAGGGTCATCAAGGAGGTGCTCGACGACCTTATGCGGGAAAGACCCATGGACCGCGTGGTGTGCGGCGATGTCGGGTTCGGAAAGACCGAGGTGGCGCTCAGGGCCGCGTTCAAAGCGATGATCGACAACAAACAGGTGGCCCTTCTCGTTCCCACGACAGTCCTGGCACAGCAGCACTACAAGACTTTTTCGGAGAGGTTTCGCGATTACCCCGTTGTTGTCGAGATGCTGAGCAGGTTCAGATCGGGCCAGGAGCAGACGCGCATCATCGAGCGGGTGAAGCGGGGCGGGGTGGACATGGTCGTGGGGACCCACAGGCTTCTGCAGAAGGATATCGAGTTCAAGGACCTCGGCCTGCTGATCGTGGACGAGGAGCACCGCTTCGGGGTCAAGCACAAGGAGAGGCTCAAGCTTCTCAAGAAGAGCATCGATGTCCTTTCCTTAAGCGCCACGCCGATCCCGAGGACCCTTCATATGGCCATCACCGGCATAAGGGACCTGAGCATCATCAACACCCCCCCGCTCGACAGGCTTGCGGTGAAGACGCAGGTGGTGAAGTTCAACGACGGAGTCATCAAGAGGGGGGTGCTCGACGAACTCGCCCGGGGAGGACAGGTTTTTTTCGTCCATAACGTGGTCTACAACATAGGCGTCGTCCACGAGCACCTGAAGAAGATCCTGCCCGACGTGAGAATAGGCGTGGCTCACGGCAAGATGAACGAGAAGCAGTTGGAGAGGGTCATGCTCGATTTCATCGCGAATAAGGTCGATCTTCTCCTCTCGACGAACATCATCGAGTCCGGGCTCGACATCTCGAATGTCAATACCATCTTCATCAACAATGCCCACAGGTTCGGGCTCGCCGACCTTTACCAGCTGAGGGGCAGAGTGGGGAGGAGCTCGAGGCAGAGTTACGCCTACCTCCTGGTGCCGAAGGAGGAGATACTCACCCGGGACGCGCTGACAAGGCTCAAGATCATGGAGGAGATGACGGAGCTGGGGTCGGGGCTGAAGGTGGCTAACTACGATCTGGAGATAAGGGGTGCGGGCAATCTGCTCGGCAAAGAGCAGTCAGGCCACATAAACCTCATAGGATTCGAGCTCTATTGCAGCATGCTTGAGGAGGCCGTGAGGGAGCTCAAGGAAGAGAGCGCGGAGGAAAAAGAGGAGCCCCCGTGTGAGGTCAGCCTGCCTTTGAGCGCCTTTATCCCCGATTCGTACATGGGCGACGAGACGGTGAAGCTCCTCACCTACAAACGCCTCTCGAAGATCAGGGAAGGCCGCGAGCTTGCCGACATGGAAGAGGAACTCAAAGACCGCTACGGTCCGATCCCGGAACCCCTGGCCAACCTGCTCCGGATCATCGACCTGAAGATCCTGCTCACGGGATTGAAGATGAAGCGCCTCGAGTACGCGAAGAACCAGGTCATTCTGCACGTGACCGAGCGGACGCCCCTCGACATGAAGAAGGTGCTCAAGCTTGTGAAAGAGGACAAGGGGCAGATCAAACTGCTGCCCGACGGAAGGATCGTGATAAGAGACGATCAGGCGGCGGAAGGCATCATTGATGCAACGAGAAATATATTGATGCGTCTCGTCGCGGTATGATATAAGACAAGCACACGAGGTGACCGATGAAAAAATACCTGATCTTTCTCGTTCTCTTTCTGCTGCTAATCGCCTGCTCAAAGAAGGACGACGGCAAATCGATAGCCACAGTGGACGGCGAAAGAATCTCTGTCCAGGAGTTCAACGCGGAACTGGACAAGATACCCATGAACATGAAGATGCTGGTGGCGACGCAGAGCGGTAAGAAGGACTTCCTGAACAGGCTGATCGTGAAGAAGCTCCTCCTGAAACAGGCGAAGAAAGAGAATGTGGACAAAGACAAGGCGTTCCAGGACAGACTGGCCGACATCAAGGAGCAGCTGACCATAGAGCAGTTGCTCAAGAAGAAGGTGAGCGCCGAGTTGAACTTCTCGGACGCTGATCTGGAAAAATACTACGAGGCCCACAAAGAGGAGTTCAAGAGAGGCCAGGAGATCCAGACGAGACAGATCGTGGTCAAAAGCGAGCCCGAGGCCAGGGAGCTGGAGGCAAAGATCGCAAAAGGCGAGGATTTCGCCGATCTGGCGAGGAAGTTTTCGATAGATCCGGCCGCCAAGACGACAGGCGGAGACATCGGTTATCATCCCAGGGGAACGCTCATCCCGGAGTATGAGACGGCCGCCTTCGCTCTGACAAAGGTCGGTCAGGTAAGCCAACCGGTGAAGACGCAACTGGGGTACCACATCATCAAGCTTGAAGGGACCAGAACCGGCACTTACGTGCCTTTCCCGGAGGTAAAGGAGTTCATCAGACAAAAGTTGACGCAGGAGAAGCAGTCCGAGGCCCTGCAGAAGTATATCGAGAGCCTGAAGAAGAACGCCAGGATCATCATCAACGATGATATGCTCAAGGAAGAAGCGAAGGGCGAGGCGCCTGCGAATGCCCCCGAAGTCTCGGCTCCGGAGAGCCCCGGAGGGAGCGCTCAGCCCGGCGTGGGCCCGGGACAGGGCGGACAGGTCGGATCTGCGCCGGTCAAGCCCGGGAGCAGTACCCCTGCCGAAACGGAGGCGGCACCTAAAAAATGAATCGACTCCTACTTGTTCTCCTTGTTATCGTCGCAGCCTCGCTTCTCGCCAGTCCGGCCCCGGTCAGGTGCGAAGTGTTGGACAGGATAGTGGCCATCGTCAACGATGATATTGTTACCTTGAGGGAAGTGGAGAAATACGTCGCCGTGGAGAAGAAAAGCCGCTACTCCTCAATGAACGAGTACCTGAGGAGTATGGCGCTCAGGGAGAAGCTCGATTCATTCATCGAAAACCTGCTCATCAAGCAGCAGGCGCACAAGCTGAAGGTGGAGGTAGGGGACAAGGAGGTCGAAGCCACTGTTGCGGACATCAAAAAGCGCAACATGATTACCGAGTCCGAGCTGCAGGAGCAACTCAAGATCGAAAGGATCGACTATAAGGATTTCCTTGACGGGATCAGGCTCAACATCACGCGAAACCGCGTGCTGGCGAGGGCCGTCTCGCAGGATGTCACCATAGACGACGCGAGTGTCAGGGATTACTACGACTCCCATGGCGAGGAGTTCGTGGAGGAAGAGTTCGCGATCCAGCACATTTTTGTCTCCATCAAGAGGGCTGATGGAGCCGAAAGGGCCCGTGCCGCCCTGGCGAAGCTCGAGGAAGGGAAGCCTTTCGGCGAGGTGGCTCAGGAATACTCGGACGAGCCCTCGAAAGGGGACGTAAGCTCCGTGAAGAAAGAGGAGCTTATTCCCGAGCTGAAGGAGGCCTTGAATCTCCTCATACCGGGGACATACTCGCACGTTGTCCAGACCCCCTATGGGAACCACATTCTCAAGCTGGTCGAGAAAAAGAAGGGTGCGACCCTGGCTTTTGAGGATGTGAAGGAGAAGATCAAGGAGGCCATCTTCCGGAAGGAATCGGAGAAGCGATACAAGGAGTATGTGGGCAAGCTGAAGGCCGTTTCGTACGTCGAGGTGAAGATCTAAGGGGGCAAAGATCTCAAGAAGGATAGCAATAACCATGGGAGACCCCGCCGGCATCGGCGGGGAACTCATTTTAAAGGCCCTGGACAGGCTCGCCCGTTCCAGCATCCCCGTCATCATCGGGGACCTTTCCGTTCTGGAGCGCCTGCGGTCGAGGCTCTTCCAAGGCAGAGCCCCGGCCTTTCTGCCCTTGCACGAGGGGTCGTCCGGGTGCGCGGAAATGGTCGAGGCGTCGTCCATGGAAGATGTGCGTTTCGGGGAAAGCGACGCATCGTGCGGCAAGGCCTCCTATGAATACGTGCTGGAGGCGTTGCGGCTGCTCTTTTCCGGCGAGGTCGCGGCCGTGGTGACGTGCCCCATCAACAAGAAATCGATGTCTGCCGCGGGCGTGCCTTTCATCGGCCACACCGAGCTGCTTAGCCCATTATGGCGGCGTAGCCGATTACGTCATGATGATGGCCGCCGGAGCCTTCAGGGTGTCTCTCGCGACGATCCATGTCCCCCTCAAGGAAGTGCCGGCGCTCATAACACCTGAGAGGGTCTTCAAGACGATCGCCGTTACGGCCCGCTCCCTCGAGGGAGACTTCGGCATCCGGGCGCCTCGTATCAAGGTGTGCGGCGTCAATCCACACGCCGGGGAGCAGGGGGTGATGGGAAACGAGGAGGAAGCGGTGAGAGAGGCGATCGAACGGGCAAGGCAGAACAATATCCGGGCCGAAGGCCCGTTTCCCGCTGATTCCCTCTTCCACAAGGTGGATTCTGATGCCTATGTAGCCATGTATCATGACCAGGGACTCATCCCGGTGAAAACCAAGGCGTTTGCGCGGACCGTCAACATTACGCTCGGCCTTCCCTTCGTGAGGACGTCCGTGGGCCACGGCACGGGCCTCGACATAGCAGGGAAGGGTGAGGCAGATCCTTCGAGTCTCATAGAGGCATACCGGGTTGCCGAGTCTATCTGCGCTTTTCGCGCGAGGACCACGCCATAGAGACAGCACCCCTTTTCCGCGGGCTTCCGGCCGTTGTTTTTGCCACCCCGTCGTCCTTTTTCCCGCTTCAATCGGTTGTATACAATTTGTCTGAATTCTGTTGACAA
This sequence comes from uncultured delta proteobacterium, assembly GCA_963749525.1. GTDB lineage: Bacteria > Desulfobacterota > Syntrophorhabdia > Syntrophorhabdales > WCHB1-27 > CAVVNC01. The sequence continues at coordinate 49,618 of CAVVNC010000013.1, forward strand.
GCGTCACCCCATCCGTTAGTATCTTTCCCTAGAGCAAAGAAGGCGCTTACCGTATACAGACGGCAATCTCGCAGCATTCAGGATCAATAATTTTCCCTTGGTAGATCAGACGGGGGGCGGACAAGAGGAAGGGTTATGGCGGACATGGAGTCGAGCGGATTGAATCTGGCTGAGAAGTATTACGATCACTACGGGTCGCGGGCGAGGGAGCTAAAGGCCTCAGGGAAGCGCGTCATCGGGTATCTCTCCGCCCTCTGTCCCGTCGAGATTCTCACGGCGGCGGGCGTCGTGCCTCTCCGGCTGAAAGGGAACATGGCGGAGGCCATCACGAAAGCGGATGCCCACATGGAGACCATCGTCTGCCCTTTCGTACGCAACGTCTTCGATGCCGCCCTAAAAGGGCGGTACGATTTTCTCGACGGAATGGTTCTGCCCCATCAGTGCGACAGCATGGAGAGGACGGTCGACGTCTGGAGCTACAACCTCAACCTGCCTTACTGGCACTTCCTCAACTTTCCCCACACCACAGACGACCCGTCTTTAGCATTCACGAGTGAGATCCTCCGCATATTCGTCAAGACTTTGGAGCGCTTCACGGGGAAGCAGATCACCCGGGAGAGGCTGCGTGAGGCAGTCGAGGCGCATAACAAGAACAGGCGGGCCATGAGGGCGCTTTATGCCTTGCGGAAGGCTGATCCCCCTCTCATCTCCGGGACGGAGATGATGAAGGTCCTCGTGGCGGCCATGAGCCTACCCGTGGATGAGTCAACGGCCCTCATCGAGGGCGTCGCCGGAGAGGTGGGACGGAGGAAGGACGGGCCCCCAAAAGGAGCTGCCAGGATCATGCTCGTGGGCGACCAGATCGATGACGCGGCCATCATCGAGGCCATCGAGGGAACGGGGGCGCGCCTCGTCATGGACGACCTTTCGATGGGAAGCAAGATCTACTGGCAGGACGTGGATGCAACGGATGATCCCATCGACGGGATCGCAGAAAGGTACCTGAGGAAGCTGAAGCTGCCGACGACCTACGTGGGCACCGGCGATACCTATCAGGAGAATCTTAAGGCCCGTTTTGGCCACATGGTGCAGTACGTCGAGGAATTCAAGGTAAACGGCGTTATTCTCCTCGTCTACAAGTATTGCGACCCCTACGGCTTCGAGGTTCCGGCAGTAAAGAGCTTCATAGAATCCGCAGGAACGCCCGTGCTCTACATCGAGGATGAGTATTCCGTTTCAAGCCTCGCGAGGGTGAAGACGAGGATAGAGGCTTTTCTGGAGATGATCGCACCCTAAGTTGCCGTAAACAGCGCGGGAGGAAGTCAGATGGCTGAGAACAAGAAACCGAGAGCACTTGCGACGCAGGCGGCGGGAAAGGCGGGAAAGTTCGGCAAGGCAAACCTCGCCGCGACCCTCAGGGCCAAGGAAGAGGGGAAAAAGGTGGCCTATACATACATCGCCAACAGCCAGGACGAGATCATCCGGGCCATGGACATCGTGCCTGCGTGGGGAGAGAATTTCGCCGGCATTTGCGGGGCAAAGCGCGATGCGGAGAGGTTCCTCCAGAAGGCCGAGTCGGACAATTTCTCACGGTCCATATGTACCTACGCAACCTGTACGATCGGCTTCGACATGTGGCGGCAGGAGCTCGGCGAGATACCTCCGGGCACGCCGTGGGGTGGCATGGGAAGGCCTGACATGATCATCGGAAGCGCCCAGCAGTTGTGCGACCCGAGGATAAAATGGCCCCAGGCAACGCAGCACTACCTGCAGGACGTGCCGGTCTGGGTGGGAAGCATGTACTATCCGCCCTGGGACCCGAAGGTCGACAACAAAGAGCAGGAGAAGCTGTACGTGAAGTTCGCCACAGAGGAGCTGAGGAGCCTGGTTCGCTTCTGCGAAAAGCACACGGGCAGGAAAATGGACTGGGACAGGTTCGCCGCCATCGTCGATCTCACGGATCGTACGTGGGACCTCTTCGTCGACACCTACGAGCTGCGCAAGGCCCACCCCACACCTATGGACACCGGCGACGCCATGAACACCATGGTGCCCCTCACGTTCAACCTTGGCACCCAGGAGGCGTACGACTACTACAAGGAGCTGTACGACGAGCTAAAAGAGAAGATAGCCGCGAAAAAAGGTGTGGCCGAGAACGAAAAGTATCGACTCGTATGGGGAGCGGGACTTCCCTCCTGGTTCGCCCTCGGTGATTTCCAGTACTTCAACGACAAGGGCGCCGTCTTCCCCGCGGACGTGACCTATCGAAACGCTGAGAGACTCGAGCGTCTCGACCTGCCCAAGACGAGCGATCCCCTCGAGCATGTGGCATGGAGGTGGGTGCGCTTCTGGACCCACTGGTACGACAAGGCGAGATCCAGGCCCGGCTCCGTGCCGAAGGTGGAGCGCATCATCGAGTACCTGGAAGACTACGACTGCGACGGCGTTGTCTTTCATTCAGCCTTCTCCTGCCGGAGCTGGCACGCGGGCATCGTGCAGCAGGCCGAGATCCTCAAGAAGATATACGGAGACATACCCATCCTCATCATGGAAGGGGACATCGTCGACATCAGCTCCTACAATGAGGCGGATACCCATAACAGGATCGACGCGTTTATCGAGACCCTCGAGGCGTCGAAGGGAAGAAGGGGATAGGCCTCGAAGGCGTGGGGTCGGGGGATCCGGCGACAGCGATGATGCGCTACTTTGCGGGTATTGATATCGGCTCCACCATGACCAAAGTGGTGATCGTGGCAGAGGCTCCCGTTGCCTCCTTCATCGGACCCACCGGGCCGGAGCACCGGAAGCTGGCGCACAAGGTGATGGAGGAGGCTCTCCGCTCGGCGTGTCTCACGTTCGACGACCTCAGCTACGTCGTAGCCACTGGCTACGGAAGGATAAACGTTCCCTTCGCGGATAAGCAGGTCACTGAGATCACCTGCCACGCACGGGGCGTTTACGGCCTTCTTCCCTTGACAAGGACCATCGTCGACATAGGGGGCCAGGACAGCAAAGGCATCAAGATCAAGGAAGGCAAGGTGGTGAGCTTTGTCATGAACGACAAGTGCGCCGCGGGCACGGGAAGGTTCCTCGAAGTGATCGCCGATGCCCTCGGTGTGCCCCTTGCCGACCTCGGCCGCGTCGGCCTTACCGCGACGGAGCCGGCCGTGATCAGCAACACCTGTACGGTCTTTGCCGAACAGGAGGTGATCTCCCAGCTTGCGAGCGGGGAATCGGTCCCCAACTTGATCGCGGGCGTGCACGACGCCATTGCCGCGCGGGTCTGTGCCATGGTGGGGAAGCTGAAAATCGAGCCGGACGTTGCCGTGACGGGCGGCGGGGCAAAGAATATCGGGCTCGTCAAGGCAATAGAGGGCCGGCTGGGGTGCCCGGTGGTCGTACCGCCTGAGCCTCTCCTCACCGGGGCCCTCGGCGCGGCACTGATCGGAAAAGGTATATGCGAAGATTCGGAAAGAGCGGGGAAGCCTGTGCAGAGAAGCGCGAGGCGGCTGGGAGAGGCCACGTTCTTCAGCTAAGCGGATCAGGCGTTGAGACCGGTCATCATGCGCAGCAGGGTTGCCGTTTTTTTGTGTGAGGTTTGTTCTAGAGTGGTTTATTCGCTGGGAATTGACGTAGGGTCGGGCTTCTCGAAAGCAGTGGTGTGCGAAGGCGAAGTCATTCTGTCGAGCGCTGTTCTGCCTTCAGGGGGAAGCTATAGAGAAACGGCGAGAAAGGTCGCTGACGCGGCCCTTGAGAAGGCGGGCATAGCCTGGGGCGCAATTTCGCAGCGTGCCGCCACGGGCTACGGGGCTTCCATGGTCGATTTTGCGGACCTTACGGTCACCGACATCTCGTGTCATGGGGCCGGGGTCCATCGTCTCCTCCCCTCGGTGAAAACGGTAATCGACGTAGGCGCCCAATTCAGCAAGGCCATCAGGCTCGACGAAGGAGGGAAGGTAACGAACTTCGTCCTGAACGAGAAATGCGCAGGCGGAAGCGGAAAATTCCTCCAACTGATCGCGCGTATACTCCATATCGAAGTAGCTGAGATAGGGCCCCTTTCCTTGAGGTCGACGAAACCCGTAGCGTTTACCACGGGATGCGCCGTTTTCGCCGAATCGGAAGCGATCTCGCGCATCGCGGAGGGCGCGCTTCCCGAAGACATCGTCGCAGGGGTCCACAAGGCCATGGCGTCGAAGATCGTCAATCTCGTGGTGCGCGTGGGCCTCGTGGAAGAGTGCGCGGTGACGGGGGGAGGCGCGAACGACGTGGGCCTCGTGAAGACCATAGAAGAGGAGATCGGCGTGAAGGTACTCGTTCCCGAGGAGCCCCAGACCACCGCGGCCTACGGGGCGGCCCTTCTTGCGGGTGGAAGGAGGCCCGAAAGCCGCGAGGCGCGCCAATGATCCGGCGACGGACTTTAGATGGTTGAAGGCCCCCGCCCTCAACGGATGGGGCGGGCTTCTGGCCGTCTTAGCATTACTATAAGCAAGGAGGAACTCTACCATGAACGACGTCTACTGGCTGACGGCGAAAGACGTGCTCCGGGTCAATGCGGGGAAATGGCCGAACAAGATCGGCGCGAAAGACCTCTACAAGTCCTACACCTTCAAGGAGTGGAACGAGCGCTCCTGCCGGCTCGCCAATGCCCTTTCATCCATGGGCATGAAGAAGGGGGACCGGTTCGCCGCCCTCGGGTACAACTGCGTGGAGTGGATGGAGATCTACGCTGCCGCGGCCAAGGGCGGCTTCATCGTCGTTCCCATCATGTTCCGCCTCTCCGCCCCTGAGATGGAGTACAACATCAACCACAGCGAATGCAAGGTCTTCCTCGTCCAGGGAGGCACAGACGGAAGGACGGGGAAGGAGTTCCCGTGGATCGAGATGGCCAAGGGGATGAAGAAGAACCTCCCCACGGTGACCACCTACGTCTCCTACGCCATCGACAACCCCCACTACGACGGCTTTGCCTCCTACGAAGACGCCCTCGCGTCCGCCTCTTCACTTGAGCCTGCGGTCAAGGTGGACGGAGAGGACATCTGGATCATCATGTACACGAGCGGCACCACCGGCAGGCCCAAAGGGGTCATGAAGAGCCACCGCTCCCTCTTTGCCCAGTACTTCATCATGATCTACGACCACGTCTTCGGGTTCGACGACACCACCCTCCTCGTCATGCCCTGCTGCCACATCAACTCCCTCAACTACTCCTTCGTCAACACGTGGGTAGGGGGTACCGTCATGGCCTACAACATGGTGAGCTTCGATGCGGAGGACCTCCTCAAGACCTTCTCCGACCACAAGATCACCTTCACGTCTCTCGTCCCCACCCACTACATCATGATGCTCTCCCTCCCCGACGAGGTGAAGAAGAAGTACGACCTCTCGTCCATCAAGAAGCTCCTCATCTCCTCTGCCCCTGCCCGGAAGGATACGAAGCTCGGCATCCTTAAGACGTTCCCCAACTCGAAGCTCGATGAGTGCTACGGCTCGACCGAGGCAGGGTGCGTCACCATCCTCAAGCCCGAGGAGCAGCTCACCAAATTGGGCTCCTGCGGCCGCGAGGTGATCGGCTCGGACCTCCTTGAGCTCTACGACGAAGAGGGACACCTCATCACCGAGCCCACACAAAGTAGGGGAGGTCTACTCCCGGAGCCCCATGCTCCTCTCCGGCTACTGGAAGGAGCCGGAGAAACTGGCCGCTGCGATGAAAGGAGAATACTTCTCCGCAGGCGACATGGGCTACAAGGACGAGGAGGGCTACCTCTTCCTCGTCGACCGGAAGGCGAACATGATCATCTCCGGGGGCGAGAACATCTTCCCCTCCGAGGTAGAGAACGTCGTGGGCGGCTATCCGAAAGTCAAAGACGTGGCGGTCATCGGCATTCCCCACGAGAAGTGGGGGGAGACCATCCTCGCCATCGTCGTCCTCCACGAGAATCAGACCGCCACCCCCGAGGACATCACGACCTTCTGCAGGGGCAAGATCGCCGGGTACAAGGTGCCGAAGAACGTCGTCTTCATCAAAGATGACGAGATGCCCCGCACTGCCAACGGCAAGATCCTCCACCGTATCCTCAGAGAGAAGTACGGCATGTGGAAGGACCATCAGTAGAAGAGGGAAGGGCGGATCGGGAGCTTATAGTCTCCCGATCCGGCCTGACATAGATGAGGTTCAAGCGCTAACATAGGACCGCGTCCGGATTCCCCAAGCTTTGCCCTATGGCTGTAACTCAGGCATCTCGGTTATCACCGGAATTGAGCAGGGATAGTAGACACCGTTCGACAAGCCTATGATCAGGAACAACAGGGCGAGGTGGGAGAACCCGCCTGCGCGGGGGATGAAGAGGAAGAGCATTGCCGAAGCCAAGAAGGAGACGAGGATCGATCTCCTGTAGCCGGCGAAGCCCGCGAGAAGGCCGGCGACGAAGGTAGCTGCCGCGGTGCCCAGGGAGATCAGAGAAACCAATGCCGTGGCGCGTGCGTGGCCGACCGCGAATTCGTCTTCTATCAACGGGAGGACGGGCGAGACAAGAGTGCTCGCCGACACGGTGAGAAACCAGAGGAACCAGACCAGAACGAGAAAAAGCAGTCCTTGTCCTCGAAGGGCTCGGTAAGATTGCACGCAGAGAACCTATCCCATAAGACGAGTGGGAGTCCAACAATATCCCGGATGGGAAAAAAGGAAGAAACCTGTTGACAACATTATGTCCTTCTAATAACATGAAGACTCGGGGCAAACCTGAAAGGTGCGAGGGGTGCGGTCGGAAGGAAACCACAAGCCGGCGCGGCCGGGCCGTTCAACACGAACAAGAGGCGGAAAACCACGGGAAAATGACTTCCCCCGGCCATTGTCCGGCCGACGAGGGGAGGCAGGCGGGCTCGGGAGGAGATGACGCCATGAGGTTCTATGTCTTTCAGGTCGGGCAGGTTCGTTTCCCCGATCGAAGCATTCTCATTGGCGGGCCGAATCAAGGGAAAGAGATCGTTATTCCGGTGCCCGCGTATCTCATCGTGCATGAAAAGGGGTTGGCGGTCGTCGACACCGGCATCAATCTGGATAACTTGCCGCCGAAGAACCGGGAAGATTGTGAGATGAAGCCGGAGGAAAGGATCGACAGGCAGCTCATTGCGCTGGGATACAAGCCGGATGAGGTGAAGTACGTGATCATGTCTCATTTGCATGGGGACCACGCGGGATGGATGACCCTTTTCCCCCATGCCACGTTCATCGTCAGGAAGGCCGAGTTGAGAGCGGCCTGGTGGCCCGAGGCCTTTCAATGGAGCTACAATCTCGGCGACTACCTGGACACGAGAAACTATAGATTCATGCAGCTCGACGAGGTGGAAGACTTTGACGTCTTTCTTGACGGGTCGGTTGTCTGCGTGGACACCAAGGGGCACTGCCAGGGCCATCAGTCCGTAATCGTGAACCTGCCCAAGACAGGCAGGGTCGTAATCGCCGGCGATGCGGTTCCCATGCGGGAGACGATCGACGAAGGCACGGTCCCTGGCGTTTCCTGGAACAATGAGGCCGCGTTGAGAGCCGTGGCCAGGATACAGCACTTGAAAAGAGAGGGGGCCTTCGTTCTGTTGGGCCACGATCCGGACCAATTCAGGACATTGAGGCTTGCCCCTGACTACTATGAGTGAGCCCAAGAAGGCCTGGGGCTCGGCGAAAAGGCTCGCTTGAATTCCCGGAGAGCCCGTGAGGTCCCTGCCCTGCGAGTCTCCCCCGGCTTGTGCGTTAGCGGTACGCAGGGCAAAGAATAATGAGGAGGTCTTTCCATGCTTCTTGAGACGAAGAAGTTAACCAAGCAGTTTGGCGGTCTCGTCGCCGTCTCCAATTTCGACCTTGGGGTCGAGCCCGGGCAGATCGTGGGTCTCATCGGTCCCAACGGCGCCGGCAAGTCGACCCTCTTCAACCTCGTCACCGGGGTCTTGCCGATCACGAGCGGCCAGGTGCTCTACGACGGGAGGGACATCACAGGCAAGAAGCCCCATCAGGTGGCAGCCCTGGGGATAGGGCGTACGTTCCAGCTCAACCCTCTCTTCGCCGATTTCACCGTCCTCGAGAATGTCTCGGCCTCCTTTCATCTCCACCCGAAGTCGAGCCTCATCGAGATTTACTTCAACACTCCTACCTACCGGAAGAACGAGGCCTACATCCACGAGCAGTCCCTTGCCATCCTCAGCCTCGTGGGGCTCGATAAGGTTAAGGACGAGCTGGCGAGGAACCTCCCCCATGGGTACCAAAAGATGCTCGGTGTGGCCCGGGCCCTCGCGACCCGGCCGAAGCTTATGCTCCTCGACGAACCCTTGGGCGGGATGAACCCCTCCGAGATCGACTTTACCCTCAACTCCATCAGGAAGACGAGAGAGCAGGGGGTCACGTTCCTCATCGTCGAGCATAATATGCAAATCCTCGACCTTTGCGACCGGGTCGTGGTGATCAGTTTCGGCCAGAAGATCTGCGAGGGCCTCCCGAAAGAAGTGCGGGAAGACCAACAGGTCATCAGGGCCTATTTCGGGGGTGACCATGCTGCTTGACATGGAAGGCATTACGGTACATTATGGGAAGTCCCTTGCCGTCAAAGATGTCTCTCTCCACGTGCCCGAAGGGGCCGTGGTGAGTATCATCGGGGCGAATGGGTCGGGAAAGAGCACGGTTTTGCGGGCCCTCGTCGGCCTCACCGCCTTGAGCGCCGGCACCATACGGTACAAGGGCAATCTTATCAACGGACGCTCCACGACCGACATCGTGAAACAGGGCATAGTCCTCGTGCCCGAGGGAAGGCAGCTCTTCCCTTACCTCACCGTCCTGTCCAACCTGAAACTCGGGGCGAGCCTGCGCAAGGATCCCCTCGACGAGGATCTCGAACAGGTATACCGCCTCTTCCCCGTCCTCGAGCAGAGACGAAACCAGAAGGCAGGCACGCTTAGCGGGGGCGAGCAGCAGATGCTCGCCATAGGCAGGGGTCTCATGGCCAAGCCGACTCTCCTGTGCATGGATGAGCCCTCACTCGGCCTTGCCCCCATCGTCATCGAACAGCTCGGTGAGACCATCAAGACCATCAACGCACGGGGGGTCACCGTTCTCCTGGTGGAGCAGAACGTACACCTCGCCCTCGGCGTGGCCAACGCCGGCTGCGCCCTTCAGGTTGGAAAGGTCGTACTCCAGGGGGACATCGAGACCATGAAGTCGAGCGATATCGTGAAGAGGGCATATCTAGGGGGATAAGGTCCCCGACACCCCCTTAAAGGGCGATCAAAGCGGTACGGACTCGTGACGCTGTCTTCCCGGGAATCGCCCCGGGGAGCACGGATTTTCGGGAAAGGACATGGCTATTGACACATATGATGTCACCATAATAATATTAGGATATGAAGATACCAGGCCTCGAGAAGAATAACATACCTCTGTATGTCCAGCTCGAGCAGATCATCAAGTCCCAGATCATGACCGGAGAGCTTCTGGCGGGAAAGCAGATTCCCACCGAGAAGGAGTTCGCCGAGACCTATCGTGTCAGCAGCATCACTGTGCGGCAGGCGATTCTCGACCTCGTGAAGGAAGGCCTGTTGCTGAGAAAGCAGGGAAAGGGGACGTTCGTCACGCAGGGCGCGACAAACGCCAAGAATATCATGACCCTCAAGGTGAGGGGAGATATCAATGACGTTGTGCCGGAAGGGCTGGCTTCCCAGAAGGTGAAGGTCCTCGACGTTACCAGGATGAGCAGTCCCACGCGGGTCGCGAAGGCACTCGGCATGGCCGAGGGAGAAGAAGTGATCCGGATCAGGAGGACGAGAAGCGACAACAATGTCCTCCTCACCTACGTGAAAAACTACCTTCGCCCGGAAATAGGAGAGAGGATCGAGAAGGAAGACCTCCTGTCTCAGCCGATGCTCCACGTACTGAGGCACAAGCTCGGACTACCCCTGAGGACCGGCGTGCAGTATCTTATGGCGGTAATCGCGGACTATGAGATCGCGTCCGCCCTCTCCGTGAGCATTTCTTCCCCGGTGCTCTATCTCGAGACGATCATCTTTGCGGAGGGAGAACTGCCTGTCGACTTTGTTCAGACATTCTACCGGTCGGACCAGTTCAAGTATACGCTCAAGTTCGATCTGGACGAAATTAAGATGGCTTAAGAGAGCGAAAAGGGAGACTTCGGAAAGGCTGGGGCCCGCACACCTTCCCGGGGACTTATAGGTTTAGGAAGGGCCGGGACAGACAGCGAACCAAAAGACGACTACGTGACCGGGCAGGGGACCAATGTCCCCGGCGGCAATTACATGGACTAAGGAGAAGTGCGATGGAACAGACAATTCAAGAGAAAAGGCTCGCGGAGAGGGTTGCGGAGTTCCTCGTCCGTGAAGGGTACGAAGATCTCCCCAGGGAGACAATAGAAAAAGCTAAGGAATTCGTGCTCGATGTGATAGGGTGCACCATCGGGGCATCGCAGCAACCGCAGATCAAAGCCCTGACGGAGGTGCTCATTGCGGAAGGGGGCAACCCGGTCGCTTCGGTCTTTGCCCACGGCTTCAAGACGTCCATGATGAGTGCAGCCCTGTTCAACGGCACCATGGGCCACAGCTTCGACTTCGACGACGACCACCGGGAAGGGACCATGCATCCGTCCGTGGCGGTATTCCCTGCCGTCTTTGCCGTGGGGGAGAAGAGGGGCGCCTCAGGGAAAGAATTCCTCCGTTCCCTCATCCTCGGGCTCGAGGTGATGATTCGCCTCGGTGAGTCTCTTCTGGGCAAGTCCTACTACCAGGGTTTTCATCCCACGGGCACGTGCGGTGTTTTCGGCGCAGCAGCCGCCTGCGCCACCATCATGAAGCTCGACGCGCTGTACACGAAGTACGCCCTCGGCATCGCGGGGAGTTTCTCAGCGGGCACCCAGGAGTGCACCGGGGAAGGGGCGTGGCAGAAGCCCCTCCAGGCAGGCCATCCGGCCATGGGGGGAGTACTGGCCGCCTGCCTCGCCGAAAGGGGCTACATCGGCACCGGAACCGTCTGGGACGGCCCTTACGGCCTCATCAAGGCCCTTTCCTTCAAAGATCAATTTGACTACGGTCGTATGACGGAGACCCTGGGCAAGAAATGGGAAATGACGGAGACGAGCATCAAGGTGCACGCCTGCTGCCGTTTTTCGGGCCCGGTGGCCGATTGCGCCCTCGACCTGTACAGGCAGGGAGTGCGGGCTAAGGATGTGAAGAAGATCATCGCCAAGGTGGGCAATTTCACCGTGAACATGCTCTGCTATCCGGAGGAGCGGAAGCGCAAGCCAGTAACCCACGTGGATGCCCAGTTCAGTCTTCCCTGGGCGATAGCGACGGCCGTCTCGAAGAACAGCACGGGCATAGATGAATTCAGGGGCGAGGCCCTTCATGACCCGGAAGTGCTTGCCCTTGCCCAGAAAGTGACGTGGGAGCTCGACCCCGAGGCTGAAGCCATGTATCCCAAGGCCTACCCGGCCACCCTCGTGGCGGAGCTGAACGACGGTCGGACGTTCTTCGCCCACGTCGACTACCCGAAGGGAGATCCGGAGAATCCCGCTACAAAACAGGAGATTCTTGCGAAATTCCACCTCCTTACTGAGAAATTCCTCGATTCCGGCAGGAGAGATCGAATCATAGAGGCCGTGGGCCGCCTCGACACGATGGCGAACATAGCGGAGCTGGCCGATCTCGTGCGATGATCGAAGAATGGGAGAGAGAAGAATGAGCGAATATCGGAGAATACCGTGCGTGATCCAGCGCGGCGGGACGAGCAAGGGTGTCTATATACACGAAAAGGACTTGCCCGCGGACGAGAAGATGCGTACGCAGGTGATCCTGGCCATTTTCGGCAGCCCGGACGTACGCCAAATTGACGGGTTGGGTGGCGCCGATCCACTCACGAGCAAGTGCGCCATCATCGGGCCGTCGGATCGACCCGACGCTGATGTGAACTACACCATGGCCCAGGTGGGCATTACCGACGCCCTCATAGACTTTAAGGGCAACTGCGGCAATATTTCGTCGGGTGTCGGTCCTTTTGCCATCGACGAGGGCTTGGTGGAAGCCCATGAGCCGGAAACGGTCGTGAGGATCTACAACACGAACACGAAGAAGATCCTGAAGGCATATGTGAGGACCCGTGGGGGAAAGTCGGAATACACCGGGGACTACGCGATCGACGGCGTTCCGGGGACGGGCAGCAAGATCCTTCTCGACTACTCCGCAACGGGGGGTACCTTAAGGGGCGCCCTCCTGCCACGGGCAGGCCGGTTGACAAGGTTCCGGTCCCCTCTCTGGGGGAGGTCGAGATCTCGATCGTCGACGCGGGGAACCCGACATGTTTCCTGAGGCCGGGAGTTCTGGGGTTCTCCGGAACGGAAGGCCCGATGGATGAGAAGGTGGTGAGAGCCCTCGATACGATCGAGATCATCCGGGGCTCCGTTTCGAAGTTGCTCGGTTTGACCGATGACGCAGCCAAGGCCAGGTTCGAGAGCCCGACCTGGCCGATGATAGCCTTTGTCAGCAAACCCGCGAGCTACAGGAGCTTCACCGGCGGCTCCTTGGTTGCGGAAGGGGACATCGATTTCGTGTCGCGCCTCTTCTTCATGCAGACCATGCACAAGACGTACCCCGGGACCGGCACGGTCTGCACGGGTGTGGCCGCCAAGATAAAAGGGACCATAGTAAACGAGGTCTGCTCTTCGGAGGCACAGGCGGGCAAGACGATCCGGATCGGCCACCCCAGCGGGATCATTTCCATAGAAGTCGACGTGGAGAACGCCCCTGCCGGGCCGGAGCTGAAGCTCGCGGCATTCGGACGGACGTCACGGAGGATCATGGAAGGATCCGTGTATGTGCCCGAGAAGCTGTTTCGATGAAAGGCCCATGGCTCGACGCCTTGGGCCGGCGGCCGTGACCCTTCCAAAGGGGGACGAAAGAATCTCAGAAAACCTAAGAGGATGCGGCAGCCGTTCCGGAATGGACGGACTTCAACGTGCTTCATCCGACAAAAGCCTTTCACTTATCGAGGATTGCCCATGAAAAAGACGACGAGACTCAGGGAATTGATCGGAAGACCGGGAATATTGATGGTGCCGGGAGCATACGATGCCTTCAGTGCGAAATTGGTCGAGGCCGTGGGGTTCGACGCGGTGTACATGACCGGATTCGGCACTGCCGCATCGGTCCTGGGCCTCCCCGACATCGGCCTTCTCACCTTGACGGAGATGGTGGGCAATGCGGGGCGAATGGCAAACGCAGTCTCTCTGCCCCTCATCGCCGATGCAGACACCGGGTACGGAAACCATCTCAATGTGATGAGAACGGTCGAGGAGTATGAGAAGGCCGGAATCGCAGGAATTCAGATCGAGGACCAGGTCTCCCCTAAACGGTGCGGCCACATGGAGGGCCACAAGCTGATTTCCGCAGAGGAGATGGCCGCGAAGATAAGGGCGGCAGTCAAGGTCAGGAAGGACAAGGACATGGTCATCATAGCCCGGACCGACGCCATCTCGGCAGAAGGTTTCGACGAAGCGATCAGGAGAGCGGCCATTTACAGGGAAGAAGGCGCCGACGTCCTCTTTGTCGAAGCGCCGACGGCCGTTGATCAGCTCGCGAAGATCCCCCACCTTGTCGATGCGCCCGTGCTCGTAAACGTGGCTCCCAAGACCCCCTATTTGCACGTGTTGAAATACGAGGAAATGGGTTACGCCATGGTCATCTACCCCCCTTTGTGCATCACTGCGGCCTATGCCGGGATGAAGCAGATGCTGACCGAGTTGAAGACAGAGGGGATGAACAAGGTTGGGGGCCATGGGGGGGTCCCTTTCGATGAGCTGGTAGAATTCTTGGGGCTTTCGAGATACAGGGCCCTTGAAGAGGAGGTACTCAAGGGTGGGAAGCGCTGAAGAGAGAGGCGGTGCTTAGGTGGCGATGACGGCGACGGAGAAGATTCTTTCCTCCCACTCGGGCAAAGATCACGTATCCCCCGGTGAGTTGATCAACGTGAGAGTCGACGTCATCATGGGTCACGATCTGTCAACCCCCCTCGCAATCCATGAAATGGAGAGGATCGGGGCGACAAAGGTTTTCGACCCCGACAAGATCGTCCTCGTTCCCGACCATTTCACGCCCAATAAAGACGTCAAAGCGGCCGAAAGCTGCAAGCGGTGAGGGAATTCGCGAAGCGGCAGGGCATCTCCCACTACTACGAGGTCGGGGAGATGGGCATTGCCCATGCTCTTCTTCCGGAAAAGGGTCTGGTCGTGCCCGGCGACGTGGTCGTGGGAGGAGACAGCCACACGTGCACCTACGGTGCTTTGGGGGCGTTCGCAACGGGCGTAGGCAGCACGGACCTTGCCGGTGCCATGCTCACCGGGTCTCTCTGGTTCAAGGTTCCCGCGTCGAGAAAGTTCGTCTATCATGGAAAGCTGTCGAAATGGGTGGGGGCAAAGGACCTCATTCTTTACACCATCGGCGACATCGGGGTGGACGGAGCGCTCTATGAGGCCATGGAGTTCACGGGAGACGTGATCGAAAGCTTCCCATGTCGGGAAGGCTTACCATGGCGAACATGGCGGTCGAGGCAGGGGCAAAGAACGCCTTTTTCGCCGTCGACCGGATTACCGAGGCGTACCTTCGGGGCAGGGCGGAAAGGCCCTACACCGCGGTTAGAGGCGACACGGACGCGGTCTATACCGGCGTGAGAGAGTATGACGTGAGCACGATCGAGCCCCAGGTCGCCTTTCCGCATTCACCGGGCAATTTGAAGCCCGTTGGCGAAGCCGGGCATATCGACATAGACCAGGTTATCATAGGCTCCTGCACGAACGGCAGAATCGAGGACCTCCGGATCGCGGCCGAGGTGCTTCGGGGCAACAGGGCTGCGCCGTATGTCAGGCTGATCATCATCCCCGCGACCCAGGAGATCTACCGGCAGGCGATGCGGGAGGGGCTTTTCGAGATTTTCCTCGATGCAAAGGGCGCGGTGAGCACCCCGACCTGCGGCCCTTGCGTCGGGGGCCACATGGGGGTCCTGGCGAAAGGCGAGAGGGCCGTCTCGACGACGAACCGCAACTTTGTCGGCAGGATGGGACATCCGCAGAGCGAGGTCTATCTGTCCAACCCTGCAGTGGCTGCTGCGAGCGCGGTCAAAGGAAGGATCGCCCATCCCGATGAGGTAAAGAAAAAGGGAAGAAGGTCCGGGTCAGGAGGTTGAGCGTGGTCTTCAAGGGAAGGGTATGGAAGTTCGGTGACGACCTGGATACGGACGTGATCATCCCCGTTCAGTTCACGGTCGGCGCAGACCCCGACGAGTTCGCGAAGCACTGCATGGAAGGCATCGATCCCCAGTTCTCCCGCAAAGTCCAGCACGGAGACATCATCGTGGCGGGCAGGAATTTCGGATGCGGCTCGTCCCGGGAGCCCGCGCCCCTTGCCATCAAGGCCGCGGGGATCTCCTGCGTCATCGCGAAAAGCTTTGCGCGGATATTCTACCGGAATGCCTTCAACGTCGGCCTGCCTCTGCTCGAATCTCCAAGTGCACCGGACAGCATTGAAGAAGGGGACGAGATTGAAGTGGACGTCGACACGGGCAACATAACCGATATGACCAGGAAAGGCTCGTTCAGCTCCAAGCCCATCCCCCCCTTCATGCAGGAACTGATCCGCGATGGGGGTCTGATGAATCACATTGCGAAGAGGCTCAACCTGAAGCCACGAACATGAGGAAAGGGGGCTGCGTGACGGGTGAAGGCACGGACGGATTTGACGGTGTCGAGCATCTGATAGGGGAGAGGAAGAAGCCATGTATAAGGGATACGGTGTACATCACATTGCGATAGGGGTGAGGGACCTCGAATCGATGAGGGCTTTCTACAGGGACGTCCTCGAATTCACCGACATCTTTGTGGACTTCCCCGAGGCAGAATACCCGGCCCTGTGCGAGGTGGTAAGGGCCCCCCGTCCGGTGTACGCGGCTGTCCTGTTCAGCCAGGCCGCAGGGGGGATCATCGTCGAGCTGGTTCGGATGGCTGAGCCCAATCCGCGTCCCATCAGGAAAGATTTCCGCTATGGCGACATCGGGCTCGTCTCGCTGGCCATACCGGTCCCCGACGTGGATCGCTTCCATAAGGAGTTCTCGGGCAGGGTTGCCTTTTGTTCAGAGCCGAAATCGGCGGTGATTCCCCGTTGGGGGGATTGCCGATTCGTCTTTTGCAGAGATCCTGAAGGGAACCTCATCGAATTCCTGTCCGGAGCGGGCATCCCGGCGTCAGGCAGATTCGGAGGTGTGAGGTGGGTCGGGATAAGCGTCACTGATCTCGACCGGTCGATTCGTTTCTATCAAAAGCACGGAGGTTTCGACATTGTGGCCGTGGATGCGCACGAGAAGTTCTCCGGCCATGTTGATGAGGTGTCGGGAGCCGGGCAGACGAGGGTCCGCTCCTGCGTTCTTGCGAGCAGCGCGGCCGAGGGGATGGTGGAGCTGATCGAAGTCCTCGAGCCCAGGGGAAGGTCCATTCCCTTTGGCGTCCGGTGGGGGGATTTCGGCTTTCTGCAAGTCTGCCTCAACGGGAGACAGGGCGACGACGTCTTTCTCATGGCGACGGAGTTCGAGAATGAAGGCATAGAGTTCATGTCGGGTCCCCAGTTGATGGGGGACGAGCGACAGGGGGCCTTCTTCTACGCGAAGGACCCGGACGGCATTCCGGTGGAATTCCTCGTCTTCCTGAAATGAGGGCCGAGCGAAAGATGAGTGGCGGCGCCGCGAATACTGTTGGCAACGTTATATCACCATAATAATAGTGGGACCACATGAGCTACCGTAAGTCGAGGTTTTGCTCTTCAGAGAATTGGGGCCGTGGCCACCACCATCTTCCGGCCGGACTAGGTTGGAACAGACGTCATTTTCCACAACCGACACGAACGAAGAGGTTTAGCGCCACTTAACCGTCGAAAGAGGAGAGCGGACGAGACATGGAAGGGAAAACCCGGAAGATAGAGCCGTTCCTGATGTCCATCCTGGCGGGAAGATTCGCCGCCATAACCAAAGAGATGTCGAACACCTTGATGCGGTCGGCCCGCTCGACCGTCATCAACACGGCAAAAGATTTTTCCTGCTCCATCACGGATGATCAATGCCGCATCGTCATTATCGCGGAAGGGCTGCCCATCCAGCTGGCCGCCGTGAATCTCATCCCTGAGGCGGTGATCGAGCTATTCGGGGACGATATCCATCCGGGAGACGTCTTCATGAACAACTCTCCCTACTACGGAAACCTCCATCATGCGGACGTCACGGTGACCGCTCCGGTTTTCTACAAGGGGAAGCTCCAGTTCTTCGTGATGGACCGCGCCCACCAGGCAGACATAGGCGCTCCCATACCGACCGTGTTTCTGCCTTACGCAAAAACAATCTACGAAGAGGGTCTCCACATTCCCTGTGTGAGGGTGCAGCGGAACTACGAAGACATAAAAGACGTGATCAGGATGATCAAATACCGGATACGCGTCTCCGATCAATGGTACGGGGACTATATCGCACAAATCGGGGCGCTGAGGGTAGCCGAAAGGCGAATCACTGAAATGTGCGACAAGTACGGTGTCGATACTCTGCGGACCTTCGTCGATGAGTGGCAGGAGTACGGCAAGGAGAGAATGATCGCCGAGATCAGGAACCTCCCCAAGGGAGAATGGGAGGGGCAGGTGACCCACGATCCGCTTCCCGGCCTCATCCCGGAGGGCATCACCCTCAAGGGGAAGGTCGCCATCGACCCCGAGGAAGGCTACATCGACGTCGACATCAGGGATAACCCCGATAACATCCCCTGCGGCTTCAACCTTTCGGAAGCGGCAACCTACGGGGCTGTCCTCACCGGCATACTGTACAATCTCGATTCCACTATCCCCCATAACGACGGAGCCTTCAGCCGTATCAGGATCCAGATGCGCGAGGGGTGCGTTGTCGGCAAGCCCACGTTCCCCGTGGGCACGTCCGTCTGCACGACGAATGTCGTCGACCGGCTCATCAGCCTCATCCAATCGACCTTCGCCAAAATAGGCCCCGGGTACGGCATCGCCGAGGGTCCCAGCTCAATGACTGCCGGTTCGTCCGTGGTTTCCGGGAACGATTGGCGGAAAGGCGGCGCACCGTACATAAACTTCCTCGCCTACCCCCCGTGCGGCATGGCAATGCACGGGCATGACGGATGGGTGCTGTTTGCCATTTTGGCGGCGGGCGGCGTCGTCTATTGCGACAGCGTAGAGCTCGACGAGCAGACGCTATCCCCTCATATTCGACAAGAACGAGTTTGCCATCGACAGCCTCGGGCCTGGCCAATGGGATGGGGCGCCTCCAGTAGACATCATCTACGGCTCCAGGAAAGACCCGGTGACGATTGCGTGGGTGAATGATTCCAAGCTGTTCCCACCCAAGGGAGTCCAGGGCGGCTTATCAGGCAGACCGGGCAATACGTACAAGGTCAATATTGTCACGGGTCAGCGGGAGGAGATGCCTATCGTCGCGGCTACGACCTTCATGCCGGATGAGCGGGTCCTCTCGGAGGGCCCCGGCGGAGCGGGATATGGCGACCCACTGGACCGCGATCCGGAGCGAGTGAGGCTCAGGGCAAGGGAGGGATGGATTTCCCTCACACGGGCGCGCGACGTTTACGGGGTTATTCTCGATACCTCGGTTGAGCAGTACGCGGTCGACTACGGGGAGACGACGCGCTTGCGGGACCAAATGAGAAAGGAGCGGAACAGAACATGACCTTGCGCATATCTACCGATATTGGCGGCACGTTCACCGATCTGGTTTGTGTGGACCAGAATGGCGACCTGAGAGTGGCAAAGGTCTCCACCACGTCCGAAGAACTATGCGAAGGGCATATTCGATGCCCTTCACGCGCTCGGCGGCCAGTACGGATTGGCCGTTGACGGGGTCCTCAAACAGTGCGCCACCTTCATCCACGGGTCCACGGTTGCCACGAACGCCATCATTACCCGTAAGACCGCTAAGATCGGTCTTATTCTCACGAAGGGGCACAGAGACATACTCACGTTGCGCGATGGGGGAAAGGAAGATCCCTTCAATCCCCATGTCGACTACCCCGAACCCTACGTCCCGCGGTACCTCACCGAAACGGTGAGCGAGAGGGTCAACGCGGAAGGAGGCATCGAGATTCCCCTCGATGAGGACGAGGCGAGACGCGCGGTTCGACGCTTGGCCGGGGAGTTTCACGTGGAAGGAATTGCTGTCTGCTTCCTGTGGTCCATCGTCAACCCCTCTCACGAGAACAGGATCGGCGAGATCATCGAAGAAGAGTGTCCGGGATTGAGCTACGGCTTGAGCCATAGGGTCAATCCGATCATCCGGGAGTATCGTCGCGCAATCACGACGGCGATGGATGCCTCGCTCGTCCCGCTGGTGAAGAAATACGTCGATCACCTCGACAGCGAGCTAAAAGGAAGGGGATACAAAGAGACGCTCTATGTGATTACCTCGTCAGGGTCCCTCCTCGCGGCGGACGAGATCGTCAAGAGGCCGATCTATACCGTCGACTCGGGCCCCACGATGGCGCCCAGGGCGGGTCTTATGTACGCCTCCATGGAAGGCGATGTGACAGGGCGGATAATCACCTGTGACATGGGCGGTACGAGCTTTGACGTAAGCATAGCCACGGACGGACGGATCGGCCTTTCCCGGGACACCCGCGTGGCAAATGAAGTCCTCGCCATCATGAAGGCGGATGTGAGGAGCATAGGCGCCGGGGGCGGGAGCATCGCCTGGCTCGATCCGGGCCGGATGATCCACGTCGGGCCAATGAGCGCCGGCGCCGATCCGGGGCCCGCGTGCTACATGCGCGGCGGGGAAGAGCCGACCGTGACGGATGCCAATGTGGTCCTCGGCTATCTCCACGCCGACTACTTCCTCGGCGGTCGCATGGAGATCGATCCTGAGCTTTCGGAAAAAGTGATAAGAGAGAAGATCGGGGCGCCCCTGAATCTGGGGGCCCAGGAGGCGGCTTATGCCGTCTGGACCACCATTAACCACAACATGGTTGCCGCCATCGAGGACGTCACGATACGGCAGGGGGTCGACCCGAGGGAATACCTGCTTGTCTCCGGGGGCGGGGCCGCAGGGCTCCACATCGTGCCCATCGCCCGCGAGCTCAAGATGAAGAAGGTCATCGTGCCGAAGCTCTCCGGGGTCTTGAGCGCCGTAGGCGGCCTGGCAGCAGATATGACCATGGATTTCCACGCATCTCATTTTCACCGACAGCAAGCAGTTCGATTACGAGGGTGTAAACGGCCGTCTCGCCGGGTTGGAGGAAGAGGCGAGGAAATTCCTTCTGAGAACAGGTGCCCGTCCGAGAAGACGGAAATCTCGTTTTTCGTGGAAGCGAGATACGCCTACCAGGTCTGGGAGCTGACCATACACCTCAGGGCCGGCCGCATCGCGGATGGGGAGGCCTTAGGCCGGCTGACGCAGGATTTTGACGACGCCCACGAGAGGGTATTCGGCATCAAGGAACCGGGGCAGACGATCGAGTTCGTCAATTGGGGAGCAAGGGCCGTTGCCCAAGTGCCCAAGGTGGAGGTCAAGGAGCGGCCATTCGGCGGAGAGGATCCCGCGCGCTGCGTTGGTGGCCAGGAGGGGGGCCTACTTCAGAGAGCTGGGCGGCCTGGTTGAGACGCCGGTCTATCGTGGCGACAATCTGTTGTATGGCGCGAAGGTGGAAGGTCCTGCCATCATCCAGGAGCCTACGAGCACCCTCGTGGTTTTTCCGGGAAGCAGGGCCACGGTCAGCAGGTGGGGTAACTACTTGATCGAGGTGGAGGGGTCTTAGACAATCGCACCGTGATGGCCGCGAAGGTTCCAACCGATGTCAAGACCACGGAGACCCCGTGATCAAGGGACCTTGACACACATCATAACATTGCTAAAATATCAGGACACAGCATATCCGCAGAGGAGAACCGCGTTGCCGAGTCTATTTCGGTACGACATCTCCTTGTCTGCCTCGAATAGGCTTACGCCTTCCATGGGCGCATCAACAGGAGGAATAGGTATGAGTAGTTTCGACAGCGTCTTATCCCCTTTCAAGTTCGGAAACGTAGTGGTCAAGAACAGGATCGAGCTGGCGCCGGCCTGTTATATGCTGACGACCCCGGACGGGTTTGCGACGAGGGAGATGATCGCTTACTATCAGAACCTCGCAAGGGGCGGCGCCGCTATTATCACCATAGGCGAGTCACCCATTGACTTCGAGTACGCGAAAGGCCACGAGTTTCAGCTCAACCTGGGGGACGACAGGGTTATCAACGGTCTCTCCCGGCTCGTGGAAGCTGTTCACCGTTACGGCGCGAAGCTTTCTATCGAGCTTCACCATCCCGGCCGTTACGTACTCAACGGTAGACCCACCATCGGCCCTTCGCCGATTCCCGCCAGAATGGAAGAGATTGCGGCTGCCCGGGACGGCCGCCCGATACGTCCGGTCACTGAAATGAGCCAGGAGATGATCGACACGGTCATAGAGCACTTCGCGAATGCCGCTTACAGGTGCCTGAGAGCCGGTTTCGAGATGGTCATGGTTCACGGCGCCCACAACCATCTGATCGCCCAGTTCCTCTCCCCTTACACGAACCGGAGGACCGACGGCTACGGGGGGAGCTTCGAGAACAGGGCCAAGTTCGCCATCCAGGTCCTGACAGCCATCAGGAAGAAGGTGGGCGACAAGCTGGCCCTCGAATACCGCATCAGTGCGGACGAAATGGTGGAAGGCGGTATGACTCCGGAAGAGACCATCAAGTTCGTCAAGCTGATAGAGGACAAGATAGACCTCCTCCACGTGTCTGCAGGCGTTCTCGCCGATCCCAAGGTCATCCCTCACATGATCCAGCCTACCTACTGGCCCCACGAATACAATGTCCACTACGCGGCGGACTTCAAGAAGGTCCTGAACGTTCCCATCGCGACGGTCGGTTCTATCACCACGATGGAAGAGGCAAATCGAATAATCGCAGAGGGTAAGGCCGATATCGTCGCCATGGCCCGGGCCATCCTTGCCGATCCGGAAATCGTCAACAAGACGCGCCGCGGCCAGGCGGACGACGTGAGGCCCTGCCTGCGCTGCCACACATGCAACCGGTTGACGGCCGCCTTTTACCCTATCCGGTGCGCCGTAAACCCCGTCCTCGGCAGGGAGCTCGACTATGTCCCGCTGCCGACAGCACAGAAGAAGAAAAAGGTCGTGATCGTGGGTGGCGGTCCTGCCGGCATCCAGGCTGCCCTCACCGCGTCACAAAGAGGCCACGAGGTGGTGCTCTTCGAGAAGAGCGACAAGCTGGGTGGAAACGTCGTGCTGGGGGCAGCCCTTCCGATAAAGGCGGATATGAAACGTTACCTTTCCTGGCTCGAAAGGCAGGCGCTGAAAGCCCCGAGGGTGACCGTGAAGCTGAATACGGAAGGAACGGTTGAAAATGTAGTGGCCGAGGCACCCGATGCGATCATCGTCGCCATCGGCGCAGATCCTATCATCCCGAAGATACCCGGCGTCGACAAACCGAACGTCGTCTGGGCCGGCGACGTCCATGCGGGTCGGGTGAACGTGGGAGAAACAGTGGTAGTGGTCGGCGGCGGCTCTACCGGCGGGGAGACGGCGGTGCAGCTGGCAAAGGACGGGAAGAAGGCAACAATGATCGAGATGCTGCCTCAGGCAGCAGTAGTCGCAGGCTGGCCCCGGGGTCTCATGGATGTCGTGGAGAAGTACGGTGTCCGTTTCCTGACCGAGACGAAGCTCGAGGAGATCACGGACAAGGGGGTCATAGTAATCGACAGGGCGTGGAAGCGCTTCGAGATCCCCGCAGATACCGTCATTCTTTCTTTGGGTTTCAAAGCCCGCACGGAGATGGTGAACCGGTTCAGGGATCTCGGGCCCGAGGTCTACGCCATCGGAGATTGTGTGAAGCCCCAGGCGATAAAGGAGGCCGTACACGACGGGTTCAACGTCGCGGTCGAGATATAGCCCTTCGAGCGACTGGGGCTCGGTGACGTTGTAAGAAAGTAACCCATGCTTAGATGGAGACAATGCGATGAAACTCTATGTTTTCGAATCAGCGAAAATGCACGTTCCTGACAGAGGGATGATGTCAGGGCGGCCGAGCGGAGTTCCGGTGACAATTCCCGTCCCCTTTTATCTGATCGATCATCCGAAGGGCCTTGCCCTTTTCGACACGGGGATGAAGCTCGATAACTGGCCACCCCAGTACCGGCCGGACGGCGACCAGCGGCCGGACCAGATGATCGACCTTCAGCTCGCGAATATCGGCTACAAACCTGACGACATCAAGTACGTCATCATGTCCCACCTGCACCTCGACCACGCCGGGGGGATGCCCCTCTTTCCGAAGTCGACGTTCATCGTGAGGAAGAGCGAGCTGCGGGCAGCCTGGTGGCCGGAAGCGTTCCAGGTGCATTACATATTCGATGACTACAAGGACACACGGGGCTTCAACTATATAGAATTGGATGACACAGAGGCCTTCGACGTCTTTCAGGATGGATCGGTCATCTGTATCGACACGAAGGGGCATTCACAGGGGCATCAGTCCCTGGTTGTAAACCTGCCGAATTCCGGCAAGTTCGTTCTTACCGCCGACGCTGCGGCCATGGCGGAGATCCTCGACGAGGGTGTCCTTCCCTCCGTCGCCTGGAACGCGGAAGAGGCGCTCCGAAGTTTGAGGAAGGTGCAGCACATGAAGAGGGAAGGGGCTATTGTTCTCATGGCCCACGATCCCGACCAGTGGGCGACCACAAGGCTCGCGCCGGAGTACTACGAGTAAGGAAGGGTGGAACGAACGAACCGGCAGCACAAATCGGAGAGGTTGGTTTTCGCCCTGTTGCTGCTCATCCCCTTTCAGGGAATGGCAGCGGTGCAGAAGGTCTGATATCTTCCTTTGGGGCAAAGGTGGGGCGCCCGGCAGCCTTTGCACCAGGGAGAACACAAAAAGGAGAAGGACAAAATGGCCGGCAACACCGCATACCAAAAACTGCTCGAACCGGGTTATATCGGGTCCGTGAAGACCCGAAACCGCATCATCAAGTCGGGTTCCGGGATGTTCATGTGGCATGAAGACGACACCCACATGCGGCCGGAGGTGAAGGCCATGTACGGGGGCTTGGCGAGAGGCGGGGTCGGCTTGATAATCGTCGAAGCCCCCGCAGTCGACTACCCCTGGGGCACGCGGCGCCGGGCACGCTACCGGATCGACGACGACAAGTATATCGATGGCTTGAAGGAGCTCACCGAGGTCATCCACAGCTACGGCTGCCCGACCTTCCTGCAATTCAACCACGACGGCCCCTGGCAGGCGCACCTTCCCTCCGAGCCGATCCCCATTTTCGACGGACCGCCCGTGGGGGCCTCGTCGACCTTCCTGAAGATGGAGAACGACTTCCACAACGAGGAAGTGCACCCACTGACGATCCCCGAGATAGAGGGCATAGTGGAGAAGTTCGCCAAGGCAGCGGAAAGGGCAAGGAAGGCGGGCTTCGAAGGGGTGGACATCAACGCGGCGAGCAGCCATCTCTTTCACAACTTCTTCTCTCCCTTCTGGAACAAACGGCAGGACATCTACGGCGGCAGCCTCGAGAACCGTGCCCGCCTGCTCGTGCAGGTGGTGCAGGAGATCAAGAGGCGAAATGGCAAAGATTTCGCGGTAACCGCGATCATCAACGGCATGGAGGTCGGCCAGGTAGCCGGTATCGACAACAAGGCCTGCCTCACGCCCGAAGACAGCCGGGGCATCGCCGTTCTGCTGG
Source organism: uncultured delta proteobacterium (assembly GCA_963749525.1). GTDB lineage: Bacteria > Desulfobacterota > Syntrophorhabdia > Syntrophorhabdales > WCHB1-27 > CAVVNC01. The sequence continues at coordinate 74,447 of CAVVNC010000013.1, forward strand.
AAAAGGCAGGACTGGATATGGTGCAAGTGAGGAGCCACTGGATCGGACGCCACCTGGGGGCTTTTCTTCCCGATACGCTCTTCTACCCCGATGCGCCGGTCGAGAACCTGCCGGATGAGTACGACGGGAGCCGCAAGGGGGCGGCAGCCAATATCCTGCTCGCTGCAGGTATAAAGAAACGCGTCTCCATACCCGTGGCCGTCGTCGGCAGGCTCGATGCCGACCTCGGTGAAAAATTCCTGAGGGAAGGCCTCGTCGATTTCATCGCCATGACGAGGCGTCTCCTCGCCGATCCGGACTACGTGAACAAGCTCGCAGCAGGCCGCCTGGATGATATCGCGCCGTGCACCGCCTGTATCAATTGCCTGAGAACCAGCCGCTGCAGGGTGAACGGCCTTCTGGGCACCCCGTACAACACCATAGAGAAGGCGGACAAGAGGAAGAAGGTTCTCGTCATCGGCGGTGGGCCGGGCGGTATGGAGGCGGCGAGGGTCTCGGCCCTGCGCGGACATGACGTGACTCTTTACGAGAAAGGGCCCAAATTGGGCGGTCTGCTCCAGCTCGCGGCCATGGTAAAGGGACCCCACCCGGAAGATCTCCCCCTGCTCATCAACTACCTCGAGGGGCAGATCAGGAAATTGGGGGTAAAAATCGAGTTCGGGAAGGAGGCGGACCTCGCCGACGTCGACCGGTTGAAACCTGATGTGGTCTACATAGCTATTGGCGGTGTGCCCACCCTTCCGGCGATCCCCGGTATCGACAGGCCCAACGTGATCTCGGGCGCGGAGCTTCACAGGAGATTGAAGTTCTTCTCCCGCTTTTTCGGACCCTACACACTCCGGTGGCTCTCGAAGTTTTACATGCCCATCGGGAAGAGGGTCATTCTGATCGGAGGCGCGTTGCACGGGTGCGAGCTTGGGGAGTTCCTCACGAAACGGGGCAGAAAGGTGACGATCGTGGAGAAGGCGGAGAAGCTGGGCGACGGCATGATCGAGGTCTTCCGCGGTCACCTGATGGTCTGGTTCGAGAAGAAGGGTGTCAGAATGATCACGGGCGTCAAAGAATACGTGGAGATAACCGACAAGGGGCTGACCATAGTGAACAAGGATGGGAAGAGGGAAACCATCGAAGCGGACACCATCGTGCCGGCCCTACCGCTGACGGCAAGCACGGAACTCTTCGAGGCTCTCAAGAAGAAGGTCCCGGAGGTCTATGCCATCGGTGACTGCCAGGAGCCCGCCCTGATCGCGGACGCCGTAGGAACGGGTACGCGAACCGCCATGGCCGTTTAGCTTCACGGGCCGTTTACCACACGGCTAACGCGACGGGGTTTTGCAGCGGGTCAGGTAAGAGATAGCATCCTTTGGAGGTCCCACAATGAGCAGTGCTTACGAGATAGCAAAGATCTTTAAGTCCCTGGACGTCTACGACATCTCGCCGGTTTTCGAGACCAATATGCCGGGTTTCATTACGGATCCTCCCCTGGGGATAGTACCCGACGCGAAGAACGTCGTCCAGAACTACTATTTCACGCAGATCCTCGTGATCAGCGAGCACAACGGCTCCCATGTCGATGCACCCATTCACATCCACAGAGGCGCGGACAGCATCGACAAGTTCCCCTGCGGCCACTTGATCGGGCCGTACAAGAAGTACGATCTTATTGGCTTCAATCCCGAGGCGGGAAAGAATATCACCCTGGAACAGATAAAAGAGGTGGAAAAGAGAGACAGCCTCTCGCCCGAGCCGGGGGACATCATTCTCCTCCAGTTCGGCTGGGATAAGTACTATGTGCCGGATAGCAAGGTCTTGTTCGAGAAGGACTGGTACGCCGCGAACGTCCCCGGGATAACGGAAGAGGCAATGAAGTACTTTGCCGACAGGAGGATCAGGGCGATAGGGTCCGATGCGGCCTCGACAGACGCCGCCTACACGGAATCGAAAATCGGGAGCATGCCTGGACGGGAGAAGCACTTCCTGCCCAACAACATTCTTCCCATGTCCGGCTTTGTGAACATGGGGGGAGCACCTGCCATGGGGTTGTTCATGGCAGTTCCCCTGAAGATAAAGAACGGATCAGGCTCGCCCATCAGGCCGATCCTCGTAGACACGAAGAAGCGCCCCGACATCCTGCCAATCCCTGGCAGCGCTAAAACCTCACGACATCGGGACGGTCTTCGAGACCAACATGCCCGGCTTCTTCAGTCACCCGACTCTGGGCATCGTCCCGGACGCCCGGACCTATGAGAAACACGGCCATTACATGCAGACCCTCATCATATGCGAGCACAATGGATCCCACACGGATTCCTTCAAGCACATCCATGAGAACATGGCGAGCATGGAGCAGATCCCCTGCGATTTTCTGATCGGCCCCTACAAGAAATACGACTTCACCAAGCACAACCCCAGGCGCCTTACCAATATCACCCTGGACGAGGTCAAGGAAGTAGAGGCGAGAGACGACATCAAACCGGAAGCAGGGGACATAATCCTTCTGCAGTTTGGCTGGGACAAGTACTACAAGCCCTGGAGCAACGACGTCGAGGACAGGATGATGTACAGCTCTGGGCCGGGGATCACTGAAGAGGCCGTGAAGTATTTTGCCGGGGCGAAGATCCGGGCCATCGGCGCCGATGTCACCGCCGCAGATTGCTGTTTCCCCAACATCCCGGGCCACCTGGAGCATTTCCTGCCCAACGGCATTCTTATCATGGAGAGCTTCATCAACATGGGTCCGGCGCCGGCGACCGGCCTTTTCGTCGGGCTCCCGTGGAAGATCAAGAACGGATCGGGCTCGCCGATGAACCCGATCCTTTACGGATAGGTGAAGCCCGGAGCATTACGCAAAACTAAAGTACCCAATCTATCGGGTTTTGAATGACATATTTGCCGTACTTTGAGTCTATCTCGAGGCGACGAGGAAATTGCGCGACGAGGTCAAAAGAAGCGCGGCCGTCCCAAAGGCCGGCTACCTCGACAGAAGAAAAGGCCCTGAAGGATACGAGGGCGGATAGGGATAACGTCGAGATTCCGGACACTGCGTACGAGAGGCACAAAAAATTTGTTGACATTCGTTTGCACGTAGCAAAATTTGTTGACAATCGTTTATCAGTAAATATATATAAGATTGAACAAAAGAAGGTGACTACCTGCTTCCTGGCATTTATCCGGGTACGGAGTGCCGTCTTGCCTGTAGGAACGGGAAGGACGGCGGTGTCGGCCGGATGTTCGAACGGAGGGACTCGAGCATCGGGCCGGTCAGTTGAGCGGGAGTCGCCAACTAACGAGAAGCGCCATTGCCAAGAAGGCGCGGTTCGATCTACGGTTCCGTGGGGGAGGTCGTTTCGTGGAAACGCGGTGACGTGCGGCTGAAAAATCATCACATTCAAAGGGGAGGAAAAAATGGGAAGGAAGAAGCTGTTTGCTCTAAGCATCAGTATGGTCGTGCTCCTCGTCCTCGTCGGTTCGGCTTTCGGACAGCAATCAAAAGACACGAAGACTCTGCAGTTCGGCTGGCTCGGAAGTCAGACCGGTTGGTGCTCGGGCCTCGACGTCCTGAACTGGCAGGGGGCGCAATTGGCGCGGGACATGATAAATGAGAAAGGCGGTCTGACCATCAAGGGGCAGAAATACAAGCTTGAGCTTCTCTTCGAGGACTGCAAGTGCACGACGGACGGCACCGTCAATTCGGCCACAAAACTGGTACAGGACCAGAACATCAAATTCATCGCCGGACTCGCTTTCTGGTATGCCTCGGCGGTGAAAGAAATTTGCGATCCGGCCAAGGTACTCCGAACCCTCATCTTCACGTGCAACACCCCGGGGGAGATAGGCGCCAATGAGCCGTACAATTTTCTTGCCAACGACGCGAGCTTCGGACAGGCCCTGGCGGTCATGGATTTTATCAAGAAGGCCTATCCGAAAGTCAAAAGGCTCGTCATAGTTACGCCGGATGACGGCGCTATACCCTACATCATCCCCCAGATCACGAAGTGGATCGAAGAGCGGGGCTTCACGGTTGTGGGGAAGCCCATCTCCTACCCCAACGAGATGACCGATTTCAGCCCCATCGCGGCCCAGGTGGTGGCGCGCAAGGACGCTGACGGCACAATCATGATCAACGGCATGACGATCCACACGGGTAATATACTCAAAGGGATCCGCGAGTTGGGCGATAACCGGCTCTATGCTGTTTCGTCGCCGACCGTCCCGAAGGAGCTGCTGGCCCTCTCCGGCAAGGCAGCGGCGAGCAATTTCGCCACTATCGGGCCCCTTCCCGGCGCCCCTGGTACGCCTGCCCTGACCGCCGAGATTGACCAGAGGCTCACGAAGACATACGGCCAGGCTGTTCAACAGCAGCTCATGGGATTCAACTCTGTCTGGACCATGGCCTACGCCATCAACAAGGCACAGAGCCTTGATCCTGCCATTGTGAAGGCCGCCTGGGAGAAGCTCGACGTCATCGAAACCTCTTTCGGAAAGGGCTCCATGGGAGGGCTCAAGACTTACGGCATCAGGCATGCCGTGGACCAGCCGTGCCCGGTCTATACCATTGAGAACGGCGAGACGAAGTTCGGGGCGTGGATGGAGGTTCACACTCCTTAGTCGAATCCTTTCGTCATCCATTTAGAATCGGGGGGAGAGAAAAAGGCCTCTTCCCCCGGTTCAGTGCGCGGACGATGCCGATTCTTAGCCGGTCAAGAGAGCCCACACCATGCAACTGGCGATCACCTCACTCATAAACATGCTGGTGCTGTCATCGATGTATATAGCGGTGGCGCTGGGCTTTGCTTTTCTCTTCAACATCATGGGCATCATGAATTTCGCTCACGGGGCGATCTACATGGTGGCCGGCTACATCTGCTATCAGTTCGGAGTGGCGCTCGGGTTGAATCTTCTGGTCTCCATGCTGATATCCGTCGCGATAGTGGCCTCCTTTGGGCTATTCCTGGAGAGATTCTGCTTTCGTCCCTTCTTCGGCGATTTGAACCGCACGATGGTCGTCTGCATAGGCATCATCGTCGTTCTGGAGACCACGGTAAACATATTGGGCGGGACTTCCACGAGGGCCATACCCGCTTTTGCCCCTGGCCTCGTCAAGGCGGGTCCCATCTCCCTGAGCATTCAGAAAGTAATAACGTTTATCGTCGGGGGCGCGCTCCTGGCAGCGACCGTCTGGTTCATGAAAAGCACGAGAAAGGGACAGCAGATGCAGGCTGTTTCTCAGAACCTGGAAGGAGCTGTCTTGCAGGGCATCAATGTCCGCCGTAGTTCCGCCCTGGCCTGTGTCATGGCCTGCGGAATGGCATCGGTCGCGGGTTGTCTGATGGGCGCTCTTGTGGGGCTGACGCCGTTCATGGGCGGCCACATGCTCCTCAAGGCGCTTGAATTGGTTATTTTGGGTGGTGTGGGGAGCCTTGGGGGAATCTTTTTCGCCGGGCTGATTATCGGCGGGCTGGACGCCTCTCTCCCCGTGTTCGTGAGCGGTGCCGCCAGTGAGGCGGTCGGCTTGGGCATAATCGTCGCGGTTATGCTGTTCCGTCCCCAGGGGTTGTTCGGCCGCGACGTAGAATAGAGGGCTAAAGCACACATGAGTGAGACATTGAGTTCCACGAACAACGGCGGGAGGCTTCTCAAGGCTTCCGCATGTCTGGGACTGGTCGTGGTCCTCTGCCTGCTTCCGCTTTACATCAGCTCGCAATTCCTCATCCATATTTTCATTATCACCTTCATCTACATCGTAGCGACCGCGAGTCTGCGCACGATAACCGTCTCGGGCCAGTTTCCTCTCGCCCACGCGGCCTTCATGGGCATCGGCGCGTATACATCGGCGGTTGTCTCGAAAGAGTTCGGTTTGTCACCATGGCTCACCATCCCGCTGGGTGGGTTCGTGGCCATGGGGGTGGGGATATTCATCGGCTTTCCGTTCGCGAGGCTGAGGGCGCTCTACTACGCCATGGTCAGCCTTTTTTTTGGCATAGGGGTGCTCCAGGTCTTCTTTGTGCTCAATGTCTATACCTTGGCCTACAGGGGCCTCACCGGTATCCCGCCTCTGCTCCATGGGGCCTCGAAGGTCCATTACTACTATTTCTTCATGGGATTCGCCCTGCTATGCCTGCTGGCCCTTTACCGGTTTGAATTCTCCCGCATCGGCACGATCCTGAGGGCCATAGCCCAATCACACCAGGTGGCCTCGAGTGTCGGAATAAGCGAAGCCAAATACAGGGTTCTCGTCCTCGCCGTGGGCTGCTTTTTTGTGGGTGTGGCCGGAGGCGTTTACGCCCACTACAACCGGACCCTGTCGTACCCGCTCTTCGACATGACCGCGACCCTGTGGATGTTTATGTACGTCCTCATAGGCGGCATAGGGAGCTTTGCCGGGCCCATCATCGGGACCGCCATCCTGATGATCTTGCCGGAGCTCTTTCGCGAGTTGAAGGCTTTCGTCCCCTACGTTACGGCTGCTATACTCTTCATAGTGGTCTTCGCCATGCCCCAGGGCCTAGTGGGGCTGCCCGGGCTCGTACGGTCCTGGTATGGGGGGCACAGGAAAGCGGGGGGAATTCCCGGGCCCCTTTTGGGGCGAGAAGAATGACAGCACGGTTCGGCGGACATGACCGCGCTTGTCCATGCGGACCGGAACCGACGAAAAGACCGTGGGAGGTGATGTCGTGGCAATCCGCTTCTTAGACCCGAATGAAGCCGCGTACGTTCGAGAGAGGATAAACAACGATCCCGAATTCCGCATAGCCGGAAGGTTCATGTCGGAGGACATCCTCATCGGGGTGGGAGACGCACAGTGCATCATCAAGGCCCGTGAAGGGGCGATAACGGAAATAGCTTTCAATCCTTCTCCCCTCGACAAGTACAGCTTCTTCATAAAGGCGCCGGAAAAGGGCTGGAATCTCTTCCTGAAACCCATACCCCCGCCTTTTTACCAGGGGTTCTTCACTGCGGCGATGCGGGAGGATTTCCAGTTCGGAGGGGATGTGGAAGCCCTTTTTGCCTATTACTGGGCAGTCCAACGGATGCTCGCGGTCATGAGGGAATTGCAGAATGAGTAGGAGGGGTTATGGGAAACATTGAGCCTATCACGGGCAGATACATCCACGTTGAAGTCCAGGGGGCAAGTTACCGGGTCTACTTCGAAGAAAACGGCAAGGGCATACCCCTTGTCTGCCAGCATACGGCGAGCGCCGAAGGCCTGCAATGGCGCCACCTCCTGAATGACGAAGAGATTACCTCCCGATACCGGGTCATTTCAGTTGATCTTCCCTATCACGGGAAATCCCTTCCGCCTGAAACGCTCGAATGGTGGAAGAGCGAGTACAAGCTGACCAAGAGTTTCTTCATGGATTTCCATGTGGCATTCAGCCGCGCCTTGGGGCTCGAAAGGCCGGTCTTCATGGGGTGCTCCATAGGCGGAGACATAGCCCTCGATCTGGCCTTCACGCATCCGGAAAAATTCAGGGCCGTCGTAGCCTTCGGAAGCGCGGAATTGACCCCGGGCTTCGATCTCGTCTGGTGGGATCATCCGAGGGTGGGCCCTCACGTCAAGTTCGCAGACCCCTTTGGGGCGACGTCGCCGTACGCCCCGGAAAAATACCAGCGGGAAGTAGGCTGGGTGCTCGGCAAGAGCTCGCCCCCGGTCTTTCGGGGCGATTCGTACTTCTACTCCGTAGAGCACGACCTGACCGGCAAGTTGGATCAGATCGATACGAGCCGGGTTGCCGTGTATGTTCTCGCGGGAGAATACGACTTTGCGGCCACGCCGGAGATGGGGCGGGACACGGCGAGCAAGATCAGGGGGGCGAAGTACACGGAGATGAAAAGGATGGGCCATTTCTGCATGGCCGAGGATTATGAGGGCTTCAGAAAGTACCTGATGCCCGTGCTTCATGAGATAGCGCAGAACATAGGATAAGGGAAGAAAGGCCATAGAATCACAAGCAGGTATAGAAAGGGAGGAGTATGATGGACGACAGAGAGCTGGTCAATGCGTACATTGCGGCCCTTGATGCGGGCGACGTGAAGGGCTTGTTGGCTTTATTTGCCCCGGGAGCCATGGTACACTCACCGCTGTATGGCTCTTTCGCCGCACCGGAGTTCTATAGGGAGATGTTTGCCAAGTCAGGCAATTCCAAGGGAACCTTGCTCGGTGTCCTCGGGCGGGGCCAGACCGTGGGCGGCCGCCCTCTCATCGCTTTCTGGTTTCGCTTCGACTGGATTCTCGCAAGCGGGACCCATGCGCCGTTCGACGTTGTCGACCTCTGCGAGCTGGACGATCAGGGACTCATCATCAACCTCAACATCGTCTATGACACGGCCGCCGTGCGACCACTCCTCGAGGGGGAGAGCATCACCATGTTTTCGGATAAGAAATAGGCTTAGGTTGAGCAGCCGTACTTTTCGTTCGGCAGAACAGAAGACCAAAAATGGGAGGTGGACACATGGCCATTCGATTTTTGAATCCAAAAGAGACGGAGGGCATCAGGAGCTATCTGAATGGCGATCCTGAGTTCAAGCTGGCCTCCAAGTACGTCCTGACGAACATACTGCTGGAGGTCGGCGATTCAAGGTGCGTCGTCAAGGTGCGGGAAGGCCAGGTATCAGAACTGGCGGTGAATCCGGTCTTCTTCGATGCCTGCAGCTTCTTCTTAAGGGGTTCCGAAGATGCGTGGAACAAGTTCCTGCAGCCCGTGCCTCCACCTTTCTACAACGGTGTATTTTCCGCAGCCATCCGCCAGAACTTCCAGATAGGGGGGAACCTTGAGGACGCCTTTTCCTATTTCTGGGCGCTCACCAGGATGCTCGATGTCTTCAGAGAATTGCAGAACAAGTAAAGGGAGGGGAGAGCAATGGCAAGGTTCGAATCCGTCACCGGAAAATACGTATACTTCGATGTCCAGGGAAAGGAGTATCGGGTCTACTTTGAAGAAAACGGACGGGGAATTCCCCTTGTGTGTCAGCACACGGCAGGCTCTGACGGCCGCCAGTGGCGCCACCTCATGAACGATAACGACGTCACGTCTCTCTATCGCGTAATAGCCTTCGACCTTCCTTACCACGGCAAGTCGTTGCCGCCGGAATCGGTGGAGTGGTGGAAGGAAGAGTATATGCTGCACAAGAGCTTTCTCTTCGATTTCCATACTGAGTTCATTCGCGCCCTTGGACTCGATCGGCCTGTCTACATAGGGTGTTCCATGGGAGGCCACCTGGCCCCGGATTTGGCCCTCGAGCGGCCGGACGCGTACAGGGCCGTGATCGGAGTCGAGGGGAATATCTGCTCTCCCGAGGACCCCATGAGGATGTGGATGTATCATCCGAAGATCAGCAATGACTTCAGGATGCACACCATGATGTCGATGATGGGGCCGGGAAGCCCCGAGAAATATCGCCGGGAGACGGTATGGGAGTACGGTCAGGGCGCGCCTTTTGTCTTTAGAGGGGACCTGCACTACTATTTCGCAGAGCACGATCTCACCGGAAGAACCCTTCAGATCGATACTTCTCGCGTCGGCGTCTATTTGATGGCTGGCGAGTACGATGCCGCGGTGTCACCTGTGGAGGGCCGGGCCCTGGCAGACTCGATCAAGGGGGCGAAATTCACCGAGCTTAAGGGACTGGGCCATTTCGCTATGTGTGAGAACTACGGGCTCTTCAAGACGTATCTCATGCCGGTTCTCAAGGAAATAGCGGGCAAGCCATAGGGACACAAAGCGCGCCGTTTTTGAGATGGCGCCGGCTTATGAGGCGAAGGGGCGAGGCAAACAGGGGCCGCTACTGGAAGGAGGGTCATCCATGGATCTGGGTCTGGCAGGCAAGACCGTTGTGGTGGTGGGAGGGAGCTCCAATCTCGGCCGGTCCTGCTGTCTTGCCTTTGCGAAGGAAGGCTCGAATGTAGTCGTCGTGGCAAGGCACGCGGCTGATTGCAAGAAGGTCGTGGACAAGTGCAATGCCACGGGCGGCGGGGGCACGTCCCTTGCGATCTCCATGGACGCGACCAAGCTGGATCAATGCGAGGAACTGGTAGGGAGGGTACTGGAAAAGCTCGGAAGAATAGACTGTCTCGTGATCAGCATGGGATGGAACAGGCTGGGCTATTTTCTCGATCTCGGTCCGGATGACTGGGAATACATAATAGCCACGAACTACTGGTCGACGCTGACCCTCTTGAAAAGCGTCCTCCCCGTGATGATCAGGCAGAAGAGCGGGAGCGTGGTGACGATAAGCAGTGTCATCGGCCGCAAGGGGGACGCGCACGAGCCGGTTTACGGCGGGTGCAAAGCGGCTCAAATAAACCTCACCCACAGCCTTGCTGCGGAGATGGGTCGGCACGGCATCAGGCTCAACATAGTAGCCCCGGCGCTGACCATGCCCGAAACCCCCGACGAAGTCGGGGCCGACAGTCTGTGGAGTCCGACGGTCAAAGGGGCCCTTTCGACGGAGGACAAGAAGAACTTCCGGGCCGAGTTCGAATCGAAAACACCGATGGGTAAGATAGCAAAACCGATGGATGTGGCCCATGCGGTTCTCTTCTTTGCTTCGGATGTGATGTCCGGACACGTAACAGGGAATGTCATCGGGACTGACGGCGGTATGTACATGACGCACTAGGGGAGCCTCCCAAAAGGGCGAGCCCGACCGAGCTGTGAACCGGAGGCAAAATAGGATGACAACCATATATCATGACCTTACCCTGCCGCTGGCTCCGCAGATGATCGTCCTTCCCGCGGATCGTCCCCCGGAGTTCGAGGAATCGAAGAGCATATCCCGCGGAGACCCATACAACCTCACCACCATAACCTTCGGCACCCACACCGGGACCCACATCGACGTGCCGAAGCACTTCTACGACGACGGCCTGACAGTCGACCGGCTCGATCTCGACCACCTGATTGGATCGGCCAGGGTGATAGAGATCAAGGGGCGCCGACCCATTACCAGGGTCGACCTGGAAAAACATGCCATTCAACCGAAGGAGATCATCCTTCTCAAGACAGACAACTCGAATCTCATCACTGGGGACACGTTCGACCCGGGCTTCACCTTTCTTGCGCCGGATGCCGCCCGGTATCTGGTGGAGGTGGGCATCTTGACCCTGGGATTCGACTATTTTTCGGTAGAGGACCTGAACAGTGCCGTACCGGAGGTCCACTACCTCTTGTTGAGCAATAATATCGTCATCATCGAGGGGCTCGATCTGAGCCTGGTCGGCCCGGGTGAGTTCCGCATGGTTGCCCTGCCTCTGAAAATCAAAGACGGCAACGGCAGCCCGACCAGGGTGATACTGATCGAGGAGAAATGAGAAAGCCCTGATGGCCCGGGGGCAAGCTCAGCTGGGCCGTTTCACGAGGCTTGAGAGGCACGATGGCTTTTCGCCATCGCCAAATACTTAAGGGGGTGATTCATGAAGCTCAAAGGAAAAGTGGCTCTCATTACGGGGGCTGGTACGGGTATCGGCGCGGCAATCGCGGAGAGATTTGTTGCCGAGGGGGCGAAGATCTGCATCAGCGGCCGCCGTAAAGAGCTCATTGAAAAGACGGCCGCGTCCTTGCCCGCAGGGAGTGTGGTCACCTGCGCGGGGGACACGTCAAAAGACGAAGATGTTGCCCGCATGGTAGCGACCGTCATAGAGTTCGGGGGGAGAATCGACATACTTGTAAACAACGCGGCCATAAGCGCCAACGGCAGCGTCGCCGACATGGACCGGCGCGTCTGGCGGCAGGTCATAGACGTAAACCTTACAGGACCCTTCATGCTCATGCAGGAAGTGATACCGCACATGATCAAGGTAGGGGGCGGCTCCATCATCAACATCGCCTCCGTGGGCGGGCTTCGCTGTCTGTCCGCCATGCCTGCGTACTGCACTTCGAAGGCGGCCCTCATCATGCTGACCCAGCAGGCAGCCCTCGACTACGGCGCCCGGAATATCAGGGTGAACGCCGTCTGTCCGGGAGCCATAAAGACCGATATGGTCGAAAAGGAGTTCGGCCAGATCGGACACTCGATCGGCATGGAATCGCAGGCCTTTTTTGATATGGTCTCCAAGGTCCTTCCCCTTCAGCGGTTCGGAGACCCTCAGGAGATCGGCAGTGTGTGCGCGTTTCTGGCAAGCGATGATTCATCGTTCATGACCGGAGCAGCCCTGGTGGTCGACGCGGGGACCGCGGTTGTCGATGTCCTGGGGGCGGAGATGATGGGTTCGGTTCGGAGAAGCCAGAACAAAGGATAAGAGGTCGAAGGGACCAGGAAGCTCTTTTCGCTGCGCCTCTATCGAGGCGCACGCGAGGGCGTCTCGGTTCGATCACTCAAGAGGAATACGAGTTCGCGAGCTTGACGCGGGGATGGGCCGATCGCCCATCCCCGCGTAAGTAAAAGTGAGGCCCACTACTGCGGTTCCAACTTTACCGCCCCGCGCTCCCTGCCCTTACAGACGAGTCTCTGGGTGCCCCGCTATTACCTTTCGTGAAGCCTTCGAAGCCGTGGCACGGATTTTGTTTATATTGAAAGAAACGCCAGAGGCGAATTTGATGAGGGGAGGGATAGATGGATAAAAACAGTAGTAAAATCAACTCCCTATGGCGAAGGGTGAAGCCCTTCCTGATCGGGGGCTCCAGACAGAAGCAGGACATCGTCCTGAAAACAGGACAGGGCCACCTTGACCTGACCCTAGTTTTCCTTGGGAGATCGTCGGGCCACGGGATCCTCGGCAGGATGTGAACCGCCCTCAGGCCCGAAGGCGGCAAGGCCACGGCACATCGGACGGCTCTCCTTGACGCGAGGGGGCTACCCGCGTTTCAGGTCCGGTCGGAATAGGGCCTCGTGGGCTGCCTTCAGCTCATCCCTGATCGAGATGTGCTGGGGACACTTCTCCTCGCATTCGCCGCACTCGATGCACGCCGACGCCCTCCTTTCGGGGCTCATGAACATGTTGTAGAGCATGGTCGCCCCTTGGGCGTTCCGTTTCGAGATAAAGAGATCATTATAGGCGGAAAAGATCATGGGAACGGCAACGCCTTCCTTGCAGGGCATGCAGTAGGCGCACCCGGTGCAGTCGACCTTGAACATCTTCCTATAGGCCTTCGCTGCCTCGTCGATGAGGCGCAGCTCTTTCTCGGAGAGGGAGTTTTCCTTTCCTTCGTCGGCTGTCCGCACATTCTCAACGACTTGCTCCATCGTGCTCATCCCGGAGAGAACGGTTGATACCTCGGGGTGGTTCCAGACCCAGCGCAAGGCCCATTCGGCCGGACTCCTCTTGATATTGGCAGCGCTCCAGATGGTCTTGACATCGTCGGGAACCGGCTCTGCAAGCCTTCCCCCTCTAACCGGCTCCATCACCACCACTCCAAGACCCTTTGAGGCCGCGTAGAGCAGCCCCTCCCGTCCTGCCTGGTAATGCTCGTCGAGATAGTTGTACTGGATCTGGCAGAGGCCCCAGTCGTAACTCTCCACGATCTCCTTGAAGGCCCTCACGTCGTCGTGAAAGGAGAATCCCACGTAACGCGCCCTTCCGTCGGCCTTGATGCGGTCGAGGAATTGAAGGATCCCCATGTCTCTCACCCTGGGCCAGCTCCCTCTGTCGAGCCCGTGGAGCAGGTAGATGTCCAGGTAGTCCGTGGCGAGCCTTGTGAGCTGCTCATTAATGAACCTATCGAAATCCTCGGGCGCCCTTGCCAGGACCACCGGGAGCTTCGTAGCGACAAGCACTTTGTCGCGTTGGCCTTTCAGGCCTTTGCCGAGGATCACCTCGCTCTTTCCGTTGTGGTACATGTACGCGGAGTCAAAATAATTGACGCCGTTGGCTACGGCGTACTTTATCATGTCAACGGACTTACGCTCGTCGACGGGTATGGCGGGATCGAACGTCCCGGGAGGGGCGTCACCTTCCATTGGCAGCCTCATGGCCCCGAATCCGAGGATAGAGACTTTCAAGCCGGTCTTTCCCAGCGTTCTGTACAGCATAAATCCTCCCTGTTGTGTTGTGAATCTCCTTTTCTCGCAATTCTTGCGATCAACCGAAAAGACGATCATTTCCCGGGCTCATCGTCGCGGGGTTAAGGCCTCTCTTGTTTCATTCTGCAACAGGACGGGCCAATTTGCAAGGGGTCTCGCACGGTCGCGAGGCCTCGAGAAGACGGCCCTAGGGGGCGGCCGGCCCCGAAACAGGCTGCTCCATGCGGAAAAAAGGGGCATGATTCGAGGTGAACAGGGGTGGCTGGCGCAAGATGATAGGGCGGATGGCAGGGTGCCTCCGGAATTCCTTGTCAAGGAAGAGCCTCACCGCTCGTCTGTCCCAGCCGAGGGGGTGGACGAAATCGGCGTAAAGGGCGAGATCGCCGTCGTAGAACGGCCTCAGTTCGAGCGTTCCAGCCTCCGCGCAATGGACGGGCAGGTTGAAAAGGGCGACATTGAGAAAATCGATGGATCCGCTGTGAGCGGCAACGAAATCGAGGGTTCTTTGGGCCGATGCCTTTGTCTCGGGAGGGGTGCCAAAGAGCAGGTAGACATAGGTCGCCACGCCTGCCTGCTTCAGGGCCGCCAAAGCCCTTGCCGCGGTCTCAAGGCTCAAGCCTTTTTCGAGGGCCTCCAGCACGTGGCGGTCACCCGATTCGAGGCCGAGCTTCAGCATCACGCATCCGGAGGCCTTCAAGGCTTTGCAGAAATCGACATCGGTGAGAAGAGGAACGAATCGGGCGAAGCCGCACCAGGGGACTCCAAAAGGGCCTTCGGCAATCCTGGTCATGAGGGCGGGGCTGAGAGCATTGTCCACGAGGTGAATGAGGGACGGTCTGTGTCGTGACGAAAGCTCCCGAAGATGTTCGTCTACCATCTCCGGCGGGGTAGGGCGATAGGGTGTGCCCTCAGCCTTCTCGGGACAGAATGAGCAGCGCCGCCAGTAGCATCCCCTGGACGCCGAGTACGGAAGGACAAGGCCGGGAGAGAGGTACTGATCCAGAGGAAGGCCGTCGAAGCTCGGTGGGAGAAGCCTTTCGTCGGACTTTTCTCCCATCATGGAGAGGAGGGCGTTTTCGCCCGGGCCGGGCACGACCTCGTCGACGAGCCCCTGGAAGGGGTTCTTCCAGATCGGATTCGAGGCCCATGACGTGACGAGGCTTCCCCCGAGAACGATCCGCGCTCCGGGCAGCTCCTTCCTCACGAACCCGGCCATTGCGAAGGTGGGGAGGGCCTGACTCAGGTAATTGAGGGAGAAACCGACTATGGGAGCGCTTCCATTGTCACCCATGAGACTGGTCAGGCGCACGCTGAAGTAAGGGTAGAAGACGCTCTCTTCCGGATGCTCGGCGGCGTACATAAGATCCCCGCTCCTTTGCGGAGAAAGGCGGCGATCCTCGTAGTCGGCGAGGCTCATACGCACGAACGCATGCGCGCTCGCTTCGAGAAGACGATTTACGTCGGCCACTGCCCTCTGATATCTGCCAAACGAGCGGTAGGTGGCCCTTTCCCTGAGAGAGGCCAGATTGCGCCGGATATGTTTGTGCGCCCTGGCGGTCCAGACGTCCGGGCGAGACAGCGAGGCGTGCTCCAGGAGAAAGAGTATGGCTTCAAGATTCGCGTCGACGAGAATGTGGCGAAGATCGTGGTCTTTTAGGGCGCCGGAGAGCTTCGCCAGGCCCGCGGGCGGCTCGGAGGGCTTCACGACAGGGGGATGAATGAGGATCACAGTAGGCTTGGGGATGGCGCGCGCCAGTTGCGGGCCATCCCCTCCCGGTCTGCTCTTACTACTTGACACCCTTGATGACTTCCTTGACTATCTCCTCGCTGCTCAGAGAGGAGACGGTCTTCAGGAGGCCTTCCTTCCTGTAGAAATCTATGAGGGGGGCTGTCTTCTCGTTGTAGGTCGCCAGTCTGATCGTTATCGCCTCCTCCGTCTCGTCTGCCCTCTGGACTACGGGAGAGCCGCACTTGAGGCACTTGCCGTCCGGCGATGCGGGCTTGCTCTTCACGTTGTAGATCTCCTGACAGTCAGGGTTGGAGCAGGTCCTGCGGGTGGTAAGGCGGTCAAGGATGACGGCCTTGGGCACGTCGATGTCGATGACCGTGTCGAGTTTGATGGCGAGTTTCTGAAGGAGGATCTTCAATGCCTCCGCCTGGGGGATCGTGCGGGGGAAGCCGTCGAGAATGAAGCCTTTCTTCGCATCCGGCTCCTGGAGTCTGGCTTCCATGATATCCATTATGAGACTGTCCGGTACGAGGTCTCCCCGTTCCATATAGCCCTGCGCCTTTTTTCCCAGCTCGGATCCGGCCTTTACCGCTCCTCTCAAGATGTCTCCCGTTGAGATCTGCACGGAGCCGTCGCGGGCCGTCAACTGTTTCGCTATCGTCCCTTTTCCGGCGCCGGGTGCACCCAGCAACACTATCCTCATAACCCTGTCCTCCTTTGGCGATTAGATCCTAAGGGTGCGAAAGTACCCTCTTTGATAGTCAGAAAGCTAATGATATACGGAATCTCGGGCGATTGCAAGACGTTTAGGCCGATCCCCATCTTGTCCTGCAGCCTTGATCAGCGGACTCCTCGCGAGCCTAAAGCAGCAATCTTTGGCGGCGGCGCGCATGGGACGGCGGCGAAGAGCGTCCGTTGTGTGCCCTTGTCCGACACTCCAAAAAAGGCGCTCTTCGCCGTCCGAGAACTTGATTTGGGCCCTGAAATCCTCTATTGTATAAGTAGGCCGAAGTGGTGGAACAGGCAGACGCGCCGGACTCAAAATCCGGTGGGGTTCACCCCCCGTGCGGGTTCGATTCCCGCCTTCGGCACCAATACTTTCAAGTACTTAGCAATTTACAAGCCCGCCAGGCGTAGACGTTTGGTCAACAGTTTGGTCAACATCTTTCTGAGTGAGCTGATCTGTCCAGCCACTTCGTATAGCACGCCATGGCCCGGTGAAGGTCCTCCTCGGAAGGCGCCATGTAGTGGGCATCCATCCCCTGCAAGCTGTGCCCGAGGATCAGGTCGCGGTGCACTTTGTCGACGCCGGCGTTGAGCATGTTCGTCTTAACGGTGCGCCGGATGTCGTGGAAAGTGATCCCGCCGCTCACATGTCGGCCATAAGGGATTTCAGCCTTGCGGCAGGCGTCCCGAAATGAGTCTTTCAGACCACCTTTGCTCTTGATCGGCGCGTTCCTGAAGGTAAAGACAAAATCATGGTGAATAGCCCGAGGCAGAGTCAACAGGGTTTCCAGGACGTGGTGATTCATTGGAACCACCTTGGGCCTGGCCTCCTTCGTCAGATCGGCCGTCAGCCGGATTACGCCCTTGTCCCTGTCAATGTGAGACCATTTCAGCGCCCGTAGCTCGCCGAGGCGCATCCCGGTATTGTAGGCGACGGTAACGAAAGCCCGCAAATGGAGCGGCGATACTTGGAGAACCTTCAGGTATTGATCAATGCCCAGGGTCTGCCTTCTGGCATTGGCGGCCCTCTTAAGCTGCCGCTTGATCTTCCTGAAGGCCTTCAAGGTACGGCCGTCCACTATGTCATTATCGAAGGCCTTGGTGACCATGGTCTTTGCGATCCTAGTCTCCATGTCGATCGTAGCAGGGGCCCTGCCTTCATCGATCCTCTTCTGTTGATAATCTTCCAGGTCGACAGGCTTCAGGCTACTCACGATCCGGCCGCCGAAGGTTGCGTTGAAATTGGCCAGGGCCTGCTTCACACGGTCATGAGAGGCCAGGCTTTGGGTAGACTTCAGGTTCACGTACCAGTCGGCGAGCTCGGTAAAGGTCATCTTCTCCGCGGGCACCTTCTCGAGGATTCCGGGGTTCTCGTACTTTTGGGCCTTTCGCTTGCCTTCTGCCGCCTTTGCTTCCTCGATAAGATATCCTGCAGCCTCTCGGCGCTGCTTACCATCAGGCAGCCGATAATTAACCCAGTAGCGTACCTTCTGCAGTTTTTTTGCCTTCACGAGGTCCGCACCACAGACACAGATCCGATTCTTTGCCGCCTGCTTCTTATGACACGTTGGGCACTCTGCTAAGATTGCCATATCCTTCACCATCCTTATATTCACGTTTTAAAACTCCACTCTTAGGAATGTCTCCCATTGGGAGACAAATCATTATGGCTCTTGTCGAACCGATCACGCCTGATAGTATACCATTACGCCGATCTCCACGCGGAGAGAAGGCCCGCCCAGTTTGTTAAGCCGCCTCCATCGCGTCCTTGATGCCCGACCCTGCCAGGACGAGCTTCCGTAGCCTCATCAGGTGCCTGATGATCAGATCCAGCTCTTCCGCGGAGACGGCAGAATGGAAGGCTGCCTTTTTCACGGCATGCTCGTCGCCCGCTTCCTTTATGAGGGAGTGGATGGTGCGCATGAGGCTCTGGAACCGCCCCACGGACTGCTTCTCCTCGAAGGTCATCTCCTGGAGGGCGAAGATGGCCTCCTGTTTCTCGCAGAGGATCATGCCGTCAACGAACGAGCGGAGCTTGTTGTAGGTCCCGAGTTCACCCACCTGAATCTTCTTCAGGATGAGCGCTTGTTTATCCTCCGAGACCCGGCTCATTTCGAACGCCTCGGAGTTGCCGATCTTGCCGGCCTCCACGAGCTTCTGGTGGACCGGGGAGAGATTGAGGAGGCTGGTGCGCTCGTCGATGCGCCAAGGCATCTTGCCGAGTTTGGTAGCCAGCTCCTCCTTGCTCATCCCGCGGTCGAGGAGGGCCTGGTACGCCCTCGCCTCCTCGATGATGGTGAGGTCCTGTCGCTGAACGTTCTCGAGGAGCGCCAGCTCTTCAACCATGTCGTCATCGACATCCTTTATGAGAACAGGCACTTCGGTGAGACCCGCGAGGGAGGAGGCACGGAAGCGCCTCTCCCCTGCGATGATCATATATCTGTCGCCCCGGGGTGCCACCACGATAGGCTCCAGAACGCCGTATTCCTTGATAGATCCGGCAAGTTCCCGGAGTTTCTCGGGGTCGAACTGCTTCCGGGGCTGATTCGGGTTTGCGTAGATACGGTTCAGCGGCAGCTTCATTTCCATAGCTTACCCCCTTCATACATGCTGGTCATAGCCTCCCGCAGGACGCCGTTTTCGTCGATGAGGTGTATGGCGTCGGCGCAGGCGGCGTAGAGGCGCCGGCCTATGTCATAGAGCCGGTGGCAGGAAACGGGGTCGTGCTCCATGCACATGATGAGCACGGTCTCCGTCTGTCTGATGGTAACGAGAAAAGCGATCCCCTCCTCCGGGATGGGCCCGGAGAGCCCGCCAAGGATGTCGCCTTTCCAGAGGTAGCGCTCACCAAGATGCTTCGCCAGTTCGCGTCCGTTGAACTGCACCTGCCTGGAATACGGCTTGCTCCGCACATCAAGGAGCCGATTGATGTTTTTCTCGTCCATGATCTCAATGAGCCTCTCCAGGGTCATTCCCCGGTAGCCGATGGTGTAGATGTCGTGCATTCGGTCGCCTCCCTTTGCGTTCGATTACTTATTATAGCCGGATCGGCATGATAACGGCCTTCTCGTTCAGGAGACAGGCACCGTAACTGTCGGGGACCTGGAGGGTTACCCTGTCCTTCGGGAAGGCCTTGATCGCGTCTGCGAGAAAGAGAGAGTTGAACGTATAGGCGAGAGGCTTTTTGCCCTTATGGGACGACTCTGCGGCAATCTCCCACTTGTAGGTCCCGGACCCGCCTTCGCTCTTGATGGTGAGCGTGCCGTTGACGCTGAGGGTTATTCCCGCCTTCTCCGATATGGCGTTGGCTCCCTCGATGACCTTGAAAAATTCCTCCGGGTCGAAGACGATGGTGTTCGGGGGGTTCGGCTTCACTACCTTCCAGTCGGGATAGGTGCCCTCGATGGGCTTCGTTGCGAAGACGCCGCTCTGCATTGGAAGATAGGTGCGGGTCTCGTTACCCATCCAGCCGAGCATGTCGTTTCCATGCCGCGCGATGATCTTCGCGGCCTTGAGGGGGATGATGCACGGCTTCATGGTGGGGTCCGCTGGAGTGAAGTCTTCGGTGTGCATCCTGAACCCGTCCGTGCCGACCACTTTTGACTCCTTAAAGTCCACGTATACGCCGCATAAGGAGTAACGCGTCGAGTCCTTGGAGACCGCCGGGATGACCTTCCGGAAAGCGGCCAGCATGCCGGCTGCCATTTGACCGTCGAACTGAGGGATGTCGAGGTCCGGGAACTCCTCTGCGTCCTGAGTGATGATGTCGCAACGGCCGTTGACGCTCACCGTGTGGGCCTTGAAGAGCAGTTCTAGGTCTTCGGTGCCGGCGGGGAGGGCCCGGATCTCTGAGAGCAGGACATGGGCGGGGATGCAGCGGGCTACCGGTCCGCCCGATCCGGTGAGGGGCCGTCTCCAGAAGCTCTCCAGGTCGGTCGCCGTCATGGTGACGCCGGCCTCGGTCGCCTCGATCTTGACGCACTCGAGGATAGGCATGTAGCTCTTCTGAATGACCTCGTTGGCGATGGACAGGCCCTGTAGGACGCCCTGGAGTTTGAGAGTGAGGAGGACGGGCTCGAAGGTGTCTTCGTCTTTCTTTTTGCCAGCCACGATCGCATCGGTGATCGGATCGACTGCCTGAAAGCCTTCGGGGAAAGCAGATTCTGTGGCGGCCTCCTGTTGGGGCTCCCGCTCGATGTCTCCGTACACGGTTTTCATCGCGGGCGGTTCGGGCAGGTCCTCGACGCAGCTTCCGTTCTCTGGTGCGGTGGTCTGTCTCTCTGCCGGTTTCGTTTCCTTGATCTTCTTCGTTCTCATGGTTACTGCCTCCTTTGTGGATTTGATCTGGCTTTCCGCCGACCTCGTGGGTTTCGGGGAGGGCGCCACCCTCCCCATCGTCAGGGCGGTTAGATGTGCTTTCCGGCGAGTAACTGCTCCCATACCTCTTTTGCCGGCATGGGGCGAAAGCCCGTGTCGCGCTCGATGCCTAACCCGAAGCGGACTTTGGTCTGCTGGAGCTCGGAGAGCGAAAAGCTCCCGACCTCCACCTCGAAGCCCTTCACGATGCCCCACAGGTAGTCGGGGTCTTCGGGGTCCTGGTTCATGAGATACCAGGTCCAGGAGCCGGTGGGGTCGAAGAACTTCGCCACGATCTTCTGGGTTTCCAGGTCGTTGCCCTTGGGGTACTGCTTTTGTGCTGCTTTCGTGATCTCCTTGGTCATAAGCACCATGTGACACCTCCTCGTTTTATTGGGTAAAGCATTGAAAGCTACAATCGGGATCCCCTCTGTACTCAGGGGCCCGGAACTGGTCGACTCCATAGCGGCCGCACTGCCACCAGCCGGCAATGGTGGAATTGTGTCTGAGCCGGGCGCCGCAGTGAGGGCACACGCCTTCTTTGACGATCTCCCGCGCCTCGGTGATGGCCGCCTCGATACGCGCCTTCGATGCCGCTCGCTCTGTCCTTGTCATGTGTCACCCCCACACTGCGCTTTCGTATTGAGGGAGCCGGTTGACGATGTACTGAGCGAGTTCGGCCTTGACCTTCTCGAGGGCGATGAACAGCTTGTCCCTGTCGCACTCACCCTCGCAGGACTGGTAGAGGAAGCACTGCAGGGCCTTGTACGCCGCTATGGGTCAGGGGAGACGATGTCCTTGAACTGGTAGTCGAGGGGGCGGAATTCCGTCGCAGAGCCTTCCCCATAGCGTTCCTCTACCGATGCCACGTTGAGGGCGAACATCGCCTCGCCGAGCGTCTTCCCGAGCTTGCCGATATAGGCGATGTTTCGAAGCGGCCGCGTGATCCAATCGGCGTGATCGGGGCCGTTCTCCACGCTGTTGAGACAGGCGATGACCTTGTTGATGGTTTCGTCTTCCACGATAAATGCGCTCATGGTCTCCTCCTATGCCTTCACGAATGTGCCGCGGTTCTTCCCGTTGATGACGAGCTTGTAGTGCTCGCCCTTCGGGATATTCCTCACGGCGAAACCCACCGCCACGTACTGGGGGCCGCAGTAGTTGGAGCCGAACCCTCCGCCGTGCGGGTTCGACGTGAACCAGGTCCACGTTGCACGGTACCTTTATGTTCCTGAAAGCCTTAGTGACGCGGAAATAGATGACCTGATAAGGAGGCGGGAATACCAGATTCATAAGTACCTTGCAAAGCAGGCGCTCTTGAATGAACACAAAACCGAGCGGGAACCGGTGAACGGACAATCATTTCTCTATCTCGGGCGGAATTACTATTTGCAGTTTTCTTCGGAAGTGAGAGATTTAAGGCTGAAAGGCAAGTATTTCTATGCGCCCGAAGAGCAACGGGATAGACTGCCTGATCTCCTGAGGGACTTCTACAGAAAGCAAGGCAAGGTTTTTATGTCCGCGCGGGCTCATGCGTTTGCGGACAAGATGGGTCTGCACCTAAAAGAGGTATCTATTCTGGAACTCAAGAACCGCTGGGCCTCCTGTTCGGTAAAGAAGGCCAAGCTCAATTTTCACTGGAAAGCAATGATGGCGCCTGTATCCGTGATCGAGTATCTCATCGTTCATGAGTTGGCGCATCTGAAATACCCCAGACATGATAGCGCCTTCTGGAATGAGGTTGATAAGATTGTCCCAAAGTATCAAGAAAAAGTGGGATGGCTGAAGAGGTACGGCGCTTCGCTAACTATCTGACCGAACATAGCTTTCGGGTGCACCGGGGGTTTGGCGCACTTCCGCCAGAATCGAACCCGACGCCGTCGTCCTCCGGCCGATTTCGATTTCAGGTGTTACCCACGGAGCGATTATGCCAATTGGCATGTCAAGACATTTTTTCATTATGTTGATCCAACATGAAAGTGTCACCCTCACCTGCGCTCTCCCGTTGGTCGCCGGCCCTGAGCTATGGAGTGCTCCGGCCGGACGCGCAGGCTTTGTCCCGACCCATCTTCAGCGGTCTCTGGTATCGCAAGGGAAGTGACAGAATCATAGTCTGGGGCATTCGCATCACATTCCTCGGCGATTTTTATGTACTCCTTTACCACATGCTTTTTGAGGCCGGTGGCGAAGGAAATGAAGTCGGCATCCTTCCCGTCTATATGGCACAGGCGCACCCTGTGGAAGTCTTTGAGGTAGTGGTCCACGGCGAGCATTGAATGGGCCGTCTCCCGGGACGTGGTAAGCGGGTCTTTCTTGTCGACCACCACTTTTCTCACAATCACCGATTTGTGGGAGATGCAGCTTCCCATATCCTGTAGAGAGCCCGGGTGGGGCAGAATAACGCCCTGTGCGCGCTCATAGCGTCTTCGGAGTTGCGATAGGCCGGATGCATTGCGCCAGGTGAGCAGCCCGATGTCGCGTGTGGAAAGGAGGCCGCCTTGGGCATGCGCTTCATGCATCATGCGGGCGATGACGCTTTGTGCCACGATTGACGGATGAACTCCTTTCGTCAATTGCACAATATCGTCTTCATGAACCATGGTTAGTACGACGGGGACAAACACCGGGTTGAACGCATCAGCCCTGGTACGGATTGAGACCACGTTCCAGACCACCTGTCCGGGCTGTACATGCTCTTTGAGAGGAAGCGTCTTTTCAAGCAGCCTGATCAGTTCCTCGACGAGCTTGCTCCGCAAGAGGGGACCGATCAGCTTGGGAAATTCGTTCTTGAAGAAGGAGTCAAGAACCCCTTTGAGGGAACGTGTCTTTACCGAAGTGAAGCGCCGCACGTGATCGGGAGATCTCATCATGAGTGCACCTTCCGGTGGGACGCCCCATTTTTTTTAAAGAACGTTGTGAGCTCCTTCTTCCTGTGATCAACAAAATCAAGGGTATGGGAGAGTTCAAGGTACTGCTCCACCAATGGGGCCGATAGCCTCAGCAGAAAGGAGATGTGCTTCGTATCATAGCCTTCCCGGGAAAGCAGCACGCTCCTCTTGAACTTGTCGACATAGTTCTGTACTGCTTTCAAACTGTGGTAGGCCTGCCGGGAGATCTCGGAGTATTCTTTGCCCTGCGCCCAGAGCTTGATAATAGAGAGCCGGTGTGAGAGGGTGCGGCCAATATCCTTGACTGTGGAGCGGAGGGGGATGACGATATTCGTTTTGCGGAAGTACGCGAGATCCCTGCAGATGGTCCTCTCCCCGCAGTTCAGGATCCGGTAGGCCAAATCTTCCACCGTGAGGAGTCCACCCTGATCGAACGCTTCCCGGCAGAGCCTCTCGATTTTGTGCCTTCTCAGCGCAACGACACCGCCCTCTTCCCGGATACCAAGGTCCTCTTTCTCATCACTCACGGTGAGGACGACCATGACCTGCGGAGATGCTGCTATCGATTGGCCGGCCCTGGCCTCTGTCGCGAGGACCTGCATGCTCACCTGACCCGGCTTCAACGATGGACTCGCCTCAAAGTAATGACCGTACACATGGTACACCGCATCCAGGACGGCCTTCCCCTCAAAGGGTGAACAATTGAGCCCTTGTACGATCTCCTGAAGAAACTGCTGATCAAGGCTCTTGTTCTCCAGCCTGCCCCATCGCTCGTATGAGCTGTTGTTGATCATATGGCCTCCCCGTTGACCCAGTAATGGTTTTTTGACATCCATCGACCTTCTTCATCGTACCCTAAAACCACCACTTGCCATATGACACAAATATAGGTGAGTAACACTTTCTTCCCGAGTTCGCTTACTACTCCTCACATGAGGGCTTCTCGTGCGAGTGTGAATTGCCAGTTGAAAGCGAGAGGAACCTATTTTCCCAGACCTGCACGTTTTATCTTGACATTAGGTATTACATAGTATAACATAGGGGGTAATCTGCCAAAGCCAAACCACTCGTGAGAGTGGGACGGAAAGCCAACGGGTCTTTAGGTGTCCACCGCCGTCTGTTCATCAGCAAGACCGCCGAGCCGCCAGATGAAAAAGAACTCATATGAGGAGACGCCATATGAAAATGATTTTGGCGGTAATGATTTTGGCGGTAATGGTGGGCATAGCTCTTGCCGTTTTCGGATTGACTACCTCCCACGCCAGTGAACCAGACCTATACCTCCGCACGGCGGGAGCGTGGCCTGTTTCTTGCCACTCCTCCGCCATTCCGCGAGAAACACTGTCACTCATTGCGCGAGCCTGAGGAGACGATCCATGAACTCCCCTCGCTGCCTGGAAGACTCAAGTGCGTCCGAGCCGGGATCGGAGACGCCGGAAGTTCGCGATCCCTTGAGAGCCTATCTTCGCGAGGTATCAAAGCATCCCCTCATGACGAGGGAAGAAGAACGGGCAATTGCACAGCGGGTGCGAATGGGGGACAAGGAGGCCGGGCGGAAGATGGTGCTCGCCAATCTCAGGCTCGTGGTCAGGATAGCCCTTCATTACCGTAGCCACTTCAACCTTCCCGACCTCATCCAGGAAGGAAACATAGGACTGATGCATGCCGTCGGGAAATACGATCCCGAAATGGGGATAAGGTTCGCAACATATGCTTCGTTCTGGATACGGGCCCGCATGCTGAGATATCTCATGGATACGTGGAGCATGGTGAAGATCGGCACCACGGACAGCCATAGGAAGCTCTTTTACAGCCTGAAGAGGGAGAAGGAGAGGCTTGAGAGATCCGGCATCGTCCCTTCCGCACGCCTCCTTGCCGATAACCTCGACGCCACCGCGCCGGAGATCGAAGAGATGGAGCAGCGGCTATATCACCTAGATGTTTCGCTGGAAGCACCCCAACACGAAGACGGGAATCCGCTCATGGATACGATAGGAAGCGGTGAGGACATAGAGGAAACAGTGATTGAGAAAGACACCGCGGAAATGCTCCACAAAAGGCTCGGCGCCTTCAAGAAGCGGCTCAACGAGAAGGAGTGCTTTATTCTCGATAATCGCATTATGGCGGAGGATCCACTGACATTGGAGGAGATCGGTCAACGCTTCAACACATCAAAAGAAAGAGTCCGGCAAATACAGGTGAAGATATCGAACAACCTGGCAAGAAACCTGAGATCGAGTGAAATCCGGCCCTCTATGTGAAGGCGATTTGCATAACCACGGGGTGTTGAAACAACGAGTGGGCACATCCGCTCTACAGACATGAAACGCAAATCTCACGGTGCCTAAGAGAAGGATTCAAGGAATAGCCTGTATTCACAGCACTTCACGAGGGTCAGTAACGGCCCTGCCTTTTCTGCCTGCTGTCAATTACCATCTGAAGTGTGCAACCGCGAATGGGAAGACAAAAGTGTTGACTACAGGAAGAACTCCGCACTTTGTTCCACCTACGAATCGCGCATTTCCTCACATGGCTAAAAGTGAAGATTTCGCTTCGAAAGTGCGCAGTAACAACCGGCCGCTGGTAGAACCCCCCGTCGTTTCCGCCGGTGGTCAATGACCCTGCGTTGTCCCGGCCATGAAAACCGATCAGTCGCTATCGCGAAAGCAGGAAAGCCGATACGGCCTCCGCCAGCAGCTCCGGCGCCGTCTCCGTTGCGGCATGCTGCTGGCCGGCCATGACCGCGGTCTTGCTGTTCGCCAGGACGGATTCCAAGAGGCGAACGGCTGCCCTGAAATGGGCCGGGCTCTCGCCCCCCAAGAGAAGCAGCGTTGGGCTCACGGCTGCTTTGAACCGGTGCGGCTCAAAGGAGTACTTCCGGAGGGCCAGGATTTCCCTCGGGATGGTGTGCACTGCGGCCACCCTGCTTGGCCACGCGGGCATTGACTTTGAAAGCTGAATCTCCTGCGGAGGCCTTCTCACCATCTCCCTCATGACCGTGGTGACGGCCTCACGGTTGCCGGCGGCAAGAAGGTTCTGCATCTTCTCCAGGACCTTGTCGTCGCCGCCGTGGGAGCTGCTCTCCGGGATCGGGGGCTCATAGAGGATCAGTCGATCTATACGGGCAGTCAACAGAGAGGCCTCCAAGGCGCAGATGGCCCCGTAGGAATGACCGAACAGATGGGCCCTATCGCCGATTGCATCGACCACGGCCGCCACGTCTTCAAACTCCCGCTCCATGGCGTAAGGGGCCGCGCTGTCACCGCTCTCGCCGCGACCGCGCCGGTCGACAGCGTAGACGGTGAAATGCCTCTCCAGGAAAGGAAGGAGCGGAGCCCAGGTCTGGAGGGTACTGCTCGTGCCGTGGACCAGGACGAGGGGCGCCCCGGCGCCGGAGCGTTGAAAAGCGATCGAAGTACCGTCCCGCGACACGACCTTTTCCGTGATGCGTCTCCTTCGTGATCAATCATGCGGTACTGCCATGGTATCACGGGCGAACGTAAGGTTTCAACGGGTGCGCTTCTCCCGGGGCTTTCATGATTGCCTCGGGCGGGGTGCGTTGAGGGGTTCGAGGGGG
Organism: uncultured delta proteobacterium; assembly: GCA_963749525.1. Classification (GTDB taxonomy): domain Bacteria; phylum Desulfobacterota; class Syntrophorhabdia; order Syntrophorhabdales; family WCHB1-27; genus CAVVNC01. The sequence goes on from CAVVNC010000013.1 coordinate 101,682, forward strand.
GAAGGATTGCGTCGGCCTCGAGAATGACACAATAGAACGTCTCATCGGGGATTTCTCGTCCCTGTTGTAAGGAGGGCTGCGAGGAAGAACTTGTCGCTTTAATCCACCTGCGAATGCTGTATCCGTCATCGTTGTTGAAATCAAGGATTACGATATGAAGCGCGTAACGAAGTTGGTCAACCAGAGCCGCATTTGGGGAGATTTGTTGGACCCAATGGGTAACTTTGCGGTGCTTCTTGTCAAGGGTAAACCGTTGCCTTGCCTGAAGGGCATCGGCCCCGGGTCGCCACAAAGAAGAAACGCCGCAGGGAAAAGTCCATGCCCTGGAGCAGGCGGTAGTGCGACGCAATATTGCACTGACACGGCCTTCCGCTCCTATGCTTTGCGGGAAAAATAGATCGTTGCTATAATATCTTAACGTGAATCAAGGGACTATTTTTTGGCATTCTTCGAGGATATGGCGCTGCTTTCTGCTCGGGTTGCTGCTCATGGTGGCGTATCCGCCCGTTCCCGCAGCTTCTCTCACGGACATCCCCCGCCCTGTGAGCGACGCTGCAACGCGTCTCGTGCAGTATTGCAGCGATTCCAAAGCCGGCCTTGATGAACAGGCGATCGCTACCCTCGTGGATTACGTCCTGACCTCAAAGAATGGCAAGGAATACTCCCTCCCTGAATCGAAGCAGTGTTCCGGCGCCTACTATGAGTTCGACGCAGGGATCGTCTTTCCTCGATTCATGGAGTACTCCCACAGTTCTCTCATTCCGTCAATCATCACGAGACCATCTTCCCTGCGCTACTCCATCTGGTCTAATCCTGGAAGTGACATGCATGAAATGCCGGGCAGTTGGAGCGTGGTTTCTCCTGACGAGGCTCCAGTCGTCATTCGCGGTCTGCAGCACGATTCCAACACCCCTGATCTCATCACCGGGGTCTATTACGAATATGACCTGCAAAGAACCCTTATCCTCCTCAACCACAAGGGCCAACAAGTGTTAATTTCCGTATCGAAACAAATCGATGCGTCAAATGTCGGAAAGAAGGGGGTTATTCTGGGCAATGACAACGACTGGACCTACTTCTATTCAAACGAACCGGGGACCATGGAAACCGGGTTTGGATGGGCTAAGACTTACATCTACGATTATTTTTCAGTTGTCGTATATGCCGAATCAGGTAGCTCGCCATGGTCAGGACCGGAGCTTTTCAATGGCTTCGAGCCGGCTGGTTAGGTATCAACTTTGTCAAACCGGGTCACATACTGGGAGGCATGAAACGCTATGCCCAGAATTTCAGAATGGTTCTTGAGTCGCCCCGTCTTCCCCCTCCGAGTCAGTTGACCTCGGTCTATCAATCGCTTTCAAACATGCCAGCGTCGGTTTTGGCCGGCCAATATGCCGCTCTACAGCAGGTGCTACGAACTTCAGCGATCCAGACCGGTAAAACAGGCAAATCTGAAGCGGACGAAAAGCAATCCTTTGTGGACGCATCAAAAGAGCAGATGGTGGAAGAACTTATGCTTGAATATCTCAAAATGACCCTGGGAAAACCAACATCCCTCGGGAAACGATCTTCCCTGTTTTCGCCCGCGACATTACCCTAGAAACCCAGTATCAAGTTATCTGCGGGGCGCACCAAAAACGGAGTAGCGCCCATCAGGAAAACTAGGATTCCAAAGGCCAGGGCCACCCATTTTCGGGGTAAAGTTAGGATTATGCTTCCTTATTCCAGTGCTTCGCAGGGGCCTTTCTCATCACAGAATAACGTTTATGGACCGACGAAGCAGCAGGTGAGCATGTCAGTTATCGAGAACACCTACAACTGGTGACAATTGACTTAGGGTAGTGGTTGAAGATTACCATTCCAAAGCGGTAAAATCGAATTATGAGTGCAGTGATTAAGTTTCCGTTCATATCCTCGCCTCCGCCAACGTGCGGTTCACCGCCTGTCAACGCCACTCGACAGCGCCGAATCCGGTGTCGCTGAGGAAGGTGTAAACGAGGCTGAAGGTCCCCGCTGTCTGGTGACTGTTGGGCTGATCGGGATAGTGCGCATCCCGGACCGACGCCAGGTACTGGATCCCGAGAGCGTGGCGGCCGTAAATACGAACAGTAAGCCCCGTGTTCAAGCGGCCGATGGTCTCGCTCCCCCCCGTCTCGGTGGACCCCAAGCCGCTGATATAGTACCCGCGAGCCGTTGCGTCCAGCATGGCCTTGTCGCCAAGGATGAGGCGGAGCGCGAGGAGTCCCTGCGGGGCGATGCCGTAGTGGTAGTCCCGTTCCCCCACTCCGGCGATGTTGCCGCCCGCGCCGTAGCCGACCCCGCCGAGGGCCGAGCCTTGGAGCGCCAGCGCGTGAGTGAGCCACCACTGGAAGGTGGTGCCGAGAGAGGCGGATGTGCTCGAAACACGGAAGATTTGCGGCGATATGTAGTCATAGCCGCCGTAAAGTCCCCATATCCCTCGATAGGAGCCGCCCGCTTCGTATTTATCTCCGAAGAGGAGGCCGCGTATCATGACGTCCTCGGGCAGGTTGTCTTTGTTGCTGACAGCCGTGACCTGAAAATTGAAGTAATCAAAGGGGCGGTCATAGCTATAGCCCGGTTTCCCAGGGAGCCCATAGTCCATGGAGAAGTCCGCAGTCGCTTGCGTCCTGCCGACGGGGCTCAGTTCGCCCTGGTCCTTCAAGCGGTCGTTGAAAAAAGCGCCGAACCGCAAACGCCAGAAGGTGGCCGGATCATGGCTCGGGAACACGGGCGCGAAACGCTCGCCGAAAACGAGGCGGTTGAAGCCGGTGGGGGGCGATATCACCGTAGCGCCCAGTTCACGCCAGAATCCCGGTTTTTCACCGCCGCCCTCGAGCATCAGGCTGGCCATCCGGAAAAGCGCCTCCCCGAAGAAGACCCCGGCGATACCGCTCGCGATCTGGTCATTGATGGAGGGTGCCGTGGTTTCTCCCCCTGTCTCCCAGAGAAAGCTGCCCGCGAAGGTATAGGCGGACGATTCCCAGAAGCCGAGGCCGGCCGATCGCGCGAATCCATAGTACATGGATCCCTGGTAGGGATGATTGAACTGATTTGTATTGAAGGGGTCCTGGTCGAACCCCCAGGGTTCATGCGCGACGTTGTTAGCGAACGTGGATGGAGTCGAGCTATATACTTTTTTCCCACCCTCTCTTTCATTTGGGTAAACGAGCCGAGCGACCCCATTGAGGGCCAAAATGAAGGCCGGGATTTCGAGGGCCGGGATGAGGTAACTCTTGCCGGCCCCTGTATCCCAATTCAAGGCTCGCGTCGGTCCCTCGGGCTTGTACTTCAACCACCCTTTCTCGCCCATGGCGATATTTACGGTCCGACTCGGGGTCACATCGGAAAGCTCGATCACATCCGGTGCCGGCATATCGTCATATCCGAGTTTTGATGCCAGGAGAATGTAATTCCCCCGGGATGGAACACCCACTGAATAGTTACCCAACGCATCGGTAGTATCTGTTCCTGCCAACATGCCGGTGCTTGCATCTCTTACGGTGATGATCGCCCCTTGAATACCCCCGTTGCTTGAGAGATCGCTTACGGAACCCGTGATGCTGCCTTGGGCAAAGGCCCCGCTACTTACTGTGATCAATCCACCCGCGAAGAGCATCACAATAATCGCCTTGAATGTTATCTTTCGGTGTTTCATGATCTTTTTTCCCTCCCGTAAAGACAACGACCGGAAACGATTCACGATCAGATCATTCTTTACCTATCCGACCCCTCTAACCCTCCTTACGATTTCAACCGCTTTGCTGACGGTCGTTTGAGAGTCAGCGTATCTCGCCCTTCAAAAACGATAGGCAAGCCCTGCGGCCACGTAATAATTCGTCGAGCGCTCCGTAAGCGGACTGCTCGCGGCGTCACCTTGCAGGTGCCGCGCCTCCATGCTGCCGAGCACAACCCAGTTCCGGATCAGGTCGACCGACCATAGCAGCCCGAAGCTGCCAAACAACCATCCGCTTCCTGCAGCGAATGCCGGCAAGCCCGTAACGGCAGACTGCGGCGGTGTAACGGCATAGAAAGAGCTGGTCGACTTCGCGTTTGCCCACGTCGCCTGCGTAAATAATCCCGCAGCAACACGTCCACTTTGGAAAATACCTGCACTGAGGCGGAGGTCGACTTGGGCGCCCAGATCGAAATCGGTGTTCTGGCGCGCGCGCACGAGAAGTGTGACCGGCACGGGACCAATTTTTTGGTCCCATTCGAGATGCGCGCCGATTGACGCCCCGGGGTTGATACTAGAGACGTTGTTATTCCTGAGGAAAACGGACTCGCTCGCCTCGCGCCCAGGCTCGTAAGCAAGTTGTGCCCCGACGTGCAGCCCCGGCGCGAGTTCCATCCGGACACCGCCCTCGAGCACGCCCTGAGTCGAGCGTACGAACCAGGGCCGGCCGAGGTATCGGACAACCGGAACAAACTCTACACGCTGGGATGCAGAGCCATCGTATGCCGGCTGCGAGCGCAGGCCCGGGCCGAGCACCGTGTCATTGGAGAGTTCTGCGAAAGCGAACAGAGGCACAATCAAACCGACAGCGAAAAAAGATGGTGAGAACAGAATGGCTTTCTTTATCGACAAAGGTTTATTTCTGCGGAAGATGCCCTTTATGCTTTTTCTCAACATAACGGGTTCTCCTCAAGGATTGGGGGCGCTGGGGGCGCTCTTGAAATGTTGAAATGTAATGCGTGCAAGACCTTGCAATGACTGTCTATCGAGACAGCGCAGCCTACGTCTCACAGCCGCCGTTGATTTTGGTCTCACTCGCTTTCATAATGTCAAACCAGAACCCATCCGCCTCTGTCTATCCTTCGTAGGTGTTCTCAATAAAGAGAGCACTTTGGGGACGTTGATTCCCAACGTTCCTAACTTCGCGAAAAAACTTGTAAGCTGCTCATTGCCACTTCTACTATTGCACAAACCGCTAACAGTTTAAAGCAAATACTACAGGAAGCAGTCGACGCTTTGTTGCACCTACGAATCGCGCATTCAATCGAGTCTGAGAAAGTGAAGATTGCCGGATG
>CAVVNC010000014.1:0-87345 GCA_963749525.1 uncultured delta proteobacterium
ACAGCGGCGCCAGCGTTATCGGCTTTCAGAAGGCAGCCAAGTCTACGGGCCTCATCGACAGGATACCCATCTATCAACACACGGCAATCGAATTCGCGGTCCTCTCTTCCCTGGGCCTGGAGGGGCCTGAGGGTGTGGCAGGAACAGCAAGCTATCTCTTTTACTATCCGAAGACGCCAGAAAACAGGGCCTTTGTGGATAAGTACCAGAAGCAATACAACAGGCTTCCGACTATGCCTTCCTTCTATGGATACACCACAGCCCAGTTTCTCGCCAAGGCCTACCAGAAGGCGGGTAAAGTAGATACAGAGAAGTTCATCGATGCCATGGAGGGCATGACCCTGGACAATACCGCCATTGGCCGCCTCCAGGTGAGGGCATGCGATCACCAACTCTTGCTCCCCGTCTACTACGGAATGACGAAGAAGGTGCCTGAGTATAAAGACCATCTGATAGGTGTGGACATCGTTACCATTCCAGCGGGAGAAGGTTACCCGACTTGTGAACAGATTATGCAGGAAAGAACAAAGGCAAAATAATGGCTTTGCCCATCAGGCCTCGGGGTCGAAAGAAGCATATCCGACCTTAAGGGCCTAAGAAGGCGAGGCGTGCATCTCGTTCGCCTACTCGAGCGCGAGAGGTTGTCACGAACTGCGCAGTACGCATTGAAAGAAAGTAATGGGCAATTCGCACTCTCGGCCTATTTTTCGGTTCGGAATAGATCGCCCCTTATGGGTTACGCTCCTTGGGGAGGAGGCGACTGCACGTCGAGTGCGCCGACAGGACGGAAAGGGAGACGCCTTTCGATTATCCAACGAAGAATTTAGGGTAAGGGGCGTCGTTTTTCTTTATTTCATATCTGCAAAATCAAAGAGAGCCGGCTGCTGAGGGAAGGTGGGCTTGCCGTACTGCTCCCGGTACTTCTTGTACACATGGGTCAGCCCCATGGCCTCAATCGAAACAAGGTACTGGTCCTTCACCGAAACCCCCTTTGACGGCGTCAGCTTGCAGTCCTTGATGACCGCGATGTAACGCCGGTGTGGGTCACCCCCGCCATAATACCAAATTCTTTGGGGCTCGCCTTGGCCGCATCGGCCCAATGGATTTCCGCCAGTAATAGTCGGCAAAAAGGAGGCGAATCAATAACTCTTAAGTCAGGCGTCTTGACTTTCCCCGGTTGATGTGCGATACTACTTTATAAAGTTTACGTTTTTGCCGTACGGAAGGCCGCAAAGACTTTTGAGCTTTGTGGCTTTTTTTATTGCGCTTCGTAACCTTTCAATCTATGAAAGGAGGTATCCGAGCATGACAAAAGGAACGGTAAAATGGTTCAACGAGTCTAAGGGTTTTGGCTTTATCGCCCGGGAAGACGGCGAAGACGTTTTCGTCCATCACACGTCGATCAGCGGCACCGGCTTTAAGTCTTTGTCCGAAGGTCAGGCGGTCACCTTTGACGTCGAGAAGACGCCAAAAGGCCTGAGAGCTGTAAACGTCGCAACGGTCTAAATTATCCGGCCGAATAAAGATTGGGGCCCCTTCGCGGGGCCCTAATCTTTGTTGTCTCTTGCTTTTTTTTAGCCTGCTTTGCGTTCGCGCCGCATCTCGGCTTACGAATGAGGTTTCACGAAGGAACGCCGGGCTTACGTGTTTGCGCGGTGATTTCATTTGCTCGCGAGCAACTATGCCACTACTCCGGCTTACCGATATCTCATTGTCCTTTGGCGGACCGCCGCTTCTCGATAGTGTTGCGCTCCAGGTCGAGGCCGGTGAAAGGATCGGTCTTGTCGGCCGCAACGGCTCAGGCAAATCTACCCTCATGAAGGTGCTGGCCGGCCATGTTGCCCCTGATGCGGGCTCGATTGCCCGGAACGGCGATATCGGAGTCGCCCTGCTGCCTCAGGACGTGCCCGAGGGGGTGACAGGAAACGTTTATGATGTCGTGGCTTCCGGCTGCCAGAAACATATCGAGCTGCTTCAGGAATATCACGAGCTCACCTCTCAGATCAGCCGGGGGCGCTCGAGCGCCGGTCTACTCGCCAGTCTTGAGCAGGTCCAGCACCGGATAGAGACATCGGGCGCATGGCAGAGCCACCAGCGGGTGGAAGCGATGATCGCAAGGACCGATCTGAATGAGCACGCCGAGTTCCGCTCCCTGTCTGCAGGGATGAAACGCCGGGTCTTTCTGGCCAGAGCCCTGGTGAGTGAACCGGACGTGCTCCTCCTCGACGAGCCAACCAACCATCTCGATATCGCTACCATCCTCTGGCTTGAAGATTTCTTGCTCAGGTATGAAAAGACATTCATGTTCGTAACCCATGATCGGGCATTTCTCGCGCGCCTATCCACGCGCATCGTGGAAATCGACCGGGGACGGCTGCTCTCCTTTGCCTGTGATTACACCACCTATCTGAAGCGCAGGCAGGTCTTGCTGGAGGCTGAAGAGAAGCAATGGCACGATTTCGACAAGAAGCTGGCCAAGGAGGAAGCGTGGATCAGGCAGGGCGTCAAGGCCCGCCGGACCCGCAACGAGGGCAGGGCACGGGCATTGGTGCAGATGCGTCAGGAGCGGGCGCGCAGACAGGAGCAGGAAGGCGTCTCGCGACTCGTCATCCGGGAGGCGGAGCGGAGCGGACGGGTGGTCGTCGACGCTGACAACGTCTCCTTTTCGTGGGGCGACAAGGAGATTGTCAAAGCTTTCTCCACCACGATCATCCGCGGTGACAGGGTGGGTATCGTCGGACCTAACGGTTCCGGCAAAACCACTCTCCTGAAAGTCCTGCTCGGTGAGCTCAAGCCTCAGCAGGGAAAGATCCGTCTTGGCACCGGAATCAGGATCGCCTACTTCGATCAGCTCCGTGAACAGCTCGATGAGGCGAAGACGCTCAGGGAAAACATAGCGGACGCCAACGACATGATTATCATGGGCGAAGCGTCACGCCACGTCGTCGGCTATCTTCAGGATTTCCTTTTTTCACCCGAGCGAACCATGTCGCCCGTTCGCACCCTCTCCGGCGGTGAGCGCAATCGCCTCCTCCTGGCGAAGCTGTTCGTCATGTCATCCAATGTGCTTGTCCTCGATGAGCCAACCAACGACCTCGACGCCGAAACGCTCGAACTCCTCGAAGACCGCCTTCTCGAGTATAAGGGCACGATCCTCCTGGTAAGCCACGACCGTGAATTCCTCAATAACGTCGTGACCTCCACCATTGTCTTCGAGGGCGAGGGGCGCATGCAGGAGTATGTAGGTGGCTATGACGACTGGCTCAGACAGAGCAAATCATCCATCGAGCCGTTAAATACGACGGCGTCAGGGGACCGGGGCCGCAAGAGGGAACAATCACCGAAGCCAAAACAAAGGCTATCCTACAAAGAGTCCCGGGAGCTCGAGGCTTTGCCACTCACCATTGAAGCTATGGAAGAGGAGAAGCGGGGCCTGTTGGCATTGCTGAATTCCCCTGAATTCTATGCAAGCTACGACGCAACCAAGCTAAGGGCGGCCAATGACCGGCTGGAGGCCCTGGAAAAGGGACTGGATGAAGCCTATCATCGGTGGGATGAGCTGGAGACTCTGCTTGCCACATTGAGCGCCGGGCGGGGACAGACATAAGAGCCAGGCTCTCGACGATAGACGACACCTTGTCCGTTTTTTGTCTTTTCTCCCCGCCATTCTCTCTCCTGCCGCACGTGCTGTCGAGTCCGCTCACCATTGTGGTCACCGATCCTTAGGGCGGGCTTATGGATCTCGAGAACGAATCCGGCAATGAAACAAAAAAGAAGGTTGTCCGTCAGACAGGCCCGCCGCCGAACCCACTAACGTTTTTGGGGACCGGGTGACCGGGATTCTTCCGTCGTGGGCCCCGCATAGTCCGGTTCATCTATGGGAGCCGAATGCGGAGGAGGGTCTCGATGGATCAGGCCCTCAACTTTCTTTGCCGGCCTCCATTCCTTCATTTCCTGTGTCCACACCAATGCGTCGGTGGAGAGGGCGCCGGTCGCTAACATGTCGCTCAAATCGTCCTCGGTGACGGGACCATGCTGTTGCCCATCTTTGGCAAAGAACCAAGAGCGCATAGCAATCTCCTTTAATCGGGATTCTTCTGCCTGTGATACACTCATCCGCCTTGTGGTACCCCCTTCGACGAAGGCTCATTGAGATGATATCACACGTACACTACTATGAGAACGGAACTCTTTTTGAAAAGCGGACATGCAGAATCGAAAGGTACCACCGTTCGTTTTGAAACCCTGGCGATCCCGCGGAAGGCTTGCTCAAAATCGGTGCGGCAGAGAGCTTCTTTCCCATATCGGAGTCCGCATTGGTGGGGTCTATTTCGGCTTTCACTTCACTTCCACCCTTACCCAAATTATGCTTGACTTGTCACACGCCTTTGTCGGAGAATCGAAACATGAAGCCTTAAGGGTTTCTGTCCGGTGTCCCGGGGGTAATTCAATAGGGGGATGCATGGAAAGAGGGAAGTATGTGGCGCGGTATGGAGCGTGAGCGGTGCCGCACAAGAGTGGAAAGGAGGGGGCGCGAGAGTAGCGGGAATCGAATTGCGGTGAAATTAGTGGGAGGCCTACACAAAAGAAGAAAGGGGGAAAAGATGAAGAAGCTGTTATTTGTTGTCTTGGCACTTGCTTTAACAAGCGGCCTGATTTTTCCGCCGACCCAGGCCGGCGCGGCACCAAAGACGGAGATACTCATCGGCGCCATCAATTCCATGACCGGCGTGGAGGCGATGGTGGGCCTCGAACACAGGTGGGCCTACGAGCAGGCGGTCACAGACATCAACGCCAAAGGCGGGATCTTTGTCAAGGACGTGGGCAAAAAACTGCCGGTGAAGCTCGTCGTGGCGGACGATCAGAGCAACGCCGCCGGGGCCAGTGCTGCCGCCGAAAAGCTCATCAAGCTGGATAAGGTGGATTTTGTCCTGGGCTCTGTCGATACCGCGATGAATATTAATGGTGGCAACGTGGCCGAGAAGTATAAGAAGCTCTATGTCACCACCACCTTCTTCCCGGAGAATTTCGCGGAGCAGAAGTTTACCTGGGTCGTGGACTCGTTTTTTTCCATTGCCGAGCTGGGGAATAGCGCAGCGGCATCCCTCGACCCTATTCCTCCAGCCGAGAGGCCGAAGAATTTCTGCGTCCTCGTGGAGGACAACCAGGACGGTCAGAGCTTCAACAAGTTCGGGGCTGCGCCGGTCCTCGAAAAGTATAAGTATCATGTGGCCCTGCTCGAATCTTACACTCCCGGGTCAAAGGACTTCTCTTCCTCCATTCTCAGGATGAAGAACGCCAACGTGGACGCCATCATCACCCTGTGCAGCTCTACCGACGGGATGACGTTCATACGCCAGATGAAAGAGGCCAACTTCGCTCCCAAGTACGTCTGGGGAGCGAGAGGGTTCTGGCCCATTGAGTTTGGCGAGGCGCTCGGCAAAGACGCTAACTATTGCATCAGCGACGGCCATTGGGCGGAGGCTTTGGGCGCTCCCGGCTCCAAAGCGCTCGGCGACAAGTATAGAGCCAAGTACGGTCCGACGAAAAACTCGGTTACCATCGGGAATTTCTACGCCCTAGTTCAGGCCCTCGCCCAGGCCATCGAGAAGGCCGGCACCCTCGACAATACCAAGATCAGGGATCTCTTCTACAGCGGCACGTTCGTGGCCAAGGATACCACGGAAGGCGACCTCGCGTTCAACAAGTCGGGTCTGGCTCAGTTCAAGGCTGTGGCGCTCCAGTGGATGGACGGAAAACGCATGCCGGTTTATCCCATCTCTCCGAAGATATGGACTATCAAACTGATGCCGCCGTGGGATAAGAGGTAAGGGAAGCAATAGACTTAAGTACCAGTTGCGTGAACAAACATCTGCCTCCGGTTCTCCTGACTTATGAGGGACGGACCGGAGGCAGATTCTTCGGCGGATTTGGTGTGAGCGTACCGCTGGTACTTCAGCTTGTCGAGCGGCTAAAGCGTATCTTGTCCTTGAGCCCCCAGAGGCCGGTGGGCAGATACTTCATCACCAACAGAATGAGTATGCCCGAAAGCATCGGATGTACCCGCCCCACAAGGTTCTCCCCGAAGGTGAAAAGGGTCACTACGACAAAAGAGCCGATGATAGGGCCTATGATCGTGCCGTTGCCCCCCAAGACACAGATGAGAATAGGGTAGAACATCCAGCGGTCGAGGCTCATGAGGGTGTCGGGGTTGACCATGAACTGGTAATAGGCAAACAGGCTGCCGCAAACCCCTACCATAAACGAGCTTATCATGAAAGAAACGAGCTTATATCTCAGGATATGAATGCCGTGTGAGGCTGCGGACACCTCATCCTCGCTGATGGCTCTCAGGGCCAGGCCGATTCTGGACTTCGTGATGGCGTACATAGCCACTATTGCCAAAACAACCAGAAGAAGGGCAGTCCAATAGTATCTCCCCAAGTCCGTGAAAGCGCCGCCCGGCAATCGCAAGCCCACGGCTCCGCCTGAGAACTCGGTGGTCCTCAGGATGATTATCTGGAGGATAGAGGCGGCCGCCAGGGTGCCGAAAGAAAAGTAATCTCCCCGGAGCCTGGAGAGCGTCGGTAAGCCGATGAGGATGGCGAAGATCGCCGGCACGACACCGCTGAGGAACATGACCAACGGGTCAAAGTAATACCAGGTGTGCGTTACATTGTGGATCCAGATGAGAGCAGTGGTGTAGCCTCCGAGTGCAAAGAAGGCGTGGGTGCTCAGACTGATCTGCCCTGTGTATCCTCCGATCAGGTTCCATCCCTGAGAAACGACGATGTAGATGAAGACCATGAACAGGTAATAGATGAAAAAGGAATCGACACCGATTATGAACGGCATCGCGGCGAAAATCGCGAGGGCAAGAACGATGATAATGAGGTTGATGCGGTTCCCCAAGCTGGCCTCCGGGAGCGATTTCGAGACCCGTTGAGTCTCTGGCCCGACTTGCTATCTAATTCGAGAACTTGCCTTTTTCCTTTCTTACACCTCATCCATGGCTGGAGTATTACGCTTTTTGGACGACCCGACCGAAGAGGCCCTGGGGCTTAAGGGTCAAGGTCAGCCAGAATATGACAAACAGCACGGCCTGAGCCCACCCCATGCCAACGTAAAAGGATGCCACGCTCTCAACGACACCTATGATGATTCCCCCGGCCAGGGCCCCGACGACGCTGCCAAGGCCCCCCAGGGTCAGGGCGATGAGGGCTTTTATCGCTACATCGAAACCATAGTTCGGGTCAAAGGAGTAGGTAGTCGCGAAATTGATACCGGCTATCCCGGCCAGACCTATGCCGATGGCGAATGCCACGCCATTGACCTTGTTAGGACTGATTCCCAAGAGGGACCCGGCTTCAGCGTCCTCCGAACAGGCCCGAACAGCGGTCCCTATGAGGGTCTTCCTGAGGAAGAGGGAAAGACCGATCGTCGCCAGAATAGCTATGCCCAAGGCGATCAGCCGGGTTATTGTGGTATGTATGCCGAATAGCCTTAGGGTATAGAAACCGTACTTGGTGACTATTGCTCTGGGGTTGGGGGTCCAGGCCACCGTCATGAAGTTTTCCACAAAGAACATCACCGCTACCGCGATCAAGAGGGAGCTGATCCTGTCTTGTAGAGCGGCCGCCTCCTTGAAAAGGCCATGATAAAAACCTGCGCCGAGGAGCAACGCAAAGAGAACAACGGGTATTATGGACAGGTACGGATCGATGCCAAAAAGGGTGAAAAGCCAAAAGCAAAGGTAGGAGAAGAGAATGATAATCGAGCCCTGCGCAATGAAGACAATCCGCATGGTTCCGAATATCAGGCTGAGTCCTATAGCGGCTGTCCCATACATGGTCCCGAAAAGAATACCGTTGACCAGAGCCTGTATGATGACCTGCATCAGGCATATCATCGCCTTGTTTTTTTGCGCTTGTCAAGTGTTTAGTTGCAAAAAACCGAGACTCTCCCGGACACACCACAGGGCCTCGGACTGCCATAAGGAAGGGCATGGTACCATTGATTTCTGCGGCTCAAGTTTCCCGAGCTACGTCCGATAATACCTCCATATGAAAACGATGGCGTACGATGGCACCTTCGACGCGAAGGCAATAGAAACCGAGCGCCTGGTGGGGCAGCTGAAGCAATTCCTTCTGTTGAATTTCGAGAAGACCCTTGCCGCCGCAATCCTTGCCGCCACGTTCCTCGGGGCCTATTTCATCTCAGAGGCGAGCATCGTCCTTAATTTCTACTATCTCCCCGTGCTCGTGGCCGCCTATTTCCTCGGCCGTCGCAGCGGCCTGCTCGTGGCGATACTCTCCATTCTGCTCGTCGTTGTCTGCGCCTTGATTTTCCCGTCCCGGTTCCTCGCATACCGCTCATCTCTGGAGCATGTGAGCACCCTCTGCGCGTGGGGGGGATTCCTTATGCTCACCAGTATCACCGTAGGCACCTTGTACGAAGCAAACGAGCGCAGGCTGCAGGATCTGAGGAATGCCTACGTGGGGATCGTCGAGATACTCTCGAAGTATCTCGAATCGACCGACCCTTATACCAAAGGGCACTCGGAGCGCGTTGCAGCGCTCGCCATGGATATCTCCATCGCCATGGAGCTGCCGAGGGCCGACGTGGAGACCATTCGCGTTGCAGGGCTCCTCCACGATATCGGCAAGATAGAGGTGAGTGGCGAGATCCTCCGCAAGGCAGCGCAGTTGACCTCCGCTGAGAAGGAAGTGATGGATGAGCATACGGAGAAGGGGGCGCGCCTTCTCTCCACAGTGGGATCGGTTCTCAAGGAGGTCGTGCCCATCGTCCTGGCTCATCACAGGTATTTCACCAGCCTCGAAGCGGGCGGAAGTGCGACAAACGAAATACCCCTCGGGGCCCGCATCGTGGCAGTGGCCGACGCATTCGACGCCATGACAACGGACCGCCCGTACCGGCGGGGTATGCCGCCGTGGGAGGCGGTCCAAGAGCTCGTGGCAAAAGCCGGAAAACAGTTCGATCCACTGGTCGTCGAGGCGTTCAGACGTGTCGTCGATCGAAGGATGGAGACCATTTAGGGTCCCTCTCAAGGTGGCTGTTCCTGCCCTTTCGTGGTACTCTTGAAAAATGAACATTCTCCTGGGAGCCCTGGGCCTCGTCTTATCCAGCGGGCTCTGGCTCTATTTCATCCTGAAGAAAGACAAGATCGAGAGAGAGCCGCTTGCGACCTTCATTATGGTGGGATTGGGGGGCGGCCTCATCAGCACCGTCTTCGCCGTTTTTTCGAACGCTGCCTTTTCTGCCGCCACGGGCATGCGCTTATCGGCGGGACCAATGCCCGTGCCGACTGCGGTCTTCCTATCCCTCTTTGTCGGCTTTAGCGAGGAGTTCTTCAAGTGCGTTGCCGCCATCTTGCTTTTGAGAAAGCTGAAGGAATTCGATGAGCCGGCGGACGGCGTCATTTACGCCATGGCGGTTTCTCTCGGCTTTGCCGCGATCGAGAACATCGGGTACATGGTGCGGGGGGGCATCGGAGTACTCGTTACCCGCACGTTTCTCTCGGTCCCGGCACATCTGGGATTCGGCGCGCTCTGGGGAACGGGCCTCGCGGCTGCCAAGTTCCGTTTCCCAAAGAGCAACCCGCTCCGTATCGTCATGCCCTACCTGGCGGCTTCAGCCCTGTGTCACGGGCTCTACGATTTCTGGCTCTTTGCCTTCCTGCCCATGAGGGCCCCGGTCGCCATACTGATCGTCCTATCGCTCTGGTCATTCGCATCCCGCAAGGTGAGGTTTCTTGTCGCCCACAGTCCGTTTCTTCCCCCGGGACGATGTCCCGAATGCGGCGTTCGCAACAAGGTCGATGCCACGGTATGCACTGCATGCGGCGCGGCGATGTATCCCGTCATCCACTGATCTCTTCGGTCTTTGAAGATGCCGCTCGCTTTTCGACAATGATGCTTATCATCCATGCACCCGACGGGTTCCAGAGCGAGGGGAATGAGAAGCGCTTAAGGGCCTGTCCCGGGGGCCGATAAGACTTTCGCACGGGCTTACCGGAAAGGAAGATCGTCCGACCCGCAAACCAACGGGAAAGGATCGCCATTTGGGGGGAGGGCAAATGTGGTGAGAAACGAATACGACGAAGAGATTCTCGGGAAGATCAGAGACTTTTTCGCACTCTCGGGCGCTCCCCAAAAGAACCTCATAGACACGGAAGAACGGGTCAAGGGCTTTGTGAACACGTTCTCCCGTGTCACGGGAGACAAGGTCAGGGATATCTACGCGACGTGTGTGCAGGAAAGCGGGGAGAAAAGCATCGCCCTAAAAGATCTCTGGGTTTTTTCCGAAAGATACATCATGCTGGTCGAAGCCTTTGACGAGGTCGAATCGTTCCGTCTCTTTTCGGCACGAAAAAAAATCAGCTCCCTGCGGATCACGGTAGAGGATTACGACTTCAACGGCAACCACGGGTCCTTCCGCGAGAGCTCGAGACTCACGCTCGAATTCACGACCAAAGACCGCATGCTCGTGGAACGGGAGGCAAGGGGAGCCTACTGCCCGCACCTCGCTAGACTCATCAGGCTGTGGGTGCTCCCAAACCTGGAATAGGCGTACCACGTGGTATCGAGCGTGAGCTTCCGGCCGGCACGGGAGCCGGGAGCCTATGGAAGGCTCACCCTTTGCCCTGGTGTTATCAGAGCTCATCGGGGAATGTAGCGCGCGCTTTCAGACGCAAAGAGCATCACATGCGTTCTTTCAGCAGTTGATAGAGCCTGCCCACATTTATGCGGTTGAGCCATCTTCTGAACTCCTTACCCGGAAGGAAGTCGCCGTAATCTTCAAAGACCGCTATAGTGTCCTTTGCCTCCTGAAGGCTCAAGCCCCTGTCGATGGCGCCTTTCACCGAATCCATTGCAGTCTCGATCGCCGCTGCCATGTCGAGGATGAGTCTCGCGTCCCCCACCGCGCCGTGTCCGGGCACAACGAGCTCGCAATCGAGCTTCTGAAGCTTGCGCAGCGAATCGAGCCACTCGAAGGGCAGGGCTTCGTGCAGGGAAGGCACCTTCTTGTTAGCAATTGTGTCTGCAGCGAAGAGCACTCTCTCTTCGGGGAAGTAAACCACAGTCTGACAAGCGGTGTGGCCGGGCATCTCGATGATCTCGAAAGTATGATCGCCTGCGTGGAGGGTGAGGTTCTCGGAGAACGTGATCTCAGGGAGGCGAAACCGAAACGTGTCGGGGAGGGGGAGACTGCCGGGCGCCCCCGCGGCGAGCATCTGCACCATCTCCTCCACGGGTGCGGCGGCTATTCGCTCTCTCGTCTCGTCGCGGGCCACGACGACGCCAGGGAAGAAGGAACTGCCGCCAAAGTGATCGATGTGCGGCTCCATGTTGATGATGTAGCGGAAGGTGCCGTGCCTCTCGATCTCTCTTCGCCATGCTGCGGCTGCCGAAGGCACGACAGGAGTGTCGATCATCACTATCCCTTCACCCGTCTCAACGAAGCTATGGCTGCAGCAGCCCGGGGCATCGCACTCGACATAAACGCTGCGTGATATCTTCTCGATCAATCACGACCTCCCACACTCCACCGCTTTTCTGTCAAGTCCACCAGCAGGCACTCCAAACGGCAACTAGGGAGGAATTGGGAGTGACCTTCACCGAAAGCATGGGAGGTACGGGGCGCTTCGGGGATCAGCCGGCCCTACTCGCCTATTGCGGTCTTGTAGCTCCCTGCAGAAAGGAGGCTTTCAACCTCGGTTGGATTGCTCAACTCGACTTTCACCATCCATCCTTCGCCGTAAGGGTCTTTGTTGACGAGGGAAGGATCGTCAATGAGCGCCCGATTGACGTCTGTGACAACGCCGGTCACAGGGCTGTAGAGGTCGTTCGTCGCCTTTACCGATTCTATGACCCCGAAAGGCTCCATGTGAACGACGGACGTCCCCTTTTCGGGGAACTCGACGAAGACGACGTCCTTGAGCTGTCTTTGGGCGAAGTCGGTGATGCCCACAAGGCCCGAGCCCGATCCGTCCAGGCGAAGCCACGTGTGTTCGGGGTTGTATTTCAGATCTTCCGGATACATGCTTTCACTCCTTCTTGGATTTGGCCGCCTCACTGGCCTTCCACACCAGTTGTGTGATGTCCATGATATTCACCGATCTCTTCGCTGCGGTCTTTGACATGATCATCCCCCGTATGCAGGACGGGCACGCGGTCACGATGGTCTCGGCCCCTGATCGCTCGACATGATCGAGACGTCTTCCCGCCGCGGCCAGAGAGAGATCCTGATCCGAGGCGAGGAGGTCGCCGCCTGAGCCGCAGCAGGCGGAGTACTGGCGGCTTTCCTCCAGCTCCACGTAGCGGATGCCGGGTACGGCGCCGATGACTGAGCGTGGGGCGTCGTAGATGCCGCCCACCCTCCCGAGGTCGCAGGGGTCGTGATACGTGAAAAGGCCGTCCAATCCGCCAAGGCTGAGTTTTCCGTCCCTGATGAGCTCCCAGAGGAATTCCGTGGAATGGACCACGTCTATTCCCGGGTCCTCTCCCGTAAGCCTCTTGTATTCGTGCTTCCACATGCGGAGGCAGCCTGGACATGTGACAACGAGTCGCTCCGCCCCGGTCTCCCGCACGGACGCGATGTTCTGCCTCATCTGGGAGGCAGCTTCATCGACACGGCCCGCAGAGGTCAAAGGATAGCCGCAGCATATCTCTCCGGCCCCGAGGAGCATGAAGTCGCATCCGGCCGATACCAGGGTCCGCACGAAGGACCTCGCGATATCCTGAACCGTAGGGTAGAAGGACGTGACGCACCCGACAAAATAGACCGTCTTAGCATGCCGTCTGCCAGAGATCTCCTTGTACTCGGGAAGGCGGGTCGCCCAGTGCTGCCGTTGCTCGTTTGCCTTGCCGGCGATATTGCCCGTCCGGCTGATCACGTGAACAAGCGATTGGAGGGCCTCTATCGTAAGCCCTTTCTGGGCGAGCCTTGCCCTCGTCTCTACCCAGAGGGTAGGGGAGTCTATGGCGACGCTGCAATCTACCGCGCAGCGCCCGCAAAGGGTGCACGAGAAGAGGGACTTCTTGCTCTCTTCCCCGGGAAGGAATGGCGACCCCTTCGCTGTGGACATCTCTCGCGCCAGGCGGATCCTGCCCCTCGGCGTAGAAGAGAGCCACTCCCCCTTGGTGGGGCAGTTTTCCATGCAAAAGCCGCATTCCACGCATGACGCCAGCTCGTTGTCGAGGCCGCCCTGTCTCCTGCCGCGGTCCGCAGGTGGGAGGAAACGGTCCACCCATGACAGGACTTTCATCGCCGGGTGATACAGGGCGGGCTTGAGAAAGACCGGCCCGTCAAACCACATCCCGGGATTGAGAATGCCCTTCGGGTCGAGTTCCTTCTTCCTCTTTTTCAATGCCTTTATGGTGCGTGATCCCCTTATTGCCTTCTTGTATGGTGCGTTCCATACCCCGATCCCGCCCCCCGGCTTTCCACCGAAGGCGCAGGCGAGCTGCGATATCCTCCGAGGAAGGCTGAGGACAACCGTATGCTCCACGGGGCGGGACTCGTCCGTGGCAGCTAAGGCCATGACCATGCAATCAACTGGCGAAACCACCTGTCCGAGAAGGGCAGGCTCCCTTTTCCCCTGCTTTCGTGCGGCATTGCAGAACCTGTCGAGGCCGGCTATCGGCACATGGACACCGATGGGGAGCATGGAGGGGACTGCCCTTCTCACGCGCAGCATGTTGAAGCGCTGGCCCCACTCCGCTTCTGCTCCGTCTCTCACCTCGCCGTGAAGAAGGCGCACCTGCTTCTCGAGGAAATCTTTCCGCTCTTTCACGCTCTCAGTGTCTCCCTCGTAGGCGACCAGCACGGCCCCGTCGCCGCCGGAGAAGGGCGTCGCCTCAAGACCGGCCGATCTCAGAAGAGCAAGGTAGGAGGCGTCGAAGATCTCTATGGAAAAGGGTAGGGGCCTGCTGCCTGCCAGGGAGCGGACGAACTCGAAAAGGCGCGAGGAATCTGCGAAATAGATGAAAAGGCGCGAGGTGGCCTCCGGTACCCTTCGAACCTTGAGGGAGACCCTCGTGACAATGGCGAGCGTTCCCTCGCTCTCATAGAGCCATTCCAGTCCCTCGCCTGCGGCGAAGACCCGCTCTGTCCCGTTCGCCAACACCGCGTCCATTGATACGATCTGGTCGAATACAGACCCATGAGCGAGGCTCCCGATGCCCAGCCCGCTCCCCATGATCCAACCTCCGAGGGTCGCAGAAAGCGCGCTCGACGGGTAAGATTTGAGGGCGAGACCCTCTTTTCTCAATTGGCGATCCAGGGTCCAGCACGTGATGCCCGCCCCGGCATGGACGATCGCGCCTTCCCTATCGATCTCGACGGGGCCTGTCAAGGCCCGCAGGTCGAGCACGATGCCGCCCCTCTTCGGCACTGCGCCGAAGAGACCCGACGTGCCCGCTCCCCTCGGCACCATCGGTATGGTCTCATCAGAGCAGAAGCGGACAACGGAGGCTACCTGCTCGGCGCGCGCAGGCTTCACGACGGCCAGGGGCATGGTATCGAAGAGCATGCCTGTCCAGCGGGGGAGGGTGAAGGTATCCCTCGTGTAGAACCAGCGTTCAAAAGGACTGGTGGTAAAGACAACGCCGAGTTTTCGCAGGTCTTGCTCAATGTCCATGGCTTTCCATTATACTACGTATTGGGGTTGCCGTGGCCCTTCCGCTTAACGCAGGGTCCCTGTCTGCGGACGCGGCCCGGCTAATCGAGCATGCGACCCAGCTCTTCTTCCGTCGTGCGTATGATATCCACATTGAAGACAGCCGAAAAATGGAGCTGAAGCTTTTCCCGGACCGTCTCCATCGCAATGTCGAGACCCAGCAGTGCCGCCAAAGACGTGGCCTGCCGGTCGCTGAAGCCGCACGGATTGATGACGGTGAAGTGCTCGAGGTTGGTCGTCACATTGAAGGCAAACCCATGCATACTCACCCATCTCCGGACGCTGAGCCCGATGGCCCCCAGTTCGCCTTCGCCGACCCATAAGCCCCGGTGTCCGGGGTCCCTGAAGGCCTCCACATGGAAATCCCGGGCCGTCCTTATCATGACCTCTTCAAGGTCCGTGACAAACCTGTAGATGTCTTTGCCCCTTCCTTTCAGGTCTATGATCGGATAGCCCACGACCTGGCCGGGACCGTGATAGGTCACGTCTCCTCCTCTCTCAATGAAGAAGAGAGAGATCCCCAATTGAGCGAGCCGTTCCGGGGAGGCCAGCACGTTCTTCATCGATCCGGACTTCCCCACGGTGAGTGTCGGAGGGTGTTCGAGGAGGAGGAGCACATCCCCGATCTCCTGCCTCACCCTCATGGCGTGGAGCCTTTTCTGCAGCTCCCAGGCCCTGCCGTATTCGGCAATGCCCAGATCTGCCGCCAGGCATGTTGGTCTGCCTTCCATACGCTCGTCCGTCACGTGGGGTTGAAAGAGTTGATCGATTCGTTGTCCACGGCCCTCGAAGCATCCCAGAGGGACTCGCAAAGGGATGGGTGGACGTGGAAGGCGCCGGCAATCTCCTTCGGGGTGAGCTCGGACCTCATGGCAAGAAGCGCTTCGTGGACGAATTCCTGGGCATTGTGGCCGACTACGTGCACCCCGAGTATCTGGCCGTATCGCGCGTCAGTCACGATCTTGACCATCCCGGTCCTCCTTCCGAGTATCGTGGCCATTGCGTTGGCCGCGAGGGGGAACCTCCCGACCCGCACAACGTGGCCCTTCTCTGCTGCCTCAGCCTCGGTGAGCCCTGCTCCGCATACGGCGGGAATGGTGTTCGACCAGTAGGGGACCGCCGTGTAAATCATGCGCGACTTCTTCCCTACGATATTCTCCGCGGCAGCCAGCCCTTCCGCGTACGCCACAGGGGTACACATGTGCCTCATGGTTACGTCGCCGGCGGCGAAGAGAGATTTCAGGTTCGTCTCCATGAAGGGATCGGTTGCGATGCCGCCCTCTTCGTTGAGATTCACGCCTAGGCTCGCGAGCCCCAGGCCATCGATGTCGGGAAGCCGGCCGGTCCTCAAGATCACGGAGGCTGTCGTCTTGGTCGTCTGGCCCTTGACCTCCATCTCGACCTCCCGTTGACCCTCGGGTCCCTCGGCGATCCTGATGGGGCGGGCCCCCGTGAGGACCTGAATCTTGTTCTTCTTCAGCTCTCTCGCAAGCATACCGGTGATCTCTTCATCGATCTGGGGAAGAAGGCGGTCGGATTGCTCGACGACTGTCACCTTCGACCCCAGATAGGTGAGAATGGTCGCCATTGTCAGACTGACGAATCCTCCCCCCAGGATGACTATGGAGGAGGGCGGGGCGGGCAGCTCGAGGAGGGCGTTCGTGTCGATCGACCTCCCCTCGTCCCCGGGCAGGGTCGGCGGCGCCGCTGTCGTTCCGGCAGCTATGATTATGTTTTTCCCTCTCAGGCGCTCGAGCCGTCCGTCAACCGTCGAGACTTCGATCTCGGAAGGCGATACGAACCGTGCCGACCCCTGAAGCACCTCCGTTTGGTATGCCTCTAGGAGCGACTTGACGCCTTGAACATGGATCTTGGTGACTATTTTCCTACGCGCACTCAGCTTCTCGAAATCGACGCCAGTTTCGCCGAAGGTTATGCCGTAGTCCTTGCCGCTCTTTGACATATCGAGGAGCTCGACCGCCTTGGCGAGGACCATGAATGGAACGCAGCCGCTGTTGAGGCAGGTGCCGCCGAGCGTATCCTTTTCGACCAGGGTCGCTTTTCTCCCCAGCTGGGCAAGGCGTATAGCCGCCGCATATCCTGCGGGGCCTCCTCCGACGATGATTACGTCCCGTTCTACCATAAGCCCGTTCTCCCTCTTCAATTCGTCTGTTTGTCGAGACTCCCGGGACGCTTGAGCGCCTCTTCCGGAAACCCCTGTCTGCCCCAAGGCCCTCTCGGGGCCCCGATCCGTTCTTTCGCTTTCATGTAAAGCTCCCCGGCGCGGTAGGAGCTGCGGACAAGAGGGGCGCTCGCAACGCCCGAGAAACCCATGGCGAGGGCCTTTTCACGCCATTTGTCGAACTCCTCCGGCAAGACGAACCTCTCCACCGGCATATGGCTGCTTGTGGGCTGGAGGTACTGGCCCAGCGTGAGAATTGTGCATCCGGCAGCGAGAAGGTCTTCCATCACGCGCTCGACCCCGTCGTGAGACTCTCCGAGTCCGAGCATGAGACCCGACTTAAGGGGTATGCGATTGTCGAGGCGGCGCGCGTGCGCGAACAACCCCAATGAGCGCCGATAGTCGGCACCCGGCCGCACTGTTGGGTAGAGGCGCGCCACTGTCTCCACATTGTGGCCGAGCACATCGGGGCTCGCCAGGGTGATTCTCTCCACGGCCTGCTGCGAGCCGTTGAAATCGGGGACGAGCACCTCCACGAGTGTCTGAGGGCTCATCCGGCGGATTGCCGCAATGGTGTCGGCAAAATGGCCTGCGCCGCCGTCCGGGAGATCATCTCTGGTGACAGAGGTGATGACGACGAAAGAAAGACCCATCAGGCGGACCGCCTCGGAGACCCTCTCGGGCTCGTCCGCCTCCGGGGGCCCTTCCGGTCCATGGGCGACCGCACAGAAGTTGCAATCTCTGCTGCACCGGTCCCCGAGAATGAGGAAAGTGGCTGTTCGCCTGTTCCAGCATTCGACCGCGTTCGGGCAGTTCGCCTGCTCGCACACGGTATGGAGGCCCAGATCGAGAAGGAGTCTCTTGAGAAAGAGAAAATTCTCGCTCAACCCAAGCCGCACGCGCAACCACGGAGGTTTCGTCTTCACACACATCCTTTTACAGGCCCAAGAGGCCCCTAATGGGCGGTCCAGCCGCCATCCACGACCGTTTCCGAGCCGGTCACATACTTGGACTCGTCGGAAGCGAGGTAGAGGACCGCGTAGGCCACATCCTCGGCAGTCCCGAGCTGGCCCATCGGTATCCATTCGAGTATCGCCTTCTTCCCTTCGGGATCGGCCACCATGGGATCCGTCATGGGCGTCACCATGACGCCGGGGTGGACAGAATTGACCCTGATATTGTAACCGAGGTTGGCCTTCGAGTATTCGATGGCAGCCGCTTTGGTGAGCAGTCTCACCCCGCCCTTGCTCGCTGAATAGGCGGAAGCGTTCGGCGTGCCCACGAGGCCGCCCGCGGAGGACATATTGACGATGGAGCCGCCTCCAGTCTTTCTCATCGCCTCGGCAGCGTACTTCGTGCCGAGAAAGACGCCGTCGAGGTTGATGCTCAGCACCCACCTCCATTTTTCGAGGGTGGTCTCTTCGATGCTCGCGCCGAGAAAGACTCCTGCGCAGTTCACGAGAACGTCGAGCTTACCGAACCGCTCGGTGGTCATCTTTACGATCTCTTTCCACTCGCTCTCGCTCGCCACATCCTGCCTGGCAAAAAACCCTTCTCCCCCTTCCTTCCTGATTTCCTCCACCACTGCCTTGCCTTCATTCTCGTTGAGGTCCGTAGCCACTACCTTGGCCCCTTCTCTGGCCAAAAGGATGGCTATGGCTTTGCCGAGCCCGCTGGCTGCACCAGTCACGATTGCGACTTTACCCGAAACTCGATTCATTCAGCCCTCCCCTCACGCAATGCGCAAGCGTCAAAACCATTGTCACCACCCGCCGCGCCCGATCACCGGAGGGGGTACCTTTCGGGCTTTCGAGCGCACGCGGGTGGCGGTTACAGTTCTTTCCCTGCTACTGGACCGGTATTAGCTTGAGCTTCCATACCTTCTCGTTGGGCGGCCAGATGGGCATGCGCTCACCGTTCCACCACTGGTTGGCGATGCTCTCTGTATAGCAGACGGCCTTCTCGTTAAACTTCAGATCGCCCTGGGTAGTCCCCTTGAACTCGCCGTTGACGTAGACGGCATGGACCTTTGCAGAGTCGATGGAGCCCGCCTTCTCGATGGCCATGGCGAGCATCTGGACGTTCGCATAGTCCTGACCTACGCTGACGGAGTCCTTGCCGAACTGCTTAATGTAGCGCTCGCCAAGCTCCTTTGATAAGGGGGCGCCGTTCTTCTCCGACCAGAAGCCGTCATGGATCACATAGTTGGAATCTTCCTTGCCCAGGGCCTTGAGGAACTCCGTGGGCCACATGCCTCTCCATCCCTGGATGTATCTCAGCTTCGTCCCTATCTGTTTGATGTTGCGAAGGAGGGTGATCCCATCCGTGGGATCTCCCAGCCAGAGCACCGCATCCGCCTCCAGCGTCTTCATTTTCAGGACCTGGGAAGAATAGTCTTTGGCAGCAACCGGATAGGGGTCATCCGAGACAAACTTGTACCCATGCTTGGCCGCCATCGCCTTGAAAGCCTCTCCAAAGGCCTGGCCGTCCTGGTCATCTTCCATGAAGAGGACGGGTTTCTTGATCTTATCTGCTTCGGGGAGCTTGTCCCAGATCTTGAAGGGAACTTCAGCGCCCCCCACGGGGGAGAAGAAGTAGCTCGCCGTCCATTTGTAATTCTGCTTCTCCACCTCCTCGGGCCAGGCACGGCGGATACACAAGAAGACCTTGTACTTCTCCGTAATTGTTGCGGTCGCCAAGTTCTTCGGCGTAGTATCGCTCCCGAGGGCGAAGTCTATCTTCTCCACCTTGATAAGCCGTTCCATGGCGGCTGATGCTCCATCCGGTGCGGTCTTGTCATCCGCGAAGATGAGCTTGATGGGCAGCTTCTTGTTCAGGTCTTTGACGAATACCCCGCCCTTCTTGTTGATGTCCGCGACTGCCGTCTTATAAGCCCATATCTGCTCGGCGGCGGCCATGGCGCCCCCACCGGTGAAGGAAGCGGGCGCACCGACTTTGATCTCCTTCTTCTCCGCTGCTGTTGCCCCGGCGAAAGGCATCAGGCAGACGGCGACAAGGAGAAGGAAGCACCCGAACAGCATTAGACAATTCTCTTTTCTCATCTCTTACCCTCCCTTGTTTCGATCTTGAGTTCTCTTGACTACCTTCCTTCTTTTCTACCGCTCATCTATCGTGACCTTCGTTCACCTCCTTTTGTGACGATCTTCGCATGCGCGCCGTCTTACTAGTCACGTGCCGGCGCCTAGACCGACGTGAAGCCGCCGTCTATGACGATCTCTGCCCCGGTCATGAACTTGGACTCATCGGAGGCCAGATAGACGATGGCATACGCAATGTCATCCGGCTCACCAATATGACCCAACAAAGTCAGATTGTCCAGACTCTTTTTGAACTGTCTCGCCTCATCAGGGTCTTTGGGCATAAACCCCTCCACCATGGGTGTCATGATATAGCCCGGATGGATGGAGTTTACCCTGACGCCGAAGGGTCCGTAGTAAAAGGCGTCGGACTTGGTAAGGAGTCTCACCGCCCCCTTGGCCGCATGATACGCAGGGTCCACCCCGCCTACGAGACCATAGATCGACGAAATATTGACAATGCTCCCGCCGCCTGCCTTCTTCAGATAAGGTGCGCCATATTTCGTGCAGAGAAAGACGCCCTTTGCATCTACCCTCATGACCCTGTCCCACTCCTCTTCCGCTACCTCGTCGCTCGGTATTTGGGGACCTGAAATGCCCGCGTTGTTGACGAGGACGTTGATTTTCCCGAACTTCTTGTTGATCTGTGCAAGAACAGCCGCTACCTGTGTGCTGTCGCTCACGTCCATGTGCCAGTACTCGGCCGTGCCCCCTGCGCTTCTTATGTCCGAGACGGTCTTCCTGCCGGCGTCATCGTCGACGTCGACGACAGCCACGTGAGCCCCTTCCTTTGCCAGCAGGAGGGACGCTGCCCTGCCTATTCCCATTGAACCGCCTGTCACAACCGCGACCTTATTGTCAACCCTGCCCACGTTACGCCTCCTTAGCCCCGTTCTATCGATAACTCCTATGCCTGCCTCTCAATAAGTTCCAGGGTAATCCCGTCGGGTCCCCGCAAATAGCAGACAGCCCATCTTCCCTTGCCGTCATTGCCCGGGGCCCAGACAGGCGGACTCACGAATGCCACCCCCTTCTTCGACAGGTCCTCGTACATCTGGTCGATAGCGTCAACAGAGAAGGCAATATGCGCAACTCCAGGGTTGGAAGTGTTCAGATCGACGGCCTTTCCCTTCGGCTTCACGTATTCGATGAGCTCGATGCTCTTTTTGTCCGGTATCTGAACGTTGGATATGCGAAGGGATGCGCCGGGCATACCGATGATCTTCTGGACCCCTTCGTCCTCCACGTCGATGATCGGCGTGGCTTCCAACCCCAGAAGGTCGCAGAAGAAGTGAAGGGTGTCTTCGAGGTTGCTCACGGTAAAACTGAAATGCTCTGCTGATCGTATCATTTCTCCTCCCTCCCTTTTGCTATTTCCTGCTACAGGACAAGCAGCCGCGGGTCCTCCAATAACTCGATCACCCTTGCCATGAACTGGACGGCAGTGGCGCCGTCTATTACCCTGTGGTCGTAGGTGAAGCTATAGGTCATGATGGGTCTCGCGACGATCTGGCCGTCTCTCACGACGGCCCTGTCGGTAATGCCCCCTACGCCGAGAATGGCGGATTCCGGCGGATTGATGATGGCGGTCTCGAAGCGCCATCCTGCCCCGGCCGCTCCCAGGTTCGTAAGGGTGAACGTGCCCCCTGAAACCTCGTCGGGGTTAAGCTTGCCTGTCCTTGCCTTTTCCGAGAGAGTCTTCGATATCCTGCTTATCTCGGAAATCGACTTTCTGTCGGCGTTCCTCACCACGGGCACGATGAGCCCCTCTTGGAGGGCGACTGCGACGCCTATGTTGATGTCGTCCCACACCTTGATATCGCTGCCCGCGATGCTCGAATTGACGATCGGCTTCTCCTTGAGGACCCTTGCGACGGTGAAGACGAGGAGGTCATTGTAGGTGACTCTCGTGCCGATGGCCGCCTCCCGGGCGACGAAGGCCTTGCGGAGTCCCATCAGCTCCGTCATGTCTATCTCGCCGATCGCGGTGAGCTGGGCCGACTCGGCGAGGCTCCTGTGCATGTGCTCGGCTATGGCGGCGCGCATGCCCTTGAGGGGGATCGTCTGCCTCACCTTCTTCTCTCCGACGGTCTCCGCCTCCGGGGCAGCGGCCGGCGCACTATTGCCGGCCGCTATGGCTTTCTCAACATCCTCCTTCACGATCCGTCCCTCGGGGCCGGTGCCCGTGATGAGGGTGATGTCGATCATGTGCTCTTCGGCCATCTTTCTCGCCACCGGTGAGATCCTGAAACCCCGCCGCCCCTCGGGCGCTGCCGCCGGTTCAGCGGCCCCGGAGGTGCCTGCGTCTCCGCTTAAGGCTTTCGGGGCCTCTTCGACCGAGGTTACGAGGGGAACCTCCTTCCGGAGCCGCTCCAGCTCTTCGGCGGACGCGGCGATCATGCCCACGATCGTGCCCACGGGACACTTGGCGCCTTCCGCCACTATGATGTGAAGAAGCCCTGTTGTTTCAGCCACGACATCGAACTTGATCTTCTGCGTTTCTATCACCAGGACGATGGCGTCCTGCTCGACGCGATCGCCCTCCTGCGCCACCCATTCGAGGAGCGTGGCGTCGCCGCCGACGGTCCCCAGTCTCGGTATCGAGATATTAGCAGCCATTTACACCCCCGGCACACCGCTTTTTCGATTTTACCTTTTCGTAGCTTGTCTCCTTTGCCATTGCCTTCTGCCAGTCCGCTCCCCAACTCGTGCATTCGTCGGGGGTGCGCACGATTCGCGTGTTTACACTATTTCGCTGATGGCCTGTATCAGTTTCTGCTCGCTGGGCATCCAAAAACCCTCCAGGGGCGGGCTGAAGGGGATAGGCGTGTCTGGCGCGCAGACCCGCTTTATCGGTGCGTCAAGGTAGTCGAAGGCCTCTTCCGCCACGAGTGCGGCAATCTCCGCCGCGGCACTCCCGGTCTTGGGCTCTTCGTCCATGATGACGAGCCTTCCCGTCTTCTTCACCGACTCGTAGATCGCCTGTTTGTCGAGAGGCACCATTGTCCGCGGGTCGACCACCTCGACGCTCAGACCCCTCTGTTTCTGGAGCGTCTCCGCGGCTGCGAGGGCCCTGTGCACCATGGTCCCCAATGCCACGACGGTTACGTCCTTCCCCTCCCTTTTGACGTCCGCGACGCCGAGGGGTATCGTATAGTCTTCCTCGGGCACGGGGCCCTGCAGAGCAGAGAGGAGGAGGAACTTGTTGACGAAGTATATGGTGGGATTGTCCTCTCTTATTGCCGATTTGAGGAGTCCTTTGGCGTCGTAAGGCGTGGACGGCGTGATGATCTTGAGGCCGGGGATGCTCATGAGGATGCCCTCGCCGCACTTGGAGTGCTGGGCTGCGTTGGCTATGCCCGCACCGCTGTAGCACGTGATGGTGACGGGCAGCTTCGCCTTTCCTCCGAACATGTACCGCATGGGGGTGAGCTGGTTCCATATCTCATCCCAACAGACGCCGAGAAAGTCCACAAAGAAGAGGAAGGCGATCGGTCTCATGCCGGTGGCTGCCGCGCCGATGGCGGAGCCTAGTATGGCCGTCTCCGATATGGGGGTTTCCCTTATCCTTTTTGGTCCGTACTTGGCGTAGAGGCCCTGCATTTCTCCGAAAGCCGCCCCCCAGTACTGTCCGATGTCTTCCCCCATGATGAATACGGACGGGTCCCTCTTCATTTCCTCGTCGTATGCCTCATTTATGGCTTGAGAATAGGTGAGTTCTCTCATCACTTCCTCCTTTAGGCGTACACGTCTTCAAGGGCTTCTTCGGGTGCAGGGTAGGGGCTTTCCGCGGCGAATTTCACGGCCCGGTCGAGTTCTGCCTTCATCTCCCCTTCGATTGCGTTCGCCTCATCCTGGGTGAAGGCTTCCCTCTGGATGAGCTCTTTCCTGAACCTGGGGATCGGGTCCTTCTTGAGCCATTCGTCGGCCTCCTCTTTCTTCTTGTACGTCTGCGGGTCGCCGCAGAAATGGCCGTAGTGCCGGTACGTCTTGCATTCCACGAGAGTCGGCCCATCCCCTTTCCGCGCCCTCGCAACGGCCTTTGCGACCGCCTCGTATACGGCGAAGACGTCATTGCCGTCGATCGTCTCGCCCGGTATGGCGTACGCCGCGGCCCTGTCGCTCAGATTGGGAAGCCTGCACACGTCCGATATGGGCGTGCTCTCTCCGTACAGATTGTTCTCGATCACGTATACCACGGGAAGGCTCCAGATCGAGGCAAGGTTGACCGCCTCGTGGAATCTCCCCGAATTCGTTGCTCCATCGCCGAGAAAACAGATTGTCACCTGGTCCGTTCCCCGCATTTGGGCGGAAAGGGCAGCGCCCGCGGCAATGCCGATCATGCCGGCGACGATGCCGCTCGCCCCCATGATGCCGAGATCGAGGGCGGTGATGTGCATAGACCCTCCCTTGCCTTTGTTATACCCGGCTTTCTTTCCAAAGAGCTCCGCCATCATCAGCTCGGTTTTCGCCCCCTTGGCGATCAGGTGGCCATGGCCCCGGTGGGTGCTCGTGATGAGATCGTCGCTTCTCAACGTGGCGCACGCGCCGACGGCCACTGCCTCCTGACCCGCGTAGAGATGCGCGGCCCCCGGGATGACACCGGCCGATACCTCTTTCAGCACCCTCTCTTCGAACGTCCTGATCCGCACCATCAATCGATACATCTCTACGAGCTTCTCTCTTTCGATAGCCACGGCATCCTCCTCTTCTTGAGATATCAGAGTTCCCGTTTTTCGAGGACAAGCTTAGTCGGCGGCTCGATTGGCTGCGGATTCAAGCGCGGGAAGGGCGGACCACCGGACATTCCCGCACTCACGCAGGCGAACCAATGCGCCCGACGCAACCCGACATGCCTTTTAGCCGCTCGTTTTCGTCTGGTTGCCCTCTTGTGTCCTAGAGTATGATGCTTGAATATGGAAAAGAATAGTGCGAATGTACTAAAAAGCCGCGTTAGGAGTACTACAGTGGGCGGAAAGCAGCCGTACCGGGTGGTTACAAGAGGGGCGCGCTTTGAGGCACGCCCCTCCCTTTCATTTCGATTTCATTTCGATCCGCCGGTCAAGCCGATCGGGGGCGAGAATCGCCCCTGAGCCTATTCCCAGGCGCAGACCCACCGGCCCCGTAGCTGTCTCTTCAGCATCTTGTCCGCCACGTCGTTGAGGTCGTCCAGCTTGAACTTGTTGGTCACGAGCTTGTCGAGTTTCAGATCGTGCGTCATGGCCATCTGGGTCAGGCGGGGGATGTCGATATGCGTCGATATCATGCCGTAGAGGTTGCCCAATATGGATCTGTTGCCGAAGGGGAGCACCTGGAGAGGAAGGTTGGTCGTCTGATCGTGAGGTGTGATGCCGGCCACCACGAGCTTCCCGGCAACTCCGGTGGACCAGTAGGCCTGGATAATGGCGCCCGGATCCCCGATGGCCTCGAAGGCGAAATCAACACCTCCGTCGGTGAGGGCCTGGATCCGCGGAACCGGGTCCTCCTTCTGGTTGCAGATGAAGTGTGTGGCCCCGAACTCCCGTGCCAGGTCTTCCTTGCTTTCTTCAAGATCGACAGCGATGACCGGATATGCATGGCGCAGGACGCACGCCCTGAGGATATTGAGACCCACGCCCCCGAGCCCCCAGACCGCGACCCTGTCACCGGGCTGCACTTTGGCGCAGTTGGTCACCGTGCCCCAGCCTGTGGGGATACAGCAGCCCATGAGGCAGGCGTATTCCAAGGGAAACTCCTTTGGTATGGGAATGAGCCCATCTTCCGGCGCGACAGTGTGGCTGGAAAAACCGGAAACGAAATTGCCGTGGCGGACCATTTTGCCGTTCTTGTCTCTGATCCGGGAGGTGCCGTCGAGGAGCATGCCTTCGAGGAAATAGTTGAAGGTGCCGGTACAGACATTGCCCATGCCCCTCAGGCACTGGGGGCAGTGACCGCAGGGCACCATCCAGGTCGCGACCACATGGTCGCCCTTTTTCAGCTTCGTGCAGCCCGGTCCCACCTCTTCCACGATGCCGGCGCCCTCGTGGCCGGCCACGATGGGAAGGACCATTTCCACGGCCCCGAGTTTGTTGCTCAAATCGGAATGACAGTAGCCCGTGTAGACGTATCTAACAAGCGCCTCCTTTTCCTTCGGCGGGTCGAGCTCCAATTCCTCGATGCTGTAAGGCTTGTTAATCTCTCGCAAGACCGCTCCTCTGATTTTCATGTGCAATTCCTCCTTTTCGATATTCTCACGCGTTTGGTTCTTGATGGACCTCAGGACCAATCCGCGGCAGGTTTTCCTCAAATAGGCGCACGACCGGGAGCGCTCCTAAAAGCCCCTTATCCGGAAGGCCCTTGTCAGCGGGCGCGCTGGATGCGCTCTATTCCTGTCAGGGGAGCCCTGCGTTGGATACAGTGGGGAGCTTCACGCCTTCGAGCCACATTTTGCCAAGGCGTACCCAAAAATGCAAGAGATAAATGGCCCGAGTTGCCGCTTCTTTCCCCTTTTTTGTTGACATCGCGGGGAAGCGGGTTTAGCCTTTCCCAAGAATCTGATCTAAGGAGCCTATGTTTCATGGAAGACGATCCTGGCGGTCATTTGTACCTCGGTTGGAACGGTGAATCGCCACCGGGCCCGGATTTCGTCGACTAAAGATCTCCCGATCTTAGCGATCTTCTCCTCTACCGCAGGCGGTTCAGGGGAGGGGCGCGCCTCATCCATCCCTTAGAAGCTCCCTTCGCGATCCATTCCAACCATACAGAACCCCAGTAATCGTCTGCTGGATGTCAGTCCCATTGCGCGGATCGGGCTTTCGCATCGTCGGTTCCAGCCTTCTACCACATCCGGTTGGAAGGTCCTACGTTGCCGCGTGAGCGGATGGCCTGGCAACATCAGGAGGTGACCCATGTACTGGGTCAGCAAAGGCATTCACCGACTGGAGAGGTTTTGGAACAGGTCCCTCCTCTTCTTTGTCGTCCTCGGACCCGGCATCATCACTATGATTGCGGACAACGACGCAGGCGGCATCTCGACGTACGCAGTCACAGGGGCTAAGACAGGGTTCAACCTGCTCTGGGCCTTCTTCATCCTCGTGCCCATGGCCTACTTCATCCAGGAGATGACGGTGAGGCTCGGTGCGGTGACGAAGCGGGGCCACGCCGAAGCCATTTTTGACGGATTCGGACCTTTTGGGGCTGGTTCTCCATTTTCGACCTCGCCGTTATCAACTGGCTCACCTTGGTCACCGAATACATCGGCATGAAAGCGGCCATGAGCATCTTCGGCATTCCCCCCGTGTTCACATACGCGGGCGTCAGCATCATTCTATTCGGGGTGGTGCTCTCCGGGAAGTACTGGACGTTCGAGAAGATCACTCTCTTTTTCTGCGCCTTCAACTTCGTTTATATCCCCGCGGCCTTCTGGGCCACGAAGACCGGGACCGCACCCGCCTGGGGGGAGGCGTTCAAGGGCTTCTATGCCCCCCAGTTCCCGAACGGCCTCACCTCGGATCTCCTCTTCATCATCATGGCGAACATCGGGACCACCTTCACTCCCTGGCAGATCTTCTTTCAGCAGAGCGCCGTCGTGGACAAGGGGCTAGACATAAAGGACATCAAGTATGGGAAGATCGACACCTTTGCGGGCTCCTTCCTCACGTGCCTCGTGGCCGTCTTCATCATCATCGCCACGGCTGCCGTTTTCTACTACCACAGGCCGCCCATCTCGGTGGAGGATGCGCGCCAGACGGCAGATGCAATCGCCCCGCTTCTGCCTCACGGACAGGGAATATGGGCACGAACTATGTTCGCCATCGGCTTGTTCGACGCGGGTTTTTTGGGTGCCCTGTGCAATTCGCTTTCGACCTCCTGGGCAGTGGGCGAGGTCTTCAGCTGGGCCCACTCCCTCAACAGAGGCGTCAAGGATGCCCCCCCGGTTCTACGTGGTCTATTTCTTCTGTCTCGCCACGGCGGGCGGCATTGTCTTGATTCCCGGGGCGCCCCTCATACCATTACGATGTTCGTCCAGGTCATAGCGGTGACGCTCTTGCCCGCGGCGCTCATGTTCCTGATACTGCTTGCTCAACGACAAGCCCCTCATGGGAGCGCACGTGAACACGCGGTTTGAGAATGTGGCGAACTGGAGCATCACGCTTTTCGTCATCATCGTTTCGACTATCTTCGGCATTTCCGTTCTTTTCCCGAACATTCTGGGCCAGGGGTAGGGGGCAGACATGGCGGCGAGCGGAAGTCGTGAGGCGGGTAGATTCAGACAGTGGCACGGAGTTCCGGTTCTTCTGGTTCTCCGAGCTCCTGAAAGAAGCCGTATGATACCGGTCGTGGACGGAGGGGACCGCTCGCTGGGCATCATCCGTTACAACGACCTGGTGCAAAATCTTTTTGATCAAAAAGCGTGAGGTGGGCCGTGCCGAGAATCAAGATAACGCCAATGGCGAGGGTTGCTCTCTATTGCCTGAGATTCTATCTCCTCTTTCTCGTGACCTTGATCCTGGTGAAATTCGTCAGGACCCTGTGGCGGTAGGATGCGCTTGACAAGCGAGCCGGGGCGGGCAAGGTGAACTCCCGCATGCCTTTGCACTCGGGTGACGGTTTCTCTGTGACTTTGGGGCTGTGAGGGAAATCAGAAGTTCTTCTTTCTTGCGGGATAGGCGTCCGTCCGGACCTGTCAAGAGAATTTGGCCGGAAAGCGCGCGGCACAGTCGGTGTAAACCCGGCAGGCGGCGAGACCGGATCTTCCCCGTTGACAACTTCCTTCTTTTCCCCGACCTGTCCTGTACTTGAACGAACAAGCCTTTCGAATCCTTCCTGCTCGAGTCCCGGCCTAAAATGACCGGGATCAGGGCCGCCCTTGAGGAATTCTTTGGAGATCCGAAGCGGTTCGGCTCGCAAGGGCCTTCCCAAAGGCCCCTTAAGCCGCCCTTCATAGTTCTTGTACTACCCTATCTTGCGCACATTTGCTGCTGCCGGTCCCTTCTGCCCCTTAACCACGTCGAATTCGACCCTTTGGCCTTCGGACAAAGACTTGAAGCCTTCCCCCTGAATGGAAGAATGATGTACAAAAACGTCCCCCCCATCGTCCTGCGTAATGAAACCGAACCCTTTTGAATCGTTGAACCACTTCACTGTTCCTTGCGCCATCTGCTCAAACTCCTTTTGTTGGATTGTATGTTGTAACAATGCTCACGCTTCACCGTTATCTCACGACAAAGGCCGGATGTCAACAATAATAGTTTCAATGATGGTTTATTCCAGACGTATTTGCTCGATCGGGGTCCGCCCCGCGCCGATTGGCGCAAGAAAGGCCTTCCTAGACCTGCCTCTCGCCCTTTTTTGCGGAAGGGAGGAGCCCCATTCGTTTTCGCGTCCGTAATGCTCGAGAGGGGTTTCCTAATACCCGGCGAAGAGCTCCATCTTGATCCGTGACGCCGGGATGCTCATCGCCTCGAGGGTCTGCTTCATAGCCTCGGCCATTGCAGGCGGACCGGCCACGTAGTAAGCCGCCTTCTCCCAGGATTTGCAGTGATCCTTGATCATCTCTCCGTTGAGCCGGCCAGTGAGTCCGGTCCACTGCCCCGGATCATCCCCGGCCCGGGTCATGGTAACTGCCACGTTGAGCCTCTCGCTCTGCGACGGCATGCGCTGCAGCTCTTCCAGGAATGGGGTCTCCTCCGGCGTCCTGCTCGAATAGAACAGGGTGATGTCGTGGACCGTCGGCGCGTCCGTTGCGTAGCGGCACATGGCCCGAAAGGGGGCGATCCCTATCCCCCCCGCGAGAAAGGCGAGGGGCGTATCAGTACGCTCGGGAAGCACAAGGGGGCCGGCAGCCTGCTCCAGCCCTACCTCTGTCCCCAGGGCCATTTCCGCCATCGTCCGCTTCATGGCGCTGCCGCTCAACTTGGTCACGAAGAGGAGTTCCCTCTCCAGGGGCGAAGACGCGATGCTGAAGGGGCGGCGCAGGCCCCGGTCGTCCTGGAGCCCCATGCCGGGAACGGAGAATAGGCAGTACTGGCCGGCGAGGAATCGAAAGCCCTCGGGTTTTTCCAGGCGAAACACGCAGACATCGGCGGCGAGCCTATCCCGGCTGATCAACTTCGCATGAAAGGCCATGGGTACCTCCCAAAAGTCCCGTGTGGTCACGTCTTTCTCGTCTGAAGTATACGACGAACGGACGCCGATTGCCGGGGCACGTCGCCTTCTATCTTCTTTCGGGGGGCACATTTGTCGCGGACAGTCCGTCAATAAAGCATTACCTTACTACTTTAGAAGCGCGCATAGACGTCCGGCTAAGGCTTCTGCGGGAGATGAGTCGATGAACGTTGAATCTGAAGAGCCCATCGCAACGGTCCGGAATGCGCTCCAGGCCGGAGAGGGACAGCATGGGAGAGGTGTGGCCCCCCGCAGACCGCTGGGGGGAGGAAACTCACCAGAGCCTTTACCGACGAGTTCGGTCGCACCGTCGATCGCCAAAAGATAGCGAATCCCTGGAGTGAAGAAGATGACCTTTCGTCATGATGTCGTCGTGATAGGCGCGGGGCTCGCGGGACTGCGCGCCGCTGTGGAGGCCGCGGCCGCGGCCGATGTCGCTGTGGTGAGCAAGGTGATGCCGACCCGCTCCCATTCAGGCGCGGCCCAGGGAGGGATCACGGCAGCCCTGGGCAATGAAGAGGAGGACCACTGGGAGTGGCACCTCTTCGATACGGTGAAAGGAAGCGACTACCTGGGCGACCAGGATGCCATCGAGGTCATGGTGAGGGACGCGCCGAGGGCGATCTACGAGCTGGAGCACATGGGGGTCCCCTTCAGCCGCACCCCCGAGGGCAGGATCGCCCAGAGGAACTTCGGCGGCCACACGCGGGACTACGGCAAAAGCCCGGTGAAAAGGGCCTGCCACGCGGCTGATCATACGGGAAGGGTCGTGCTCGATACTCTCTATGACGAGTGTATCCGCAGGAACGTGCGCTTCTACTCGGAGCATTCCCTCCTCTCCCTCGTCTTTGAAAAGGGGCGCTGCGTTGGGGTGGTCACCTACGACCTCTCGACGGGCGCCATTCTCTTCCTCAGGGCGAAGGCCGTGCTCCTGGCCACCGGCGGCTGCGGCAAGGTCTATCGGACCACGTCGAACGGATTCGCCACCACGGGCGAGATCTTTGACCTTGTCTATCAGTTGGGCGTTCCCCTGGAAGACATGGAGTTCATCCAGTTCCATCCCACCGGGCTCTATCCGATCGGGCTCCTCATAAGCGAGGCGGCCAGAGGAGAAGGGGGAATCTTGCGGAACGGCCTCAATGAGCGTTTCATGGAGCGGTATGCGCCGACGATAAAGGACCTTGCG
Source organism: uncultured delta proteobacterium (assembly GCA_963749525.1). Lineage (GTDB taxonomy): Bacteria > Desulfobacterota > Syntrophorhabdia > Syntrophorhabdales > WCHB1-27 > CAVVNC01. The sequence continues at coordinate 31,314 of CAVVNC010000014.1, forward strand.
GCCAGGGACGTCACCTCAAGGGCAATCCTCACGGAGATCAGGGAAGGCCGCGGCGTAGGGGGGAAAGGGTATGTCCTTCTCGACCTCACTCACCTGGGAGAGCAGAGGATCAAGGAGAAGCTCTGGGAGATCGCCTCTTTTGCCAAGATCTATCTCGGCATCGATGCCGCGGTCTCGCCGATCCCCGTGGCGCCCACCTGCCATTACGTCATGGGCGGTATCCCCACGGACCCGGAAGGCAGGGTCCTCGCCGACGGGAAAGAAGCCGTAGTGGCAGGCCTGTACGCGGCGGGGGAGTGCGCCTGCGTCTCCGTCCACGGGGCGAACCGGCTCGGGTGCAACTCTCTTTTGGACCTCCTCGTCTTCGGCAGAAGGAGCGGAGAAGCCATGAGGGAGGAGGTTTCGAGGTCGACATGGCCTGATGTGTCCAATGACTGCGCACAAGGGGCGAGAGAAGTGCTCGAGACCTTCCTCGGCCGCAAAGGGAAGGAGAAAGGCGATGTCGTCCGCCGGTCCATGCAGTCGCTCATGGCGCAGTATGCCTCGGTCTTTCGGACCGAGGAGGGCTTAAGGAAGGGCGTGGACGGGATCAGGGACCTCAAGGGAAGGTTCGCCCATTCGCCCGTGGCCAACAAAGGTCGGACCTTCAACTATGAGCTGATGGAAGCCATGGAGCTTCAGCGCCAGCTCGACCTCTGCGAGGTGATCCTCACGAGCGCCCTCCACAGGAGGGAAAGTCGGGGGGCCCACTTCCGGGAGGACTTTCCCGGGCGGGACGACAACTCCTATCTCAAGCATACCCTGGCGTTCAAGGGGCTTGACGGCCCCGAGGTTCGCTACAAGCCGGTGCGGATAACACGCTTTCAGCCGGAAGCGAGGGTTTACTGATATGCTCGTGCGGCTAAAGGTTTTCCGTTACGATCCGGAACACGACGAAGGGCCTTACTACCGGAGCTACGAGGTGGATGGCGAGCCTTCCGACCGGCTTCTCGATTGCCTCAATCGCATCCGCTGGGAGCAGGACCCGACCCTCTCCTTTCGCATGTCGTGCGGCCACGGCGTCTGCGGCTCGGATGGAATGAGGATCGACGGCATCTGCGGGCTCCCTTGCCAGAAGCTCGTCAAGGCCTTCGACCACGAGGTCCTCATCGAGCCCCTGCCGGTCTTCAGGGTGATCAAGGACCTCGTCGTGGATTTGGCGCCCTTTTTTCGAAAAGTACCGCTCAGTGAAGCCTTATCTGATCACTCAAAGCGACCCGCCCGAAAAGGAGCGCATCCAATCCCCGGAAGAGCAGCGGGAAATCGAGGAGGCAATCCGCTGTATCCTCTGTGGCTGCTGTACTGCCTCGTGCCCTGTCAATCGACGCGAGGAGACGGCAGACTATGTGGGTCCTGCCGCGCTGGTCCGGGCCTTCCGCTACCTCTTCGACTCACGGGACGAGGGGGCAATTGAGCGGCTCGCCGCGCTCGACCGGAAAGAAGGGGCGTGGGGCTGCCAGACCCTCTGGAAATGCACCGAGGTCTGTCCCAAGGAGATCCCTGTGACGAGACAGATAGGCCAGATCAAAAGACGCCTATACGAGAGGCGGAAGCAGGGAAAATAAGGAACATGGCAACCCGGAGGGAGTCCCGCCTCGCGGGAGAAACGAGAAGCTGACGTGCTCCTTGTGGGGCGAGCGGGCTGGACTGACGTTCGCGAAAAGCGCGAGTCATTCAAGTAATTCCCAGGAAGTTCCGCGTGAAAGGGTGGGACTGAACGGTCCGCATCCCGGCCCCGCCCTATGGACTGTTGCTCCCCTCCTTGTGCCTCTCGCTCCACCTTTGTAGCAGCACGTAGAGCACGGGCACGAAGGGTATGGCAAGGAGAGTCGACGCGATCATGCCCCCGAAGACCACGGTGCCGATGGCCCGTTGGCCTGCGGCGCCTGCCCCGGTCGCGTAGAGGAGAGGGGCCACCCCGAGGATAAAGGCGAAGGAGGTCATGACAATAGGACGGAACCGCCGGCTCGTGGCCTCTACAGCAGAATCCGTAATGGACATGCCTGTCCGCCGTAGGTCCCGGGCGAACTCGACGATAAGGATCGCATTCTTGCTCGCCAGGGCTATCATGAGCACCAGCCCGATCTGCGTGTAGAGGTTGTTGTCAAAGCCCCTGAGGAGCTGCGCGAGCAAGACCCCCACGAGAGCCATGGGCACTGCGAGAATAACGGCCAGCGGTGAAGTCCAGCTCTCGTAGAGGGCTGCGAGGACCATGAAGACCAGGGCAATGGAAAGGGCATAGATGAAGTACGCCTGGTAGCCGACCTGCTTTTCCTGGTAGCTCGTTGCCGTCCAGTCGTAGCCCATGCCCTGGGGAAGGACCCGCGCGGCCAGCCGCTCCATGATGGCGAGGGCCTGACCCGAGCTGTATTCCGGGGTTGCCGAGCCAAAAATGGCAGCCGCAGGGTAAAGGTTGTACCGGGTGATCAACTCGGCTCCCTCCGACCGCCGCACCTGCAGGAGACTGCCCAAGGGCACCATGTTGCCCTGGTTGTTTCTCGTGTAGAGGTTCTTTATCTCGTCCGGGCTCCCCCGGAAGCGCTGCCCAGCCTGTATATAGACCTGATATATCTGGTTGAATTTGTTGAAGAGGTTGACGAAGGACGACCCGAGATAGCCCTGAAGGGTTACAAAGACATTGGTGAGCGGCACCTGGAGGGACTGAGCCTTGGTCCGGTCTATGTCCAGGTAGACCTGGGGGCTGTGGGCGTCGAAGGTCGTCGTAAGGCCCTGAATGGCGGGCTCGGAGCCGGCTGCCGCGATGAGTTGATTGGCCGCATCCTGAAGGGCCGGGAGGTCGCTCCCCTTGCGGTCTTCGAGCATCATCTGAAAGCCTCCTGCCTGGCCGAGGCCCCTGATGGGTGGCGGTATGATGACAAAGGCGATCGCGTCCTGTATTGTAGAAAGCTCGCGGTTCAGTCCGGCGGTGATGTTCTCCTGGCTGAGCGCTGAGCCGCGCTTGCTCCAATCATCGAAGACAACAAAGGTGGTGTTGATGTTGGGCACGTTCGCGGCATCGAGGATGGAGAAGCCGCCGATGGTGACCCAGCTCGCGATGCCGCGTGTCCTTTTCAGTATCGCATTGACCCTGGCAGATACGTCCCGCGCCCGCGCCTGGGAAGCCGCGTCGGGGAGACGGGCCAGGAGGATCGCATACCCCTGGTCTTCGGTTGGGAGAAAACCCGTGGGTCTCCGGGCGAACTGCCAGCCCGCGAGGGCTATGATCACGAAGAAGACGGCGACCATGATGCCCGAATGATTCACCATGCGCCGGACAACGCCGATGTAAGGTTTCTTGATCGCGTCGTAAAACCTGTTGAAGCCGCGGTAGAACCAGTTCGGCTTCTTGTCCTGCCTGGTGGGGCGGAGCCAGAGGGCGCATTGGGTGGGCTTGAGGGTGAGGGCATTGATGGCGCTGATGACCGCGGTTGCGGCGATCACGAGGGCAAACTGGCGAAAAATCTGGCCCGTGATGCCGGGAAGGAAGGCGGCTGGCAGAAAAACGGAGACGAGGGCGATGGTTATGCCCATGATTGGCCCTATCAGCTCGGACATGGCCTTGATGGCAGAATCCTTCGGAGAAAGCCCCTTTTCAATATAGTACGAGCTGTTCTCGACTATGACGATCGCGTCGTCCACCACGATGCCGATCGCGAGGACGAGGGCGAAAAGGGTCATGATGTTAATGGTGAAGCCGAGAGCGATCATAGCGCCGAAGGCGCCCACAATGGTCACGGGGACCGTGGTGGCCGGCACGAGGAGGGCCCGGAAGTTCTGGAGAAATATCATGATTACGATAAGCACGAGGATCCCTGCTTCGAACAAGGTCTCGTAGACCTTCGAGACGGCTTCCCGGACAAACCTCGTCGTGTCGAAGTAGATCCCATACTTCAGACCCGGGGGAAAAGTCTTGCTCATCTCGTCGACGGCCGCGTAGACCTTGTTTGCCACGGCGATGGCGTTCGCCTCAGGTAGCGAGAAGATGACCACCTGTGCGGACTTGAGGCCTCGGGCGATGGAATAGTTCGAGTAGCTCTGCTGGCCCAGGTCCACCCGGCCCAAGTCCCGCACGCGGACAATCTGTGGGCTTGCCCCGGAGGTATCGCTCTTGACTATGATATTCTCGAACTGATCGGTATCGGAGAGTCTCCCGAGACTATTGATGGTGAATTCCAGGGGCTGGGTCGATGGGGAAGGCGGGCCGCCCAACTGTCCCGCAGTAACCTGGACATTCTGGTCGGAGACCGCGTTGAGCACATCGGCCGCGGTGAGGCCGAACTCTTTGAGCCTATTCGGGTCGAGCCAGAGGCGCATGCTGTACTGGCCGGCCCCGAAGACCCTCACCTGGCCGACCCCGGGCAGCCGGCCCAGGGGGTACTGCATGTTGATGAGGCCGTAATTGGCGAGAAACGCGCCGTCGAACCTGTCATTATCGGAAAAGAGGCTGACCACGAGGAGTATGTTCGTAGACACCTTTCTCACCACAACCCCCTGGACCTGGGCGCCCCCCGGCAGGGAGGCGAGGGCGGTGCTCACCTGATTCTGAACGAGCGTGAGCGATCTGTCGAGGTCCGTGCCCACGTCAAAGGTGACGGTGAGCGCGTAGGAGCCGTCGCTGCCGCTCGTAGATGACATATAGATGGCGTGCTCAACGCCGTTGACCGCCTGCTCGAGGGGTACTCCGATGGTATCTGCTACAACGGACGCGCTCGCTCCGGGGTACCTGGCGATGACCTGAATGGTGGGAGGCGTGATAGGGGGATACTGTTCGACCGGCAGGCGCAGATAGGCGATGACCCCTACGATAACGGTGATAACGGCGAGAACGTTCGCAAGGATAGGCCGCTCGATGAAGAAGCGCGAGATCATAGAGGCGCCTCCGGCGCGCGGGACTCAGGCTGTACGGGTGGGAGGGCCGGAAGCTTCTCGGGCGTCACCGGACGTCCCGGAAAGGCTTTCTGCAGGCCTCTCACCACGACCCAATCCTCTCGTGTGAGCCCCTCCTGAATGATGCGCTCGTGCCCCACGAGGGACCCCATCTTGATGTACCGGCGTTCCACCACATTCTGCCCGTTCGTCAAGAGCACGAAGGGGCCGCGCTGGTCAAGGCCCACTGCCTCCTGCGGCACGAGGAGCGCCTTCATCTCTCTTATGGGCACCCGCAGCCGGGCGTAGGTCCCTGCCATCATTTTCCCATCGGGATTGGAAAAGGCGCCCCTCATCTGCAGCGTGCCCGTTGTGGGGGTGAGGCTTATGGAAGCGAAGTCGATGAGTCCCTGATGGGGGTACCCTTCTTCGTTGAGCATGCCCATGAAGACGGGCCGCCTTTGCGTGTGTGTCCTTCCTGGGGTAAGACTTCCCTCACTCAGGAGGCGGGCAAGGTCCGATTCGCTGATAGTGAAGTACGCATAGAGAGGATTTGTCTGGTTGATCGTCGCCAGGACAGTGACTTCGCTCGATCCAACGACGTTTCCGGGGTCGACCAGCCTGCGGTCTATGCGACCGTCAAAGGGGGCCTTCACTTCCGTATAGGCGAGGTTGAGCCTGGCCAGTTCACGGTTTGCCTCGGCCGATGCCAGATTTGCCTGGGCCGCGTCCCTCTGATAACGCCAGTTGTCCACATCCGACTGGGCCGCCGCCTTTCTCGCGAGTAGCTCCGAATAGCGGACCAATTGGGCTGAGGCGTATGCCAGTTGGGCCTTCTGGAGGGCTATCGCGGCCTCCGCCTGTTTCAGGCTGTCCTGATAGGTATTCTGCTGTATGAGAAAGAGAAGCTCGTCCTTTTTCACGTACTGGCCGTCCTGGAAGAAGACCTTGTCGAGATAGCCGGCGACGCGGGCACGGAGCTGCACGGTATTGACTGCCTGGGTGCTCCCCGTCAGTTCAAGATCGTCGGAGACCGATTTCTCTACGGGATGGATGACCGTCACCGTTGGCGGGGGCGGCGCCGGATGCGGTTTCTCCTTGCACGAGGCCAGAGGGAGGAGAAGGGCAACCACGAGCAGTGCCTGCGAGATAAGACCAAAGACCTGTCCTTGCGATAGTCTTCTTCGAGCCATTGTTTGTCTCCGCTTCCTCTTCTCTACCCTTATCGATCCGGCGAAACTGCGGGAGGGGGCTCTCCTTCGTCGCCGGGCGCGCCCCTCACCGGACGGAGCAGATCGCCCCAGTTGGTGCGCCTGGCCATGACCTGCCTGACCTCTTCGGGCACCCGGTCCACCCCTTCGTGCATCTGCCAGCCGCCGCCCAATGCCCGGTAGACCGAGACGAGGCTTGTCGAAATGGTGCCCAGGTTCGCGGCAAAGGAGTCCTGTTCGGCCAAGAGAGCCTGCTCAGCAACGATGACCGTGGTAAAGTCCGTGACCCCTCCCCGGTACTGCTCGACCGCGTACCCGAGGGACTTCCGGGCCGCCTCGACGCTCCCGGCGAGGGCATCGGCCCGTTCCTGGGCCCTCAAGTAACCGACGAGGGCGTCCTCCACGTCCTGTTGGGCCGTGAGGACCGTGTTTTGATACGTGATAAGCAGTTCCTGGAACCTCGCGTCCTGTATCCTGACGTTATTCTGAAGCCGCCCGTAGTTGAAAATGTTCCATTGGAACCCCGGCCCGGCAGTGTAGTCTCTGCTGCCCCATTTCGCTATGTCCGAGAGCTTCGACCCGGGGAGGTTCGTCGACAGAAAAGTGAACGTTCCAGACAGGGAGAAGGCGGGGAAAAGATCCGCCCGCGCTACGCCTATCTGTGCGCCCTGGGCCACAGCCCGATACTCGGCGCTGCGCACGTCGGGCCTTCGGCGGAGAAGGTCCTCCGGGATGCCGATTGCTATCTGGGGCGGCGGGGCCGGAATGGCCGAAGGCCCTGTGAGAAGCCCCGCGAGATCTCCTGGCGGAAGGCCGAGCAGTATGGCGAGGGCGTGCCTCGTCTGCTCTGCCTGTGTCTGGAGGACGGGCACCGTGGCCTTCGTATCCTCCAGTAGTGTCCTTGCCTGCTCCACGTCTCTTTCGGACGCGAGACCGAATTCATACCTGGCCTGGGCTAGGAAAAGGTTCTCCTGCTGTGTCTCGACATTCTGCCGCGCGATCTCGATCCGCCTTTCGAGGGTCCTGATCTGGATGTAGCCGGATGCCACATCGGCGGTAAGGCTGACGAGGGCATTGTCGTAGTCCGCAAGGGTGGCCTTGAGGGAAGCTCCTGCCGATTCGATGCCCCGGCGGAACCTGCCCCAGAAGTCGATCTCCCAGGAGGCCGTGAGCCCGATCTCGTCCTGGGCATAGCTCAGAGTGCTGCCCGGAGCTGCAAGGGCAGAATGCTCGCTCAGCCGGTTGTATTGTAAAGAGCCGATGGCCTGCTGGGTCTGGGGAAAGAGCTGCCCCTTGGCGAGGGCGAGCTGGGCTCGGGCCTCGAGCACGCGGACCCCTGCTACCCGGAGGGTGAGGTTCTGTTGATATGCGGTTTCGATGAGCCTGTCGAGCACCGGGTCGTCGAACACCAGCCACCAGGCGCGCCAGTCGGCCTGTCCTTGCGTGATCCGCTTATCCCCTGCCTCTGCCCAGGTCCGCATGACGGACGTCGGGGGGCGCACATAGTCCGGCCCGAGCTTAATGCATCCGACCAATAGCAGTGCGACAAACAATACGACTGTTTTTGCATGCATTAAGAATAATAGTAGTTCCTCGTGGCTAAGCTTGCACGGGCGAAGTCAGTCCGCAAAGGAGGGATACCCTTCCCTGTCCACTCTCAGGTCAAACAAACATTGCCGTCTTATGCTCTAGAGAATCGAGCGGACGCAATCGTTGGAAGTCGATCCCGACCAGGAGGGGAAAGCGAAATGAGTGCGGATTCTAAGGAACTTACGAGGTACAAGATGTTCATCGGCGGAAAGAAGGTAGACGCTGTTTCGGGCGGGTCCTTTGAATCCCTCAACCCTTACACGGGGAAGGCCTGGGCTGCCATACCCGACGGAAGGGGAGAGGACGTAGACCTTGCCGTGGCCGCGGCAAATAAGGCCCTGGAAGACCCCCAATGGAGAGGGATGGCCCCCATGGAGAGGGGACTCCTTTTGAGGCGCTTCGGGGACGTGCTCCGGGACAATGCCGAGCATCTGGGCCGTGTCGAGACAAGGGACAACGGCAAGCTCATCCGCGAGATGCTCGGCCAGGCGAGGGCCCTCCCAGGCTATTACTATTACTACGCGGGCCTTGCCGACAAGATCCTCGGTGAGACGATCCCCCTCGAGAAGACGTCGATATTCAACTACACACTCCGTGAGCCGATCGGGGTGGTTGCCATCATTACCCCATGGAATTCTCCTCTTCTCATCCTTAGTTTCAGCCTGGCCGCGGTTCTTGCCTGCGGCAATACGGTGGTGGTGAAACCCTCGGAGCATGCGTCCGCGTCGACTATCGAGTTTGCAAGGCTCGTGGAGGAGGCAGGATTTCCTCCGGGGGTGTTCAATGTGGTTACCGGCTTTGGCAAGACGGCGGGCGGCCCGCTGGTCGGACACCCCGGCGTCGACAAGGTCGTCTTCACCGGGGGGGCAGATACGGGAAAGGGGATTGGTCAATTGGCAGCGACCAACCTTACGCCGACCCTCCTTGAGCTGGGCGGGAAATCTCCCAACGTCGTGTTTGCCGATGCCTCGATACCCGACGCGGTGAACGGCTGCATTGCCGGCATATTTGCCGCGAGCGGTCAGACCTGTCTCGCAGGCTCCCGCCTTTTCCTTCATGAGAAGATATATGACGAGTTCATGGAGCGTCTCGTGGAGCGCACGAAGAAGATCAGGATGGGTGACCCTTCGATGATGGAATCGGAGATGGGACCCATAGCCACGATCGACCAGCTGCACAAGGTCGAAAGCTTCGTCGAAAGCGCCATCAGAGAAGGGGCCGAGCTGGTCTATGGGGGGAAACGTCCGGAAGACGCAGGCCTGGGACAGGGGTGGTTCTTCATGCCCACCATCTTCGACAGGATGCGCAATGACATGTTTCTTGCCCGGGAGGAGGTCTTCGGTCCGGTACTCGCCGTCATGCAATTTCGGGAGGAAGAGGAAGTTATCGCCCTTGCGAACGAGACGCGATACGGCCTTGCCGCAGGCATCTGGACCAAGGACGTGAGACGGGCGCACCGGGTGGCGAGGGCGCTGAAGGCGGGCACTGTCTGGATCAACACCTATCGCGCCCTCTCGTACGCCTCGCCCTTCGGGGGATACAAGCAGAGCGGGTATGGAAGGGAGATGGGTCTGGAAGCCATGCGAGAGTTCACCCAGGTGAAGAGCGTATGGGTAGACCTCGCCGAGACAGTGCCCGACCCCTTCGTGATCCGGTAGGAGAAAAGCCGGTCAGTTATTGTGGCTCAGCGCCCCCTCCACAGGCAAAGCCTGCGGAGCCTCCCCGCTCAGCTCGCTCCGCTCGGTTTTGCCTGTGGCTCAGCGCCCCCCTCCACAGGCAAAGCCTGCGGAGCCTCCCTGCTCACGCTCGCTTCGCTCGTTTTGCCGTGGCTTAAGCGCCCCCTCCACAGGCATAAGCCTGCGGAGCCTCCCTGCTCACACAGCCTGTCTTAGCGGGGTGCCCAGGTCATACCACCTCTCGGACGTGCCCGGCAATGCCGTGCGGCCTGGGCTTCGTGAGGGCTCTCAAGCTCAGGGCGGTCAAGGATGTCGCAATCATCACGGACGGCCGCTTCTCAGGCTTTACCAAGGGGTATCTCGCCATCGGTCACGTCTGCCCGGAAGCTCAAGTAGGCGGCGTCCTCGCGCTCCTTCAGGACGGCGACCGGATCCGCGTCAATATTCGGGAACGAAGGCTCGATGTGGAGCTATCCGACGACGAGCTGGCGAGAAGAAGGGCGCTCTGGAGCCCGCCCGACCAGTCGGAGCTGGAAGGGGTGATCAGCATGTATGCTCATTGCGCCCTTCAGGCGGACGAAGGCCCCGGATGGCCGGCGCGATGGAGCGATTTCGACGCACATTAGATCGTACCGCCCAACGCTCCTCCAGGGGCCCAGGATCCTGGCCCCCGTGCTCTTTCTCCCCGCCACATCCTGTTTTTCTCCTTCGCACCCGTTTGAAAAGGCTTGACTGTTCGTTATGGGGAGTGTTATATAACGAAGAGCGCTATATGCATGCGGTCATAGTGCGTCCACCAATTTCCGGATTGCCCGAGGAAACAGGAGCGTAGGGGTATGATGCAAGATAATGAGATCCTCGTGATCGAGAATGTTGATTTCAGGTACCGGGAGAAAAAGACGCTGAGCCACATAAGCTTCTCGGTGAGAAAGGGAGAGATTTGCGGGCTTCTCGGTCCTAATGGCTCCGGTAAGACTACCCTGCTGAAATGCATTAATGGAATCCTGAGTACCGATGCGGGAAGAATAGCGGTCCAGCACCGTGATGTTCATGAGCTTTCCCGCCAGGAAATTGCCAAGCTGATAGCAATGGTGCCGCAGGAATTGAACGTGGTCTTTTCCTTCACAGTCATAGAGATGGTGCTCATGGCCGGCAGCGTGAGGTATGGCATTTCAGGGATAGCGAAGACGGATGATTATTCGAGGGCCCGCGAGACCCTCGAAGAGCTCCACATAGAGCACCTTGCCGAGCGGCGATACAATGAGCTCTCCGGCGGCGAGAAGCAGATGGTGCTCATAGCGAGGGCGCTGTTCCAGAAGGCAGGGATTCTGCTTCTTGATGAGCCGACTTCGCACCTCGACTTCAAGCGCCAGTACGTGATAATGGAACTGATCAGAAAAATAACGCGCCAGAAGAATCTCACCACCGTTATGACACTTCATGACCCCAATACCGCAGGAAGATACTGCGACAGGCTCGTGATGCTGAATGACGGCCGCATCTGTTATCAGGGTTTGCGGGACACGGTATTCCATGTCGAATCCCTCGAGTCAATTTACGGCATGAGAATAAACATGGGACATACGGATACAGGCGCGGAATACGTACTCCCTGCATATGAGCAATGAGGAGGAATGGTCCCTTCGTTATTATCGTGGTTCTGCTGGTTCTCAGCGTGATATTCGCTCTCACTACTGGTCAATACCACATAAGACTCGCAACATTGGGGAAGCTGCTCTGCTTCAGGCTCACAGGTCACGCCCTGGGAGACGACCTTTCAGTGCCGGCCATGGTTTTGTGGTCAGTGAGAATGCCGAGAGTGCTCATGGCCGTCATTGCCGGGGCTGCCCTTGCCGTCGGGGGGGTGGTGTTTCAGGGAATCATGAAAAACCCCCTCGTATCTCCCTCTTTTTTGGGGGTTACTCACGGGGCCGTATTCGGAGCCTCGATTGCCATAGTATTCTTCAGTAAATCGGCCTTATCCGTGGAGACCTCTGCCTTCTTCTGGGCCATAGCGGCCGTTGTCTTGGTCTATGTGATAGGCGACCGCGGCATAAATAACATAACCACCCTGGTCATCGCCGGCGTTATCGTATCCACCGTTTTCATGGCGGCAGGGTCGTTCTTGAAATATATAGCCGACCCATACGAACAGCTCCCTGCCATCACATTTTGGACGATGGGCGGGCTAAATAACGTCCTCTGGTCCAACGTCATCAGGGCCCTGGTCATCGTCTCAATCGGCGTAACCGGGATCTGGATATTCAGAGGGAAGCTCAACCTCATGGCCCTGGGGGACGAAGAGGCGCTCTCCATGGGAGTGAACGTCAAATCGGCGAGGGTCCTCTTCATGCTTTTCGGGACTCTCATTGTGGCCGCGGGAAGCTCTTCCTGCGGAATAATCATGTGGGTCGATCTCATCGTCGCACACATATCCCGTCTCATCGTGGGCCCGGACCACGCCAGACTGGTCCCCTTTGCCTGCGTGCTGGGAGGGGTGTTCCTGCTCCTGACTGACACCATCGTGCGCAACATGCCTAACGGAGAAATACCGATAAGCATCGTCACATCGTTCATAGGTGCCCCTCTTCTCGGGTATCTTCTCATGAAGCAAACCAGACAGTGGAAGGAATAGGCGAGAGATGAAGGACAAGATTTTTCTGCTCATACTCACGGTGCTCTTGTTCGTGTCGTTCGGTCTCGGCCCGCCCGTTCGCGCCGCCGATTACAAGACTATTACGGATATGGATGACCGCAGAATCGAGGTCCCCGCCAACCCCAAGAGAATAGCGTGCATGCACGGGGTCTCCTCGGACAGGATCGTCATGCTCGGGAAAGGCAACTGTTTGGTCCTGACGATGAAGCCATCTCCTTGGGCTCACAGGCTTTATCCCGAGATAAGAAACGTAGAGACAATGCAACCGCCCTTTACCGGTAATGTCGAGAAATTGCTCAAACTCAAGGTGGATCTCGTGCTGTACTCGCCGTTCCCCGGCGAAGCAGAGAAGTACGAGGCAGCGGGGATAAGGACTGCGTGCGGCTTCTCGGCTCGCAAGAGGCCGAGGACCATCAACGAGTTCTTGGATAACTTCAAAAGGCAGGTGTTGTTTTTTGGCGATCTCCTCGGGCCGGATGCAAAGACGAGGGCCGACAAGTACTGCCAATACTTCGATGGGAAGATCAACCGGATCCTTGCGATAACCTCAAAGGTGGAAAATAAGGACAGGCCTACCGCCTATTACGGTGGCCGCGGCGGGGATCCTCTGGCAAGCCAGGGCAAGGCCAGCTTCATGCACTGGATCACCGAGGTCTCAGGCGGCATTTTCCTACCCCAGGCCCTTGACAACAACTTCACTGAAGTGAACATGGAGCAGGTGTTGTCGTGGGATCCGGACATAGTCCTCGTAAGCGGGTGGGGCAACGCGGCCGAGAACGTGAAGAAGGATCCACATTGGGCATCCATGAGGGCAGTTAAGGGCGGAAAGCTTTACGTGATCCCGAACGGGGTTTTTATGTGGGATCTTGCCAGTGGCGAGAGCGTGCTGCTCGCCATTTACCTGGCAAAGATATTCCACCCCGATCTGTTCAGGGATTGGGACATGGCTGGAGAGATGAAGACATTCTATTATTAATCAGTCCAAAATAGTATAGACATTCTCCACCTAGTCTGCTATGCTTCCGGTATGGAAAAGAAATCTATGGATGGCCGGAAGTTGAAGCACGAGGTGCTCACGGAACTTCGGAAGCGTGCGGTGGCCAAGGTGCAGAGCGGTGAGAGCCCCGAGGTGGTGATACGCACTATGGGATTCAGCCGTGCGTGCATCTACAACTGGCTCGCCATGTACCGTGCCGGCGGATGGGACGCGCTCGACGCACGCAAACGGGGAGGGCGCCCGCGCAAGGTGAAGGGGCGCATGCTCGCCTGGATCTACCGGACGGTCGTGGGGAAGGATCCCCGGCAGTACAGGTTTCCCTTTGCCCTGTGGACGCGCAACGCCATCGCCGCGGTGATATACGAGAAGTACGGTATCAGGTTGAGCGCCAATTCGGTGGGGCGTCTCCTCGCGCAGCTGGGGATCACGCCCCAGAAGCCCCTGTGGCGGGCGTACCAGCAGGACCCCGAACGGGTGCGAAAGTGGGTTGAAGAGGAGTACCCTTCGATCGCCAGGGAAGCCAGGCGCATGAAAGCCGAGATCTGGTTCGGCGATGAATTGGGGGTGCGCAGCGACTATCATGCGGGGACGACGTGGGGGCGAAAAGGGCAGACCCCTGTGGTGCACACTACAGGCACGCGGTATCGGCTGAACATGCTCAGCGCCGTGAATCGGCGGGGCCTCATGAGGTTCATGCTCGAAGAACGTGGGGTCAATGCTGCCGTTGTCTGCCGATTCCTCGATCGCCTCATGGCGGGAAGCGAGACACCCGTCTTCCTCATCTGGGACGGTCATCCCGTGCACAGGTCCCGCAAGGTGGCTGAAGCCGTCCGGCGTTATCAAGGGCGCCTGCGCGTCTTCGTGCTGCCTGGGTACAGTCCGGAGCTTAACCCTGACGAATGCGTCTGGCGGGAAGTGAAAACCCACCGGCTGGGCCGTGCGGGCGTGTTCACCTTCGCCGACATGAAATCCAAGGCCTTGGGCGCTCTCCGTCATGTGGCACGTCGCCCCGACAAAATCCGTAGCTTCTTTCATACTACCACAACGCTCTATGCTGCCTAACGGGATGTCTACTCTATTATGGTCAGATTAATAAGAAGTGTACGGCAAGACAATAACCAACGAGGACGCAGAAAGGATACTGAGATGTCTCCCGCCCACGTGACCATGAAGAAGAAAGCGGTTTTATCGTCCATCGCTTTTTTCTTCGCCCTTCTCTTTGTCGTTGGACCTGGAAAGCCTTACGCTGGTCAGACCAGGATTATCACCGGCCTCGACGGCGCAAAGGTCGAGATACCGTCTACCCCGGAAAGGATAGCTTGTCTCTATTATCCGGCCTATGACAAGATCGTCATGCTCAGTAAGGGCTCACGAATATGTCTGATGCCGGAAAAGGCAACGCCGTGGGCCTACAAGTTCTACCCTGAGCTGAAAGATATCCCGACTGCCCCATTCAGCGCGCTCCCGGATGCAGAAAGGCTGCTAAGGCTCAAGATCGATCTTGTTTTCTACCCCAAGGGACACGTGAATATCGACAAGGTTCTCCAAGCCGGTATCGCCGCTGTGTGTCCTTTCAACGATAGGTTCATACCTTCCACGATGGCGGAATACACGGCAGAGTTCAAGAAACAGGTGCTCTTCTTCGGTGACATACTCGGTCCCGATGCCAGGATGCGCGCCGAAAAATACTGCACATACCTCGACGGAATTACCGAAAGGATATCCGCCGTTACATCGAAGATTCCGGAAAGCCGTAAGCCCAAAGTCTATTACGGCAAGATGGCGGATCTCTATTCCACGCAAGGCGCGAACACGATAATGCGATGGTATACCGAGCTGGCAGGCGGCGTATACCTCCCAAAGAAGTTGGAAAAATACTTTGCTGTAGTCAACATGGAGAAGATAGTGGCATGGGACCCCGACATAATACTATTGGGAATGAACGGGTCATTCGATTCGATAAAAACCAATACCGCCTTCAAGGGGTTGAGGGCGAGCAAATCGGGAAGGGTCTACAAGGTACCGGCAGGGATATTTTACTGGGACATGACGAGCTGCGAGACTGCCTTGTTGCCGCTGTTCCTGGCCAAGAAGTTCCATCCGGATCTCCTCAAGGAGTGGGACATCATCCGGGAGATGCGGAAATTCTATGCTGAGATATACGGCATCGATCTCGCGGATGGGGACGCGGAAAGGATCCTGGATGGCGTGCCGCCCCTTTGAATTCGAGCCTGGGCCTCATGAAGAGTCGATCTCTTGAGCCACCGGAGGAGAGCACATGGAATGTACCATATGTGAAAACCGTTGTCGTCTAGCTGAAAACGGGACCGGATTCTGTGGGACCTATACAAATCGTAATGACGAGATAGTGGAGAGATACCCTGACAAATATCTCGTCGCTGTCCCGTCCGAAATAGAATCCATGCCCATGCTCCACTATCATCCTGGGAGCAAGTTCCTTCAGATCTGCACCATCGGCTGCAATTTCAGGTGCAGCGGCTGCGTATCGTGGATACTCACGGAAAGCGTTCGTTCCATAGAAGGCGCCCTTCATGGAATGAGCCCGGAAGAGGTTGTCGACAAGGCCTATGAAGAGGGGTGCTCGGGCATCATGTTCTGCTTCAACGAGCCCGCGGTCTCTTTTCTCACCTTCAAGAAGGTTGCCTCCCTTGCACGCCGGAAGGGCCTTCTCGTCGGATGCGCGACAAACGCCTACTTTACCGAAGCATCGTTCAGAGACCTGTTGCGCCACATCGATTTCGTGAGCATCGGGATAAAGGGATGCACGGACGAGACGTACTCCTCGTTCGGTGCCAGGTCCGTCTCCCCCATACTCCGAAACCTTCGCCTCAGCATCGAAAGCGGAGTCTTCACCGAAGTTGCCGCAGTCTATGTCAAGGGACGCGAAGACGAAGTCCTGGAAACAGCGGGGCTCGTCGCGTCGATCTCAAAGGATGTTCCTTTTCAGATCATGCGCTTCATCCCCCTTGCTGCGGCCGATATCGCCGATGAGCCGTCCATAGGAGAGGCCGAGGCACTCTGCGAAGACATCAAGAAGCTGTTGAATTACGTGTATCTTTTCAACTCTCCCGGCACGCCTTATCTGGACACCTATTGCACCGAGTGCGGAAAAACCTTGGTCCACAGGGGATTCAACGGCCCCATGTGCGCACACGTGTCCGGCTACAACGACGACGGGGCATGCGTGTGCGGCTTTCGGCCGCCTTTTGTGGGGCCATTTGAAAAAGAAGGGGGGGCGCAGGTACTCGGTTTCTTCGGAGGGTACAAGACAATACTGAGCCTCGAATCCATCCAGACCGTTCTCGCCTTTCTCGGGGAGCGAAATCCCGCGGTCGTGGCTTCCGTGTTCCAACAAATACTGGAGACGGACTTTATCAAGGGACTTTACGAAAGAACCAAGAGAATAGATTCATATCTGGATACCGTAGATCATTATGCGAGCCTTGCCGGCAGAGCCAATGAAGCCCGTGAGCTCAGAGAATACACGGAGAAATACGTGTCGATCATAAAGAACGGCGTCAAGGGGGCTCGCAGACCTCCGGTCTATTTCTCTCTCGGCCATCCTCTCATCGCCGTATTGGGGACAAGTTCGAATGCAACTGTCGGCAAGACAATAACCAGCGAGGACGCAGAAAGGATACTGAGATGTCTCCCGCCCATGTGACCATGAAGAAGAAAGCGGTCTTCTTATCCATCGCCTTTTTCCTCGCCCTCCTCTTTGTCGTCGGACCGGCAAAGCCTTACGCGGGTCAGACCAGGATAATCACGGGCCTCGACGGCGCAAAGGTCGACATACCGTCTACCCCGGAAAGGATAGCCTGTCTCTATTATCCGGCCTACGACAAGATCGTCATGCTCAGTAAGGGCTCACGAATAGCCCTGATGCCGGAAAAGGCAACGCCGTGGGCCTACAGGTTCTACCCTGAGCTGAAAGATATCCCGACTGCCCCATTCAGCGCGCTCCCGGATGCAGAAAGGCTGCTAAGGCTCAAGATCGATCTTGTTTTCTACCCCAAGGGACACGTGAACATCGACAAGGTTGTCCAAGCCGGTATCGCCGCTGTGTGTCCTTTCAACGACAGGTTCGTACCTTCCACGATGGCGGAATACACGGCAGAGTTTAGAAAACAGGTGCTCTTCTTCGGTGACATACTCGGTACCGATGCCAGGATGCGGGCCGAAAAGTACTGCACGTACCTCGACGGAATTACCGAAAGGATATCCGCCGTTACATCGAAGATTCCGGAAAGCCGTAGGCCCAAAGTCTATTATGGCAAGATGGCGGATCTCTATTCCACGCAAGGCGCGAACACGATAATGCGATGGTATACTGAGCTGGCAGGGGGCGTATACCTCCCGAAGAAGCTGGAAAAATACTTTGCCGTAGTCAACATGGAGAAGATAGTGGCATGGGACCCCGACATCATCCTACTGGGAATGAACGGGTCATTCGATTCGATAAGAACCAATACCGCCTTCAAGGGATTGAGGGCGAGCAAATCGGGAAGGGTCTACAAGGTACCGGTAGGGATATTTTACTGGGACATGACGAGCTGCGAGACTGCCTTGTTGCCGCTGTTCCTGGCCAAGAAGTTCCATCCGGATCTCTTCAAGGAGTGGGACATCATCCGGGAGATGCGGAAATTCTATGCCGAGATATACGGCATCGATCTCGCGGACGGGGACGCGGAAAGAATCCTGGATGGCTTGCCGCCCCTTTGAATTCGAGCCCGGACCTCATGAAGAGTCGATCTCTTGGGCTGCCGGAGGATAGCACATGGAATGTACCATATGTGAAAACCGTTGTCGCCTAGTTGAAGACGGGACCGGGATCTGTGGGACCTATACAAACCGTAATGACAAGATAGTGGAGAGATACCCTGACAAATATCTCGTCGCTGTCCCGTCCGAAATAGAATCCATGCCCATGCTCCACTATCATCCTGGGAGCAAGTTCCTTCAGATCTGCACCATCGGCTGCAACTTCAGGTGCAGCGGCTGCGTATCGTGGATACTCACGGAAAGCGTTCGCTCCATAGAAGGCGCCCTTCATGGAATGAGCCCGGAAGAGGTTGTCGACAAGGCCCATGAAGAGGGGTGCTCGGGCATCATGTTCTGCTTCAACGAGCCGGCGGTCTCTTTTCTCACCTTCAAAAAGGTTGCCTCCCTTGCACGCGCGAAGGGTTTTCTCGTCGGATGCGCGACGAACGCCTACTTTACCGAAGAATCGTTCAGAGACCTGCTGTGCCACATCGATTTCGTGAACATCGGGATAAAGGGATGCACGGACGAGACATACTCCTCGTTCGGGGCCAGGTCTGTCTCCCCTGTACTGCGAAACCTTCGCCTCAGCATCGAAAGCGGAGTCTTCACCGAAGTTGCCGCAGTCTATGTCAAGGGACGCGAAGACGAAGTCCTGGAAACGGCGAGGCTCGTCGCGTCGATCTCAAAGGATGTTCCTTTTCAGATCATGCGCTTCATCCCCCTTGCCGCTGCCGATATCACCGATGAGCCCTCGATAGCAGAGGCCGAGGCACTCTGCGAAGACATCAAGAAGCTGTTGAATTACGTGTATCTTTTCAACTCTCCCGGCACGCCTTATCTGGACACCTATTGCACTGAGTGCGGGAAAGCCTTGGTCCACAGGGGATTCAACGGCCCCATGTGCGCACACGTGTCCGGCTACAACGATGATGGGGCATGCGTGTGCGGCTTCCGGCCGCCTTTTGTGGGCCCATTTGAAAAAGAAAGAGGGGCGCAGGTCCTCGGTTTCTTCGGAGGGTACAAGACAATACTGAGCCTCGAATCCATCCAGACCGTTCTCGCCTTCCTCGGGGAGCGGAATCCCGCGGTCGTTGCTTCCGTGTTCCAACAAATACTGGAGACGGACTTTATCAAGGGACTTTACGAAAGAACCAAGAGGATAGATTCATATCTGGATACCGTAGATCATTATGCGAGGCTTGCCGGCAGAACCGGCGAGGCCCGCGAGCTCAGAGAATATACGGAGAGATACGTGTCGATCATAAGGAACGGCGCCAAGGGGGCTCGCAGACCAACGGTCTATTTCTCTCTCGGCCATCCTCTCATCGCCGTATTCGGGGACAAGTTCGAATGCAACCTCGTCGAAATAGCCGGAGGTCGCTCTCTCAATAAAGACCTGGTCCGTGACGACACCCCCGGCATGACACTACCGGAAGAGACGCTCAAGATGCTCGATCCCGACGTGATCCTCATCACCGGGGCCATAGCTTACCCCGTTCACGATTTCTACCGCTTTTGCATGAATAACGGTCTGGGCAACATCGCTGCGGTTAGGAACAAGATGGTGTTCGGCATGCATCCGTACAATACGGGGGGCAGGCCCGACTGGATCCTGGGCTTGATGCGGATAGCCAACATCCTTCATCCGGAGTTGTTCAGTTTCGACATGAATTGCCTCGCCGAGGAGTTTTACGGCAGATTCCTCGGCGTGAGGCTCCTTTCGGTGAAGCATAGCAGATCGGTCACACATCCGGCGGTCTTTGGGTGAATCGCAGCCTCCGTCGGACCCAAAGGCTCCAGACAGTGATCCTTTCAACTTTCTGCCCTATTTTCCTGACGTGAGCATGAAACCCCCTCACGATCCTGGCAGGCCCTTCGACCACCACATAACCGCCCAAGAGCAGTCCCGGGAATAGGGTAACTTCCACCCGCCGTCCGTCCGGACAAGATGCTCCTTCAGGTAGGCCGACACCTTCTGCTCCTCATCGCCGGTCATGCCGTGGAACATCCACCGCTGGTCCTTCAACGCCTCTTCGTGGCTCCCCCATCCGTTTCGGTGCTCCTCTGCGACAAAGGCGACACTGGCTCTGATACCCATCTCATAGAGCAGGTCATAGTAGTAGATGTAGTCTTGGCCGGCCTTGAATTGCCTTCCCGTTGCCTCGAAGAGACGCCGGTCAAAGGGCCCGTCGCCGACGATAGTCGAAATATAGACATACTTTCTTGCCGCTCTATCCAGCTTGCCGATCAGCCCACGCACGTCTTCACCAATCAGTGACCTGGAAGCGATCGCCACGTCGTGCGGCCCTATTCCGAGGCTTTCCCAGTCATCCTCCCATCGGCCTTGAACAATATTGACGTTCAAGATTCCCTTCTGGCTGCATCGCCTATTTACGATCTGCAGCATATTCGATGAGAAATCGACGGCGGTAACGCTCCTGACTCTTTGAGAGAGAGGGATGGCGAGCGTCCCGCCTCCGCAGGCCATGTCAAGGACGGTCCAGTCGGGATCGATATCCATGAGTGCGATAAAGCGGTCGGCGTATCCGGTCGACGCCGCATATTCGGAGAATTCTGACGCCCGTCCGTCCCAAAAGTCCGTATTCCGGACGGGAGCTACGTGGTCGTCGACTCGTGCTGGAGGCCTGTTTTCGACCGATGTCTTGTTTTTCATGGCTTCTTTCCCTCTTCTTTTTGTACCGCCCAACAAACAGGCACTTTTCCCCGGTCAGCACAGCACGGCCCGGCCTCGTGAGCCGAGGGCTCGTCGCTTGCTTGAGCTTCATTTTTTCTGCCACCACATAACTGCCCACCTGATCATCGTGTCATAACAAAAGCTCCAGCATCCGCCTCGGATTACCAGGTTTTCCCGCACATAAGCGCGCAGCCTCTCTTCCTCGGCGGAGTCCAACTCGCCGAACATCCATCTCACCGACGCGTGGGCTTTTTCAGGGCTGTCGTACGCCCTATTGCGCGATTCTTCGATAAACGCCACATTAGCGAGAATGCCCATCTGATAGAGCATGTTGTAGCTGTAAATGTAGTCGGCTCCGGAATTGAGAGGCCTGCCGATCGCGTCAAAAAGGCGGCGATCGTAGGGGCCGTCCCCGACAACCGTGACGATGTAGACGCCCTTCCTCGCCGCCTGATCGAGCTTGAGAATAGAGGCGCGCAGGTCTTCGCCGACCATGGATCGGGAGGCTATGGCCACATCATGAATGCCTATGCCCAGTCTTGCCCAGTCATCCTCCCACCTTCCCTGGAGCGTCATGACGTTGGAGATCCCCTCTTCTTCGCATCGGGTGCGCACCACGGCAAGCATTTCCCTGGACACATCGACAGCGGTGACGGAAGAAACGGATCTGGCGAGAGGAACGGCAAGAGTCCCGCCTCCGCAACCCATATCAAGCACCGTCCAGTCAGCTTGAGGATTCATGATGCTCAGGAAACGAGTGGCATAGCTCGTCTCTGCCCGAGCTTCGGCAAAAGAGGCCGCTCTGCCGTCCCAGAACTCGACGCCCCTCTTTGGCGAGGTTCGCCGGGAGTTCCGGGCTTGCCATACGCGGTTCCAATCAACCGAGCCAACATCGATCACATCTTCGCTCACAACAGACTCCTAATGTCCCGAAGACGTTTCCACAATTGTGTAATACGTCCTTCCGCTCGCGCAGGGACGGCAGAGGACCCTTCCGTCCTTTCGCTCTTCGCGCATGTCCATGACGCGCTCGCCGCAGTCTTCGCAGGTGACGGTCCGAAGGGGCTTACCCGGCATGTCTTCGGGCTTAAGCTCCACGCGAACGCTCATAGTCTCGAAGAGGTCTTCGGCCGGCATCATGGCGTACGCCTCCGTGTGAGGCGACTTCTCTATCTCCTCTCTCGTCACTACCTTGTCCCCATCTTTGTTTTTCGCCGCGACCCGGACCGCCTTGCCTGTCTTCAGGTTAATGAACGTGGCCGCCATCTTACCGTGATCGAGTATCTTCATGGTGCGCTTGCCGGGATGGCAGCCTGTCACCGCGAGAATGGCATCACTCGCGCACCTGTCCGTCTCCACATAGACGATGAGGTTTTTCCTGTCCCCACCTTTCGGATCGTCGATGCCGATGGCGGTGAGGCCGAGGATGGCCATCCGGGTTCCAAGGACGATCCCGGCGCAAAGATCCCCGTGAAAGGCTTTCGCTTCACCTATGCACGTCTCGAAATCCAGATTATCCGTCTCCATCTTCCTTCCTCCTCCATAGTTCCGTTGTTCCCTCTAGTCCTTCTTAGAATGCATAGGCAATGGGTACGAAGGGCTCCCGTTTTCGAACTACCGGTCTTTGGCATTCGCGGTACCTGCCTTTTCGAGCCCTTGCCATATCGATTCTATCCGCAGCAAGTATGTTACCGTTATATACCATCGTGCATAGACAATGGCAAGTCAACTAAAAATCCACAGTGACGTTTGTTGATCACCAGTTCCGTCTCGGGTGGAAGCACTGCCGGAGTCGGCTCCTGCCTCATGGCCACTACGTCGATAAGGCGCTCCTCAGCCTTATGGTGGACCTCCCCGGACACGGGCACAACGCGAGCACGGCTGCATGAATGGTCAGGGCTGCCAGTCTGCATCTTATCCGGTAGTTTTCCCCGGCCAATCAACGCATCCTTTGCCGCATTCCCGCTACTTCGTCATCCACTTTGGCAGGCAGATAGGGCGAAAGGTGTTGCCGCCCACATTGACTGTTGTGCGGATGTTCTCCAAAAGGAGGGGAAGCGGGGGTATTGGATACTTCCCCGCTTCCCCGGATCAATTTCTGTGATTACCTTCTAGTAGCTGTATCTCAAGCCGACGAAGAGCATCCTCCCCTCCGCGGGAAATCCGACCTGCTCCTCGTAGTTCTTGTCAAAGAGGTTCTGGACCACGAAGTAGCCCTCGAAATGGTCGTAGAAGACCCTCGATATCCTCGCTCCCACGATGAAGTAATCACCTGTTCTGAGGGATGGGTTCGTCGGGTTTGCCGTGGTCGGCAGGTAACTCCACATGCGGCCCACGTAGGTGCCGGTGAAGTCAGTCTGAACTTTGATTGTGGGGATCAGATACTTTGCGCTCAAGTCTATCTTGCTCGAAGGCGTATAGAGTACCCTGCTCGTCGGCGTGTTCGGGCTCTGGTCCGTTGCATTGGTATAGGTGTAGCCGACGCCGAAGCTCAGGTCTTTCATGGGAAAGATCTGAGCATTCACCTCCGAGCCCCAGATGAAGATCCTCCCGAAGTTGAGGTACTGGTTCAGCGGGGTAGGTCCATTCCTGTTGATCATGTCCCTCACGTCGTGGACGAAGAACGAGGCCTCGGCCGTCGCGTACTGGGTGATGGGGCGGGACGCACCCGCCACATAGTTATCAGCCTTCTCCGGCTTCAATTCGGTGTTGCCGCCGTACGAGCCCGCATAGAGCTGGGTGAGGGTGGGGAACCTGATCTTCTCCGCCCAGGAGGCGAAGAGCTTGGTTTTGTCGTCAAACGTATAGGTCGCCCCTGCCATGGGGTCCACCCTGTCTGCACTGGGGGTCTTGAAGTCTTGGAAATTCGTGAAGGCCCCCGACGAGTTCGTCTCGACCTGGTTCGAGCGCGCCACCTCCCACCAGTCGTAGCCAACGCCGGCCACGATAGAGAGAGGCTTGATGGGGTCGAACTGGTTCTCGATGCCGAAGGAGCCAGTATAGGAGACGTCCTCCTGGAAGGGCAGGTAGGCCACGGCTCGCTGCTCGTGGTCGTCTCTCCGGTAAAGGAAGTTTGCCCTCAAGGTATCGTTGGACGTCAGGTTCATCTCACCGAGGACGTTGCCCCCCATCGTGTTGTCCTTGTACTCGCTCCTCGCTATCTCCTGGTTAAGGGTTGGGTCGTAAAAAGACTCCAAAAGGTCATTATGATAGTGGTAGAAGAGCTTTCCCTTGAGGGTCACCCAATCGTTCACCTTCTGCTGGCCGGAGAGGTCTGCGCCCACGTTGTTGTACGTGGGTATTCTCCAGAGCTGCCCGAACTGTTGTCCCGGGGTAAGGAAGATCTGGTCCTGATAGAGGGAGGCGGGGCCCCCGTAATTGGCGCTCGTATAATTCATGTTGAGGTAGTATTCGGAGCCGGGAGACGGCTCGATGCCTACCTTACCCCACAGGCTGTCCATGTGGAAATCGGAATTGTCGCGGACGCCTCCGTTCTCGATCACCTCGCTGAGGGTTGTCGGCTTTCCCTTCGCCGGGTGGTAGACGAGTTGCGTCGATTGGGGGTCGAAATCATGGGACAAATACCATCCCTTCGCATCCTGACGGTCGTAGCCGAACCAGTAATTTACCATGCCCACTTTCATGCCGTGGGATAAGGACAGGTCCGATGCCTGATAGTCCCCATACTCCGCCTTAATGTCGAGTGAAGGCCTCTCCGTCGGCTTCCTCGTGATGATGTTGATCACGCCGGCGAGGCTGTTTGGCCCCCACAATACGGATGAGACTCCCTTCTCCACGACGATCTTATCGATCATCTCGACCGGAATGGTCTTCAGGTTGAGGAGACCGAAGCTCGTCTCGTAGTAGGGGACGCCGTCGATGAGAACCAGGGTCTCTGTCTGGTTGAGCCCCTGTAGGGAGACCGCGGGTTGGTTCTTATATGAGTTCATAATCGTGATGCCGGGCACGTGGCTCAAGGCCTCGGCCACGTTCTGGCTGTGGGTCGCCTCGATCTCCTCCTGGGTCACCACCGACGTCTGGGTAACCTCCTGTGCCGTGGGCAGCTTCTCGCCCTTCACGTAAAGCTCTCCCAGATCGTACGTTTCGTAATTCTGTTTCAAACCTGTCGGCCCGGCCTTCGCGGCCGTGTCGGCAGGGACCTCCTGCGCCCGTGCGCACGGAGTCAAGGATACAAGAATCAGTGATGCTGCAATAACGCCCAGTAATCGCTTCATACCTCCCTCCCTCATCCTTTGTCTCGTCTCTTTAGGTTGTTCTTGGCAAACCGACTGGAATTCCAGCACCGGCGTGCGCTCGAAGGAGCGCTATATACGACTGATAATAAGCTCACCTTTATATACAGTTGAATATAATGATGAGTCAAGCCTTTTTTTCGTGTGCCTAACGATTTTCATAGACAGGCTATTAGGCTAGTGCTATATGCTGAAAACAGGAAATCGAGCCGACGACAGAGCGTATGAGGCAGCCACCACGGTCTACTTGACCTGAAAGGATTCGATATCTCAAAAGGTCCGTTGAGGTCGGGCGGCTATGAAAGGCCCATGGAAAGGATCGTCTCTCTACGACTCAGGCCTTAATAATGCGCGCATAGCCTGCCTTGCAATGATGAGGGCATCCCTTATACTTGTAGTGATGCCAATGTGAACGGGGTTCCACTGAAACGTCAACTGACGAAGAGGGGGTAGAGTGGCTGCCAAGGGCTGCGGAGAAGAGAACGGACCTATCGTCGAGAAGGTGATTATCACCGGCGCCTCTGGAAGGGATTTCCACAATTTCAACGTCTATTTCAGGGGTAATCCCCGGTACAGGGTAGCGGCTTTCACCGCGGCCCAGATCCCTCTGGCATCCACGCGACTGTACCCCGCGGAGCTTGCGGGACCCATGTATCCGGGCGGCATTCCCATTTACCCGGAAGAGCGTCTCGCTTCGCTCATCGAAGAGCTTGCGGTGGACCTCGTCGTTTTTTCATACAGCGACGTCGAATACGGCGACCTCATGCATCAGGCATCGCTGGCCACGTCGAAAGGCGCCGATTTTGCGCTCCTCGGCGCCACGTATACGATGCTAAGGTCGCAAAAGCCGGTGATAGCGGTCTGCGCGGTTCGCACCGGCGCGGGAAAGTCGCCCACCACGAGGAAGGTGTGTGCCATTGTCCGCGAGCGCCTCGGGAAGAGGGTGGTCGTGGTGCGCCATCCCATGCCGTACGGTGACCTCCTGCAAGAGACCGTGCAGCGCTTCGCCTCATACACGGACTGTGAGACCCAGCACTGCACCATCGAAGAGAGGGAGGAATACGAGCTCCTCGTAGACAGCGGCATCGTTGTCTACGCCGGCGTGGACTACGGTCTCATCTTGCAAAGGGCCGAGGAAGAGGCGGATATCATAGTCTGGGACGGGGGCAACAACGACACCCCTTTCTTTCGTCCGGACGTTCATATCGTGCTCTTCGATCCCCACCGGCCGGGCCACGAGCTCCGCTACTATCCCGGTGAGATCAATATGCGCATGGCTGACATCGCGATCATCAACAAGGTGGACTCGGCGTCGCAGGAGGGAGTCGAGACCGTGAGGGCCAATATCCTGAGGTATGCCCCTGGTGCAGAGGTCATCCTCGCGGAGTCGCCCATCGTGCTCGAAGACGCCGAGCGTGTTCGGGGAATGAGGGTCCTCGTCGTCGAGGACGGGCCGACCCTCACCCACGGGGGCATGCCCTTCGGGGCGGGCCTCATTGCGGCAAGGCAGCACAATGCCCTGGAGATCGTCGATCCCCGTCCCTTTGCAGCAGGATCGATCAAAGAGACCTATCGGCTCTATCCGCATATCGGTCCGGTGCTCCCTGCCGTGGGATACAGCCAGTCGCAAGTGCGCGACCTCGAAGAGACGATCAACCGTGCCGATTGCGATGTCGTCCTCTTCGCCACTCCCATCCAGCTGACACGGATCCTTTCCATGAATAAGAGGGCACTGAGGGTCCGCTACGAATATTCGGACCACGGGGAGCCCTGCCTGGAAGACGTACTGGTGAATCGGATGGCCCCTTGGGGGCAGGTCCTTCCCAAGGGCTGAGCGCACGAGGCTCCGCAGGCTTCGCCTGTGGAGGGGGTGCTGAACCAGCGGCACAACGAGCGAAGCGAGTCTTGAGCGGGGAGGCTCCGCAGGCTTCGCCTGTGGAGGGGGTGCTGAACCAGCGGCACAACGAGCGAAGCGAGTCTTGAGCGGGGAGGCTCCGCAGGCTTTGCCTGTGGAGGGGGTGCTGAACCCAAATAATGGAAAGGCCTTCAAGATCAACGGACCGTAAGGAGATCGTCCTGGTCGCCCTCGGAGGAAACGCGCTCCTGAAGGCTGGCCAGACTGGGGGCGCCGAAGAACAGTTCGAGAACCTCAAGGTCCCTATCAGGCAGATCGCGCGCCTTTCAGACAGGTACAGGATCATTATCACCCACGGGAACGGGCCCCAGGTGGGAAACCTTCTGCTCCTCGAAGAGTGTTGTACCGTCGCGCCGAGAATGCCCCTGGAGATCCTCGTTGCCCAGACACAGGGACAGATCGGCTACATGATCGAATCGACCCTGGATGAGGAGCTTGCCTCCTTGGGCAAGAAGTCGAAGAACCTCGTGAGCCTCATCAGTTACGTGGTTGTAGACAAAGACGACCCCGCGTTCTTGAGCCCATCGAAGCCGATCGGTCCCTCGTTCGACAAGGAAAAGGCCGAGAACCTTCCTTATCCGGTTGTATTGACCCCTCAAGGGTATCGGCGCGTCGTGGCCTCCCCGAAGCCCCTCACCATAGTGGAGAAGCGGGAGATCAGAAGGCTTATCGATCTTGATTTCATCGTCACCTGCTGCGGCGGAGGCGGGATCCCCGTAACAAAGGAGGGGAGGGCGTTCCACGGGGTCGATGCGGTGATCGACAAGGACCTCGCGAGCGCGAGGCTGGCTGCCGAGATAGGGGTCGACACCATGGTCATCGCGACCGATGTGGCAGGCGCCTTTCTCCGGTTTAGGGAGCCGGGAGAAGAGCTTCTCCGGCGTCTGACGATCGCGGATGCGGCCCGCTACGCTTTGGAGGGTCATTTCCCTGCCGGATCGATGGGCCCCAAGGTGGAGGCAGCAGTTCAGTTCTTGAAAGGAGGGGGCAGAGAGGGCCGTCATTACTTCAGTGGAGGCCATAGAAGACGCCCTCGAGGGCCGGGCAGGCACCGAGGTCGTGCCATGACTCTGGCGCCTCCACGGTTCTCGCCTTGCATTGTCTCATTGAAGGTCAGTCGCGAACGTGCGAAAGGGGTAATCCGCTTTGCGAAAGGGTTTATCAGGGGCATGCTTCCCGCAGTCCGCGCTCCAGGGTTACCACGAAGTCCTGTACGTTGGTCAGGATCGACCGGGAGGTGAGGGAGCCGCGATCAGCCAGCTTGCTCGCGACGAACTCGGACATGTCGACGTTATAAAAGTAGACGGGCCTCACCCCGGCGTCCGTGGTCCGGTACGACGGAAGGAGGTTCCCCATGGCGATGGCGTGCAGTTGGGTAGCGAGGGCGATGACGGTCGTGGCCCGGCGGGCAAGGGCGCGCATCTCATCCTGGGCAGCCAGGACGTCGTGGATGACGTCGGACAAGGGTCCGTCGTCCCGGATGGAGCCGGCGAGGACATAAGGGATGGACCGGGAGACAACGGCTGCCATGATGCCGGAGGCCACATGGCCCAGATCCACGGCTCTTTGAGCGAGCCGATCCCGTTGATGCGGTTTATGGTGTCGAGGTGGTTGTAGTGTCCCAGGCGGGCGCTCCTCTTCGAGTATATGGCCTGGCCCAGGGCGGTCCCGTACAGGGCCGCCTCGACGTCGTGGACCGCGAGGGCGTTCCCCGCATGCAGCCCGTGGACATAGCCCTGATCGATCAGCTTCACGAAGGACTCCCGAGCGTCCCTGTCGAAGACCACGGCAGGCCCGAGGACCCACAGGATGAAGCCGCTCTGGCGCTCGTGCCGGAGGAGCCCGTAAAGCTCGTCGTAGTCGATGGAGAAGGAGGTTTCTCTGGTAAGGCGTCCGCGAAACGCGAATTTCCCCGCGGACTGGGACGGGAACTTGAACCCGTCGACGTGAACGAAGATGCCGTCCTCTCCGTTTTCCCTTCTTCCGCAAGCCACGAGGTCGCCCGGCACGAGGCGCCTGAATTCTTTGACGGAGAGGCTATCGCCGCCTTCGTGGACGACCGTACAGTCCATCCTCGACTCGCGCAGAAGGATCCAGGCCCCTTTCTCGAGCTGATAATACTCGGGAAAAATGGAGGTAGCGTGAAAGCCGGCGGGTGCTACCCCGGCTTGTGCCACCCTCTCGAAGCGCGCCAGAGGGGCCTCGATGAACTGGGGCAAAGAGAAGTCGGGAGGGCGAAACTCCGGTAGAACAAAGGCTTCTATGGTGATCCCCCTCTTAAGGCTGCTTGTAGATCAGGTCGAAGAGCTCGTTTGCGGATTTTGGGTCAACCTTCTTGAGCATCTTGTACTCTTCGAGCGCCGAGGCCCTCTCGCCCATGAGGACATAGGCTTTTCCCAGGCCGAAGTGCATCCTCGGATCTTCCGGGTCGAGACGTATTGCAGCCTTGAAGGCGGCCGCCGCCTCGTTGGCCATGTTCAGCTTGGTGTAGGCGAACCCGAGGAAACCCCGGAACTGCGCGGACTCAGGATCAAGCTCGACGGCTTGCTTCGCGGCCTTGACAGCCTCTCTGTACCGGTTCATTTTGGCGTACGTGGTGGCCAGGCCGTAGTAGGCGACAGGGTTGTCCGCCTTAACCGAGGCGGACTTCTCGAATTCTGCGAGGGCCTCCCGGTATTTCCCCATCTGGCCGTAGACCGCGGCCAGGGTATTGAGAAGCGCTGGCTCTTCCGGTTGGCTCTTCAGGGCCTCGGTGAGCATGTCGAGAGCCTCCTGGTACCTGCCGAGATTTGCGTAAATGGCGCCGAGGCCGACGTAGATCTCGACCTTCTTGGGGTCTATGGTCAAGGCCTTCGTGAGCGCATCTGCCGCCCTGCTGTACTCCCCCAGCGTGCCGTATGCCAGGCCCTGATTGTAGTAGCAGGCCGAGGTTTCGGTGAAGTCGACCCGGCACGCGTCGCGGGGGCTCACGAGATCCTTCTTCGAGAGGCCCGGGGTGATGAGGTTGATGGGCAGGGCAAAATTGAGGTTCTGAGTTTCTTCGATGAGAAAGGTGGCTACCCCTACCACCTCGCCTTTGGCGTTGAAGACGGGCCCCCCGCTCGAGCCGGGGGAAATGGGGGCCGTCATCTGGAGGATCCTCTTTTTCGAGCTGATCTCCCTGATGCCGCTGAGGATGCCTTCTGAGATGGTATTCTCGAGACCCTGCGGGCTGCCGATCACATAGACCCTCTCCCCGACGAGAAGGCCGTTGGCATCCCCCACGCGGACAGAGGGAAAGCCTTTTCCTTCGACCTTCAGGAGGGCGAGATCGTTCTCGAGGTCGACGTAGAGGACCCCTTCGATATCGAGGACCTTCGGGCCCATCTTGATCTTTATGTCCGTAGCCCTGCTGATCACGTGGTAGTTCGTCACCACGGCGCCGTCTTCACGGACGACGAAGCCGCTCCCCTGACTCATCGACCGGCCCTCGCGGTCGATTGCGACAACCACCACTACCGAAGGGCCGTTCTCCCTGTAGATCTTGTCCGCGTCGGCCAGGCACACCGAAGATGACACCAGCAGAGAAGATTGCGGTTGACATGCACAGGAGCCTCAAATGCAGCCCGAGGCTGCCCCGGGAACCCCTTTCTTCCGATCGCATAGGTCAGTTCTCCCTTGGGACGCGGGCTTAAGGGGCTTGGGCCGGCGCCTTTCTTTCGGTCAGCGGCGCTATTGGCCGCAGGCGGTCTTTCAGTAACTCCCCGTTTGAGACTTTTCCCTGATCTTTCCCTGGGCCGGGGGATATTTCTTGGCTATGTCGGCGTGGTGTAGATAGGGCTTATCCGTATCGAGCTCCAGGAGCACATACTTCTTCCAGTCCACATGCACGGACGGGGGAAGGAGCGTGGTGGTAATCCATTTCTCGCCTCGACGGTAAAAGAAAGTCTTCCGTGCAACGTCCATGTAGACCGCAGAATCGGGGTAGTAGCGATACTGATGCTTCGCCGAAGGGGGTTGTGTCGGGGTCTGGGCGGGTGCGGCGGCCGGGGCGCCCTGTTGCAATCCTTTTGTACTCTGACAGCCCGACGCCGCCAGGAGAAGGAAGAAAAGCGCCAGGGCGATGACGGCCGGCAAGACTCTCGTCGGCTCCCGTTTCCGGCCGGTGTTACGCCTCAAGGAATCCAAGTCACGCATACTATGATGATAGGCCTTCTTCAGGGGCAAGGCAAGGCGGAAAATATAGCGGCGTGTCTAAAGCCATGCGCATGCCGCCAGAAGAAAGATCACTTCCGTCGTCTCCGTGAGGGCACCGAAGTGGTCGCCCGTAAGGCCCCCGAACCTATTTCCGAGGAAGCGTACAGCGAGAAGATCGAAGGCGTAGAACAGAGCCAGAAGGAACACGAAGAAGGCGAGGGCCGCCGCAGCCGACGGCTCTACAAGCTTGAGAAGGGCCGCGAGGACGCAGAAGGGAGAGAGGACCAACGTCGCAAGGAGCACGTCTCGAAGGCGCGCATGCTCCACGAATATGCGGCCAAGCCCGTCGCTCCGGCCTGAGGTTCCATGGTACATGGCCGGGACCGTTACCCATTTGGAAAACACCGGCATGAGAAAGAACAGGGCTGCCGCTCGAACCACGGAAAGGTCGGCAAGGAGGGTCTTCATGAGCGCGAACTTCAGGAGTATGGTCACGATGAGGGCGATGACGCCCATGGCGCCCGTTGCGCTGTCCTTCATCACCAGTAACCTTTTTTCCCTATCCCTGGCGGCATCGCCCGTCGATTTTATGGCGAGCCCGTCGAACGTATCGGCGAGCCCGTCGAGATCGAATCCGTAGTTGCTCAGGACGAGGAAGAGGAGGGCTAAAGCAGCGGAAACGTCAGGGGGCAGCACTTTTGCGGCGAAAAAGGCGGGCACGGCAGTAGCGAGACCCTGAAAGGCGCCTACCGCGGGGAAGAAAGCGACTGCACTGGCTACGTCTTTGTCGGTGACGTCACCCTTTACCCTGATCGGCAGGACAGTGAGAAACTGAAAGGCAAGGAGGAGGCGCTTTATCAATTGATAATCTCGTCCGTTACGCCCGCCTCGGCGAAGGTAGCCATCTCTTTGTAGATCTTGAGACCTCCTTCGATCAAGAGCATCGCGAGAGCCGCTCCCGTGCCCTCGCCGAGCCTCATCCCGAGATCAAGGATCGGGGTGAGGCCCATGGCTTGGAGCGCCATGCGGTGGCCCCTCTCAACCGACTGGTGGGCGGCGAACATGTAGTCCTTTACCGAGGGTTGGATCGTGTGTGCAATGAGCGCGCCCGCCGTGGAGATGAAGCCATCCACAACTACCGGGATCCTCCGAGAGGCGGCCCCGAGCACGAGGCCGGCTATTCCACCGATCTCAGTGCCTCCAACCTTTGAGAGCACATCGATTGCGTCTTTGGGGTCGGGCTTGTTGAGGCGTATCGCCTCTTCAATAACCCGCGCCTTTCTCGAGAGGGCATCGTCCGATATGCCCGTGCCCCGCCCGGTAACTTCCGCCGCCGGAGACCCGGTCAGTACGGCCACTATGGCGCTTGAAGGCGTGGTGTTCCCTATGCCCATCTCCCCGGTCCCGACCATCCTATAGCCTTTCCGGGCGTAGCTTTCTGCCAGCTCTATGCCGCACTCGAGGCACTTCACTGCCTCATCTCTGGTCATGGCCGGCCCTTTCGCAAAATTCCTCGTACCGCGCATTACTTTTCGGTCCACGAGGCCTTCCATTGTGCCGAAATCGTAGTCAACGCCGATGTCGACGACTACCACGTCCGAGCCCGCGTGTCTGGATAGGACGTTTATGGCGGCCCCCCCGGCTAGGATGTTGAAGACCATCTGTGGGGTGACCTCTTTAGGATAGGCCGAGACGCTCTCGTCCACTATGCCGTGATCCCCGGCAAAGGTGAAGATCACCTTTTTGTCGAGGATCGGTCGGGCGTCTTCCGTGATCGCCACGAGCCGGCGGGCAAATTCTTCGAGCCGCCCCAGGCTTCCAGGGGGCTTGGTGAGATTGTCAAGGTGCTTCTGGGCCGTGTCATACCACTCACCTTTGACGGGTCTGATACTCCTTACGGTCTTCTCGAACAGGTCCATTCTTTCTCCTCCTCACAAAGGATTTTTTCGCAAAAAGGGCTTCGATGGACGTCTCCTTCCGGACAAAAAAAATCCCCGGAGCGCGATCTCGCAAACGCTCCTGAGGATTGTTCGGTCCTGGTAAACGGCATCCACTTTTCCTCCGCGGGAAAGTGTCTGCCTCTGTCCAGGACGCAGACTCATCTTCAGGCAGGTCTTCTGGCTCCCGGTTCATCCTACTCGCCGGCCTTCCCAAACCGAGGTTCAGTGGCTTTATCGGCTTTCGTCCCGGTCACAGCGGCGGGACCGCTCCCGGCTCGGGCCTCGCTCTCTTTTTTAGCCCCCACGGGATTCCCTACTACGCCTTTTGGGCACCCTGAAGTACGTAAGCCTTATACCATCGAGGTCTTTCTCCTGTCAAGCTCTCTTTCGATGAAAACTCCCGTCCTGCAAGGGCATTCCATGTGTTCCATATCTTTCCTGGCGCCCGGCCAGGGTAGCACTTATACTCCTACGAATGTCAAGGAAGAGAATCCTATTCATCGACGACGAGTTCCTGATCCGCGAGATGATGTGCGAGATGCTGGCTGACCTGGACTACGAAGTGGTAGCAGAGGAAAGCGGCCAGGATGGGATCAGGACCTTTCTTCGGGACCCCGACGCGTTCGACCTCGTTCTTACCGACCTGATGATGCTCGGAATGACGGGAGATTCGGTTTCAGAGAGTATCCGCTCGGTTCGGGCGGACATTCCCGTAGTCTTGATGACCGGCACCCCGGACACTCTCGCGCAAGAAACGGCGGCCACCAGGGGAATATGCAAGGTCCTCTCCAAGCCCCTCACAAAGGCGGGGCTCCGCGAGGCGCTTCAGGGCATCTTGTGACGAAAAACGCGAGGGCCGCATGCTCTGAAGGATCGCGCTTCGGTCGAAGGTGCTAATCCCTTTCTGCAGGGGATTGATTGTCGACGAGAAAGTCTGTACATTCTGAATCATTTGTCTTTTTTTCAGGAGATCCGCACAGCCTTAAGGCTCAATGGTAGACTGATGGGGATCGTGTGGCGTTGGCTGACGCGAGGGGCTCGAGGCAGCATCCGGCCCAGTGAAGCCCTCGCCTCTGGAGGCTATCACATCAAGCAGGTGACTTCTTCACGACCATCGAAGATGTTCCCGTGGCTGCTCCTTGGCCTGGCCATAGCCGTTGCCCTCTATCTTTATGAGGAAGGGGCATGGATGGAGGCCGTCAGGTATTGCAGGTATTTCTTTCAGCCCAGGCGCCTTCACTCCTACCTTCTCTCCTTCGGCTCGTACGGCGTTTTCGTCTTCATCTTTCTCCAGTTCGTTCAGGTCGTCATTGCACCGATCCCAGGCGAGGTGACAGGTTTCATCGGGGGATTGGTCTTCGGGATTCTGTGGGGCACAGTATTCTCAACCATCGGCCTGGTTTTAGGCTCTATCTTCGCTTTCTTTCTGGCCCGCACCTTCGGCGTGGGCGTCGTGAGAAAGGTGGTGAGAAGGGAGTTCATGGAGCGGTTCGACCGGTTTTCGTCTTCCCCCAGGGGCTTCACCACCTTCTTCATGTTCTTCCTCATACCAGGCGTCCCGAAGGACTCGGTCTGCTACCTCCTGGGCCTGAGCAGTATGACCCTCGCCGACTTCATGCTGATAAATGTCTTTGCGAGGCTGCCCGGCACGGTGATCCTCAGTCTTCAGGGGAATGCGGTGAGCCGGGGGCACTACGGGTTGTTCCTGGCAATATTCCTCGCGAGCACTGCCCTTCTGGCCGCCCTTTACCCGCTGAGGCGGTTCTTCTTCAAGTCTTATCCGGCCGCATAAGGCCGCAGAAGGCTTCCTTCACCGGACCATAGCCGGGTTCAGTCAGTAGACAAAGAACGACAGGACGGCAACGGCGAGAACGACTATCCAGGGCTGCACTCTCCATAGGGCCAGAGCGGCGAAGCACGCCAGTGCGAGGGCAAAGTCTCTCGTCGAAAGGACTGCGCTCGTCCACACCGGGTTGTAGAGTGCCGCGAGGAGGAGGCCGACGACAGCCGCGTTTATGACTGTCAGGGCGGAGCGGGCGGCACCTCGCTCGCGCAGGCTTCCCCAGAAAGGCATTACCGCCGGAAGGAGCAAAAAAGAAGGGAGGTAGATCGAGACCAGACAGAGGACGCCCCCCATCCATCCGTTGGGCTGGGCCTTCATAACCGTACCCAGGTAGGCGGCGAAGCTGAAGAGCGGGCCCGGTGCAGCCTGGGCCGCCCCATATCCGGTGAGAAAAGCGTCATTGGACACCCAACCCGGTGGCACCACGGCCCTCTGAAGGAGCGGCAGGACTACATGGCCCCCACCGAAGACGAGTGAGCCGGTGCGGTAGAAACCGGAAACTACTGATATGATGGAATGGGGAAAGAGCGCGCCGGAGACGAACGACGCCCCGAGGAGGAGGAAAAACACCCCAAGCGCCGCGAGGGCAGCATTGTGGCGACCCACGGGAGGGGCCTTCAGAACCGCGCCACTTGCGCCTTCACGGGAAGGATAGAGAAACCAACCCACCATGCCGGCTGCGAGGATCACGAGGATCTGACAGAGGGCCGTCGGCCACACTAGGGCCGCGAGGGCAGCGAGGAGCGCCACTGCTTTCTTCAGCCGATCGAGGCAGACAGTGGAGGCCATGCTCCACACCGCGAGGGCGACGACGGCGACGGCGACCACCTTCAATCCGTGGATCCAGCCGATGCCGGCCCCCTCGGTGATGAGTGGGGCCCCGTAACCGAGGAGGATGAGTCCGAGGGCAGACGGCGTCGTAAAACCGAGCCAGGCGGCCAATCCACCGGGCAGGCCTGCCCTCAAACCACCCACGGCCATAGCAACCTGGCTGCTTGCGGGGCCCGGAAGGAATTGACAGAGTGCGACGAGGTCGACGAATTGCCCATCGTCGACCCACTTGCGCCGGTTTACGAACTCCTCGCGAAAATAGCCCAGATGGGCCACGGGCCCGCCGAAGCTCGTGCACCCCAGTCTGAGGAAGACCCGGAAGACCGTGACAAAGTCGGAGAAGCTAGCCTTCACGAATGATCTGCGACCCCATTTGTCAGTTCTCGATTGAACTGAGTAACCGCCCGTTCATGATGGCCCGTCATCCTCGGAAGGAGAAGCGGCAAGGTTGTTATTCCCAGGTAGATGGCCTACGGATAGTCGGTGCGAACAGGCGGCACGCCCCTGACCCGGAGAATCTCCCTCACTTTTCTCGCAGCAAATATGGGAAGGAAGTCGGTAATCACCGCTTCGCGCTTCAATTTCTCGAGAACGGACGCGTACAGGGAGCGGACATTTTCCAGCCCGATTCCCTCGGATTGCGCGAGGCTTTCAATGGTCGCGGAGTACCTTGTTACCTCTCTTTCGTTACCGGGCTCGTCATTCTGAGAATTCTGAGATGGATCCATTGTCGAAACCTCTCATCTTGCTCATCATCATCTCTCCGGCGCTCGGGAGGCGAGCGCGCGCCTGCTTTTTCGTTCTTGCCGTTTTTTGCGGGCAGGGGTAGGGGACCCGTGAGCGCTTACAGACTCGATAGAAGACCCTTTCCTCCTTTCGCGTTTTGTTGGTTCGCTAGATGTTAGCACAGGGTGGTCAGGTTAGGATAGCATTTAATCATCGCAGCAGGACCTGGTTCCCCGAGGCTTAAAAGGGGGACCCTGGCGAAAGAAACCGGGCCCTCCCGGATGTCCCTATCCCGGCATGCTCCTTCTTGTGAGTAGTAGTGTAGACCCACAGGCATGGAAGGTGATATAAAAGGTGACATCACCTATCAGGAACCTCGAATGGAAAACAAGAGCCTCCAGAGAAACGTCCTTCTTGTTTCTACCCTTAGCAGCTTTCTCACACCTTTCATGTCCTCCTCCGTTATCGTTTCCCTTCCCAGCATGGCACACGACCTTTCCATGAAGGTCATCACACAGAGCTGGGTGTCAGCCGGGTACCTCGTCGCTGCCGCCGGCTTTTGCGTGCCTTTCGGGAGGGCCTCCGACATCTTTGGGAGGAAGAGGATATTCACCATCGGCATAGTACTCGATATCCTCGCCTCGATCCTCGGCGCGTGCGCGCCGACAAGCGGCGTCCTGATCGTCGCCAGGGTATTCCAGGGCATAGGAGGGGCGATGATCTTCACCCTGGGGATGACGATCGTCACCTCTGTCTTCCCCCCGGAGAACGGGGAAGGGCCCTCGGCATCATCATCGCGGCCGTCTATGTGGGCCTGTCCGGTGGCCCTTAATCGGGGGGTGCTTCACGCACCATTTCGGGTGGAGGAGCGTCTTCCTGTCGAACATGGTCATCGGCCTCGTCATCCTTGTTGCGACCGAATGGAAACTAACCTGAATGGGCCGACGCCCGGGGGGAGAAATTCGACTACGTCGGTTCCTCTGCCTACGTGATCTCGCTTACGTTGATGATGTACGGCCTCTCGGAGATGCCGACGCCTTCCGCCTTTTCCATGGTCGCCCTGGGAGCGCTCGGCATCGTCCTGTTCGTCGTCTGGGAGGGAAGGGTGGAGAGCCCTGTCCTGGAGATCCGGTTGTTCAAACGAAGCAGGACCTTTCTCTTCTCCAACCTGGCGGCCCTCATCAACTACTGCGCTACCTTCAGCATCAGTTTTCTTGTAAGCCTATACCTTCAGTACGTCAAGGGATTCAGCGCCCAGACAGCGGGATTTATTCTGATCTCGCAACCGGTGATTCAAGCTGGGTTCTCACCTCTGGCTGGAAGGCTGTCCGATCGGGCGGATCCCCGTGTCGTTGCCTCCATCGGCATGGCGCTCACGGCGATAGGGCTCGCTGTGCTTGTCTTCCTCACGGAGGCGACGAGCCTCTGGCTCATAGTCACAAACCTCATGCTCCTCGGCCTGGGATTTGCGCTTTTTTCCTCCCCAACACGAATGCGGTCATGGGCTCCGTGGAGAAAAGATCGTGGGCGTCGCCGGCGGCACCCTGGCCACCATGCGCGTCGCCGGCCAGATGCTCAGCATGGGCGGGACAATGCTCATGTTTGCGCTCTTCCACATAAGCGGCGTGATAATCACGGCTGCCTATCATACCCAATTCCTCCAGAGCGCAAGGTGGCCTTCCTGGTGTCTGCGGCGCTCTGTCTCGCCGGCGTCTTTGCCTCTCTTGCCCGTGGAAAAAATTTACGGTGAACGGAAAGGGGGCATCCGTTTCGGGGGCGGTCTGTGCGATGCTCTTTCCGGAACGTTTTTCCCAAAGGGGAACTATTTTCCGCTCCTTCCGGCAGGAGGGCGGGGTCCGCGACGCCTGTTCACTCGAACAAAAGCGTTTGAAACCGCCACCTTTTGAGCGCCCATAGTGGGGCACGCCATTGCAGATTGGGTACCAGCCCATTCCCGATCGAAGATGCGAGGGGGAGGGCAGCGGACCCATTCAATGGGAAGGAGGCGCCACATGGTGGGTGGAGTCACTAGCGCGGGCTATCAGTACTTCTTGCAAATGAAGCAGGCTCGGGGCTCCAAGACGCCGGCGAGCCGGATTTTCAACAATTCAGCCACCACGAATGGAAACGGCTCTGTCAGCAAGGGCGAGTTCTCCGCGTTCCAATCAGCCCTGGTGGGCCGGCTTCAGGACACGCAGTCGAGCTCTCAGACAGGGTCAACGGAGTTTCTCGTCAGTCTCCTCCAGGGGGCCGGGCAGATCGGCTCGACGAACACTGCGACGGGGACGACCGCGTCCCCGACATCACAGCAGGGCACGGTGGATGACATCTTTAACAAGATGAATGCAAACGGTGACGGCTCTATCAGCAAGGACGAAATGACCGCGTTTCAATCAACCGCGGCAGCCGCGCTTCAAACCGGCGCCGCGGGCAGCACGAGCAATTCGACTTCGACTCAGACGGCCGGTGCGACTGGCTTGACGTCCTTCGTTCAGCAGGCCATAAGCAAGTACCTGCAGCTACCCCTGGGGGACTGATAGGCGCCGCCGGTCTCGGGGGTTTTCTGGCAACCGCATAGAGACAACCGTCCTCCCTCTTCCTCTAGGGCCGACAGATATGGCACAATAAGGGTTAGATTGCTACCGGGCATGTGCCCGGGCGAGACCGCGAGGCTCGGTCGGGAACCGAGTGTCCCGGTTTTCAAGGCAGATTCCCGGGAAGGTTGAGGGAGGAGGGAAATGATAAGTCGGCAGCCATTCGGAAGCACAGGACACGCCAGCACGAGGACGATCTTCGGTGGAGCAGCCATTACCGAGCGCTTCGCCGATGGAGATGCCGAAAGGCTCCTGGAACTGCTCAACACGCACGGCATCAACCACATAGACACTGCGCCGGTTTATGGCGCAGGGAATTCCGAGGCCGTCATTGGCCGATGGATGGAGGAGCACCGGGACCGCTTCTTTCTTGCCACAAAAACAGGTGAGAGGGGCTATCGAGAGGCTTGGGAGAGCATCCTGGCCTCTATCAAGGCCCTCCGGGTAGACTACGTCGACCTGATTCAGCTTCATAACCTTACTGATCAGGGAGGGTGGGAGCGTGCGCTCGGGCCGAAGGGTTCTCTGGAAGCGTGCGTGGAAGCGCGCAATCAGGGTCTCGTCCGGTTCGTTGGGGTCACCGGACACGGCTTGCTGGCCCCGCAGATGCATCTCAAGAGCCTGGAGCGGTTTCCCTTTGACGCGGTCCTCCTGCCCTGGAATTACCGGCTCTGCCGGAACGACGACTACCGGGAGGCGTTTTTCAGGCTTCTGGCCCTCGCATCGGAGCGACGGATTGCCGTCCAGACCATAAAGTCGATCGCCCGCCGGCCGTGGTCCGGAAGGGCGCGTACGGCGGACACGTGGTACGAGCCGCTGTCAGACGAGCGAAACATTGACCGGGCCGTGAGTTGGTGCTTGAGCCACGAGGGGATCTTTCTCAACACCGTTGGTGACGCGCGCACATTGCCTGTTGTGCTGGAGTCCGCAAGCCGTACACGACCCCGGCCCACGGATGACGAGATGGATGCCATGGTCACGGACCAGGAGATGTCCCTCATCTTCTCCGAGGGGGCAATGCTTTTATAGTGCCGTGCCAATCCTTTGGTCCCGGCTGGACTTGGGACCGGCAGGCAAGGCCGTTCCTCGAGTCGGAAAGAAAAGGCTGCGGGTCTCCAGGAAGGTCCGGACGGTCCTATGAAATGCTCGCTTCCGTCTTCGCTACGCATTACTCGGGCCACTGTCGTTGACTTCCCCCGGGGCAACCATTAGATTCGAGACATGGGCCGATGCGGAGAGACTCTTTGTGCGCGCCAGGCGTGTCCGGAATGATCGAGCTGAAGGGCGTTTCCAAGGCCTTCGGACAAACCCCGGTGCTCCGGTCCTTCGACTTGGTCGTTACTCCGGCTGTCACGACCGTGCTGATCGGACCGAGCGGGTGCGGCAAATCGACCCTTCTGAGGCTCATGATCGGGCTCGTCCAACCGGACGAGGGGAGCATCTCCTTTCAGGGAAGAGTTGTCTCCCCGCAATCCGTCCTTTCCCTGCGAAGAAAGATAGGTTACGTGATCCAGGAGGGCGGCCTGTTTCCCCATCTCACCGCGCGGGAAAATGTCGTCCTCATGGCCCGTTATCTCGACTGGGGCAAGGAGAGGATAGAAAAGCGCCTTCAAGAGCTTGCCGACGTGACCCTTTTCCCCATACAGGGGCTCGCTCGCTTCCCTACGGAGCTTTCAGGGGGGCAGAGACAGCGGGTAAGCCTCATGAGGGCCCTCATGCTCGACCCGGACGTGCTCCTCCTCGACGAGCCGTTGGGCGCCCTTGACCCGATGATACGGTCGGACCTGCAGACGGACCTGAAACGGATCTTCAGGACCCTTAAGAAGACCGTGGTCCTCGTCACCCACGACATGGGCGAGGCAGCCTTTTTCGGGGACCTCATCATTCTCCTTCGGGATGGACAGATCGTACAGATCGGGCGCACGGAGGATCTCATTCAAGCCCCAGCGGATCCATTCGTGACGCGTTTCATCAACGCCCAGAGGAAGCCCCTGGATCCCGGGGGCTTACCAGGCGGAGAATCATGAGGGGGCTCGCGCATCCGGCGGTTCTCGTGCTTCTTTGCCTGACGGTCCTCTCTGTCTGTCCTCCGAAGGCCGCCTCGGGCTCAGGCCCGGAGGTGAAGATAGGCTCCAAAGTGTTCACCGAATCGGTCATCCTCGGGGAGATAATCACCCGCCTCTGCGAGAACGAAGGCCTTCCTTCGGTTCATCTTCGCCAACTGGGTGGGACCAGGGTCCTGTGGGACGCCCTATTGAAGGGCGACGTCGACGTATATCCGGAGTATACCGGTACTATCAGCGAAGAGATTCTGGGGGGAGGCGGTGTTCACGGCCGGGAGGAAATGAAAAAGGCCCTGGAGGCGCGCGGGGTGCGCATGGGCCGTTCCCTCGGGTTCAACGACAATTATGCCCTGGGCATGAAGACTGGGGTGTGCGCGTCCCTGCACATACGACGAATATCCGATCTCGTAAGCCATCCCGATCTGGTCTTCGGGTTCAGCAGCGAGTTCATGGACCGGCGGGACGGGTGGCAGGGGCTGCGCGACAGGTACCATCTTCCCCAGAAGAAGGTCTCCGGTCTGGAACACAACCTTGCGTACCGGGGCCTGGATAGCGGCTCTATCCAAGTCACCGATCTCTACACGACGGACGCGGAAATCGGGTACTACGGGCTCACCGTTCTCCAGGATGACCTCCACTACTTCCCCGTCTATGAGGCGGTGCTCCTCTACAGGGCCGACCTCTTGACGCGGGCGCCGAAGGTGATCGGGGTGCTCGCGAGGCTCGAGGGTCGGATCTCGGAGGCCGACATGATCGAGATGAACCGGCTCGCCAAGACGGATAAGGTGCCCGAGACCGAGGTCGCAGCCAACTTTCTCGCAAAGCGCTTTTCCGTGGGGGTCCGGAAGGCGCCGGAAACAGTCCTGGAACAGATCGGACGTCACACGAAGGAGCATCTCTTTCTCGTGCTGGTCTCCCTGGCAGGAGCGGTCGTCATCGCAGTACCCCTCGGCATCGTGGCCGCAAAGAGCCCGGTCCTGGCGCCCGGTATACTCGGCTTCGTTGGTGTGATCCAGACCATTCCGTCCCTTGCTCTCCTGGTCTTCATGATCCCCCTCTTAGGCATCGGGGGACCTCCCGCGATGGTTGCGCTCTTTCTTTACAGCCTCCTGCCCATCGTGCGCAACACATATACGGGCCTGACCGGCATCCCGTCTCCCCTGCGGGAGTCCGCAGAGGCCCTCGGCCTTCCGGCTTTTCCGAGACTGAGACTGGTCGAGCTTCCCCTGGCTTCAAGGGAGATACTGGCAGGGATCAAGACGTCGGCGGTCATCAATGTGGGCACAGCCACGCTCGGTGCCCTTATCGGGGCAGGCGGCTACGGCTAGCCCATCCTCACCGGTATTCGGCTCGACAATGTGGGAATGATCCTGCAGGGCGCAGTGCCTGCCGCCCTGCTCGCCCTCGCGGTTCAGGGACTTTTCGCCCTCGTGGAAGCGGCCATTGTGCCGAGGGGCCTGAAGGGTTAGGTGTCGAT
Organism: uncultured delta proteobacterium; assembly: GCA_963749525.1. Classification (GTDB taxonomy): domain Bacteria; phylum Desulfobacterota; class Syntrophorhabdia; order Syntrophorhabdales; family WCHB1-27; genus CAVVNC01. Next base: position 73,647 of record CAVVNC010000014.1, read on the forward strand.
GATGGAACGGCTCCTATCAGCGGTGGCTCCCACAGGAACTCTCCATATCGGCAACTATGTGGGGGCCATCAGGAACTGGCTTGTGCTCCAGCATCGCTACGAGTCATTGTTCTGCGTCGCCGACCTCCATGCCCTGACCGCGCCCTGGCGGCCCCTTGACCTTGAGAATGGCAGCCTCGACGTTGCCAGGGTATATCTGGCATCGGGGATCGATCCTGCTGTCTCCACTATCTTTCTGCAGTCCCAGGTCCCGCAGCACGCCGAGCTCTGCTGGATCCTCGCCGCCCTCACCAAGGTGCCTCAGCTCCAAAGAATGACCCAATACAAGGACAAGACACGGGGGGAAAAAGAGAAAGAGAGCCTCGCCCTCTTCGGCTACCCTGTGCTCATGGCCGCGGACATCCTCCTCTATCGCGCCAACGTGGTGCCGGTGGGAGAGGACCAGACGCAGCACCTCGAGCTGGTCAGGCTCCTTGCCGCCCGTTTCAACACCGCTCTGGGCGAGACCTTTCCTATCCCTTCGGCCCTCATCGCGAGGCAGGGCGCCCGCATCATGGGGCTCGACGACCCTGGACGGAAGATGTCCAAGACAGCCCCCCTCACAACCACGTCGCCCTCACCGACACTCCCGACGCGATAAGAGAGAAGATCAGGAAGGCGGTCACCGACCCGGGGAAAGAGATAGCGCTGAGGCCGGACAAACCGGCGATATCGAACCTCCTTACCATCTATTCCCTGTTCGCCATGAAGCCGGTCCCCGAGATAGAGGGGATGTCCCGGGGGAAAAGCTACCTCGCCTTCAAGAACGACCTTGCCGATCTGATCGTCGATGCTCTACGCCCATTTCAGGAGGCTCTGGCCTCCATAGGGGAGAGAGGGCGCGCGAGGTGCTCGCAGAAGGAGCCGACAAAGCAAGGAAGATCACAAGAGAGACGATCCGGGACGTGAAGGAGAAGGTCGGCCTTCTCATGCCGGACAAGAGACCTCTCTTAACTATATCTTGTGTCCGATATCACTGCCGTCATGCATGGCATCGAAGACGGTCCGCTTGCCGGAGCAGTCTCCAATCAGATAGGTTTCCGGAATGATGCCGGTGATCTCTTCGCCCAACATGTTATCACTAGTGACGCCGACGGCCAAGACAATAGTATCGGCCGGCAGAAAGAAGAAGAGGTCGTCTCTCTCTTTGCCATCCCCGCTGTCGAACCAGCAGTTGATACCCTTTTCGGTAATGCTGTCCGGGACCGTAAAATCATACATATGGACCCTGGCTTTGACCAGGAACTCCAGCATGGTCTGCTTCAAATTATGCATCATATCCCGGCCAACCTTACTGCGGGTAATGATGGAGACATCCTTTCCTTTTTCCGCCAGGAAAAGGGCGACGTCACAGCCAAGACCGCGTCCGCCCACCACTACCACCTTTTGGCCGGTCTGGACATTGCCGGCCAGGACATCGTTCGCCTGGACCACGTTCTTGCCGTTTATTCCCGGAACGGCAAGGGTCGCCGATATGGAACCGGTGGCGACGACTACCGCATCCGGTCGAATATCCCGGACCATCTGCGCCGTGACGGCCCGGTTCATATGTACGTTGACGCCGAACTTCTTCAGCCGGTGGGCCTGGTATTCAATCAACCGGCCTTCTTCCGGGAGAAAGCTGGAGAGGATCGCCCATTGCCCGCCCAGCTTATCGCTCTTTTCATACAGGGTGACGTCATGGCCCCGTTCGGCCAAAGTGCACGCCGCTTCCATTCCGGCCGGGCCTCCGCCGATCACCATCACCTTCTTCTTCTTAAACGGCGGCTCCAGCTTGTATTCGAGTTCTTTGCCCATGCCCATGTTCACCGTACAGGACGCGGGGGTACCCGCCTCGCGGGCGGCCTGGCAAAAACCGCAGAAGATGCAATGGCGGATCTCGTCGAATCTTCCTTCTCTAGCCTTATTAGGCAGGTCCGGGTCCGCCATCAAGGCCGGCCGAACATGGCGAAGTCGGCGGCCCCTTCGCGGAGGGCTTTTTCCGCGGTAAAAACATCCAGCCTACCGACCGCGATAACCGGCACGTTGACGGCCTTCTTGATGGCAGCGGCCAGCGGGACCAGGGTACCATAAGGCATGTACATATTGGGGAACTGCCACTGGTGGGTCTCGAAGGGACCGCAAGAAATATCGAGCGCGTCTACCCCGGCGGCGACGAACATCTTGGCATATTCCTTGGCGTCCTCAATGGTGATGCCGCCTTCCAGGTGATCGTCGCCGTTCATTCTGATATAGATCGGGAAATCAGGTCCCACGGCTTTGCGCACCCGCTTAATCAGCTCTACGGGAACCGGGCGCGATTCTCCCGACTGCCGCCGTATTGATCGATACGATGGTTGGTGCGCGGTGACAGGAATTGATGAATCAGGTAGCCGTGGCCGCCGTGGATCCATACCGCGTCAAAATTGGCCTCCTTGCCGCGTATTGCCGCCTGCCCGAAAGCCTCGATGATCCTTTCGATCTCATCAATTTCCATGGTATGGGTCATAATCCCGGTAAAGGGGTCTCTCCTGCCCGTAGCAGCGATGACTCTATAGAACTCAGGGTATTCCGGCGGCGGGGGCTTGCGGGCTACCATGCGGGCCATGATCGCCCCGATAAAGCCCAGCGAAAAGGAAATCTTCGTCCCATGGGCATGGATGGCTTTCGTCATTTTCTGGGCGCCGGGGATATGATCAGCGGTTCTCAGACCCAGCACGCCCGGGCCGAATAATAAAGAAGACGCGTAGGGACGTCCGACAGCCGAAGTGTTCAGTTGGATCATGCCGACGCCGCCTTTCGCCCGGGCTTCATTATAGGCGATCAACCGGTCGGTCACAAAACCCTCCGGTTTGGTGCCGAAGTTGAAGCCCATACCGAGGGGCGCGGATATAATACGGTTCTTGATCTCCAGCTTCCCGATTTTTCCGGGTTCGAATAGTTTCGTCAGTTTCTCCATCAGGTTCTCCTTAATTATGACGTGAAAGAATACAGAGTTATAAAGAGTACAATAACCGGGGGACAAATTCAAACAATAACCAATCGGTGAATTCAGCAAGCCCACCTTCTACTTTTCACTTTCTCCTTGCCGTGCTATCATAACATGGCGGGCCTCCGTTGGAGAGAGTCCGGAATCCCCAAGGCTGGGTAAGAACATACGTTGAAAGAGGACCGGCAAAATTTAAGGAGGATCCGCCTAAATGACCAGCAAGAGATTCGACAAACTCCTGGAGCCCTCCCGCATCGGCGCCGTGAAGACCAGGAACAGGATCATCAAGCCTGCCGCGGGCCTCCAGTACTGGATCCCGGGCGGCTACCCTCTCGCCGAGAAGGCCAAGTGGCTTTTCGATGCCTACGCGAGGGGAGGTGTGGGCCTGATCATCATGGAGAGTCCCCGGATCGAAAAGGGAGGAAAGGGCTTCCGGCTCGACAACGACAAGTCCATTCAGGCCATGGCGGAGGTGACCGGAATCATCCACAGCCATGGCTGCCCCGTGTTTGTGCAGCTTACCAGCATGGCGAACTGGAATCTCGCGCACTCTCCCGACCACGACACCAGGGCTCCTTCCCCGGTCTGCGTTTTTTCCGAGATGGATAATCACAACACCATGCCCCGGGAGATGACTACCCTTGAGATCGAGGAGATGGTGGAGAAGTTCGCCATCAATGCGATAGGGGCCCGGAAGGCCGGATTCGACGGGGTCGAGATCAATACCTCCTGCACCCACCTCCTCCATACCTTTCTCTCCCCCTTCTGGAATAAGCGGCAGGACGCCTACGGCGGAAAGCTTGAGAACCGCACGCGCCTTCTCGTCGCCATCATCCGGGAGATCAAGAAACGGGCAGGGCAGGATTTCCCCGTCACCGCCCTCATCAACGGCATCGAGATCGGAAGGTTCATCGGGGTGGAGCAGAGCGAGTGCCTTTCCCTTGATGACAGCCTGCAGATAGCGCGGATCATCGAGGATGCCGGCGCCGACGCTATCCAGGTAAGGTCCCACTGGATCGGAAGGCACGATGCGTCATTCCTTACTGACCACCTCTGCTACCCGGAGCCACCCGTTCCCCTGAAGACCTTTCCGCGGGAGCTGGACATGAGGCTCAACGGCGCAGGGGCGAACGTGCCCATGGCCGAGGCGTTCAAGAAGGTGGTCTCCATTCCCGTGATCACGGTGGGCGGACTCGATCCCGAACTCGGTGAGAAGATCCTCCGGGAGGGGAAGGCGGACTTCATTGCCATGAACAGGCGCCTCTTTGCGGACCCCGAGTTTCCCAACAAGCTCGCCGCGGGAAGGTTCGACGACATCGCCCCCTGTACCTCCTGCACCCAGTGCAAGGACGAGGATGCGCCGAGACGGTGCAGGATAAATGCTGCCATAGGAACGGAAAGGCCCTACGTTATCGAACCCGCACAAAAAAGGAAGAAGGTGGTGGTCGTGGGGGGAGGCCCCGCAGGCATGGAGGCGGCGAGGGTGGCTGCCTTGCGGGGGCATGAAGTGGTGCTTTTCGAGAAATCTTCCCGGCTTGGGGGATTGCTCCCCCTGGCCGCAATGGTGAAGGGGCTTGAGGTGGAAGACCTGCCCGCCATCACGAGGTATCTCAAGGGCCAGATGACCAAGCTGGGGGTGAAGATCCGGCTCGGAAAAGAGGCCACCCCCGCACTCATCGAGGAGATGAAGCCGGACGTGCTTATTCTGGCTACAGGCGGTATTGCGGCACTTCCCGAAATACCGGGAATTCAAGGCAAGAATGTGAAAAGCAACGCCGAGCTTCACCGGATGCTGAAATTCTTCCTCCGATTCCTCGGACCGGCGACCCTGCGAAAGCTCACGAAAATCTGGATGCCCCTCGGAAAGAGGGTGGCAATTATCGGCGGCGGCATACAAGGCTGCGAACTGGCCGAGTTTCTCGTCAAGAGGGGCAGGGAGGTGACGATCGTCGATTCCGCGGATGCCCTGGGGGAGGGGATGATCAGCCACCTGAAGCTCCAGCTTTTCTGGTGGTTCCGTAAGAAAGGCGTTGCCATGATGCCCGGCGTTCAAGCCCGTGGCAATCACGGCTAGAGGCTTAACGGTCCTCACGAAACAGGGCTACAAGAAGACCATCGAGGCAGACAGCATCGTCATCGCCCTGCCCCTGGAGCCGGACAAAGAGCTTCTCCGCGCCTTTGAGGGGAAGGTCGCCGAGATCCATGCCATTGGGGACTGCGGTACTCCCGGGCTGATCGTGGATGCCATAGGGGATGGGTGGAGAATCTCCAGCTCGATATAGCGTCGAATCGGTGGCTTCCCTTCCGCCCTCTCAGGCTGAAGCTCCCTGCCGCTGTCCCTGCCGCTGTCCTCCTTGCCTCACTGATGGCTCCTGCTCTATACTATTGCGCACCTCTTGTGGAGCATGGTGCGTGAGAGCGGTTGATTTGGAGGGGCCGACATGCCGGAGATAGAGGAGATAGAGTTGCCCAACACCGAAGAGCTCGAGGAGATGCGGGCAAAGAGATTCACCAGAGGCATCGCGATCACGACGGCTTTCTACGCGGTCGTTCTCGCGATCACCGCCCTGGGGGGCAACAACTCCACGAAGGAGATGCTGCTCGCTCAGCAAGAGGCATCGAATCAGTGGTCATACTATCAAGCCAAGAACATGAGGGAGAACCTTTACAAGATACAGAGGCTCTATGTGGAGGCCGATTTTCTCGACCGGGCGGATACCATGAAGCCGGAGGCCCGCGCCAGATTCGAGGCTGCCATAAAGAAGATGAGTGACGAGGAGAGCCGGTACGCGAGCGAGAAAAAGGAGATTGAGCGAGAGGCGCGCAAGGCTGAGCACGAGCGCGATGTCAACAAGAAGAAGAATCCCTATTTCGAGTTTGCCGAGGTTCTGCTCCAGGTGTCGATCGTGATGGCCTCAATCGCGATCCTTTCCTCGTCCCGGCCGGTCTTTTACTTCTCCCTCGTCTTTGCCGCGATCGGCGCGATTCTCTCGCTCAACGGGTTTGTCATGGTGCTTCATCTGCCCTTCCTTAACTAACTGACATAAATCCGTTCCGCTTGTCGTCGCCGGCGGCTCCAAACATCATTGAGTACCATTGGCAGGACCTGTATTGCAACAAAAACCTTCTGCCTGCCGGCGCTACCAAGGGACCCTACCACGCCTCCTTGTTCTCGTACCCGCGCGGCGTAATCATCCGTCCGTTCCAGACGACGCTTTGAGAATTGCCGATGATGACCGTGGTCTGCATGTCGATCTCATCGAAGGGCATGCTGTCGAGATCGCTGAGAATGACCGCTTCGTCCTGTCTCGTCGCCCCTTTCACGATGCCGACAGGCGTGCTGCCCGGCCTGCGCCTCAAGAGTATCTCCTGAGCTTTCCGAATGTGTCTGCGCCTCGAGGCGGACTTCGGGTTGTAGAGGACGATGACGAAATCGGCGCCCGCTGCCGCGTCGAGGCGCCGTGCAATAGTCTCCCAGGGCGTGAGCCTGTCGGATAGGCTGACCACGGCAAAATCGTGCATCAGGGGAGCGCCGAGTCTGGCCGCACAAGCATTGAGGGCGGAGATGCCCGGGATGACTTCGACCGAGACCGAGTCCGGTAAAGGGACCTTCTTTTCCCGGAGGAGATGGAGGTCGTAGAAACGGCCGGCGAAATCGAAGTCGTCCTCACGCCACGTGCGCTTGAGCGCGTCGATCCATTCTTGGGCCTGCTCGTAGCGGCCGCTGTGGTCCTTTTGGCTGATGCCGAACATGTTGAACTCGTCTTCGTTCCAGCCCGCGACGATGTTGAGGCCGAAGCGGCCGTGTCCGACCTGGTCGGCCGTCACCATTTGCTTCGCGGCGATCAGCGGATGGAAGAGCGGCACGTGCACGGTGCCGAAAACGTTGATGCGTTTGGTCGCCGCGAGCAGTCCGGTCGCCCACGTGATCGTTTCGAACGACGTTCCGGCGTAATCCGTCGCGCCGCCGTAGCCTTTCCAGCGTCCGATCGGGAGCAGAAAGTCCATTCCGGCGTCATCGGCCAGCTGCGACGCGCGCAAGTTGTCGTCCCAGCTTGCCGACCAGCGCTCTTTAGCAAGCGTGACGTAGCGCCCCGACGAACAGTTCTGTCCGAAATAGCCGACTTTCAGGCGATTTCCGTTGCCCATCGAAGCCCGGCTCGACACCGGCTGCACCACGGTTTTCATCATCGGGCGTGTCCGAGTCCGAGGACGGCGGGACCTTCCTCGGCGCTGCGCGCAAGGAGAGGATATGATAAATCGACGCTCGGCTCTGGGCCTCGCCGGCACGGCCGCTCTCGGCACGCTCGTTCCGCGGGCGGCGCGCGCCGCCGCCGCAATGCGGCTCGCCGCACCGGCACTCGACGCAACGGCCCTGATGTTTTACGCGAACGATCAGAACTATTTCAAAAACGCGGGACTCCCGGTCGACCTGCAAGCGATGGCGAACGGCGAAGCGGTCACGCTCGCCATTGCCGGCGGCGCGGTCGACGTGGGTTGCTCGGAAGTCGTATCGCTGATCCTGGCCTTCCACAAGGGCGTGCCCCTCACGCTGATCGCAGCGGGCGGGCTGCAAACGCCCAAGGCCGCGACCGGCCTGCTGTTCGCGAGCAACGCGCTCAAAGCGACGACCGGTGCGGACTTCAACGGCAAGACCGTGGCCGTCGTCGGCCTCAACGGGTTCGCGCAATACGGCACCCAGAACTGGATCGACAAGAACGGCGGCGATTCCAAGACCGTCAAGTTCGTCCAGTTCGCCGGCGCTCAGATCGGCGTCGCGTTGCAAGACGGCCGGGTCGACGGTGCGTTCGTTCCCGAGCCGTTCGTCTCGGCGGTGAAGAAAGTGGCCCAACCCGTGGCCAATTCGATGGCCGCGATCGCGCCCCAATTCCTATCGAGCGCGCACTTCACCACGCTGCCGTACGCGAAGGCCAACGCCGCCGACATTCGCAAATTCCAAAGCGCGCTCAGCAAAGCCGCCGACTGGGCCAACGCGAATCCCGATCAGACCGCGCTAATCCTCGAGCGCGTGGCGCGGGTGGCGCCCGAAGTCGTCAACGCCTCGGTGCGCGCGCACTACGGCACCAGCCTCGACGCCGCAAGCTTGCAGCCGATGATCGATATGGCCGCGAAATACGGCGGGTTTCCGGCCTTCCCGGCCGGCCAGATGATCTTCCGGGCGTAACGACCGTCTGCGTTCACGGGTACAGAAGATCGCTCGTATCGCGGACGATGAATTTGTCGCGCCGCGCTATGAAGTCGCGCATCACCGCCGCCACGGCCTCGACCCGATCGCGATCGAGCGTATGGCCGGCGCCGTAGATCAGGATCGGATGCGCGCGCGGCAATGCGGCGCAAAGCGCGGCCGCGGCACTTGGCGGTACGCGCGCATCATCCATGCCGAGCAGCAGCAGCATCGGCATATCCGGGGCCGCATCTGCCGCCGGCAGCGGCGCGAGCACGGGGGCAATCAGAATGAGCGCCGCGCATGCCTCACCCGAGGCGCGGGCGAGGGCAAGCGCGGCCGCGGCGCCGCTCGATTGGCCGATCAGCACGAACTGGCCGAGCGGTGGCGACACCGCCGCCAGGGCCCGCGCATCCGGCGATGACGCCGCAAGCGCAACCACGCGGTGATCCGCAGCAAGTCGCTCGGCGAGGGGCGAAAAGCCGGCAGCGCCGTCGGGAAGCAGCCAGACCACGGCCGGGCCCGCGCCGGCCTCTTTGAAGTTAGACATGGTCAGGCATCTCGCAACCGGGGCAAAACCTTACTCGCGAACAGTTCCATCGAGTGAAGCGTTCGATCGCCGAGTTCGAAGGCCGGGATGAGATCGAAGATACCGGCACCAAGTTGGCGGCGAATCCGCTCTGCTTGCGCCAGCACCGTGGCGGGACTGCCCAGCATGACCTGGCCGAGTTCGAGGCGGTCTGCGAGTTCGAAATTGCCGCGCACGCGGTCGCGCTGGTTGACGCTGGTCGGCGCCGTAATAGCCGGTGCCGGCGATCGTCGCCTCGAGCGCTTGGTTCGCGAGCACCGGACTGCCGCGCTGGCGACGGGCGTGGCTCGCTTCGAAATCGGCGGCAGCCTGTTCGTCGCTTTCGGCGACGTGAAATCCGAGGCGATAGAGGACGTTCTCGGGCGTCGTGGTCCAGCCGGCTTCGCTTGCCGCGGCGCGATAGCGGCTTACGGCCTCAGTCGCGAGCGGCACGGTCGTCACCGCGAGCCCCAGCGAGACGTGGTTGCGTCCGGCGAAGGCGGCGGATTCCGGGCTCGAGCCCGACATGAAGATCGGCGGATGCGGCTGCTGCACGGGACGCGGCCAGATCGAGATCGCGCGGAACTCGAAGAATCGGCCCTGCCAGCCGAACGGCTGCGGCTGCGTCCAGGCCTCGCGGATGAGGAGCAGCGCTTCCTCGAACCGCGCCCGCGATTCCGCAGGATTGATATTGTAGGTCACGTTCTCGTTGGGCGTGCCGCGCAGCATGCCGGCGACGATGCGGCCGTTGCTCATGGTGTCGAGCATCGCCACTTCCTCGGCGACGCGGACCGGATTGAACATCGGAACGAGCGAGCCGAGCAGCGCGATCTTCGCACGCTTCACGACTTGGGTCATCGCGCCGGCGAACACCGTCGGATTCGGGGTCAGAGAAAACGGGCCAAAATGATGCTCGGTGAGGCCGACCCAATCGTAGCCGAGCTCGTCGGCCAGCTTGAACTGCACCAACGCGGTGCCCATCGAGCGGGCGGCTTCCTCAGCCAGATAGCCCTCGACCGGGGTCGGCCAGCCGCTTGCGACGGCGCCGCCATAGAATACTGGGGACGTAAAGGAAGCCTGAAACATGTCTCGCGGGACGATTCCGCCATATCGTCAAGCGAGTCCGCTTTACGAGGCGCACTCAAGGCTGCGTGGCGTCGCTCGTCGAAAAGATTGGGTGAGGTAAACAGCGATGGCTGAAACATTCGAAACCCGCCGCGAGATGCAGCTAAACGTATCGGCCGACGAGGCGTGGGAATGGTTGTCGAACATCGGTAACGCGATGACCGTCAACCAATTCCACGTGGGGCTTGACTGCGATCCCGCCGACGTGCGTGACCCGAGCGTGGGCCTCGACGTGCCCATCGTCCACGAGATCTACGGCAAGCGACACGTGCGCCTTGGCAAAATCACGCAATACGGCGACTACGAAATTGCCTGGGGCGAACGCCTCCCCGATCCGAACGTCAAAGATACATTCCCGCACAGCGAAGGTTGGAAAGTGGAATCGCTCGGCCCCAGCTCGTGTTTGCTCCGCAACCGCATACGGGGACGGCCGATGTACCCGCTCGTGGACATCATCGGTAAGGAGTTGTGGGACCTGAGGATGCCGTTGATCCTCGACAACGACCTTCAAGATGTGGCGTTCACGCTCGGCGCGATCGAGCGCAAGCAGCACTTCGAGCTGCCGCCCCTCGTTTCGGTGCTCCATCGCCTCGCCCAGGCCCGTGAAATCAACGGGATGAACGCGAAAGACTTCTTCGACTCATTCGTCTAGCGCGACGCTTCGCGATCCTTATTCCCCTTTTCGTGAGCCGACGAAGACGAGGTGCTACCCGATGAGACGAAATGCGTTCTTGGGCGCGGCCACGGCGTGCGCGCTGTCCTCGTTCGCTTCACCCGCGGCAGCCGATGTTACGACGACTCCTCTGATCATCGGGCCGCCGAACGGGCAAGACGCCGCAGGCCTCTACTACGCGATGCAAAAGGGCTGGTTTCAGCAGGCCGGACTCGACATCACGGTGACGCCTGCAAGCGGCGCGACTGCGATTCCGGGCGTCCTGGGCGGCGCGTTGCAGGTCGCATATGCGAACACGTTCTCGCTCTGTATCGCGCATCAAAAAGGCTTCCCCATCACGCTGATCGCACCGGGCGTCGCTTATGCCTCGGCAACCGCGTTCAGTCAATTGCTCGTAGGCGGCGACTCGCCCATCCATACGAAGAAGGACTTCGTCGGCAAAACCATCGCGGTCCCGTCGCTCGGGGAATCGTCCTTGGCCGTGCAAGACTGGCTGAACCAAGGCGGCGTCGACGCGACATCGGTCCATTTCGTCGAGATGAAGCCGTCGTCGATGCCGGCCTCCTTGGCCGCCAAGCGCATCGACGCGATCGTCGTCTACGACCCCTTCCTCAACGCGGCCGAAGTGCTTGGGGCACGTTCCGTCGGGAAACCGTACGATCAAATCGCCGTCAGTTACCTAGATGCGGCTTGGTTTACGACGATCCCGTACGCGACGGCGCACCGGGATGCAATCGCGAAATTCGCGGCGGCCCTCAATCGCGGGCAGCAGTACTACGACACCCACTACGAAGAGCTGATTCCGCTCATTTCGGACTTTACCAAACTTCCGCCCGACACGCTTCGCAAATTGATGCCGGAACTCATACCGGCCACGCTGTCTCCGGCCCTCATTCAGCCGGTCATCGAAGCGGCCACGAGATACCGGGCCATCTCGAACAGTTTTCCGGCCAAAGAGCTCATCTTTACCTGACGGGAGATCGGACCAACCGTGACTGTTGCGCAGAGCGTTCCCGAAACGAAAAGCCCCAACATTCGAAACCGGATCTTCTGGGAGATCGGGTCGTTCATCTGCGCGAATCCGGCGGTGCCGGCAGACGGCAACCGGCATATGAGCATCAACGTCGGCAACGGATCCGGCGAGCACTTCGAACCCTCGTTGCGACTCGCAACGGGCACCGCAAATCTCGCCTACGAGGTCGTCGCCGGCGGCATCGATATGTCGTTCATGAATCCGTCGGCGATGCTCACGCAAGCCTACCGCGGCGTCGGTCTGTTCAGCCGGAAACTCCCGGTGCGCGTCATCGCATCGTATCCGAGTTCGGACCGCTATATCATCGCGATTCGCGAGAGCCTCGGTTTGCGCACGCTGTCCGATGTGCTCGCGGCGAAGCCGAAGCTGCGCATTTCGATTCGCCACGACCCGGCGCATTCGGGACATATCGTTTTGGGGCAATTGCTGGGGCACTACGGCCTGAGCCTGGGCGATTTCGAGGCCTGGGGCTGTACGGTCCAGCGCGTGACCACTCCTCACGCCGAATCCCGGCTCGAGGCGATGCGCGACGGCACCGTCGACATGGTGTTCGACGAGGGCGTCCATGTTTGGCTCAACGAGGCGTTGGGCGCCGGCATGATCCCGCTCGAATTAGACGACGAGGCCTTCGCGCATCTGGCCGCGCTCGGGTGGCGCCGCAAGCCGGTTTCGCCGGATCGGTTCCCGCTGCTGAAACGGGACTACGACTGCATCGACTTTAGCGGTTGGCCGTTGTATGCGAGTGCCGCCCTACCCGACCACATCGCCTACGACGTGTGCCGGGCCATCAACGCGCGCCAAGCTGCGATCCCGTGGGAAGATACCTATACGGGCATGGATTCGCTTTTCCAGGACGCTGACGCGACCCCGATCGACGTGCCGCTGCATCCCGGCGCGGCGCGCTGGTACGAGGAGCATCGCACGTGAGCGGCGTGCCCAAGGGTGAAGCGCGGCCCGGAACCGTGTATTGGATCGATCACGCCGTCGTCTGCACCAACGACCCCGAACGCTGGCGGGCGTTTCATACCCGCGTTCTCGGAACGGGCGCGACCGAAGGTTCGGGCGTTCCGCCGAGCATCGGGTACTTCTTAGGTGGTTCCGGTGCTCGCATCGGGGGATTCATCACCGGGTACCCGCTCCCGCCGACGCACGGCTTGGGCAGAGGCTTGCCACGGTATGGTTTCTACGTGTCCCCCGCTGACATCGACATGCATCTCCGCCGGCTCGATGCGAACGGGGCGCCGCACAGCAAACCCATCCGCACGTCGGCCGACGGCGATGCCGGAACCAGCATTTATTGGCAAGATCCCGACGGCAACCAGTTCGAGTTTTGGGCCCCGGATGAGTTCCCCGAGGGTGCGATGGCGGATTGCAGCCCGGAACGCGTCGGCCGAATCAGCCACGCCGTCTTCGAGTCGCGCGATCTCGCGCGCACGGCGGCGCTATTCGAGCGCTACTGCGCGCTTGAGCCCTGTAAGCAGTCCGTCGCAGCCGCCGACAGCTTGGTGCTGCGTCTCGCCGGCGGCGCGCGGCTCGTGTTCCACAAGGTGGATGAGTTGCAAGGTCGCACGGAAGGCTGCGGCTTGCCCGATGCGCATACGGCTTTGCTCGTGCGGCGCGAGGACTATTTCCCGAACTATCAACGGATGTGGGCGGAACTTCCGGAGTGGGATTTCGACGCCAAAGTCAACATGGGCAAGCCGGTCGACAATCCGGGCGCGTTAACGCCTCGAACCGTCAAGCACGGTAGTCCGGCGGGCAAGAAATTCCATCAATTGACGGGCCGAGGCGACGACTGGCTCGACTGGGATTCGAACATGTTCCACTTCTACGGCGGCACGCCGATCGGTGATTCCATGGCTGCCTATGACGCCTACGCGCTCGATTATTACGTCGACGAGTGGATGCGAACGCAGGATATTCCCCTGGCTGCGGTCGTTTCCGGTGGTGGCGAACCTGCTTCCGTCATGCCGCGAAAATGATTTCCTAGGTTGGCGGCTTTGATCGCTTAACGATATAGTTGCCTCCCGCAGGAGACAACTTCTCGAGCTCGGTTCTCGTCGTTCGTCGCCGGGCGGTCGCGGCCGCGGGAGTGGTCCAGCCGTTGA
>CAVVNC010000015.1:0-33944 GCA_963749525.1 uncultured delta proteobacterium
GGAGATGGCGGGATTCGAACCCGCGACCTTCGCGTTGCGAACGCGACGCTCTCCCAACTGAGCCACACCCCCACTGTCTGTCTATAATCCTATTTCATAACGGGGCGTACGTCAAGAGTTCTCGTGAGCCGGTGAGGCTCGTTCGACGATCTTCCTGATGGCGTCTTTGAGTTCCCGGGTATCTGCCGACTTTACCACGTAGGCATCCGAGACCCAGCTGGAGAAGTCCTGCTTGAATTCTCCGTAGGCGGAGCAGAGGATCACGGGCTGATCCTTATCGATCTTCTTGATCTCGTTGAGGGTCTGAATGCCGTCCATGCCCGGCATCTTTATGTCGAGCACCACAAGGCCGAAGCGCTGCGCTTTCACCTTCTCAAGCGCCTCGACGCCGTTCGAGGCAAGGTCTATCGAGTAGCCCTCCTCCTCCAGCTCTTCCTTGAAAAGAAGTCGTATGTGCTCTTCGTCGTCCACGAGCAGGATTCTTATCGGTTCCATGCTTCCCCTCTCTAATCGGTCTTTTGGCTAGGGAGATACACAATGAAGGTAACCCCTTCGCCAGGCGCGTTCTGTACTTCGATGTCACCGCCGTGGTGGGTGACGATCTTCTTCGATATGGCGAGTCCCAAGCCGCTCCCCCTCTCCTTGGTGGTGAAGAAAGGGTTGAATATGTTGTCGAGAAACGATGATTGAACCCCGCCGCCCGTGTCCTTCAAGGAGACCGTGACAAACGACTTGTCATCGAGCGTGGCGGCCTCGGTACGTATGGAAATGGTCCCATTTCCGTGCATGGCTTCGAAGGAGTTCATGAGAATGTTGAGAAAAACCTGCTTGATTTGCTGGACATCGCACATGAGGGGTGGGAGCCTCTTGTCATACGCCTTGCTGATGAGGATATTCTCCCAACCCTTGTCCGAGCTGAGGAGATAGAGGATCTCATCGAGGAGATTGTTGATGTCACAAAACTCGAAAAGGAGCGAAGAGTCCTTCACATAGTTGAGGACTTCGTTGAGGATCGACTCGAGCCGGGCCACCTCCTTCGTAATGATATCTAAATATTTTGCCTCGCTGCTGTCGAGGTGGCTCTTCTTGGCGAGTCTCTTCGTAAATCCCCCGATCACGACGAGAGGGTTCTTGATCTCATGGGCGATATTGGCCGTCATTTCTCCGAGGCTGCGCAGCTTCTCGTGTTCGATAAGGCGTCTTTGGGCGTCGCCCAATTCCCGCAGGGCATCTCTCAGCTTGATGTTGAGGAGAGCGTTTTCGAGACCGCTCGAAATATAGCTGGCGATCGTGTTGAGGAGATACCGGTCTTCCTGGTCGTCCGCCATGTCTTTCTGCTCGTGCTTGCGGCAAAGGGTGATGGTGCCGAGGATCCGGTCTTTTGCGATCACGGGGACGGAAAAGAGGGAGACGGAAGGAGCATTGCCCTTCTGGGGCGTGCCGTAGTCCGTCCGGGAAACAGGCTGCTTGAGGCGCAGTGCCTCGCTTTCCAAGTCGAGGACCTGCGCCTCGACGGCAGATTCTATGGTCCCCGATGTGAACCTCTGTCCGTTGAATTTCAGGAAAACAAAGTCGAGCTTGATGGTGGCGAAGAGCGCGTTCAACGCCTTTGCGGTGATGAGGGCGATATTCTCCAGGATGGCGTGAGGCTCCATGGTGGAGGTCAGGATGCGGCCCAGGTCCGAGAGCGTGGCGAGCTCGGCGATGCGCCTTTTCGAAGAGAGGAGCAGGTCGGAGGTGCGGAGTATGCCGCCCAGCTCTCTTGCGAGGATCGAGAGCACGGGGCGCTCCTTATCTGCGATGCCCTCTTTCGAGGCAGAGCAGCAAAGGAGCACGCCATAGAGAAAGCTGTCGTCGGCGAGGGGGAGAAAGGCAAAGGACTTATAGCGTACAAGGACTTCGTCGAGCCTCGAGTAGAACAGGCAACCGAGGCGAGGAGGAATATCGTGGAGGGTAAAGAACTGGGGCATTCTCTTCTGGGCGACCGTTCCCACGACGCCCTCACCTATGTGGCAGCGATAGTCGTTCAAAAGGTCAAAAAGCTGGCTGTTTCTATTCATGTAGCGGCAAGAGAGTCTTTTGTCGCTGTCGAGCGTATAGACGAGCACTTCCTCGAAGCGTAAATCGCCAGAGATGATGTTGAGGATCGCGTTGACGCGGGACGCTATCTCGAGATTGGAGTGGGATATCTCGATGACTTTGCCGAGGGTGCTAGCGAAATTCATGTCGTTGTACGGCCCTTTCGTAAAGGGCCTTATATGCTTCGGCGGACTTCTCCCACGAAAAGTCCTGCGCCATGCATCTCTTCATGAGAGAGAGCCACTCCTTGGGGCTCCTGTATGCAGCGAGAGCCCGCTCCAACGCCGCAAACATGGCGTCGACCGAATACTCGTGGAACTTGAAGCCTGTCTGCTCCTCCAGGCTGGAAGGATCGTCGCTGATCGTGTCGTCCAGGCCGCCTACGGCGCGGACAATGGGAACCGTGCCGTACTTGAGACTATAGAGCTGGTTCAGACCGCACGGCTCGTACTGGGAGGGCATGAGGAACATGTCGGAGCCCGCTTCGATGAGGTGCGCAAGGGCATTATCGTATGTGATCTTCACGGAAAAGGCCCGAGGGTGCTTCCGTGCGAGCTCGGTGAAGAGCTCATGGTATTTCCGTTCCCCTGTGCCGAGAAGAATGTACTGGATGTTGTGGGAGAGGAGCTTTTCGAACCCTTCGGAGACGAGATCGAATCCCTTCTGATCGGCAAGACGGGAGATGCTCGAGACCACGGGGATCGTGGCATCGACGGGCAGCGCGAAGGCCCTTTGCAGCTCGGCTTTGCACACCCTCTTCTTGTCCAGATGGTCGGCGTCGAAGGCTGCCGGTATGTAGGGGTCCTTCTGGGGATTCCAGTCGTCATAATCTATGCCGTTGACAATGCCGTAGAGGTCATCCTTTCTCGTTCGGAGGATCCCGTCGAGGCCCGACCCGAACTCGGGGGTCTGGATTTCCTCGCTGTATTTCTTGCTCACGGTGTTGAGGACATCCGTGAAGACGACGCCCCCTTTCAAGAAGTTGATCTTGCCGTAGAATTCGAGGGAGCTGGGAGTGAAATACTCCCAGGGTAGGTTGAGAAGGTGCCAGTCGAGGTGCCAGAAGAGACCCTGGTATCCGAGGTTGTGGATGGTCAGGAGGGTCGCGATCCTTGAGAGCAGGGGGTCCTGCCTGTAAAGGGCCCTCAGGAAAACCGGAACGAGCGCAGTCTCCCAGTCATTACAGTGAATGACGTGCGGCGCGAACCCCGTTACCTTGGCCGCCTCCAGGATGGCCTTGGAGAAGAAGATGAACCGTTCAGCGTTATCTATGTAGTCGCCGTCCTGCGTGCTGTAGAGATTGTCCCGGTAGTAGTATTCGTCCTTGTCCACAAGGTAGACGGGGATGCCGTTGTAGCGGCTCTCGACGATCTCCGCGTCGACTATTCTCTGAGAAATGGGGCATGAGATACGCAAGCCGCCATAGGTTATGGGGAACTCATTCTCCTCGATGCCCTTGTATTTAGGCATTATCACGCGAACATCCACGCCGAGCTTCTGCAGGGCCTTGGGAAGGGCACCGGCCACATCTGCGAGACCGCCTGTCTTAGCGAAAGGAAACACCTCGGAAGACGCCAAAAGAACTCTCATGGATCCCTCCTAAACCTCTGCTTCCTGCAGGAATATGGTAGCCTCCTCCGGTGGTGTCGGGTTGATGTAGAAGCCTGTTCCCCATTCGAACCCCGCGAGCTTTGTCAATCTCGGTATGATCTCTATGTGCCAGTGATAGTAGGGCGCGCTGGTGAGTTCCACGGGGGTGGTGTGGATCATGTAGTTGTAAGGGGGGGAATTGAGCACCTTCTGGTGTTTCTTTAGGACCGCGGAAAGGGCGTCTGCGATGGAGAAGTAGCTGTCGTCGTGCTTGGAAGAAAGGAACGACTCCTCGTGCCGCTTCGGGAGTATCCAGGTTTCGAAAGGAAAACGGGAAGCGAAGGGAGAAATAGCGACAAAATGGTCGTTCTCGTATATGATCCTCTTTTGCTCCTCCCTCTCCTGGGCGACGATGTCGCAAAAGACGCAGCGGTCCCTGTATTTGTAGTAGTTGAGAGAGCCGGTAATCTCCTCGGAAAGGCGCTTCGGGATGATGGGGAGGGCAATGAGCTGGGAGTGCGAGTGGGCAAGGGATGCGCCGGCCACGGACCCAGAGTTCTTAAAGATCATGATGAACTTGAATCTCCGGTCTTTGAGCAGATCGAGGGTCCTTTCGCGGTAGGCGACGAAGACGTTCCGGACGGAGGGCACGTCCATGCCGGCCAGGGTCTGGCTGTGCAGCGGCGTCTCCACGATCACCTCATGGGCTCCGATGCCGTTCATCTTGTCGTAGAGCCCTATGCCCTGTTTGTTGAGGTCTCCCTCGATTCTGAGGGCAGGGAACTTGTTGGGAACGACGCGCAGGCTCCAGTTGGGGCTGTTCGGAGGTGACGATACGGAAGCAGGCCGGATGGCGAAGACCTCGGGGGGAGTCATGGGCTCGTTCCCCGGGCACAGGGGGCAGATCGTACCCGGCTTCGGGACCTCGGCCTGGTCTGCGAGAAAGACAGGCCTCTGGCTCCGCTCGGTTGAGATGATGACCCACCTGTCGATGATAGGATCCTTCCTTAATTCCGGCATTTATGCTCCACCATTGGTCTCTTTGACATGATTTAGGTCGCGTGGTAAGACATAGCGCATGATTCCGCTGAAAGACAACGTTCCGACGCGCACGGTCCCCATTATAACAGCAACGTTAGTGGTTGTAAACATATTGATCTTCCTATGGTCCCTCACGCTTTCCGGCGGATTGGAGCGCCGCCTCATAGGCACGTACGCCTTTGTGCCGAAGGATCTCCTTGTCTCCCTCGGGTCTCGCCTTGATCTGCTGCCGTATAACGTACTTACTATCTTCACCTCCATGTTCCTCCACGGCGGGGTTCTTCATCTGGCCGGAAACATGCTGTATCTCTGGATCTTCGGCAATAACGTGGAGGATTCGGCCGGACACTTGAAGTTTCTCCTGTTCTACCTCTGCTCCGGCTTGGCAGCCTGCGCAGCCCAGTTCTCCTTCGACCCCTCTTCGCCCGTCCCCATGATAGGAGCCAGCGGCGCGGTGTCCGGCATTCTCGGGGCCTACCTCCTTCTCTTTCCCTGGGCTAGGGTGAAGACCCTCATATTCATTCTCCTGTTTATCACGACCGTGGACATACCGGCCGTAGTGCTCCTCACCGCATGGTTCATCATGCAGATTGCCTTCTCCCAGGGCGAGGGGGTAGCGTGGTTCGCCCACATCGGGGGCTTCATCTTTGGCTTGGTGGCGATCAAGGTTTTCATGCTGGGAAAAGGGCACGCGACAAAGGCGTCTAGGGCGAGGGCCCACAGGTGAGAAGAGGGGAAGCCTCGGGATGCGGAATCTGTAATGTTTCACGTGAAACATTCCGTGCGGTCCTAATATGAACATGACGCCCATACCATAGGGTAAGACGTGACACGGCCTTTGCAAGCTCTTCTTGTCAATCCGCACATTTATGATGTCTCTGCTTACGGATTCTGGTCCGCCCCTCTGGGCCTGCTCTATGTGGGGAGCATCCTGAGAGAGAACGGGTTTGAGATCAGGCTCATCGACTGCCTCAAGGAGAGGGACGAAAAGCGGGGGGAGGACGGGAGGGCGCCGTTCGTCAAGGAGAGGGTTCCCAACCCTGAGGCGGCCCGGTTTGTGGGGAAGCGCTTCAGGCGCTACGGCTTGTCGAGGGAGGAGACCGGTGCGAGGCTGCGCGCGATGGCGCCGCCCGATCTGGTACTCGTCACCGGCATAATGACGTATTGGTACCAGGGAGTATGGGAGGTCGTGGAACTCGTAAGGGAGAGCTTCCCATTGACCAAGATCGTCGTTGGCGGCGTGTACGCGTCCCTCTGCCACGAACACGCCCAGAGACACATGGCCAAGGCCGATCTGATAGTAGGGAGGGGCGGACTGGGGCAATTCTACGCCTTCGTGGAGGAAAGCTTCGGAAAGAAACTGAAGACCAGACCCGCGGCAGACGATATCGACAGGATGCCCTACCCGGCCTTCGACCTCTACGAGACGCGCCATTTCGTCCCCCTCATCACCTCAATAGGCTGTGCCTACCGGTGCACGTACTGCGCCACGTCCTTCCTGCGGCCCCGGATAGTCAGGAGGACCGGGAAAAGCGTTCTCGAAGAGATGGGCCATTGGCTGGGGTTGGGGGTTTCCCGCTTCGCCCTCTATGACGACAGCTTCCTCCTTGCTGCGGCCGATTTCGCAAAACCCCTTTTACGCGCCATCGCAGCACTCCCGGTTAGGCCGGCCATCTACAATCCGAACGCCCTCAATGCCTCGCTTATCGAGGGGGAGATAGCGTCTCTGCTCCGGGGGGCAGGTTTTCAAGAAATCCGGCTTGGTCTGGAAACGATAGAGCCGGCACTCCAGCGGCAGACCGGGGGCAAGGTCGATAGGAAGACGTTCGAAAAGGCAGTCAAGGACCTCCTGGGAGCCGGCTTCCTCCCGGGAGAAATCAGGGCCTACGTGCTCGCAGGGCTTCCCCTCCAGCGATGGGAAGAAGTGAAGCAAGCGATCGACTATGGAGTCGCTCTCGGGATAAAGGTGACCCTCGCCGAATATACGCCCATCCCCCATACGGAGATGTTCGAGCGGTATAAGGGGCTTGGCCAGGTATCCCATAGCGGAGGAGCCCCTCTTCCAGAACAACGCGCTCTTTCCCTTTGCCTGGGAGGGGTTCGGCGAGGGGGATATGCAGCGGCTGAAGGCGTATGTGAGAGAGAAGAACAGGGAATAGGTGAGAAGGCCGCCGGCATGATCGGGATCGCGATCTGTGGCGCTCTGCTCGCCTCGTGACGCTCCGACGCGCTACCTCCGTGGCAATGTGGCCGCTCTCAAGAGGCCCTCCAGGACGGGGGCGCCCCGCTAAGGCGATCGGTACCATTCTAGTTGGACGCCTACGGCCGACGAGGCTCACATAGCATCCCCACCTCACGATCCCAACCATGCCGCCGTCCACGCAATTATTGGGGCTCAGCGCCCCCTCACCGGGCAAAGCCCGGCGAGCCTCCCCGCTCACACCTCGCTTCGCTCGGGCGTGCCGTTGGTTCAGCACCCCTCCGGTGGCAAAGCCGCCGGAGCCACCCCGCTCAGAGACTCGCTTCGCTCGCCTAAAAGCGGCCAGGCGGATAGCCTGCTCAATCTCGCGTGCAATTAGTCGGGCTCAGCGGTCCCCTCCACAGGCAAAGCCCCCCCTCCGGAATGTTTCACGTGAAACATCTGAAGGGGGACGAACCCAATGGGTTCAGATCGACGGGAGTTCCTTATGCTGCGCGACGGGCCTTGGTCTCGATTTCCGAAAAGAGATTGATCATTTCCCGATTGAAAGCAGGCAGATCTCTCGGCGAGCGGCTGCTGACCCAGTTACGGTCGCGCACCGTCTCCGAATCCTCCCACTTCCCTCCGGCATTCCTGATGTCATCCTGAATCGTGTGATAGCTCGTCAAATGCCTCCCCTTGACGAGGCCGGCCGAAACGAGGAGCCAGGACCCGTGACAGATCACGGCTATAGGCTTCCGTGCGCGGTCGATCTCCTTCACAAAGGCTTGCGCCTTCGCATCCACCCTCAGGGCATCCGCGTTCAGCGCCCCACCCGGCAGGAGTACCGCGTCGAAATCCTCGGCCTTGACGCCATCCAGCGTCCTGTCTACCTTGTAGGACCCGCCTTTCACATCGTGCTTGAAAGCCCAGACTGTGCCCTCATGGGGAGCGATGATCATCGTCTCGGCCCCCGCCTCATCGAGCGCCTTCCTGGGCTCGACCAGCTCTGCCTCTTCAAAATTGTCCGTTACGAGAATTGCTACCCTTATGCCATTAAGTGTTTTCTCAGCCATGATAACCTCCTCTCTCGCACGCCCCATTCAGCCGCTCCACGGCGGCGGCCAATCACGACCTCTCGAGGAAGCACCGCCATCCGCGCGCGACCGCAGGCCGGCGGCGCAAACAAGACATTTCCTAGTGCACACAATAATCCGCAGAATCTATTTGTCAATAGACGTCCCCGCTCCCGCCCCTTTCCTTGCCGCCGGAAGGAAAAGGGTATACTGATTGGAAAAGATCGCGAAGACTCTCCATCGGAGACTGTGGCACATGGACCTCGACACGCTCGCCTTGGGCCTGACAGAGCTTATCGCTCCCTTTCTTCCCCTCCTCATGGGAGGCGGTAAGGGTGGTGACGCCGACACTGAGGGCGCGCCCGATTCCGTGACGCTTGTCTGGTCCAGGCTGGCCCCGCACATAGAGAAGGACGGCGCGGCAAAGGCGGCGGTCCTTGAGGTCGCCTCCTCGCCGAAGGACATTGACGCCAGGGCGGGCCTCCGCACCCATTTGAGGAAGCTCCTCACCGATTCGCCGGCCCTCGTGAAAGCCATTCGGCCGCTCATGGACCGGAGCAAAGGCGCATTGCCTGCGCCGCGTGCCGGCCCAAACTGGCGGGATCTTCTGGGAAGGGACGACAGGCTTGTGGAGCGTCTCGAGATGATCTCCCTCCTCAGGGCCGGAGAGGACCCGGCAGAGGTGGCCAAGGCATTCGGGACGGACATAAGCCGTCTTTTCAGGCTGAACGTCGCGTTCTCTCTCGCTGGGGCAGCCGGGCTCCTTTCGGAGGAGGGCATCGGGAATTGGCTCGATCGGCTCGACACCGCTGAGCCGATCCTGCGAAGACTCGACATGATCAGGCTCGTGCGGTCGGGAAACCCGGTGGATCTCGTGGCCCGCCAGTATGACGCCCTTCCGGAGTACGTCGAGAGGATCAACAGGAGGTTTGCGAAAGAGGGCGTCCTGGGCATCGTGACGGAAGACGAGCTCGATCGATTCCAGTCTCTCCATCCCCCGACGATACGCGTCTGTTCCTACAACCTTCACGGCACCCACGATGGCGCGCCCCACAGACTGAGGCGCCTCGCCCGCGGCTTCGCAGAGATAGATGTCCATGCAGCGGCGTTTCAGGAGGTCGTGAAGGAAGGGGAGGCGGACGATTCAGGAGTGCAGACAAGCCAATGGGCTTCGGCGATGACGGGCTACCACTATCAATCTCATTTTGCCTACTGCCACCAGTTCATGGAGAAGTATCCGGAAGGCGTGGCCGTCTCCACGCGATGTCCGGTCAAGAATGAGAGGACCATCGACCTTACCCTCCTGCGCGAGGGCTTAAAGCCCACCATGCCCCGCAACGCCCTTGCCCTGGAAACGGAGATCCACGGCCGCAAGGTCGTCTTCGCCTCGGTGCACCTCGATCACAACGCGGACCCGGAGGTGCGCCTCGCCCAGGGAGAAAAGCTCGCAGCCGAGCTGCGGCCGTGCGAGGAAGGGGCCTGGGCTTCAGTCCTTGCGGGCGACTTCAATGACGTGGAGTCGTCGCCCGTCATGGAGTACCTGAAATCCATGGGCTACAGGGATGCCTACCGGGCCCGCCATAGGGATAGCGGCAACACCTTTCCCGCAGGGGATGCCCGCTCCCGCATCGACTATATCCTCGTCAAGGGGCGGGTGACCATAGTTTCTTCAGGCTTGTTGGCGGACGATCCGTCTTTGAGCGACCATATAGGGATTTTCGCGGAGATCAGGTAAGTAAAGGGGGTCTATGCCGCATCGCGCCGGCCATTTCGTGCTTGCGTACGCCTGGGACCACCACTGCCAAAGGCTCTACGATGCCTTGGAGAGTAGGTTCCGTCGGGTGAGGAATGATCTCTCGGAGCTCGACGCAGCCAGGGTCGATGAGGCCGGGCTTCTTCTCGACTATTACATAAGATGGCATTACAGCAACGAGCTTCACCGCTCTACCGTGTCCGAGGTAGAGGCCAGGCAGTTCATCATCAATTCGCTTGGGCTACAGGGGCTATGGCGTCAACAGGGACCTCCTGGCTGCCCTGGGCTCGCTTGCGGAAGGCTGCAGGGGGCAGGGCCGGGCTTTGGAGGAGCGGTTTCACAAGCACGCGGGCGCCCTGCGAAAGCTTACAGGCCTCTCCCGGCAGGCCCTTGACCCGCAAAACAGCCGCGAGATCGTCGCCCGGCTCCGCAAGAAACTAGGCCGGACCGTCGATGAAGAGATGCCGGCGAGAGGTGCGGAGAAGGGCCTCGATCTGGCCCACTACTGGGACGTGATGTCCCGGGAGACCCCGTTCCACGTGAACAACGCCATTTTTCAGAGAATGTTCTTCTCCGCGGCCCGTTCATCCACAACCATCATGAAAGGGAGCACGGGCTTGCATAACGGCCGGCCGCCAAAAGACTTGAAGCTCCTCGCGAACAGGGATTTCGTGGATACGGGCCGGCGGCTCTTTGCCGGTTTGAGCGACTATGTTGAGATCAACATGGACCTGCTCAAGAGCCTCCACTTTAGCCTCATGAAGAGCCTGGATCCCGTGGCCGGCTCTTTCAGGGAGATCGACTTTCCCGATAGAAACGGCGTAACCTTCGAGTTCGACAACTTCCAGAGGGAGGTCTCCGACCTGTCGGTCGTCCTCGAAGAGACCGCGCGCAGCTTCCCCGATCGGGAACGATTCATCTACAACCTTGCCCGGTCTTACTACATGTTCGTCGGCATCCATCCCTTCTGGGATGGAAACGGAAGGGTGGGCCGATGTTTTCTCAACCTGCTTCTCGTCAAGAAGGGCCTTCCTCCGGTGGCGTTCGAGGACGACGATGAGGTGCTCGCCCTGCCCCGGTACGGCGGCTCCATGGAAGACATGCACCTTTATCTCCGGGAAGGACTGCGCCACGCAGTAGACCGCTACTTCTACGAGAGGTGGAAGCTCGAGTCTTTCGGCCTTTTCGGGAAAAGGATTCACAATACATCCTTCGACTCAGGCGTGCACTTCAGGCAGATCGACGATGGCCCTCACCGTCTGGAGGTCCAGTTCGAGGCCTTCGTCCATGACGGGGAGGATATGGGGCGCTCCCTCAGGGACCATTCGAAAATCGCTTTTCCCGAGAGCCGCCTTCTCCATGACATGACCATCTACTGCGGGTTCTGCGATGCCCCTTCCATGGAATGGCGCCATCGTTTCAGTCTCAAGAACAACTTCTATGTCAAAGAGCTCAAGCCGCTCACCGACGGAACGAGGGTGTTCGATGTCGATTTTGTCGTCGAGATTCCTTGGGGGGTGCGGGACGGGGACTACTTCGCCTGTTCCGTGGCGAGCGACGAAAGACCGCTCGTCTTCGACAACAAGGGGCTCAACTACACGTGCAGACTGGAGCTGTGAGGGTCGCTGTGGCCGGGGCTTTCGCCGAGGAGTTTGCCCAGCCGTCCTACAAATGGATAGGGGAGCGGCGTTTTGTTGAGAACCTCCAGGGATGGCGGATATCGATGTTCCCCGGGGGAATCGGCTTTTCCTTCTATAATTACTCCAACGACAAGGAGTTGAGGGTCAGGCTCCGCGTGAAGCGAGAGGACGGCGTGAGAGAGCTCTATCTCTCGGACGCCTACTATTGCGGCGAGTGGGGAGGGCCATGGCAGAAGTGGCAGACCCACAGGCTCCCCCTCTTCCCTTACGAAGGTCTCCACGGGCGCGCGGAATACGTCACCTTCTCCTACAGCATATGGCGAGACGAATGCGTCGTTCCTTCGCGCTACGAGTACCGTTTTGCCACTCTCGTTGACTTTCATCGGGGCTTCGTGAGCATCGACGATTTCCACGACCCCTCTTTCAAGACCGATAACGACGAGTCCCCCTTTCCTCGCGCACGGGCTCCCTCCAGGAGGCCTACGATCGGCTGAACCTCCTCCATGACAGCCACCATATGACGCCCGCCTTTACGAGAGGAGACACGTCGAGACCGGAACATCCCGTCCATGCGATCCACATGGCCGTGCACAGGGTGATCGAGCGGAAACGGGAAGACCCGTCCGGGAGCCATCACATAAGGTGCGCGGTCTTCGACTTCGATAACAGCGACGTAGCGAACCATCTCGTGCACGCCAAGAGGAACGGCGTCGAAGTGGAGTGCATCGGCGACTGGGAGCGGGTGAGTTCCATGAATGCCTCGGAGAATATAGCCAAGCTTGCGGCGGGCAGCCATACCCGTTTACGGAGTCGTACGCAACGAGCCTTCGGCCGGACATGGCGACATCGCGAGCATGCACACGAAATTCATGCTTTTCGACAACGACGTCGTGCTTTCGGCCTCCTACAACCTGCACTTCCATCTCTGGGGAGGCAACTGGGAGAACAGCATGACCTACCATTCCAGGGACGCCTCCCTTCTCTACGCCGCGGTCTGGGAAGCCCTGAGGCACGGGCGCAAGATCCGGCTCTCCATCGACCCGTCGAGCCGATACAACCTCTACTACAGCTTCGGCGCCTATCAATGGAGAGATCGCAACATCAGGCCGCAAGACGCCATTGTCGCGGAGATCGAGTCGGCACAACGATCGATCCTCGTGTGTATGTTCGATCTTGCGCGACTCAAAGGGGCCTTACCCGGAGCGGCCGGAGAAACGGATGTGATCGAAGCGTTGATTCGGGCGAGGGACCGGGGAGTCCGGGTCCGGATAATGCTGAACGGCATCATGGGCCACTCAGGGCCCGAGCCCGAGCCGTGGGACAAGGAGTTCCCGAGGCCCCTCAAGGAGCCCATGCAGCGCCTCAAGGACGCCTGGATGGAGGTCTTCTATGTCCACTACTGGGATAGCATCCGCTCCCCCCTTCACCACAAGTTCGCGGTCATGGATGAGACGACCGTTATCACGGGTTCGTACAACTGGTACGAGGCGAGCACCAGGTCGGACGAGGTCCTCTCGGTGGTCAGGGACGAGAGAATAGCGCACGCCTTTCCTCGACGAGGCAGAGCTGATGCTGCGGACCTTCAGGATAGGGCGGGCCTAGCGCGCAGGTCTCCGACGTGTGCCGGGATTGGCGTCGGGGAGAGGGCCGTTCGGGCCGACATGCAAGTTCGGACGGTCGGCATGAAGGATCGCGATCTGGGCGCCCTCTTCGCCGCGTGGCCTCGGACATACGGCAAAGTATTATCCTCGGCCAACCCGGCTCAGATTGCATCCCCACCTCACGCGATCGTTTTTCCAAGGCGGGGAAAACGATCCTTGATCCCTCCGTGCGCTCATCCATTCGCCGCGGGGTCTATGAGCCGAAGAACTATTGGGGCCCAGCGCCCCCTTCACAGGCATAAGCCTGCGGAGGCTCCCCCCTCAGCTTCGCTCCGCTCGGGCCTGGCGAAGAAGCAAGATCGTAAATGCGCACAACAACAATTGTACGAGCGGCCTCTCCATCCGGTAAAGCCGCCGGCTGGAACCCTAGGCCCTGGGATCACAACAAGACCCGGCGGTGTTTCTTTGGGCTGTGGGGCAGTATAGGATTGATAGGGCATTGCCATAAGGCGGTCCCGTCCTTACCTCGTCGTGCATAGTCCGAGGACGGGATAGATTAGCTCGCGACGAATCCGGACACGTTTAACGAAGCCCCCTTAGCGTCAGCGTGGGGGTTGGGGGGAGTGAGGGACGGAATGAGGAGCGATGCTTTTCTTTCGGCGAGGCGAGCACGCACGAGGTAAGGATGGGACCGCCTGCCCTGTAGGGAAATGAACCCCATTACCGTTGTATCTTTCTTGAGTCTTTGAACAGTTCAAACTTATGTTTGCCGGCCAAACCCACCGGAGATTACAAGATTGACATCACACTAGGGCTCATCCGGACTTTTGGATCGAGGGTAAGATTACGATGGCGAAAGGATCACCGGGGAGCGCTGCACCCCCGGCTCCTGTCTTATTGTATTACGATGCATTACATCGAGGATTCAACGATCATCGCGCTGTCTCAAGCACGTCCATTCAGCGGCGCGGTTCTTCAGTCGAAGACAATGCCTGCCCTGACCACTTTGCCCTCCATGATCTGCTTGTATGCTTCCCCCACGTCCTCGAGCTTGAACTTATGGGAAATGATCTTGTCGAAGGGATACTTCTTTCCGTGTCTCGCCATGAAGTCGAGCACCTTGGGCATGGTCCATGCCTTGTAGTTCGAAGTGCCGATAAGCTTCAGTCCCTTGCTTATGAACGGCATCATAGACAGATTGGAGGAATAGTTTCCCACGAGGCCGCAGGTCACGTATGTCCCGCCCGGCATAAGCATCTCGATGCCTTCCGGCACTACCTGAGGCGCCGAAGCCACGACTTCCAATACTACGTCCGCGCCAACGCCTCCGGTGAGTTCCCTCACCCTCTGGATTCTAGCCTCAGGCGTCGGGTATTCCTGGGCGTTGATCGTCTGGTCTGCCCCGAAAGCCTTGGCGAGTTCCAGTTTCTCGGGGACCATGTCAATCACTATGACCTGTGCAGCGCCCATATCTTTCGCCATGGGGGCAGCATTGAGACCCAGCCCTCCCGCGCCTTGGATGACCGCGGTGGAACCGAGCGAGAAGCTTACCTGATGCAGGGCAAAAGCCACCGTGGAGGCCGCGCAGTCGACGTAAACGGCCGATTCGTCAGGTACCGAGTCGGGTATCTTGTATATCCATTGACCCGGGCTCAGGTAGTAGTATTCGGCATAGCCCCCCTTGAAATGGGGAAAATCATCGCTGCTGGCACCCGTATGGGCGTGTCTGTTGGGGCAGGGACCCACGCCGCTCACGCACGCGGCGCATCTTCCACACGGCACATAGTAACACCACGCCACCCGGTCCCCCTCTTTAAGTGGCTGGCCGGTGGTGTCGGTTGTGACATTCGAGCCCATCTTGTATACGCGGCCCACGAACTCGTGGCCGCCTATTTTCGGCCTCTGTTTTCCGGGCGGACCGCCGAAGTCCCCCTTGTACGCGTGAATGTCCGAGCCGCATATGGAGCTTAAGGTCATCTTCGTGACGATGGCATCTGGCCCGGGATCGGGAACAGGGTATTCCTTCATCTCCCATGGGGTTCCCGGCCCGCAGTTTACCATCGCCCTTCCTTTTACGCTTGCCATGCTATTACCTCCTTGGTTTCCTCGTTGTGCCGTCCCCCGGTCCGCAGCGGGTAGAAAGACGGTCAAATGTTTACGTTGAGTGAAGCACGTCTGTCCTTACCCCGAGGGGCAATCCACCGGCCACGAGCAAGACTTCCCCCGTGATGTACGAGCTCATGTCGGAGCAGAAGAAGAGCGCAGCCTGCGCGACCTCGTCAGGGTTCCCGACCCGGCCGAGGGGCGAGACGATACGCCCGAAACCGGCGAAGAAGTCATCTTTCTCCTTATCCGTCATCGAGCCGGTATGAAAATCAAAGAAGGCTGTACGGATAGGTCCCGGCATGATCGAGTTCACATTGATCCCAAAGGGGGCAAGGGTAAAAGCAAGGTCCTTGGTCAAGCCCATGACCCCGCCCTTGGCAGCGTGGTAGTGGGGAAGGTGATCCGGAGGGTGAATGGCCCCCAGAGACGAGAAGTTGAGGATCTTCCCGTATTTCTTCGCTTTCATGTGGGGCACGACGAACTTGCAGAAGAGGAAGTGGCTCTTGAGGTTGAGGGCGATCATCCCATCCCATTCTTCTTCGGTCATCTCTTCTATCGGTGACCTATTGAGGAGTGCACCTGCATTGTTCACAAGGATGTCGATCTTACCGAAGGCAGCGAGGACCTTTTCTACCGCCTCCCTCACCTGGTCGATCTTCGTGACATCGCATGGAATGGCGAGTGCTTTCCCCCCCTTTCTCGATATTTCTTCGACGGTCTCGTTGGCCTCTTTCGTGCTGATGTCCGCTATCGCCACCACGCAGCCTTCATCAGCGAACCTGAGAGCCATACCTTTCCCCATTCCCTTTGCGCCACCGGTGATAAGGGCGACTCTATCAGCTAGCAGCATCGGCACCTCTCCCTTTCTTTTTCTTAGTGGTTCAGACGGCAATTCCAGTAAAGCTCGTCGGGCCTCGGGTTGTCAAGTCCCTCGATCGGGAGGTCGGGAGAGGGCCATCCGGGGACGGGCATCTCCGAGCACGCCGGGTGGGCCGGATACTTATCCTCCCGCCTTATGAGCAAGAGCCTCACCCCGGCTTGAGCACCAGGCCCCCGAGAGGAGGCAGGTCGAGGACGAGCGAGTAGGGACGGCCGTGCCACGAAATCCCCTCTGCATAGCGCCCTCCCTGGCTTCCCACGTTGCTTCCCCCGTAGATCTCCGAGTCGCTGTTGAGCACCTCCCGGTAGAACCGCGATTCCGGCACCCCTATGCGGTAGTTGCGCCTGGGCACGGGGGTGAGGTTGAACACGAAGACGAGGAAATCCTCCCTGTTCTTGGCCCTTCTGATGAAGGAGACAACACTTCGCTCATAATCGGAAAAGTCGATCCACTCGAAGCCTTCGTGATGAAAGTCCTTCTCGTGCATGGACGCTTCCTTGCGATAGAGCCTGTTGAGGTCTTTCACGAAGGCCTGGAGCTTCGTGTGGGGCTCGTACTGAAGGAGGTGCCAGTCGAGGCTCGTATTCGAGTTCCATTCCCACCACTGGCCTATCTCCCCGCCCATAAAAGTGAGCTTCTTGCCCGGCTGGGCGTACATGTAGGTGTAGAGAAGACGGAGGTTGGCGAACTTCTGCCACGGGTCTCCGGGCATCTTGTCGAGGAGGGAGCGCTTGCCGTAGACGACCTCGTCATGGGAGAGAACGAGGATAAAATTCTCGGTGAACGCATAGAGCAGGGCAAAGGTAAGGTCGTTCTGATGGAATTTCCTGAAAATGGGGTCCAGGGAGAAATATCGGAGTATGTCGTTCATCCACCCCATGTTCCACTTCATGCTGAACCCGAGCCCTCCCAGGTAGGTCGGGTGGGAGACCGCAGGCCAGGCGGTCGATTCTTCCGCTATGGTGAGCACGCCGGGATGCTGGCTGTGCACTATCTCGTTGAAGCGCTTCACGAAGGCAACGGCTTCGAGGTTTTCGTTCCCGCCGAACTGGTTCGGGATCCACTCGCCCTTCTTCCTCGAATAATCGAGATAGAGCATGGAGGCCACGGCATCGACGCGCAGGCCGTCTATGTGGTATTTGTCGAGCCAGAAGAGGGCATTGGAGATGAGGAAATTGGCAACTTCGTTCCTGCCGTAATTGAAAATCAGGGTACCCCAGTCCCGCTGCTCCCCTTTGAGGGGGTTCTCGTGCTCGTAGAGGGCGGTCCCGTCAAAATAGCCCAGGCCGTGGGCGTCCTTGGGGAAGTGGGCCGGCACCCAATCCATGAGGACCCCTATGCCCGCTTTGTGGAGGCGGTCGACGAGGTACATGAAGTCGTCCGGCGTCCCGTACCGGCTCGTCACGGAAAAGTAGCCTATTGTCTGGTAGCCCCAGGATTCATCCAAGGGATGCTCCATGACGGGCATGAGCTCCACATGAGTGTATCCCATCTGCACTACGTAAGGGACGAGGGACTCTGCGAGCTCACGATAGGTGAGCCATCTTCCCCCTTCATCGGGGATCCCGCCTCCAGGAGCCCAGGTGCACCTCGTAGATCGACATAGGCGACTCGAACCAGTTCCGCTTCTCCCTCGCCTGCATCCACTCTTTGTCCGACCACTTGTAAAGGTCCACGTTCCACACGACCGACGCGCTTTTCGGGCGGACTTCGGAGTAGAATGCGTAAGGATCCGCTTTTTGCGCGATGAAGCCTTTGAACCGCGACTTGATCTCGAACTTATACCGTGTCCCTTCTCGAAGGCCGGGAATGAATATCTCCCAGATCCCCGTCGCTCCCCTCACGCGCATCATGTGCCTTCTTCCATCCCACTGGTTGAAATCTCCGACGACGCTCACCCTGATCGCATTGGGAGCCCACACCGCAAAGAGCACGCCCTCCGTACCCTGCACCACCATTTTGTGGGCGCCAAGCTTCTCGTACTGAGTGTGGTGCGTGCCCTCTGCCATGAGGTAGAGGTCGAATTCCGACAGGACGGGCAAGAAAGAGTAGGGATCCTTAAATTCGGAGACCGTCCCGGAGGTGTCCTTCTTTCTCAATCTATAGGGAAAAACCTCGTCCCTGTTTCTGACGATTGCCTCGAAAAGGCCTTCCTTATGGATTCTTTTCGCAGGGTAGATCTGCTGCCCGCCATCCATTTCGACGACTGAGACCTCCGCGGCTTCCGGCAGAAACGCACGAACAGCGACGTATTCCTTGTTCCCCCCCTTGACGAGGTGGGCGCCGAGAACCTGGAATGGATCGGAATGGGCGGAATGGACGATTCTCTCCAGCTCTTCTTTCGACACCATATGGGCGCACGCTCCTTGTCGCTGAAGATTATTATACCTTTTCCCTCTCATCCGCAAAGCAATTATTGGGGTTCAGCACCCCCTCCGGTGGCAAAGCCGCCGGAGCCACCCCGCTCACACCTCGCTTCGCTCGGGCGTGCCGTTGGTTCAGCACCCCCTCCGGTGGCAAAGCCGCCGGAGCCACCCCGCTCAGAGACTCCCTTCGCTCGCCCAGGAACGGCTAGTAACAACCCGGCGAGCCTCCCCGCTCGCACCTCGCTTGCGCTCGGCTAGCCCTTGGCTTAAGCACCCCCTCCAGAGGCATAAGCCACGACCCGCTTCGCGGTTGCCCCGGCCCCCCCGCTCACCCCTCGCATGCGCTGGGATATTCCTTGGAACTTCCGCTCGCTTAGTCGGAACTCAGTCAAAGACCGCGAGCGATGCGTTCTTTTCCCTCAAGAAGGTCCACACCCTGCGAGCCCGTGGCGCACCGCTTCTTTTCGTCCCAAAGGGTACTCGAGTGACTCTCGCAATGCTTCGCTCGGATGAGGTTCGCGCGGCGAGCCAATCGATACTTGTTTTGAGAAAGGCTTAACCCGTTGAAATGTCGAGTTCTATCGTGTATCTTAATGTGTCGTCCGAAAGGAAAGGGCCATGCCCATAATGTACAAAAGCACAAACAATGCTGCGGATAGGGTCAACTTCGAGACAGGTCTCTTGAGAGGGCTGGCCCCTGATTACGGGCTCTATATGGTGGCAAGGCAGGATATCCCGCGCCTTCAACCCGATGTGGTAAGGGGCATGCGGGAGATGTCCTACAGCGAGGTAGCCTTCCAGGTGTTGCGGCCTTACCTTCTCTCCGAGGTTCCCGATAGAGACCTCGCCATGCTTCTGGACGACGCGTATAGGGTTGACACGATCCCGACCGAGGTCCAGCGAGTCACGGAAGACACCTATATCATGTGGCTCACGAGGGGGCCCACCTATTCGTTCAAGGACTACGCGGCCCGTTTTCTCGCCCGCATGCTCAACTATTTCCTGGAGAGGCGGGGCCTTCGAAGGGTGGTGGTCGTCGCTACGAGCGGCGACACAGGGGGTGCGGTTGCCGATGCCCTGTCCGGCTTGAGCAATGTCGACAACGTGGTCTTCTTTCCAAGAGGCTCGGTGAGCGATGGACAAAGAAGGCAGATGACCACCCTTCGGGGGAATGTCCACGCCTTCGAGGTGAACGGGGATTTTGACCTATGTCAGGCCCTTGCAAAGAACCTGTTGGGAGACAGAGGTTTCGCTGAATCTGTCTTCGGCGATCCGGACCGGCTTACGTCAGCCAACTCGATAAGCTTGGGGAGGCTCCTCCCCCAGGCAGTCTATCCGTTTTTCGCCTATTCGAGGATCGCGACCGACGAAAGGCTGCTGATCGCGAGCATACCGTCGGGGAATTTTGGGGACATGATGGGCACGGTAATAGCCAAGGCCATGGGCCTTCCCGTGTCGCGCATCGTGTGCGGCGTCAACGAAAACCGTGAATTCCCCGATTTCCTGAGGACGGGCGTCTACTCTGTCCGGCCGTCGAGGCCTTCCCCCTCTTCCGCGATGATCGTCTCCCATCCGAGCAATCTCGCCCGACTCATAGACTTCTACGGCGGCCACCTCTTCGACGAGCGCGACCCTGCCACGGGGACTGTCCTGAGACCCGGCGTCATGAAGAGACTGCCCGACCTCGACGAGATGAGGCGCGACCTGTATTCGGTGAGCATCGATAATCCCCAGCACTACTCGACTATGAAAGAGGTCTTTGACCGCCACGGGGTGATACTCGATCCCCACGGGGCAGTCGGCTGGAGGGCCCTCGAGCTGTATCGCTCGGAAGGCAACGAAGGGTCGGCGGTGGTATACGAGACGGCAGACCCCGGGAAGTTCCCTCTCGACGTCGAAAAGGCCTTAGGCCTCGTACCGGATGCGCCGCGTGGCATGAAGAGGCAGGAGTCCCTCCCCGAGCGGATTTATTCCATCGTCGAAGCGCCCGAGTCCCACGGCGGCGGCAGGAGCCTCAGCCCCGCTCAGGTCAAAGAAGCCAAAGAGAAGCTTGCGTCCATCTTCGGGAAAGAGAAGTCGGCAGCGACCCGTGAATCTTAGGGCGGGGGTTACCGGGGAGCAACAAGCCCCGGTAACCCCCTGGATTGACGGTTTCAGTACACGGTCACTCTTCCGCTTGTCTCACCCAAGAATTGCAACCGTCCCCCGAACACATCCAGTCAGTCTTCACGACATGGCCAAACGTCTCGAGAATCTATTGGACAATTCTCACCATGCTGGTCCTGAAGGCCGTTGGAACATCTTGCAGCAGAACAACGTTAAGATCAATCGGTTTAGCGATACTGCTCTCCTGGCCGGGTTCCTTCACCGGCTCCACGACCGGTTCCTTCGCCGGTTCCATGGTAACATTTATCTCATTGGTATCCAGAGACCACATAGCACCGGTCAACGGGTCTACAATGAGATAACCTATAAGCCCACCGAAAATAAGATTACCTCCTACATACCAGCCATTCACATTCGTATCGACCGTCACAGTTTTGTCGATACAGCCTGCCTTCGCAATCTTCACGGTGTACTTTTTCCCGCTGAAATAACCCTTCTTCTTTTCCAGGGCTACGGTGGTCGGTGTCTGCCCCGCAAAAACCTTCGTGCCTTTCTCATCAAGGATTGAAACTTCGCATTGGTCCGGAGCAGAGCGGATATTCAGGGTCTGAGGTCCGCCCTTTCCAATAATCGATGCACAGCTAAGAATGATGCATGGTATGAAACATAGTGCTAACAGCCAAGCAACCGTCTTTTTCATACCTTCTCCTTTTGAAAAGGGTATTTAATCTTCCCATGTTATCTTGCGTGTTACTAAGTGTCAAGTTAAATCGCTTGGGTGCAAGAAGTACGTGTAGCATGCTGCGTGAGCGAAAAGAATAGGGAATTTACGAAAAAACAGGGAGGACTGCCGGAATCAACTTTGGGGTCCCTTAAAAAACCGGTAGAAAGTCCTCAGCATCCCATCGTTGATACGGCGAAACAAGCCCCTACATAATTGAAATTAAACGGCTTTCTAGGGCGGGCACTTCGCGCAGATCGATCTGAACTGCATCACGCTCAAGTAGCGGTCCCCGCGGTCCGGCATTATGACGACGATCGTGCCCCGGGTCATCTTTCTCGCTATTCTCAAGGCACCGGCCATGGCGGCCCCGCTCGACAGACCCACGAATATCCCTTCCCGCTGTGCGAGGAACCGGGTCATCTCGAAGGCTTCCCCGTCTTCGACCACGAGCTTCTTGTCGAGTTTCTCGGGGTGGTAGATCTTAGGGACTATGGCTTCGTGCATATTCTTCAGGCCTTGAATGGCGTGCCCGAGGGTCGGTTCCACGCCTATTATCCGGCACTTCGGGTTCTGCTCCCTGAGGTAATCACCTGTGCCCATAAGGGTGCCGCCTGTTCCCATGCCTGCCACGAATACGTCGACCTCTCCCCCGGTTTGTCGGAAGACCTCCGGGCCGGTGGTCTCGTAGTGGGCGAGCACGTTGCTCTCGTTATCGTACTGGTTGGGCATGTAGTACTTGCCGGGCTCCGCGTCGAGCAGTCGGTGGGCCCGCCGTATGGCGCCGTCGGTCCCCTCCTTTGCGGGCGTGAGAAGGACTTCCGCTCCCAGCGCCTCCAGAATTATCCGCCTTTCGGTGCTCACGCACTCAGGCATAAAGAGCTTGATCCGATATCCTCTGGCTGCGGCTATCATGGCAAGGGCGATGCCGGTGTTCCCGGACGTCGGCTCCAGAAGGACCTTATCCTCCGTGAGCTCCCCCGTTTCCTCGGCCCGCTTGATCATGTAAAGAGCGGGCCGATCCTTTACCGAGCCGCCGGGGTTGCACCCCTCAAGCTTCGCCAGAATCCTGACCTTGGGTCGGTCGCTTAGGTGTGAGAGCTGCACAAGAGGCGTGTTGCCTATGGCAGAGAGTATCGACATGGCCTACCTCCGAGAGATCATCATCGAGTTGATCTACCTATAACGATAGCAGAATGAATGCCCCAAAAACAAGATGGGGAAGGGGGCGCGTCCGGAAATGAGCCGCCTCGCGAAGCCGGGTGATCGAAAAACCTATCACCGACGCTTGCCCGTTCAGGGCGGCGGTGAGACCCGGGCACGGTCCCGGGCGGCTACAGGATCCGCCGAAAATGAGAGAAGTTCTTTTTCCAATACGGGGCGTCGATGCTGTCTATCATAACCCCCTTCGATTTTGACGCGTGGATAAACTCGAGGCCGTTGATCATTATTCCCACGTGGTGGTCTCCCCTTATCCTGAAGATCGCAAGGTCGCCCCTCCTGACATCCTCCCTCGGCACCTCACGGCCCACCTTGCTCAGACCCTCGGTGGATACTGGCACAGCCACGCCGAAACGGCCGTATACGTAGTACACGTAGCCGCTGCAATCGAAGGCATCGGGACCCTTGGCGCCGTTTCTGTAGGGCTTCCCCAAGAGAGTCGTGGCATAGTCGACGACACTCTCCCTGAAAATAGCGTCGGGAGAAGGTTCCCGGTTTGTCACGCCGGTCGAGACGCAGCCGAAGACGGCTGCCAACAGAGGAATGATCAGCAAGCCCGGGAGTATCCGAAAGCCCAGACCCAACACTAACGGACCCTTTCCCATTCGCACCTTACGGCCGGAGTACCTCGACGATGTCAGTGAAGGAGCCGTTGTGGAAGGCATGGTCGACGATACCGGCTATCTTCTCGTTCGGATGGCAGCCTATGGTCAATCCCACTTCCTCGAACATGCCGAGGTCCCCTTCCCCATCCCCCACGGCCGCAGCCTCCTGCCTGCCTAAGCCTGAGCGTTTCAGGATTTTCCTTACCCAGAAGCCCTTCTTGTCGTGCTCCACATTGATGCGGATTCCGCCTGTCACCACGCCTTCTTCGACAATCAGCTCGTTCGCCCTGGCGCAGGTCACGCCCAGGTCCCTCTTTGCCCGGTCGACCAGCGACGCCAAGCCCGTCGAAAGTATGACGGTGAAGATGCCAGATGCTTTCAACGCTGCCATCGCCTCCTTCACGCCTTGGCGGTACTCGATCTCTTCCATTATCTCGAGGACACGGCTCTCGGGGAGGCCTTTCCACAGCGCCGCATCCCTTCTGCAAAACTCATGGTAGTCGATCCGGCCTTCCCGGAAGAGGCGCTGATACTCATCGGCGTTCTCGTCCCAGAGGCCAAGCCTCTCGTGAAGGTACTGCCAGCTGCTCCTGACTTCCGTAAGCGTCCCGTCGCAGTCAAAGAAGACGATCCTCACGCCCATGGTCACCTTATAGCACGGCAGTCGCAAAAAATCCATTTCTCACGGGGGGCTTTCGGCCTTATAATTAGGGTATGCCGGTCCTCGACGCTCATACTCACGTTTTCCCGCCGGAACTGATAGAGAAGAGGCGCCTCATAGCCTCGACGGAAGGAGGCTTCTCCCTGCTTTACGGTAGCGGGCGGGCGAGGATGGCGGACGGCCCCGCTCTGGCCTCCTACATGGAAAATGAGGGGATCGACCGGGCGGTGGCTGTCTCCTTTCCCTTCGAGGATGAGGGGCTCATCCGCGCTGCCAACGACTATGTGCTCGATGTGGCGAAAACGGACAAAAGGGTGCTCCCCTTCGTCACAATCGATCTCCGGGGCGGAAGAAGCGCCGTGGCCGAGGCGGAGCGCTGCTTCGGATTAGGCGCCCGGGGCGTGGGGGAGCTTGCCTATTACAAAGAAGGCTTCGGAGAGAGGGAACGGAAGGGTCTCGAGGAGCTTGCGAGATTCATGGAGCAGAAGGGCATGCTCCTCATGCTCCATGTGAACGAGCAGGTGGGCCACGACTACCCGGGGAAGGCCCGGATCGATTTCGCTCAAGTCGTCTCCTTCGTGCAGGCCCATCCCGGGCTGAAGCTTATTCTAGCCCACATGGGGGGCGGCATCTGCTTTTACGAATTCATGCCGGAGGTGCGAGAGGCCTTCTCCAACGTCTACTACGACCTCGCTGCCGCTCCATTCCTCTATTCTCGTGAGCTTTACGCCTTTGTGGCCCGCTTCCTGGCAGGGAAGGTGCTCTTCGGCTCCGACTATCCCCTCCTGACGCTCGCCCGCTACAAGGCCGACCTGGAGAGTCTTGACGACGAAGACCACGAAGGAAGGTTCTTCATGACAACGGGAGGCGGCTGTTTGGAGCCTGATTGGGACAGGCGGTATAGGGAGGCGCCCACGGAGGGGCTCAAAGAGGCCCACGAGCTGGTCCGCAACAACGCTTCCCTCATGAGCCGGGACAAGATCGTGATCGACGTGGCCGCAGGCAGGGGTCGGGACCTCCTGTTCTTGGCCCGGCGCGGATTTCGGGTGTGCGGTCTGGAGAAGTCCCGGGAGGCCATCAGGCTTGCCCGCAAGGCGGCGGATCGAGAGGGATTGGACATATGGCTCGTTCGGGGGGATGCCCTTTTTCTCCCGTTCAGAGACGGAAAAGCAGGGGCGGTTCTTGTCTTTTACTTCTTGGAGAGGGCCATCATGAATAGGCTCATTGAGCTTCTCGCCCCGGGCGGCCTCTTGCTCTACGAGACGTTCTTGAGAAAGCAGAACGAGCTTGACCGAAAGAGGGACCCCGCCTTTCTGCTGGAGGACGGGGAGCTGTTCGGCTATTTTCGTGATCTCGAGACCATCAGCTCCGAGGAAGGTGTCTTCGACATCGGGGGACGGCAGCGGGCGATTGCCCGGTACGCAGGGAGGAAGAAATGATCGTCGAATGGAACCCCGCAAGGCCCAAGAAGAAAATGACGGCCTTCATCAAGGCAGAGCCTCGAAAACGGGGCCATCATCGGATACCCGACGGATACATACTACGGCTTGGGGTGCGATCTCTTCAATATCAAGGCGATAAAGGCCCTCTACGCCATGAGGGGTCTCAGCGAGAAAAGGCCTCTCAGCCTCATTTTTCGAGACATAAAGGACATAAGCGACTATGCGGTCCTCACGGATTTCGCCTTTCAGGTGCTGAAGAGCACGCTCCCGGGCGCTTACACTTTCGTTCTGAACGCGAAAAGGATAGTGCCGAGGCTGCTCATGACGAGCAAGAAAGAGGTGGGTGTCAGAATTCCCGACCACCCGGTCCCGTTGTCGCTCGTGAATCTTCTCGGAAGGCCGATCATCAATACCACCGCAAAGGTCATCGGCCAGGAGACGCCGGACGATCCAAGAGACATAGAGCGGTATTTCGGGACGCAAATCGCGTTTGTGATTGACGGCGGGCTCATAGCCGGAGAGCCGTCCACCGTGATAAGTCTCGTCGACGACAGGGTGAACGTGCTGAGGGTCGGGAAAGGGCCTCTTACAGATCTCCTTCGGAGCTAGGATCTTCGCGTGCCATGGCCTCTTCCATCTCCTCCTCGAACCCTTCACCCAGGTCCTCGCCCAGCTCGCCGCCCATCCTCTTCATCAGTCTCTCGATTGACCGCGGATCGTTCTCATCGAGGTCGCCGAGCTTGCTCGGGTCGAGAAGGCTCTCCATCCTCTTCTCTTCGCTCTTGGGCACGCTCACCCGGGAAAGGATCCTTTTCACGTCCCTCGACCTGCAGTGCTTGCAGTACGGTTCGATTTCCTCGCTCGCCCTGAGGAGCAGGAACGACGATGTCTTCTTGCAGGCTCCGCAATAGAATTCATAGATCGGCATACGATATTCTAGATTTTTCGTTTTGAATTGTAAAGCCTCTGGGCTATATTGTAGAAGTTGTGAGACCGCCATGAAGGTACTACCCCGGTGCAGGGACTGCCTGAAGGATCTGGCCAGGCAGGTGGTGACATTGTCAAAGGGCGACGAGAGACTGCTCGATTCATCGATCAGCCTCATCGAAGGCCTGTTCTCGGCCGATTGCAGCCCCACCCTCATCTCCAATAGGCTCCTCAAGCACGTGAGGCAGAACACCGCGGTCAATGACCCCTTTGCCGACCTCAAGGAGATCGAGTTCCAACGGGCCACGGACAGCGCGAAACGCCTCAAAGGCTTCTTCCCCGCGACCCTGCGAGGGGCCCTGCAATCCTCCGCCTTCGGGAATGGGGGCGACTTCTTTGTGGAGCACAGCTACGACGTCAATTCGTTCGCCCTTGGAGGCGACGTAGCCAATATAGAGGCCCGGGTTTATAATAGTAGCAAGATTTTGGTGCTCGGGGACAACGTTGGCGATTTCGTGTTTGACCTGCCTTTGGTGAAGCTCCTCAAAAGGCTTGGCAAGAAAGTCTTCTATGCGGTGAAGGCGCGGCCCGTGCAGAACGATATGTCCATGCACGACGTTGAGAGATTCGGAGTCCCGCGAGATGGACGGCGCACTCGTCTCTACCGGGACGGACGAAGTGGGTATAAGAAGAGAAGAGATGTCCGGGGTCATAAAAGAATGCTGGGAGGACGGGAGCCTCGTCATCGCGAAGGGCATGGGGAATTATGAGACCATCTCGGAGTTCCATGAGGAGCGCCCCGTCGTTTACGTGATGAAGGTGAAGTGTGGAAGCGTAGCCGAAACGCTTGGACGAAAGATCGGCGAATACATTGCTATCGCAGGTGGAGACCATGGCTAAAAAAGAGTACTACGAGCTTCTCGGCGTACCGAAAACCGCATCGGAGGACGACATAAAGAAGGCTTACCGCAAGCTCGCCCTCAAGTATCACCCTGACCGGAACCCGGGAAACAAGGAGGCGGAGGAGCACTTCAAGCAGATCAACGAGGCGTACGCGGTCCTGAGCGACAAGGAGAAGAGGAAGGAGTACGACACATACGGCATGAGCGGCTTCCAGCAGAGGTACAGCCAGGAGGACATATACAGGGGCTTCAACATAGGAGATCTTTTCAAGGACCTCGGATTCGGAACGGGGGACATATTCAGCATGGTCTTCGGAAGGCAGCAGGGAGGAGCGGAGGCCGGAAGACAAGGGGGGCGCGGCGGCAGGCGGGTCCATGACTTCGGAGACTTCGTCACGAGAGACCGAACGACGCAGGGCGAGCTCGACTTGCACTACGAGCTGGAGATTCCCTTCATGGACGCGATGAGGGGGGCCGAAAAGGTCCTTAACTTCGCCAGTCAGCGGGGCAACGAGGAGGTCAAGGTAAAGATACCGAAAGGCATAAACACCGGGCAGAAACTGAGGCTCCACGGCAAAGGGAGCGTGGACCCTCACACAGGCAGGACCGGGGACCTGTACGTGACCGTGAAGGTGGCGGAGCACCCCGTGTTCAGGAGAGAGGGAAACGACCTCTATGTCACTAAAGAGGTGAAGATGACCGATGCCTTCCTGGGCGGCTCGGTGGAGGTCCCTACCATTGACGGTCCTAAGCAGGTCAAGATACCCGCAGGGATGCGGACCCAGTCCAAGGTACGTCTCAAGGGCCTCGGAGTGCCTGACATGAAGCAGGGGAGGGGCGACGAATACGTGGAAGTAACCATCGACGTGCCCCGGAAGCTCACGGACAGACAGAAATCTCTCCTCGAAGAAGCCAAGAGGGAGGGACTTTAGCGAGAATTCTTTTAGGGAAGCATATGTGAAGGCAGGCCTCGAGAGACCTGCCTTTTTTCTTAGATTTTCACGACATTTGCTGCTTTTGGCCCCTTGGGACTGTCCTCTATGTCGAAGCTGACTGCCTGCCCTTCCGACAAGGACTTGAAGCCTTCATCCTGAATAGCGCTGTAGTGGACGAATACGTCTCCGCCATCCTCCTTGGCGATGAAGCCAAAACCCTTGGATGCGTTAAACCACTTGACGGTTCCGTTTGCCATACTCAAGACACCTCCTCACAGAAAAGTAAAAGATACTGAACCCGGGCCGCA
This sequence comes from uncultured delta proteobacterium, assembly GCA_963749525.1. GTDB lineage: Bacteria > Desulfobacterota > Syntrophorhabdia > Syntrophorhabdales > WCHB1-27 > CAVVNC01. The sequence goes on from CAVVNC010000015.1 coordinate 28,140, forward strand.
AAAAGCCGCAACACCGTTTCGCGCGTTGCGGCAACTACAACACGGCCGGGACTTAAGGAGATTATGATGGCACAGAAGGGAAAAAAATGTCAAAACAATTTTGAAGCGGGGCGGCGCTACTTGCGGTTCGAGGCCTTTTTCATGTACGCCATCAAATCCATGCTGTCGTAATATTTGCCTTTCACGTATTCGAGGATGGTCCTGTAGTCCGATTTCGGCACGTACCCGGGGGCCTCGAAGATGCGTTTTCCCGTGGGCTCGAGAAACCATGAGGAGGGAGTGCCTGTGATGCGATAGAGCCTCGCGAGGTCTTTCGACCTGTCGACGTCTATCCGGAGAAAAACGAAGTCTTGTTTGATGGTGGCGCTTACATCGCTGTCTGCCAGAGTGTTTTTGTCCATGACGCCGCAATAGTAGCACGTGTTGCTGTAGAAGTAGAGAAGGAGGGGCTTGTTCTCGGCTTTCGCGGTCCTCAAGGCGTTATCGTAGTCCAGGGCAAGGCACGGGGAGGCGAGGAGGACGAGAAACGAAACGATCGCAAAGGAGGACCATAACATTTTTTTCATAGTCCATAAGTATAGTACCAAAAGGCGTCCGAATCAAGAGAGACCTCAGGGGGCCGACGAAGTGCGCCGAAAGGGAAAGTCGGAAAAAGTTGGCCGGCCCTATTGACAAAGAAACGGGGGCACAATTATATTACCTGTTAGCAATCACCAGTGTGAATTGCTAACTATTGTCAAAAAGAGAGGAAAGGAGCGTGATACGATGAAGGTTAAACCGTTATACGACAGATTGGTGGTCAAGAGGCTTGAGGAAGAAGAGAAAACGAAGGGTGGCATCATTATTCCCGATGCGGCCAAGGAAAAGCCGCAGGAAGGGCGTGTCATTGCCGTGGGGGACGGAAAGGTTCTCGAAAACGGCCAGAAGGCACCCCTATCGGTAAAAGTGGGCGACAAGATTCTATTTGGCAAGTATTCCGGAACGGAGATAAAGATCGACGGAGACGAGCACCTTATCTTGCGGGAAGACGACGTTCTTGCCATAATCGTAGACAAATAGAAGGAGGAGCATATAATGGCTAAAGATATCGTATACGATCAGAAGGCAAGAGAAGCACTCCTGAAAGGGGTGAATATTCTTGCCGATGCGGTAAAGGTAACCCTCGGTCCCAAGGGACGGAACGTGATCCTGGAGAAGACGTTCGGCTCCCCCACGGTTACGAAGGACGGCGTCACCGTTGCCAAGGAAATCGACCTGGAAGATAAGTTCGAGAACATGGGCGCCCAGATGGTAAAAGAAGTGGCGAGCAAGACCTCCGACGTTGCCGGCGACGGGACGACCACCGCCACCGTTCTGGCCCAGGCGATTTACAAGGAAGGCGCCAAGCTGGTTGCCGCGGGCCACAATCCCATGGAACTGAAACGGGGCATCGAGAAGGCCGTCGAAGTTGTGATCGAGGCGTTGAAGAAGATGTCCAAGCCTACGAAAGACCAGAAAGAGATCGCCCAGGTAGGCACCATCTCGGCGAACAATGACGAGACAATCGGCACCATTATCGCAGAGGCCATGGGCAAGGTGGGAAAAGAGGGCGTCATCACGGTGGAAGAGGCCAAGAGCATGGAGACTACCCTTGACATCGTCGAGGGCATGCAGTTCGACAAGGGCTACATTTCTCCCTACTTCGTCACCAACCCGGACAAAATGGAAGCAATCCTCGACGAGCCGGTGATCCTCATCAACGAAAAGAAGATCAGCAACATGAAAGACCTTCTGCCCGTTCTGGAGCAGGTCGCCAAGATGGGCAAGACCCTCCTGATCATATCGGAGGACGTGGAAGGCGAAGCCCTGGCCACCCTGGTGGTGAACAAGCTGAGGGGCACTTTGAAGGTAGCGGCGGTGAAAGCCCCCGGGTTCGGCGACAGGAGAAAGGCCATGCTCGAGGATATCGCCATTCTTACCGGCGGCCAGGTAGTGTCTGAAGAACTCGGCATCAAGCTTGAGAGCATCAGCATAAAAGACCTTGGCAGCGCCAAGAGGGTCGTGATCGACAAAGAGAATACGACCATCGTGGACGGGGCAGGCAGCAAGAAAGAGATCGAAGGCCGCGTGAAACAGATCAGGACCCAGATCGAAGAGACGACCTCGGACTATGACCGCGAGAAGCTTCAGGAGAGGCTGGCAAAGCTCGTCGGCGGTGTGGCCGTGATCAACGTAGGCGCCGCAACTGAGTCGGAAATGAAGGAGAAAAAGGCGCGCGTCGAGGATGCCCTGAACGCGACGAAGGCGGCCGTGGAAGAAGGCGTGATCCCTGGCGGCGGTGTGGGATTCATCCGCTCCATCGCGAAACTGGAGGCCCTGAACCTTGAAGGGGAGCGGCAATTCGGCGTGAAGATTGTGAAGAAGGCCCTCGAAGAGCCCATCAGATGGATCGCCCAGAATGCTGGCCACGACGGCTCCATAATAATCGAGAAAGTGAAGAACGGGAAAGGCAATTTCGGATTCGACGCCTCAAAAGAGGAGTACGTAGACGACATGATGGCGGCAGGCATCATCGACCCGACGAAAGTCGCAAGGACCGCCCTGCAGAACGCATCCTCGGTCGCGTCGCTTCTCCTCACCACCGAGGCAATGATTGCAGAGAAGCCGAAGGAAAAGGCCCCGTATCCTCCCATGCCGCCGGGTGGTGGAATGGAAGGAATGTATTGATAGAAAGCATGAGCAGTTGATTTCGGAAGCTTCGGAGGGGGCCGAAAGGCCCCCTTTTTTTCTGAAGCGTTCCGAAGGAATTCATTTCCGCCTTTTCCCTCGCTTGCTAGGTTTTGCCCCCATCGGCGGAAGCCATAGGAGACTAAGGCGTACCGAAGATGCCCCCGGCCGCACCTGCATGGAGACCCGAAGCCTCTTATCCCTCGCCCGAGGGAGTCAGATGCCGAACGCCAAAGGACGGGCAGTCCGTTGCAAAGGGTCGATAGTGTGCTGAACCCGACGGCAATACCGAGCGGAAGCGAGGTGTGAGCGGGGAGGCTCCGCAGGCTTTGCCTGTGGAGGGGGTGCTGAACCCGACGGCAATACCGAGCGGAAGCGAGGTGTGAGCGGGGAGGCTCCGCAGGCTTTGCCTGTGGAGGGGGTGCTGAACCCCAATATAGCAGGCGAGGCTAACTCGGGGCTATCCGGTTCGCCAAAGTAGTTGAAACCCCCGGTCAGACAAAGTATAATGACCCGATCGCAAGGATGCAAAAAGGAGATGTGATGAACGCAAAGAGTGGTTGCCTCGCACTTTTTGGAATCGCCGCCTTTCTTCTCGGCGGACTTGCCGGATCAGGCGAGGCCGGAGTCAGTGTCAATATCGGCATAGGCGTGGCCCCTCCGGCATACGTGGTACCTGCGCCACCTCCCGTGGTTCCCATACCCGGAACGTACGTCTACTATGCCCCGGGGCTCGCTGCGGACATCCTTTTCTATCACGGTAATTGGTACCGCCCCTATGGCGGCTATTGGTACCGTTCACGGTCGTACAACGGCCCATGGGTATATCTGACGCCTGCCAGGGTCCCCCAGGTGCTCGTCATGCTCCCGCCGGATTATCGGAGCGTACCCCGTGGATACCGGCACATATCCTACGAAGACCTGCACAGAAACTGGGGAAGGTGGGAGAGGGAGAGGTACTGGGACAGGCATGAGGCATGGCGGGATGAAAGCCGGGACCATCGCAATGAAAGAGCGCGGGACTGGGACAGGAGGCACGAGGAGGCGGATTGGGGGCATCGCGACCGCGATAGGTAGGCCGGGTTTCTCAAAAAAGGCACGACTGCGCATTCTGTTCCCCCCTGGATAAATGACCGTGCCTGTGCTTTACTATGTAAAGACTGAGAAGGAAGAGGTCATCATGATCGTAGCCAAAAACAAAGCAGTCACCCTCGACTACACCCTGTCAGACGAAAGGGGTGAGACCCTCGAGACATCCAAGGGAAAGGAGCCCCTTACCTATATCCATGGAAGCGGCGGGCTGATAAAGGGTTTTGAAGCCGCCATGGACGGGAGAACGGTGAAAGACGCCTTCTCCTTCACCGTGAAACCGGAGGACGGATATGGGGAGCGCCGCAACGAATTAGTTTTCCAGGCCGCGAGAGAGCAATTGAAGGAAATCCCGGAGCTGGCAATCGGCATGCCCCTCAAGGTGCAGACCCCCGAGGGGACCCTCGTCGTCACCATAGCCGGGTTCGACGGAGACAAGGTGCTCCTCGACGGCAACCATCCCCTGGCGGGAAAGGAGCTTACCTTTGCGGTGGAGGTTCTCGACGTGCGGGACGCGACCGCGGAGAACCGAAGAGGCCATGAGCCGCACGGCTGCGGCGGATCATGCGGAGACTCATGCTCAGAAAAAAAAAAAAAAAAAAAAAAAAAAAAAAAAAAAAAAAAAAAAAAGCCTATAGTAAAGACTTAGAAGGAAGAGGTCATCATGATCGTAGCCAAAAACAAAGCAGTCACCCTCGACTACACCCTGTCAGACGAAAGGGGTGAGACCCTCGAGACATCCAAGGGAAAGGAGCCCCTTACCTATATCCATGGAAGCGGCGGGCTGATAAAGGGTTTTGAAGCCGCCATGGACGGGAGAACGGTGAAAGACGCCTTCTCCTTCACCGTGAAACCGGAGGACGGATATGGGGAGCGCCGCAACGAATTAGTTTTCCAGGCCGCGAGCGAGCAATTGAAGGAAATCCCGGAGCTGGCAATCGGCATGCCCCTCAAGGTGCAGACCCCCGAGGGGACCCTCGTCGTCACCATAGCCGGGTTCGACGGAGACAAGGTGCTCCTCGACGGCAACCATCCCCTGGCGGGAAAGGAGCTTACCTTTGCCGTGGAGGTTCTCGACGTGCGGGACGCGACCGCGGAGGAGCTCGAAGAGGCCATGAGCCCGCACGGCTGCGGCGGATCATGCGGAGACTCATGCGCAGATGCCTGCGGCCAGGATTGCTGCGAATAAGGCTTTCGCCCTTGGCTGCCATTGGCGGTTGTCCGCCATCCCTGCCTTGCCCTTGAATGCTATGATTTCCCCAGACGCGCAGTAAACCCAGTTCATTCGGACCGCGCCGGATCAGAGCCGGCTGAAAGAGGGCATACCCCTCGAGGGCCGGACACCCCCAGGATCGCCTTCGGCTCTTTCGAGGGCTCGAGCCAGGAGAGAATGCGCAGGAGATCTTCTTCGGCCATGGCCACGCACCCGGACGTAGCCGTCCCTTTCCCGCGCCACGGATGGAGAAAAATGGCGCTCCCCAGGCCCTTCTTCACAGGGTTTCTGTTGTAGCCTATGACGACGCCGATCCTGTAGAGCCCATCCTTCCTCCGCATCTCTTCGAAAGAGAGGGCCAGGGTGCGTCCCTTCTTGGCCCACCTGTTATAGTCAAGAGAGGCCGGATCATTCACCCAGACGTCGTCCTCCTCGATGCGGCGATAGGGCATGGCGCTGGCGATCCGCTCTCCATAACCGAACGCCTCCTCGAGCGGAAATATGCCGGACGGCGTCTTTCCGTCACCCTCCCGCTTCTCGCCCGGAGCCGCGAAGCCGGCCCGCCCTATGACCGCCGAATAAGGCCCGAAAACACGGGTCCATGTCCACCCCTGCCTCTCCAGGCCGGAGGCGATCGCGGAAACTTCCCTCCGGCAACCACCAGGGCCTGTGCGCACCGGCCGGTCTGAGCGGCAAGTGCCCTGTCGAGCCGGGCAGATAGGTCATTCCTCACAGCATAATGTATAGCACGGATTGGACGAGAAATCCCCGAAAGCCTCAAAGCCGATCCCGCCTTT
>CAVVNC010000016.1:0-79714 GCA_963749525.1 uncultured delta proteobacterium
GGGCGGCGATGACGACCGCGTCCACCCGCACCGGCACCTTGTCCACGTACTCGATGGTCACCTGGCTCTTGCCGTCGGGCCGCAAGAAGGGCAGGGTGCCGTCCTTCCTCGCCTCTGCCAGCCTCTTCACCAGGTGGTGCGCATACATGATGGTCATGGGCATGTATTCCGCCGTCTCGTTGCAGGCGAAGCCGAACATGAGCCCCTGGTCGCCGGCCCCCTGCTCGTGGTCCTCCTTCTCGTCGACGCCCATGGCGATATCGGGCGACTGCTCGTCTATCGCGGTGAGGACGGAGCACGTCTCCCAGTCGAACCCCATCGCGGAATTGTTGTAGCCGATGCTCCTGATCGTCTCCCTGACGATATCGGGGATATGGACGTAGCAGCTCGTCGTGATCTCGCCGCCCACAAGGGCAAGCCCGGTGGTAACGAGGGTTTCGCAGGCCACCCTCGCCTTCCGGTCCTGGGCAATGATGGCGTCGAGCACCGAATCCGATATCTGGTCCGCAACCTTATCGGGATGCCCCTCGGCGACCGACTCCGAGGTAAAAAGAAATCTGGACATACTCATATAGGCCAACCTCCTTAGGAATTATGTGCTTCTCGCGAAATCTTCAGGAAACATAGCCGCCATTTCCTTTCTCAGAAGATATTCGCTTTCCTTCGCCGACTCTTTCAAGCAGTATCTCTTTGACGAGGTCCCGGCAATAGCTGTGTCCCAGCCCCCTGATGATCTTCTTGACCCTGGGGATCACATACGCGTTCATGGATACTTCGTCCAGGTCGAGCCCCAGCATTATGGGCACGTAAAGCGGCTCGCCCGCCATTTCCCCGCACAGGGTCACCTCGATCTGCCCGGCGTGCGCGTCGTCCACCGTCTTCTTGATCATCCTGAGCACCGCGGGATGGAGCGGCTCGTAGAGATAGGAGACGTATTCGTTGACCCTGTCTATGGCGAGGCTGTACTGGATCAGGTCGTTGGTGCCGATGCTGAAGAAATCGACCTCCTTGGCGAGGAGGTCCGTGATCATCGTGGTGGCGGGCACCTCGATCATAATGCCGATCTTGAGCTGCTCGTTGAAGGGGATCTTCTCCGAGCGAAGCTCCTCCATGCATTCAGCCAGCACGGCCTTCGCCCTCTTCACCTCGTCAATGCCCGAAACCATGGGAAAGAGCACCCTCAAAGGGCCGTACGCGCTCGCCCTCAAAAGCCCCCGGAGCTGGGCCTTGAAAAGGTCTATCTCCTTGATGCAGAGCCGGATGGCCCGCAGGCCCATAGCCGGGTTGATCTCCTTCGGCACCTCTATCTTGGAGGCGAATTTATCCCCCCCCAGATCGAGGGTGCGGATCGTCGTATATTTCACCGCCCTGTTCTCGGCAAGCTTCCGGTAAATGTGGTAGTGGTCCATCTCGGTGGGGAGCGTCTTGCGGGAGAGATAGATATACTCCGTCCGGTAGAGGCCGACGCCGTCGGCCCCGTACCGCTCCACGATATCCATTTCCGCGAGCAGCTCGATATTGGCGCCTACCCTTATCTTGAACCCGTCCTTCGTCTCCGCCTTCAGCTTCGCGATGCGAAGGAACTCCTTTCTCTGGGCGTTGAGACGGGCCTGCTTTGCCAGATATGCCTTTTGCACCTCGGCGGTGGGGTTGATGATCACCACCCCTTCGTCGCCGTCTATGACAACGGTGTCGTTGTTTCTCGCGATCGCCGTCACGCTGCGCGAGACCGACCACCGCCGGGATTTCGAGGGCCCTCGCCACGATCGAGGTGTGGGAGGTGCGGCCGCCCACGTCGGTCACGAACCCGGAGACCTTGTGGAGGTCGAGCTGGATGGTGTCGGCCGGGGAGAGATCGGGGGCGACGATGATCACTTTCCCCCTGATGCCCTTCGCGTCCACGCCGGATACCTTCCCCTTCACCATCGTCCTCAAGAGTCTCTGGTAAATATGGTTGAGGTCCTGCCCCCGCTCCCGCAGGTACGGGTCCTCGACCTTGTCGAAGCTGGAGAGGAACTTCGAGACGACCATCTCAAGCGCCCATTCCGCGTTGACGTGCTGCTTCCTGATGATCTCGACGACATCGCCGGAGAAATACTCGTCCTGGAGCATGAGCAGATGGGCGTCGATGATAAAGGCATGTTTCCGCACCTCGTCGTCGGGTATCGACTCCTTGATCTTGCTCAGCTCATCCGAGGCGGTCTTGACGGCGGCCTTGAACCTGACTACCTCCCTTTCGACGTGCTCGTCTCTTACCTGGCGTTTCGCCACATGGATCTTGTCCCGCTCGAGCAGGTAGACCTTGCCTATGGCTATACCCGATGAGACGGGCGTGCCATGGAGTGTGATGCTCGCGGGCTTATCGTGGCTCATGTCTCACCGAAACCGTCCTCTATCAGCTTCCCCAGGTTGGCGAACGCCTCCTGCTCGTCGGCGCCGTCCACCTTGATGGTCAGCCTGGTGCCAAGCGGGCAGGCGAGCATCAAAAGGCCCATGATGCTCTTCCCGTTTACCCTCTGCCCGTTTTTTTCCACCCATACTTCGGACTGGAACCCCGACGCCTTTTTCACAAACTGGGCAGCGGCCCGCGCGTGCAGACCGAGCCTGTTCCTGATCGTAAAGAGCCCCTCTACCATGCAATCCTTGGGGCTCAGCGCCCCCTCCACGAGCAAAGCTCGTCGAGCCTTCCCCCTCACAAAGGCCTATTCCGCCTTCTTCATGTTGAGCACATCCGTCGCCAGATAAATATTCTTCTTGCCGTAGCGGCGATGAAGGCCGCAAGCTCCGACAGGCCCTTCCCCTGCCTGTACGTCACCAGTTTTATCAGCATGGGCAGGTTTGTCCCGGTGACCACCTCCACTTTCCCCTCCTGGAGGAAAGAGAGACTGATATTGGAGGGGGTGCCGCCGAACATATCCGTCAGGATGATCGCGCCTTGGCCGGCATCCACGTTTTTCAGGGCATCGGTCAGCTTCTTCTTTATCTTGTCGACGTCTTCGTCAGGGAAGATGTCCACGTACTCGAACTGCTCCTGCTTACCCACTATCAGCTCGGTAGCGGCAACCATCTCCCGGGCAAGGTTGAAATGAGCCACTACAACGATCCCTATCATCGCGCCTCCTTGTCGATGTCCCTGTGCAGCACGGTCACACTATAGTCCATCATGCGCAGATGCCCTTCCAGCTCGTTCACGACTGCCGGGGACCTGTGTTTCCCGCCGGTGCACCCGATGCAGATCGTGAGGTAGCTCTTTCCTTCCCGTTCGAAAAGGGGGACGAGGTTCACGAAAAAGTCGAGCAGCATGGGGAAAAATCTGTCATAGGTCTCGTTCGATCTCACGTAGTCGGCCACATCCTCCGACAACCCGGTCTTCTCTTTCAGGGCCTCGACGAAAAACGGGTTCGGCAGGAAACGGACATCCTGCACGATGTCGGCCTCCAGGGGGATGCCGTAGGCATAGCCAAAGGAGATGAGATGGATCTTCATCCTCTTTTCGCTGTCGCCGTAAGTGCTGATGACAAAATTGCGGAGACCGTTGGTGGTGAAGTGGGAGGTATCGATCACCTTGTCCGCTATCTCCTTTATCCAGTCCACCTGGTCCCGTTCCTTGCCCAGGGCCTCCCTTATATTGGATACGTCGTAGAAGGGGTGGCTCCTCCGCGTTTCCTTGAACCGCCTGAAAATCGTTTCATCGGAGCTTTCAAGGAATATCAGCTCCGCCCCGTACTTTTTCTTGATCTTCCTGAGTATCTCCTTCCCTTCCTCGAAAAACTCCCTTTCCCGTATATCGACGACAAAGGCCGATTTCGCGAGGCTCGACTCCGCGCCGGCGGCCAGCTCGACAAACTTGTGCAAAAGCACCAGAGGGAAGTTGTCGACGCAGAAAAAGCCCGCGTCTTCGAGGGCCTTGAGGAAGGTGGTCTTCCCCGAGCCCGAAATACCGCTTAAGATAAGGATCCTCATTCTTTGGCCTCTTTTGGCCCGGTCCGCCGCAACACCTTCTGTTCCAGGTCGCCGGCCGTGTTTATCCCCTCTTTCTTGAGCAGGTGGTTCCTGCACGCAAGCTCGATGATCGCGGAGGCGTTCCGGCCGGGGCTTATGGGGATGCGCATGAGGGGCAGCTCGATGCCGAGGAAGCGGTATTTCTCCTCTTTCAGCCCCACCCTTTCATACTCCACGCTGTTGTCCCAGTCGAGCAGCTCCACGACCAGCTCTATCTTCTTGCTCGGCCGGACCGCCGACACACCGAAAAGCTGGCGGATATCGACGATGCCGATGCCCCGTATCTCAAGAAGGTTCCTGAGCATCTCGGGGGCCTGCCCCATCAGGTCGAGGGCGCCTGTCTTTTTCACTTCCACGATGTCGTCGCTCACAAGCCGGTGACCCCGCATGACCAGGTCCAGGGCGTTCTCGCTCTTTCCAATGCCGCTTCTCCCGATAATGAGCACGCCGACGCCCATGATCTCCATCAGGACCCCGTGGACCGTGCCGGTCGGGGCAAGCATCTCCTCCAGAAAGTGCGTCACCCTCTCGATAAACACGGAGGTGACGAGCCGCGTGCGCAAAAGAGGGATTTGCCTGGTCTCCGTCTCCCTCAGAAGATACTCGGGGACCTTCAGGTTCCTCGTGACGATGAAGCACGCCACGTCCCGGCTGCAAAGGTCGGCCACGATCCTCTCGCCTTCTTCCGGCATCAAGGCCCCTCAAATAGGAAATCTCGGTATAGCCGAGGATCTGCACCCTATGGGGGTGAAGGTAGACCATATAGCCGGCTATCACGAGGCCGAGCTTCTGGATCCTCGGATTATAGATTTTCTTGGATAGGCCGCCCGAGCCCGAGATGACTTCAAGCTCAAGGCCGTACTCAGAGTCACGCGCAATCTGCTCGACCGTTATCCGTTTCATCCACCGAATTTCTTGTCTTCTTCAACGATATTCGCAAAAAGGTCTTTGTCGTCGCCCTCCTCGATCAGCCGCTTTCGAAACGACGGGTCGCGCAAAATCCGCGAGATCCGCGACAGCATCTGGATGTGCAGCCCGGCGGAATCTTCAGGGGCAAGGAGCAAAAAAAAGATATGGACGGGCTTCCCGTCCACCGCATCGAAATCGATGCCTTCCTTCGACCTGCCGAATGCGCATAGTATACGGTTCAGGCCTTTCATTTTCCCGTGGGGTATCGCCACCCCGTCGCCGATGCCCGTGCTCCCCAGCTTTTCCCGCTCGAGGATGACGCCCACCGCCTCGACCCACGTCCTGCACAAGGCCCGCACTCTTCAGGCTGGATGCCAGTTCCGTAAGAACCTCCTCCTTTGTCCCGCCTTTCAGGTCGGCGATGACGCAGGATTCTTTCAGAACGTCCTTCATGTTCATAGCGCCCTTCCCGTGGTTTCGACCAGGCCGAAATTGCCGTCCTTCCGCTTGTACATCACGCAGACATTGCCCCTCTCTATATCGCGGAATATGATAAATCCATCGCCCGAGGCGTTGAGCTGCATCCGCGCTTCTTCCGGGTCCATCGGCTTTGCGTCGATCGATCCGCAGCATGATGATCTGGGGGGTCTGCTCCTCGACGCCGGCGGTTGCGTATTTCGGCTTCCCCTCACGGTATTGCTTCACCTTGTCGCGATACCGCGAAAGCCTGGTCTCGAGCTTGTCGACGATCGCGTCCACCGCGGCGCGCATGTCGCCCTGCACTTCGTGTGCGTTGATCACCACGCCGTTAAGCGTGAACATCACATCGACCCGCTGCCGGTATTTCCGCTCCAGGGAGAGGACCACATGGAGGTCGAGCGGGCTTTCCACATACTTCTTAAGCCGCGAAAGCTTCTCCTCCACGTACCTTTTCAGGCCGTCGTCAGGAGCGATGCGCCTGAAACTGATGGTAATATCCATGGTACCCCCGCACGTTTAGATTAAGGCCGGTCCGTCCCGGCCCAGGCAAGAAAAGCTAACAGATGAGAAAAACCTTGTCAATCCAATTCGCCTATGGCTGCCTACGGTCGCCCACGAGGCGCAAAACGCGTCCGGCCCTTCGCGAACGAAAGCGCGCTCTAGTCCAATCTGCGCCGCTCGCGTGAAGACTGGATATGCAGGACTTCTCTGTATTTGGCGACGGTCCTCCGTGCTATCCTGACGTTGAACCGCTCGCTGAGCAGGGCCACGATCTCTTCGTCTTTCAGCGGGCTGCGCCTGTCCTCCTTTTCGACGATCTCTGAAATGCAGTCCATCACCGCGTTTGCGGACTGGGCGTCGCCGTTCTCGCTCCCGACACCCGTCGTGAAAAAAAACTTCATCTCAAAGACACCGCTGGGGGTGCCCATATATTTGTTGGTCGTTATCCGGCTCACGGTCGATTCATGCACGCCCACGTAGTTGGCCACGTCTTTCAATATAAGGGGCTTCAGGCAGCGGATCCCTTTTTCAAAAAATTCTCCCTGGAAATCGACAATGCTCTTCGCCACGAGGTACAGGGTCTTCTGCCTTTGCTGGAGGCTTTTCATAAACCACTCGGCCTGCTTGATCTTCTTCCTGATATACTCCTTGGTGTCCCCGTTCAGCTTCTCACTGACAAAAAGCTCGACGTAATACCTGTTCATCTTCAGGTCCGGGACGTTGTCGTCGTTGAGAAAGACCTCGAATCCGTCCTCCCCCTTCACCACGTACACATCGGGCACGACGTAGATGGGCTGGTCGGCCTCGTAGTTCCGTCCCGGCTTCGGGTCAAAGCCCTTCATCTTCTCGAAGACCGCCTTGATCTGCTCCAGGGAATAGCCGGTCCTCTTCGCGATCTCCTTGAGGTCCATCTTCCTGAACAGCTCGAAGTGGTGCAGGAGCACATCTTCGAAGACCTCGTCCTTTTCGCCCCTCTCTTTGTACTGGATGAGCAGGCATTCCTTCAGGTCCCGGGCCCCCACCCCTGCCGGGTCGAGGGTCTGGACCTTTTTCAGGACCGGCTCCAGGGATTGGACCGGGATGGCGGACATCTCCGCGATCTCCTCAAGCGTCGACGCGAGATATCCGTTATCGTCGATATTCTCGATGATCCATTCGGCATAGACCCTCTCCTCCCCGGAAAAATCGGAAAGACCCACCTGCCGGCGCAGGTAGTCGCGCAAGCCGCTCACCTTCTTCACGATGTTCTCGTAGTCGGGATACTCCTTCTCTTCGCGGGGCATGAAATCCTCGGACGGGGAATACCTCTCCAGCCATTCGAGCATCTCTTCCTTCTTTTTCGGCTCCTCCCTCTCTTCCGGCTCCTCCTCCCGCACTTCGAGCACGGGGTTCTCTCTTATTTCCTCTTCTATGGCCTCGACAAGCTCCAGTTGCGAGAGCTGGAGCAGCTTTATGGCCTGCTGCAGCTGCGGCGTCAGCACGAGCTGCTGCGCGAGCCTCTGTGTCTGTTTAAGTTCCAGCATTGATGTAAAACTCCTCGCCAAGGTAGACCTCGCGCGCGAGCCTGTTCTTCGCGATCTCGAACGGATCGCCCTCGATCAGGATCTTGCCGTTGTTTATGATATATGCCCTGTCGCAGATGGGCAGGGAATCGCGCACGTTATGATCGGAGATAAGGATCCCTATCCCCCTTTTCTTTAAGCCCAGCACGATCTTTTTTAAATCGGAAATGGATATGGGGTCGATGCCGGAAAAAGGCTCGTCAAGGAGCATGAATTTGGGGGCGATCATCATGGCCCGCGCTATCTCCAGCCTCCTCCGCTCGCCTCCGGACAGGAGGTCGGCGCTGTTGCCGGAAAGGTGCGCCAGCTTGAACGCTTCGAGGACCTCCTCGATCTTGTGTTCTATCACGATCTTGTCGTACTCGTGAAACTCCATGATGGACTTGAGGTTGTCCTTCACGCTCATTTTCTTGAAAATGGAAGGCTCCTGGGGCAGGTAGGTGATCCCCTTGCGGGCGCGGAGGAACATGGGGAGGTCGGTCAGGTCGTCGCCGTCGAGCGTGATCTCTCCCGCGTCGGGCCGTATGAAGCCGATGATCATGTAGAAGCTGGTCGTCTTGCCCGCGCCGTTGGGACCGAAGAGACCCACAACCTCACCCGTGTCCACGTACACGGCCACATCGTCCACTACCTTCCGGGAGTCATACGACTTCGACAGGTGGTCCGCCTTGAGCTGCGACAACGGCTGCGCAGCGGCTGCGTCAGCGGCGTCATCCTTTCGTCCCTGTCGCCTTGGGCCGCTGCTCTATTCTCATCTTCGGCTTTTCCACCGAAAACTTGTCGGTTGTCAGATTATACGTGATGATCTCTCCCTTCATCGCCACATTGTCCCTGACGATCTCCGGCCCATCCGTCAGGACGACCCGGTCTTCCTTAAAATAATATACTGCCCGCTGACTTTTGGCAATAGTCCCTTTTGAGACGATCCGGACCTGGCTCTCCGCGTCGATCTTTTCCATCTCGTCCTGGCTGCTCAGCACGCGGACCTTGTCGCAAAACATGTCCATCCGCTCTCCCCTGACCACCACGTTGCCCTCAAAGATGTACGTGCCGTCCTTGAGCAGATAGACGAACTTGTCGGCGGCGAATTTGTACTTCCCTTTTTCCTCCTGTATGGTGCCGCTCACATCCTTCTCCACGGTGATCACCTGCTCCGCCGTGTCCGCGTTGAGCCCCTTGCCCACCATGGTAAACTTCTTCCCCTGCACCTCGACCGGCGAGGTCGTATACGCCAGTGATTTCTTGAAATCGAACTCCATCGAGGGGCTCTTTATCACGTATTCGCCTTTGTAGAATACCTCCACCTGCTGGACGCTGCCGACCTCCTTGGCCGTATCCATCTCTCCCTTCGCCCCCGTAAAGGTGACGACCGTATCGGGCTTCGGCTTGTACTCACCCTGGATGCCCTCCATTTCCACCACTGGTCGTGTCGATATACTTCCTCATGAGCTTGGCCCGTATCTCCCAGTCGACCACGCCCTTCTTCTCGCCCGAATATTTTACGTCTCTGAAGACAATAACCTTTTTCCCCTCGTCGACGCGGTCCGATGCGACGCTCCTCGGCTTGTTGACGAAAAAGTAGCCGGCAAGCAGGACGATGCCCGCAATAAACGCCGAGGCCACATAGACGACTGTCGTTCTTCTGTTCATAGAAACCCTTCCGCCATATTATAGCATTTATCGTCTCTACGTTTCTTTTTGTTCCTTCGGCCGACGGCATGTCGAGAAAAGATGTCGACGCGGCCGATGGGCGGAAAACAGACGTCGGGTACGCCTGCCATGATGCCCGGTCCCGGCAGACCCAGCTTGATCTGACCCCCATGCCAGCGGCCCGCGAGGGTCAGCGGAATGCCATGGGCGGCTGCCCGGAACGGGTAATCAAGAATCAGAAAAACTCCCGGGGTTTTTCTGTTGACAGCGTTCCCGATTTAGCAATATAAATATGATGACGGTAGCTGCGAAAAAAGCAGAGTCAACTCAGATGATCTCGCGGCGGGCGTTCTTGGTTACGGTGGCGAAGGCGGCCTCCCTGCTCGGAGGTGTGGGCGTGGCAGATTCCTGCCTCTCCAGGCTGGGAACCTCGAGGTTCACATTCGGCGATCGGGCATGGGCAGCCGATTACGGGGACGAGGTGCTCCGGGCTGCGCCCCTCGCCCGCTTCTGGGCCTCGGTTGCCTCGGCCGGCCGTAATTGCGGAGAATGCCACGACGCAACAGAAAAACTGACGGGCGTCTCCCACACTCATCCTCACAATCTGGTGAAGTGCCTTCTGTGCGCCCAGCAGTGCGTCATCCTTCCGGGCAGGCGCGGCAAATGCCGGAGCCGGACGAACGTCGGAGGCGAGTTGCGAAGCCTCGTCTACGGCCGCCCCATCGCCATCCATGTCGATCCCATAGAGAAAAAGCCCTTCTACCATTACCTGCCGGGGTCGGCAGCATTCTCCCTGGCGACCTCCGGTTGTCCTCTCAGGTGCAAATTCTGTCAGAACTGGCAGATTTCACAAGCCTCGCCGGAAGATTATCAGACGCCCTTCATCCAACCGGCCTCAATCGCCGATGGGGCGTCATCCCGCCATGCGCCTGTCATCGCGTTCACGTACAACGAACCGACGGTTTTCACGGAATACCTCATCGACATCGCCCGGGAGGCGAAAAAACGGCACATCCGCTCCGTCCTGGTTTCGTGCGGGTTCATGAACGAGGCGCCCCTCAGGGAGATGTGCGCGGCCCTGGGCGCCATAAAGATCGACCTGAAGGGCTTCAGCGATCAATTCTATCGCGACGTGTGCGGCGCCGAGCTTCGTCCCGTATTGAGAAGCATCAAGGAGATCGCCAAGAGCCGGGCGCACCTCGAGATAGTCAATCTGGTGGTCCCCACCCTCAACGACTCGGAAAAGATGCTCGAGGGCCTGGCCGACTGGGTGATAGGTGAAGCGGGACCCGATGTGCCCGTCCATTTTACCCGCTTTCACCCGGACTACCAGATGCCTCATCTTCCCCCGACCCCTGTTGCGACGCTCGAGCGTGCCCGTCAAATAGCCCTTGCCAAAGGGATGCACTACGCCTATGTGGGCAACGTACCCGGCCATCCGGGCAACCACACCTACTGCCCTTCCTGCGGCAAGGTGGTAGTCAAGCGCGATTCATTCTTTGTCGTCGAGATGCACATAGAGGATGGGAGATGCGCCTTTTGCCGTCGAAAGATTGCGGGCGTGTGGAGCTAGCGATGAAAGCCTTTTTCCTTCTCGTTGCGATCCTGGCCGTTGGTTTGTTCATCGTTGTCCCGCCCGGTTTCGCGGGCGGTGTGAGCGACGGCGCCAGGCCGCCGGCCGTGGCCGGACAATTCTATCCCGATGCCCCCGAAGCCCTGAAGGCTGCGGTGCAGGCATTTCTCCGGGATGCCGTGCCGCGCGCGGCGAAGAAACCGATTGCCCTCGTTGTGCCCCATGCCGGGTATATCTTTTCCGGGCAGATCGCGGCCGATGGATTCAAGCAGGTAGAGGGGGAGAGCTACGAGGTGGTTGCCATACTCGGCACGAACCACACGACGCCGGACTTCCAGAAAATATCGGTGTACAACGGCCGCGGCTTTCGCACGCCCCTGGGAGTCGCCGAAATAGACCGGGAGATCGCGGCCGCCCTTTTGAAGGCTGACGCGGATTGCGTAGCCGACGAAAGGGTCCACGCGAATGAGCATTCGATAGAGGTGGAGCTGCCTTTCATTCAGGTGCTCTTTCCCGGCGCCCGGATAGTCCCGGTGATCGTCGGCTCGCCCGACGCCGCCCTCTGCGCCCGTTTTGGCGAGGCCCTGGCAAAGGTGCTGAAAAACCGGCGGGCCCTCATCGTGGCCAGCTCCGATCTATCGCACTATCCTGCAGCCGCGGCTGCGGAAGGGCTTGACAGAGAGGTGCTCGCAGCCATCGCCGCCCTCGACGGGGAAAGCTTGAGATCGACCATCGAGGCGCACATGAGGCGGCCGGTGGCGAACCTCGTGACGTGCGCCTGCGGCGAGGCTCCGATTCTTTCCGCAATCGAGGCCGCGAAAAGGCTCGGTGCGAAGGGGGGAAGGGTCGTGAGCTACGCCCATTCGGGGCAGACGGCCTTAGGCGAGCAATCACGGGTCGTCGGCTACGGGGCCGTCGTCATGACAGCGGAAAAAGGTCCCGCCGGTGTACAAAAGAAGGGGAGGGAGCCCCCCTATTCCGACAGCTTCAGCGAGCCTGAGAGGAGGGCGCTCCTCGCCTTCGCACGGGAGAGCATGAGCCGGGCCGTCTTGACCCAGACGGCTCCCCTTGCGAGAGGGTTCGGGGAGAACCTGGAGCAGAAAAGGGCCGTGTTTGTGACCCTGAAAGAGCACGGTGAGCTGCGCGGCTGTATCGGACAGACGGAGCCGGACACGCCCCTCTCCCAGGCAGTGGGAGCGATGGCGATCCGGGCGGCCTTTTTCGATCCCCGTTTCCGGCCTGTCAGCCCCCAAGAGCTTGCCGGAGATCGAAATCGAGATTTCGGTCCTCACGCGGCTCAAGCCCGTTCCCCGAGCAGCGGACATCGTGGTCGGGAGAGACGGCGTCCTCCTGACCAAGGGGGAAGGGTCCGCCCTGTTCCTCCCCCAGGTGGCGGTCGAGCAGCATTGGGGACTCGACGGCGATGCTCGACAACCTCTGCCGCAAGGCGGGATTGGAGGACGCCTGCTGGCGCGAGGGCGCCCGGTTCTCTACCTTCCAGGCCATAAGCTTCGGAGAGCGCGCCCACGGGCCTCGATGACATTCTCCCTCTTCCTGGTCGGCTTCGTATCGATGCTCGCGCAGGTGGCTATCCTGCGAGAGCTCAATGTCGCCTTCTACGGGATCGAGCTGATCTACGCGCTGGCCATAGGGGCCTGGCTCTTATCGACGGCGACGGGCGCCCTCATCCTTCGCAGCCGCGAGGCCTCTCGGGCCGGAATAACGCTTCTCTTTTCCTTTCTCGCGTGGATTCTACCCCTCGATATACTCTTCCTGCGCGGGAGCCGTCTCATCTTCTCCGGCGTGCCGGGCGCCTATCTGTCTTTCTTTCGGCAGCTCGCAATCATGCTCCTGGCGATGGCGCCGGTAGGCATTCCTCTGGGGTTTCTCTTTCAGCGGGCAGCACGGCTTTACACGGAAAAGGGCAGGGGCATGGCACTCGCCTACGCGGTGGAGAGCGCGGGGGGACTCCTGGGCGGGCTCGCCTCAACGCTCTTCGTCAGGTGGGACGTGCAGAATTTTGCCCTCGCCGTCGTCTGCGGCCTCGCCTGCCTCTCTCCTGCGGTGTATCCTCGCCTTGCCCTGTCGTCTCGCTCCCCTGCCATCGTCCTCGCCCCGATCCTGGTTCTTGCGCTCTCCCTGTCCGGCCCCATCGAGCGAACGACCGCTGCCTGGAACCATGAGGGCCTGCTCACGACCAGGGACACTCCCTACGGCCGGATCACGGTCACGGGATCGTCGGGCCAGATCGCCGTGTTTGAAAACGACGCCCTGGCATTCGAGACGCAGGACAGGGAGATCGAGGCCTTCTCCCACCTTCCCGCCCTTCAGCACTCGTCTCCCATCCGGGACGTGCTTGTTCTGGGGGGCATCGACGGTACGGTGAAGGAGCTCCTCAAGTACAAGCCTGAAAGAATCGACTGCGTCGTGCTCAACAGGGTGGAGGTCGATGCGGTGATGTCGCACGTGCCCGCTGAGATGAGGGACTGGACCACGGATGCGCGTGTGAGCCTGAAAGTTGCCGATCCCCGGCGCTTTGTGCAGGGCCGCGGCGCCTACGATCTTATCATGGTCGGCATGCCCGAGCCGGTTTCAGGCCAGGCGAACCGCTTCTACACGAGGGAGTTCTTCAGCGCGTGCGCCTCGCTCATGAAGCCCGACGGCATCCTGGCCTTACGGCTGCATAGCGGCGAAAATCTCTGGACACCGGCCGCAAGGGGCAGGATGGAGAGCATATACGCCGCTCTGAAGGCTGTCTTCCCCGAGGTGCTGTTTCTGCCCGGCGAGACGAATGTCGTGACCGGCTCACTTGCCCCGCTGCCGACGGATCCGGAAATCCTCGTCGACCGGTGGCGGAGGCTGGCCATTCCGACGCTCCTCATCTCCCCGCCCTACATCCGTTACCTCTATTCGAACGACAGGTTCTTTGAGATCCGGGACATGCTCAAAACGGTCAAGGCGCCGATGAATACCGATCTGAGACCCATCTGCTATCAGTATACGCTCATGATCTGGCTGTCGAAGTTCTTCCCATCCTTAGCCTCGAAGGACATGTCGCATTGGGGGAGGCTCTCCTCTCGCTCATCGGGGGTCTTGCTTCTCTGCGTTGCCCTCTTTTTTGTGGCGATCCGGAAAAGAACGGGGATCCGCAGGATTCTGCTGGCCGGCACGGCGGGCTTTGCGGGCATGGCGCTGGAATCGGTGGCTATGCTCTACTACCAGGTGAAATACGGCGTCCTCTATCAGGATATCGGCGTCTTGCTCATGAGCTTCATGGCGGGTCTCGCGTCAGGCGCGTGGGCAATAGAAAGAGCGCAAGGGGGAGTGAGCGGTCGGATGAAGAGGGTCAGGTTGTGGAGTGGCGGCCTCATGCTGGGATTCTGCGTCCTTTGCGGTTTTGTGTATGGGCAGCTTTATTCCGGCCATGCGGCGGGGCTCGTCGAAACGGGCTCCATCCTCGCGGCCGCGGGCTTCGTGGTCGCGGGTATCTTTGTCTGTGCCAGTCGCTATGACCTCCCCGATCAGGGCAAGGTGGT
Organism: uncultured delta proteobacterium; assembly: GCA_963749525.1. Classification (GTDB taxonomy): domain Bacteria; phylum Desulfobacterota; class Syntrophorhabdia; order Syntrophorhabdales; family WCHB1-27; genus CAVVNC01. Next base: position 14,214 of record CAVVNC010000016.1, read on the forward strand.
TTCACCGCTCTATGCGGCTGATCTGTTCGGGGGGTGCGCCGCGGCGCTCCTTGCCGGTCTTTTTGCAATCCCCTCAGCCGGTCTCCTCACCACCACCCTTTGGGCCGGATCATCGACCGTATTGGCACTGTTGCTGCTGTAGCCGCATTTCCACGTCCCCCGTATACGCCGTATTGTGCAAAGTGGGTCTTGAAGCATTAGATTAAAAAGAAGATATCGAACAGCGATGGCATACAGGAAGACCACGTAAGCAACCCCCGGGAGGTGTTATGGATTTAACTGATGCTCGGGAAAAAGCAACAGAACGCATGAAAGGATTCTGTGCCGTTTACAAGGTCTGCGATGGTCGTCCCGACCGCCTCTGCCAGGGCATTAAATACGGCAAGCCGCTCGGCATGGGGGGGATCGGGAAAGGGACTGCTTTCACCGCCAATATCGAAGCGCTGGATCGTCTCCATCTGAAAACCCGTCTGATTTCTCCCCATGCCGAACCGGAGATGAAAACCTCCTTTCTCGGGCACGAGGTAGCCTTTCCGATTTTTTGCTCCTCCATGAGCGGGGTGAAGATCAGTATGGGAGGGGGATCAGCGAATTGGAATTCGCCCAGGCGGTAATCAAGGGGTGCAAGGCAGCAGGGACCATCGGTTTTATCGGTGACGGCGCCGAAACCTTCGAGGACCGGCCCGGAGTGCAGGCAATCCGGGAAGCCGGCGGCTGGGGCGTGCAGATCTTCAAACCGCGCGAGCAAACGGTTTTGCTGCGCCTGATCCAGGAGGCGCAAGCAGCCGGGGCGATCGCCGTGGGGGTCGATCTCGATGGGGCAGGCTCCGTAGCCATGGCCCTGAAGGGGCAGCCCGTATTCCGCAAGTCCCTGAGCGAGCTGAAAGAGCTCGTGCAGTCCACATCGCTCCCCTTCATCCTCAAGGGGATCACCAGTGAAGAAGATGCCGCCGCCGCCTTGCAGACCGGCTGCAAAGTGGTCGCCGTTTCCAACCACGGCGGCCGCACCCTCGATTCCATGCTGGGGATTGCCGACGTGCTGCCCCGGCTCGTTCCCCTTCTGAAGGGAAAGGTAGTCATCACCGCGGATGGAGGCATCCGCACCGGTTTCGATGCGCTTAAGATGCTCGCCCTGGGGGCAGACTTCGTGATGGCAGGCCGGGAATTTATTCGTGCGGCCATCGGCGGCGGGGCGGAAGGAGTGCGCGCCGAGGCGGAATTCCTTTCCCAGGATTTGAAGAAAGCGATGATCATGACCGGCTGCAACTCCTTATCCGAAATCAACGGACATATTTTCACCTAACGGGTATTTCGGTGACTGCCATGAAAAAGAACCTTACCCAGAAAATACTGAGTGACCATCTTGCCGAGGGCGAGCTCTCCCCGGGACGGGAGATCGGCCTCCGGATCGACCACACACTGCTCCAGGATGCCACGGGCACACTCGCCATGCTCGAGTTCGAGGCCCTGGGCCTTCCCGCCGTCAAGACGGAATTGGCGGTCCAGTACGTGGACCACAACATCCTGCACACGGACTTCAAGAACGCCGACGATCACAAGTTCCTCCAGACCGCATGCAGCCGATACGGCATCCACTTCAGCGGGGCGGGCAACGGCGTATCCCATCAGGTCCATATGGAGCGTTTCGGCGTTCCCGGCAAGACCCTGCTCGGCGCGGACAGCCACACGACGGGAGCCGCCGGCGTCTCGATGCTCGGCATCGGCGCGGGAGGGCTGGACGTGGCCCTGGCCATGGCAGGCTTTCCCTATTATCTTTCCTGCCCTCGCGTGCTCGGCGTCAAGCTGCGTGGGAAGGCTTCCCGACTGGGTGAGCGCCAAGGATGTCATCCTGGAAATGCTGCGCCGTTTTAACGTCAAGGGCTGCGTGGGCAAGATCGTGGAGTACTACGGCCCGGGAGTGGCGACTCTTTCCGCCACGGACCGGGAGACCATCGGCAACATGGGCGCCGAGCTGGGCGCCACGAGCAGCCTCTTCCCTTCAGACGAGCGGACGCGGGAATACCTTGAGGCGCAGGGCCGCGGCCAGGCGTGGCGCGAGCTTTCCGCCGACGAGGGCGCACCGTACGACGAAGACCTCACGCTTGACCTCGGCGGAGATCGAGCCGCTGATCGCCAAGCCCACCTCGCCCGGCAACGTCGTGCCCGTGCGCGAAGTGGCCGGCACCAGGGTGGACCAGGTGATCGTGGGCAGCAGCGTCAATTCCTCCTTCCGGGACCTGATGGTCTCGGCTCGTATCCTGGAAGGCAGGCATGTCCATCCCACGACCTCTTTCCACGTGAACCCCGGCAGCCGCCAGGTGCTCGAAAACATCGCCCGGGAAAACGGGATGCTGGCCCTTCTCGGAGCCGGCGCCCGCGTGCATGAGCCCGGCTGCCTCGGCTGCATCGGCATGGGCCAGGCCCCCGGGACAGGCGAGATAATCCTTGCAGGACCTTCCCGAGGAACTTTCCCGGACGCTCGGGCACCAAGGATGACCAGGTCTACCTTTGCTCGCCCGAGACGGCGTGCGCCTCTGCCCTCCGGGGCGTGATCACCGATCCCCGCGACCTGGCCGGCGAGCAGACATTCCCGCGCATCCGGGACCCGGAGCGGTATCTCACGGACGACCGCTCCATCGTCTTCCCCTCCGAGGAGCTTGAGGAACACCGTGGTCGTGCGCGGTCCGAACATCAAACCCCTGCCCGAGCTTGCGCCGCTTCCCGACGCACTCGCGGCCGAGGTGGTGCTGCAGGTGGGGGACAACATCTCCACCGATGCGATCATGCCGGCGGGAAACCAGGTGCTCCCGCTCCGTTCGAACATCGAGGCCATCAGCGAGCATGTCTTCGAGCAGGTCCGTGCCGGTTTTGCCGCTGCCTGCCGGGCCCGGGGCACCGTCGTGGTCGTGGGCGGTCAGAATTACGGCCAGGGGTCGAGCCGCGAGCATGCGGCGCTGGCGCCGCGGTACCTGGGCGTGTGCGCCAAGATCGTAAAGAGCTTCGCCCGCATCCACAAGTCGAATCTCTGCAACTTCGGCGTCCTGCCGCTTACGTTCAAGGACCCCGGCGACTACGACCTGCTGAGGGAAGGAACGAAGGTGTCTGTTTCCCGATGTGCGAAAACGGATCGAGCGGGGCGACAGGGAGATCCCGGTCGAAGCCGGAGGGCAGGACCATCATGACCCTGCTCGACGTGTCGGAGCGCCAGCGAGAGCACCTCCTGGCGGGCGGGACTTTGAATTTTGTGAAAAGTAAATTGCATGCGGGAGGATAACCATGGATGGCGCAACGAAAGTAATCACGTCCGAAGGGGAGAAGAAAACGGCGGCAGCCGTCAGGCTGAAGAACATCGGTCTGCGGGGCGTCACGGTGGCGGACACCAAGATCAGCCACGTGGACGGCGAAAACGGCATCCTCATTTACCGGGGGTATCGGATCGAAGAGCTGGCCCAGAGCTCGACGTTTGAAGAAACCGCCTACCTGCTTCACCATGATGAACTGCCGACGGAAAATGAACTCCGGGAGTTCAGGAAAAAGCTCATCGAAGCGCGGCAGGTCCCTGAGTTCGTCTTCGATGCGCTGAAAAAGCTGCCGAAAGAGTCCCACCCCATGGACGTTCTCCAGGCGGCAATCCCGATCCTGGCCACGGCGGACCCGGACCTTGACGATGAAACGCGAGAGGCCAACATCGCCAAGGCCATCCGGCTCATCGCGCGCGTGCCTGTAATCGTGGCCGGCTGGCAGAGGATACGCGAGGGCACGGAGCCCCTGCCCTCCGACGGCGCCCTCTCCCATGCCGCGAATTTCCTGTGGCAGCTCACGGGCAAACAGCCTGATGCGGAGATCGCCCGCGATCTCGACACCATCCTGGTGCTCCATGCCGACCACTCCTTTAATGCCTCCACGTTTGCCTGCCGCGAGGTCGTTTCCACCCGGGCGCATATGTATGCCGGCGTGGCGGCGGGCGTGGGAGCGCTTTCGGGAAGCCTGCACGGCGGGGCCAATGCCCAGGTCATGAAGATGCTCCAGGAGCTTAGAGACGAGAAAGACATTTCCGGATGGGTGAGAAGTCAGCTTGCGAGCGGGCGGAAGATCATGGGCATGGGCCATGCGGTATACAAGACCATGGACCCGCGTGCCCGGTTCTTGAAGGATATGTGCTTCAGGCTCGGGAAAAAGCTGCATGAGGACCATTGGTGCCGGCTCTCGACGGAGATCGAGGAGACCGCGGTAGCCGAGCTCAACGCGCGAGGCAAGACCACGATCAGGCCCAACGTCGATTTTTACAGCGCCTCCGTCTACCACCTGATGGGCATTCCGCTCGACCTCATGACGCCGGTCTTTGCGGTGGCACGGGTTGCCGGCTGGACCGCCCATATCATCGAGGAGAAGTTCGCCGATGCCCAGGAAAAGCCCGCGCTCTACCGGCCTTTGTCGGAGTACGTCGGCCACTACTGCGGGAAGACCGGATGCGTCTACGAGCCGGTCGCGGAGAGAAAGGGATAAATTCCGGCAGGGAAGGAGGCTGTCCATCGTCCGCGGGAAGCGGCAAATGTGACCATTAGGGAACGAGTCCTCAAAATCCCCCGCTCTCTTTCTTCGTCATTCCGGCGAAAGCCGGAACCCATTCTTCTTTGCCAGAGCTTTTTAGTGTTCGGCCGGCCGCATGGGGGAAATGGCCCTCTGCGGCGATCTGCTCGCCCTGTGTCCTCCGACGTACATGAGTACGCCTCCGGTCAACAGGGCTCACATCTCATCCACAGATGAAGCATTTCCCCCATGCGGTCGTCCACTCACGCCGAAATCGTACCTCTTTGTCCGCACGCAATTTCGGCATCTAGAGGACGCTGAAGCGACATATATCCGGCGGCCTTTGAGGCCGCGAAAAACGACAGGTAAGAGCCAGACCGTAGGCTACGTCTTTCTTCCTGCTATACGCAGGAAAATCTGTTGACCTCCGGGTCCGCCGGGGTTCATCATTTATCCTGCTTTTTCTCCAAACAAAAAGGAGGAAAAAATGATGACCCAGTCCGAACCGACACCCACCCAGTCGAACACCAGTAAGACGGAGGCAGCACGCGAGCGGACCGTGCTCGACCGCGTCCTCGAGAGGCTCTCTCCCCTGGACCTTCCCGCGAAGGACCACTTCGAGAGGTACCTGCGCCACAAGTGGCGGGTAAACCACAAGCCCAAAACGATCGAGGGCTCTTTCACCTCCGTCATGCTCTTTCTCACGTTCTACGGGGCATCGGGCAAGAGTCACATCACGGAGATCGAACGCTCCGATCTGGAGGCCTTCGTCGAGCACGAGCAGGACCGGGGCATCCACATATCGACCGTGAAGACCCGCACGGCCTCGCTCGTCGCCTTCCTCCACTTCCTCATGGAGCAGGACATTCTTCCCCTGTCGCTCCTCAAAAAGACGATCAGGTTCAAGCTCCCCGACGCGCTCCCCCGGGCCATGAATCCGAAGGACGTGACAAAGCTCATCGAGGCCGTCAACAATGCGAGGGACCGCGCCCTCATCCTTCTCCTTTTACGGACAGGCATGAGGATCGGCGAGGCCCTCGGACTCACCGTGAACGACATCGACCTCAAGGAGAAGAAGGTCCGCCTCATGGAAGGAGAGAAGAACAACAGGGGAAGGGTCGTCTACCTCGCAAGCGACGCCACCTTCGCCCTGAAGCGCTGGCTGTCCGTGAGGAACGCTGAAGCGCAGTATCTCTTTTACGGGCAGGGCGGCCGCCTCTCCTACAGCGCCGCTCGGAGCTGCTTCGTGAAGTATCTCAAGAAGGCGCGGCTCGACCATAAGGGCTACACGGTGCACTGCCTTCGCCATACGTATGCCTCAGAGCTTCTCAATGCCGGCATGCGCCTCGAGGTCCTCCAGCAGCTCCTGGGACATGAAGACATAGAGATCACCCGGCGCTATGCGAGGCTCACCGACAAGACCAGGGAAGAAGAATACTTCCGGGCCATGGCCTTGATCGAGAAGGGAGGGATCGATGGAGACTATTGAGAGGTACCGGAGGTCCTTGAAGAGAAAGAACTTCTCCGCCCATACGATCAAGAACTACGTGCACAGGATACATATGTTTACCCTCTGGCTTCGCGTCCCCCTCGATCACGTGACCCGTCAAGAGATAGGGAGCTACGTGGACCATCTCCTTCAGAAAAAGCTTTCGCCGAAGACGATCACCTGCCATTTGCAGACGATACGCCTCTTCTTCGACTACCTCATCGACGAAGAGGGGATGGCTGTCGAAAACCCCGTCCGGAGGATATCCATCCGCCTCCCGAAGCCCCTGCCCCGGCACCTCAAGGACGAAGAGGTCGAGAAGTTCTTATCCGTCATCAAAGACCCGAGGGACAGGGCCATGTTCCTCCTCATGCTCCGCTCGGGCCTCCGGGTGGAAGAGGTTGCGCGTCTTACCGTAGGTGCGGTAGAGTACCGCAAAAGGCAGGTGTTCGTGGCATGCGGAAAAGGCGCCAAGGACAGGGTCGTCTATTTGAGCGACGATGCCCGGCTCGCCCTCGAGGCCTACCTGCAGAAACGGTCATCGAAGAAGAAGGAGATGTTCCTCGTCCAGAAAGGCCCGCTCACGGGCACGCCGATCTCCGTGCGGGGCATCCAGCAGAGGATCGAGCACTACGCGAGAAAGAGCGGCCTTCCCGTCTCCTGCCATCGGCTTCGCCATACCTTCGCGACCCAGCTTCTCAACGCCGACGCCGACCTCGCCACGATCCAGGACCTCCTGGGCCATGAGCACATTACGACGACCCAGCGGTACTGCCGGGTGGCGAACCTCAAGGTCCAGCGCGACTACTACAAGGCCATGGAGACGGTCCTGCAACGGACCCAAGGAAAAGATGAAGATCGCAAGCGGCCCTGGGCAACGGCGAGAAGAAGAGCCTCGCTCCGTCTGGTCGATGATGAAAGGAGCCATGGATGGGGAGAAAAACAGAAGAGGAACTGAACGACCTGGTCGATGAGATCGTCGTCGACGCCTACAACGACGACGAGCAGCTCACGGCCTTTGAAGCAGTCATCGAGGACGAGGTCGCCCTGCCGGCGGATGCATCCGTGGTCGGTGAGCCGGTGACGGTACTGAAGATCGATTACGAGGGAACGAGCGGCGGGGACTGACCGCAAGGTGCCGGCGCGAGGACGGCTCCGAGCATACGGTCGCCGCGTGCGATCTCGTCTTCCCGGAAGGCTCGAAAGGAGCCGACTATATCGCCGCCTACCGCAGGTGGCTCGGCATCGATCCCTATCCGAAGCTCTCCTCGCGCAGAGAAGCCGAAGGCGAAAGAAGAGGATCTCGTCATGGGCAGGAAGGTCGACCTCGTCGCCCTTGCCGTCAAGGGGAACGCCGTCTCCTGCCGCATCCTCGGAACGGACCGTGTCCTTACGCTTCGGCCCTGCCGGCTTCTTCGAGGGAGTGCCGGGCGAGATCATCACCGTCATGCCGAACAGGACGTGGCGCTACGCCGGCCACCCTACGTATCCGGGGAGATCAAGGCCTGGCGCACCGACATGCCCGCCCTCGGCCTCACGCCCCTCACGCTGGAAGAACAAGGGATGTGGGACCCCAAAGACCACTATTGGGGAGAGCCGGATGAGCCGATAGAGCCGTGGGCGAGGCCCATCATCAAGAAAGGCCCGAGACCCGTCTACAAGATGGAACTGGTCCTCCCCGGGTGGGACTTCGACGATCCCGACACGGACCCCATCATAGAGGCCGTCGAGCTGAAAGAGGCGGGCGACTACAAGAAGGCGCACCGCGAAGCTCATGGACCTCCTTGCCGCCGATCTCCGCTGCCTCGACGCCCATGCCCACCTCGGGAACCTCGCGTTCGATCACGATCCCGACACGGCGGTCCGCCACTACGACATGGGAGTGAAGATCGGGGAGCTCTCCCTCGGCAAGGACTTCGGTGGTCTCCTTCCCTGGGGGTTCATAGAGAACCGCCCCTTCCTCCGGTGCCTCCACGGCTACGGCCTCTGCATGTGGCGCTTCGGCCGCCTGAGGGAGGCAGAGAAAGTGTTCACCCGCATGCTCTGGCTCAACCCTGACGACAACCAGGGTGTGCGCGCCGAGCTCTCGGACGTGAAGGAGGGAGAGGTCTGGCATGACTAGGACCCTGTCCGCAAAGACAGCCTGTGCAAATATGGAAAGCCGTGCCGCCTTCCCACATTTACACAGGCTCGGCGGCGGACAGGACAATGGGCTCAGCCAAGAAAGTCTTGACAGAGGGATGCCGATGAGAGAATCTAGTGGCACCTCGACACGTACCAAGGGCGCTATGAAGTCGAAAGAAGAGTGGTTGAGGAAACGATCACATAACCCACCAATATCAAGAGAAAAAGCAGGTTATCCTTCGTATAGCTTCCTGAATTCCTCGACTGACGGATGCGCCCAGCAATACGCCCTTTCATCCGGAAATAGTCACTCCTGAAGACAAGCAGGGTGGGTTCCCGGGAAACCGGACTTGACACAATTTTTGACGTAGCTTGTGCTATAATACGTGCGTCTCGTCGGTTATCGTCTCCAATCACCACACACCCGACGCTTCTATGTTATCTTGAAAGGCCACCAAAGGTCAGGGGCACTGCCAGTTATCCCCAACAGAAAAGAAAGGGGTGTTAGTTACGGGCTCCGGACGAACGCTTCGCATGTTGGTTGTCGATGCCGATGAACTCACGTGCGAGGCGACCAGGATGGGTAGGCGAATCCCTGAGCCACGGTGTGACCGAGGATTCATCGTCAAGCTGCCGCTGCAGCGTGGCTGGCAACAATTCTTAGTTTGTAAAGGAGGCCTGTGTGGCAAATCTCTGTCAAAAAATACTACTCGTCGAGGACGATGCCGCTGACGCCGAGCTCATCCGCGACATGGTAGAAAGCAAAGAGGCACAGTGCGTCCTCGCAACAACCGACCGGATCTCTTCGGCGTTAGAACTGTTGCGGGAGGGCGCATTCGAGGTGGTCCTCTTGGACCTCGCACTGCCCGACGGCAAGGGCCTTGAAACCCTCAAGCAGATTCTCGACAAAGGCCCGTTGTTGCCCATCGTTGTCCTGACTGTCACCGCCGACGAGGAACTCGCCGCAGAGGCCATATCCATGGGTGCCCAGGACTACCTCGTCAAGGGACGCTTCGATTCCGATCAGCTCTATCGGTCGATGATCTATGCCATGGAACGAAAAAGGTATGAACAGCAGCTTCGTGATTCCGAAGAGCGTCTGAGACAGGCCTTTGTCGGGCTGGAGCAGCGGGTACAGGAGAGGACGGCTGAGCTGAAAGAATCCCACGAGGACCTGCAGAAAGCAGTCAAGGAACGGCTGAAAGCCGAGGAACAGCTCCGCCAGGCACAGAAGATGGAGGCTTTGGGCACCCTCGCAGGCGGCATAGCTCACGACTTCAACAACCTCCTGGCTGCCATCATCGGCTTTACCGAGCTGATACGGGACCACCTGCCCGAAGAGAGCCGCGAGAGAAGCCATGCCAAGAAAGTACTGGAGGCGAGCTTGCGCGGCCGTGACCTCGTCAGGCAGATGCTCATGTTTAGTAGACGGAGCGAGGAGGAAAGAAAACCTCTGCGGTTGAGCAGCATTGTCGAAGAGACCGTCAAACTGCTAAGGGCATCGATACCGACGACGATCACCATCAGAGATAGCGTGAAAAGCAAGTCGGGCGTGATACTCGGAGATCCGGTCCAGATTCAGCAGGTGCTCATGAATCTTGCCACCAATGGTGCCCATGCAATGAGGGAGACGGGTGGTGTTCTGGATATAGAGCTGAGCGATTCTGTCATCGACCAACCGGATGGTAACCCTCCGGAGGGACTCTATGTGAAGCTTGTGGTCCGCGACACGGGTTGCGGTATCCCACCAGAGGTAATGGACAAGATATTCGACCCCTTCTTTACGACGAAAAAGCCGGGCGAGGGAACGGGGCTCGGCTTGTCCGTCGTCCTGGGGATCGTGAAGCAGTCCCACGGGTACATCACGGCGGAGAGCGAACCAATTAAAGGGTCAACCTTCACTGTCTATTTCCCAAGAATCGAAGAGAAGCCGGTCATCGAGGCGGCAGACGGTTATGGCCTGATCCAAACCGGCCACGAAAGAATCCTCTTTGTCGACGACGAGAAAGCACTCGTTGAGGTCGGTGAAGAACTTCTCGCAGAACTCGGCTACGAGGTCATATGCCGGACAAGCAGCAGGGAGGCCCTGGCCCTCTTCAGGCTGGACCCATCTCGGTTTGACCTCATCATTACCGACCAGACGATGCCGGAGCTGACCGGCGTCGAGATGGCCAGGGAAATGCTCGTCATCCGGCCCGACGTGCCCGTCATATTAACCACAGGGTTCAGCCATCTCGTAGATGCGGATCGGGCACTGGCGGCAGGCATCAAAGCCTTCGCCATGAAGCCGCTGACGAAGAAGGAGTTATCGAAGACGATCAGGAAAGTGCTCGACGAGTAAGTCTGGCTGCGGTTTTCGAATGTGATAAACTCCGGGCTCCCAATGGTCCTCGTCACCAATCATGTTAGGGGGATATCCTCGGTGACATACCTTCTCGTGAGGGGCACCGTGTCGAAACCCTTCACGAGGTCAAAGTTCTTTCATGCTGTGGAGAAAACGGTCGTCACGGCCGAGCGCAGCTAACAATCGTGGGATAGAGCACGCCTGAGCCCTTCACCCAGCTCAACTTTCGTGAGCGGTTTGCCAAGCACCCTACAGACACCTGCAGCCTTCGCCTTGCTGCGGGGGAGGTTATCCGGCGTGCCGGTCATCACGACAACAGGGATGTCGGGACGGATGGAACTGATTCTTTTGGCTATTTCGTCTCCCATCATATCGAGCATCAGAAGATCGGTAAGGACGAGATCGAACTCCCCCGGGTGCTCGATGAAGGTCTTGATGCCCGCATCCCCCGTCTTCTCTACCGTCACCTCATAGTCCATCTCAGTAAGTAGCTCGTAAATCGCTTCCTGCAGGAGATCCTCATCGTCAACGAAGAGGATTCGCTTTCTTATCATGTCCTTAACATATGCCCTATGCGAAAGCGATGCAGGGGTTTCGGGAGGTTTCGATATGTTTTTGACCACGGCATCTCGTCTTGCCATGCGCTGGGCCGTCGGTCAGTTCGTTCATTCGGAGAGTGTGCCTTTCGTCAGAGGCGAACAGGCGGACACGCACGCCGCATCGACGAAGGTCCGAGGCCGAATAGGATCTTCATAAGCAATGGCCTGACAAAAGTCTTACCTTGTTGTAGCTGCACTTACCAGTGCTGTCGGGGAGATCATGCGCGAAGAGATGACGAAAGAACAACTCTCTCAAGAACTGGAAAAGATGCGGATGCAACTTCAGCGCCTCGATTCGTGCAGACGGGAGCTGCAGTCTGTCCAGAGAAAATACGACAGGCTTCTTCAATCCAGTCCCGATGCCATGCTGTTTGTCGACGGAGACGCGAGGATAGTCCTCGTGAACCACCAGTTGGAGAACCTGTTCGGCTACACGGGAGAGGAATTGGTCGGCAAGGGCCTCCACATTCTGATCCCGGAACGATTTCGCGGCAGACACCAAAGCAATGTGGTCAACTATTTCTCGAATCCCCGCGCCCGTCCTATGGGGACCGGCCTGCAAATCTATGCCCTCAAGAAAGACGGCACCGAATTCCCCGCCGACATCGCTCTGAGCCCGTTGGAGACGGACGGAGAACTGCTCACGATCGCGGCAATCAGAGACATCACTGAGCGCAAACGGGCAGAGCGGGAAGCGGCGGAGGGGCAAAAGCTCCGTTTGGCGCAGGAGGCGACCCGCATCGGCACGTACGACTGGGACATTCAGACCAATGTGATCCGCTGGACGCCGGAGATGGAGGGTCTCTATGGTTTGCAGCCCGGCGGCTTCGGTAAGACATATGCGGATTGGGTCAAGCTCATACATCCCGATGACCTGCCCGGGACCGAAGCGGCTATGCGGAATGCCCTCCAGCAAGGCCGCCTCGAAACGGAGTTTTGCGTAGTCTGGCCGGATGGCACCGTGCGCTGGCTTGCAGCGCGGGGGGTGGTCTTCAAAGACGACTCCGGCGTTCCCCAGCGGCTGGTCGGCGTCAACATCGATATCACCGAGCGCCGAAAGGCCGAGGAGGATGTGAAGAGGCTGCTTTTGGAGCTCGAACGCTCGAACAAAGAGCTCGAGCAGTTCGCCTATGTCGCCTCTCATGATCTGCAGGAACCCCTGCGGATGATCGCGAGCTACGTACAGCTCCTCGAGCAGAGGTACAAGGGGAAGCTCGATGCGAAGGCGGATAAGTATATATATTTTGCGGTGGACGGCGCCTTGCGCATGCAAAAACTCATCGAGGACCTGCTTACGTATTCGCGCGTCACCACCCGGGGCGCCCCACTCGGTCCCGTCGATACGAATCGGGCTTTTACACACGCCGTCCGGGACCTCTCGGCCGCGATCGAGGAAAGTCACGCCGATGTCACCAAAGGATCGGCTCCCCTCGGTTATGGGTGATGAGGCCCAGTTTGCTCAGCTCTTCCAAAACCTCATCGGCAATGCCATAAAATTCAAAAGGCCGAATACCGCGCCTCTGGTGCATGTCTCGGCGAAAAAGGACAAAAAAGAATGGCTCTTCTCAGTCCGAGACAACGGCATAGGGATGGAGCCGAAATATTTCGACCGCATTTTCCAGATCTTTCAGCGGCTGCACACCCGCGCGGAATACCCGGGCACGGGCATAGGGCTGGCCCTCTGCAAGAGAATCGTCGAGCGTCATGGAGGGCGCATCCTGGTAGAATCAGCGCCCGGAGAAGGAACGACGTTCTTCTTCACCATCCCCGTGACAGGAGGGAGCAGTGAAGCAAGGGGGCGGTAAACCCATAGACATCCTGTTGGTTGAGGACAATCCCGGCGACGTGATGCTCGTCGAGGAGGCGTTGAGCGATAGCAAGGTATGGAACAGGTTGCATGTCGTTTCAGACGGCGAACAGGCGATGGAGTTCGTCAGGAGACAGGGCAAGCATGCCGGCGCTCCCCGGCCCGACATCATATTACTCGATTTGAACCTCCCCAAGAAGAGCGGGAGAGAGGTGCTTCGGGAGGTCAAGACCCATCCCGATCTGAAAACGATCCCGGTGGTTGTCCTCACCAGTTCGAAATCGGACGATGATGTGGTAAAATCATATGAATTGCATGCCAATGCGTATATCCTGAAACCCGTTGATTTTCATCAGTTCATGAAAGTGATGCGCGCGATAGAGGATTTCTGGTTCGTCACCGTCAAGCTGCCGCCGCGGCCTGCCTGATGACATCTGTGGAGGGAGATCGGGGTGAAGAATCTCTGTCACAAAATACTTCTCATCGAGGACGATGCCGCTGACGCCGGGCTCATCTGCGACATGGTGGAAAGCAAGGAGGCGGAGTGTGTCGTCGCAACAACGGACCGCCTCTCCTCGGCATTAAAACTGTTGCGGGAGAGCGCATTCGAGGTGGTTCTCCTAGACCTCGCCCTGCCGGACAGCAAAGGCATTGAAACCCTCAGGCGCCTCCAGGACGAAGCCCCGCCATTGCCCATCGTTGTCCTGACCGTCACCGACGATGAGGAACTCGCAGCAGAGGCCATATCCATGGGCGCCCAGGATTACCTCGTCAAGGCACGCTTCGATGCCGATCAGCTCTATCGGTCTATGATCTATGCCATGGAACGAAAAAGGTACGAGCAGCAGTTGCGGGAGAGCGAGGAGAAGTATCGGGAACTGGTAGAGAATGCGAACAGCGTAGTTGTCAGAATGGATCGCAAGGGCGCGATAACCTTTTTCAACGAGTACGCTCAGACCCTATTCGGCTACTCCCGTGACGAGATCATCGGACGGGATGTGAAAATTCTTATCCCCCAAACCGAGACCGGCAGCGGCCGGGATCTGACGAAAATGATAGACAACATCCTGAGCAACCCCGACGACTTTATCGAAAACGTCAACGAGAACGTCCGCAAGAACGGAGAACGGATTTGGGTCTCCTGGCGGAACAGGGCGGTCAGGGATGCAAAGGGTGACGTCATCGGTAATCTTGCGATCGGACAGGACGTCACCGAGCGCAAACAATTGGAGGAGAGCCTTGATATCAAGTCCCGCACCCTCGAAGAGGTAAATACCGCGCTGAAGGTGCTCCTCAAACAGAGAGAGGGAGATAAGAGGGAGCTCGAAGAGAATATCTCCTTGAATGTGAAAGAACTCATCCTCCCCTACGTGGAAAAACTGAAAAAGAGCCGGTTAGACGCCGGGCAGACGAGCAACCTCAATATCCTGGAGACCAACCTGCAAGAAATAACGTCGCCCATCCTTAGGAAACTGCAGAGGTTTGACCTTACACCGAAGGAGATCGAGGTGGTCTCCTACCTGAAGGACGGCAGAACCACAAAGCAGATTGCCGAACTGCTGGGCGTATCTCCGAGAGCGGTCGAGTTTCACCGCTACAATATTAGAAAGAAGCTGGGATTAGACCGGATGAAGACCAACCTGAGAACATATCTGCTCTCGATAGGCTGACACTACAGGTATTTACCTAGTATTTACACTGTATATTTCTAGAAGGACAACGCGTCCCATTCCCATTAACCTTTAAGAACTAAAGAAGGGGAGAAGAACGCGCTTGTCATGACCTACAAACTCTCCCAGCTACTTGATGTCGGCCAGGTCCCGGTTGTGCCCATTCTGATGGGTTGTTTCAAGTGGCAATCGGTTATGTAACGTGGAGATCCCCGTAACCATTATTCTTTGCCTGGAGCCATGCGTCCACCCCTTTGCTTAGTAGCGGAAGGAAGTCAGCAATTCGCCTTTTGTCACGTACGGGCGGTTATATATCGTGTTAGCTCTACTGACAATCGGCACTCAGATATAATCGTGCATGCCGCCGAGCCTGGTATGCAGGCTATGGCCGGCACTTCGCCTGATTACAAGCCCTTTTGGAGAACAGCTCATGTCAGATGACCCGGTTTCGAAGGAGAAGCGGGTCCTTCGCCGAAAAGCGGAGAAAATGCTTGCCGGCAGGGCGAAAGGGGTGCCCGGCCCATCCGCCGGTGACAGAGAGAAACTCCTTCACGAGCTTGGAGTGCATCAGGTCGAGCTCGAAATGCAGAACGACGAGCTTCGCAGGGCCCAGCTTGAAATCGAAGCGTCCCGTACAAGATATGTTGACCTCTACGATTACGCCCCGGTCGGCTATTTGACGTTCGATGCGAGGGGGCTCGTCATGGAGATGAACCTGACCGCTGCGGGTCTGCTCGGTACCGAGAGAAGCCGCATAGTAAACAGACCCTTCGCCGGTTTCGTCCACCCGGATTTCAACGACACCTTCTATCTCCACACACAAGAGGTGTCGAAGCCAGCCGGAAAGCACACCTGTGAACTGGTTTTGAAGAGAAAGGATGGGAGTCTCTTTAATGCCCAGCTGGAGAGCATCGGGGTGCAGGTTGATGGCTCACCCGCGGTTCGCTCGATCCTGACAGACATCACCGGGCGCAAGCAGGCTGAGAGTCATGCTAACCATCTCGCCTCCTTCCCCGAGCTGAATCCGAATCCTGTGATGGAGGTCGATGCCTCCGGCGAGGTGACCTTCTGCAATCCTGCCATATCTGGGATATTGGAGGACCTCGGCATGGATAGAAAGGATTGCGAAGCCTTCTTCCCAAAGGACTTGAAAGCGATACTTCAGAACTGGGACAAGAAGCATGAATCGACGCTCCTTCGTGAGGTATCCCCGAGCAACAAGGTTTTCGAGGAGACGATCCATCTTGTTCCTCAGTTCGGCGTGGCGCGTATCTATGCGTACGACATCACCAAACGCAAGCGGGCGGAGGAGAAACTCGTCAGGGCCAAAGAGGAATGGGAGCGGACATTCGCCAGTGTGCCGGACATGATCACGATGATCGACAATCAATACCGGATCCTACGCGTGAATGAGGCGATGGCGCGACGCCTCGGGCTTGCCGCCGAGGAGTGTATCGGCCGCCGGTGTTTTGAGGCCGTACACGGGCTTTCTGAACCGCCTCATTTCTGCCCCCATTCCCAGACCCTCAAGGACGGCCGACAACACATCGAAGAAGTGCATGAGGATAGACTCGGGGGAGACTTCGTGGTCAGTGTTACTCCCCTGCATGACGAGCAAGGGCGGATGATCGGTACCGTGCACGTGGCTCACGACGTCACCGAGCGCAGAAAGGCGGAGGGGGCCCTCCAGAAAGCTCACGACGAGCTGGAACTCAGGGTGCGGGAGCGGACCGCCGAACTACAGGAGTCGTACTATAAATTGAAAGAAGAAATCGCAGAACGCGAGCAGCTCGAAACCCAGCTTCGCCAGGCCCAGAAGATGGAGGCCTTGGGAACGCTCTCCGGAGGCATCGCCCACGACTTCAACAACATGCTCGCGGTGATCATCGGTTTCACGGAACTATTAGTCGGCCACGCCCCCAAAGGGAGCCGGGATGCGCGTCACCTGAAGCGCATCATGGAGGCAAGCATTCGGGGCCGCGAGCTGGTCAAGCAGTTGCTCACCTTCAGCCGACAGACCGAGCGGGAGAAAATACCGTTACTACTGAGTAGTATCGTCAAGGAGACCGTCGAGTTCTTGCGGGCATCTACACCATCAACCGTAAACATCAAGGTTAACACCAAACAAGAGTCGGGAGCTGTCCTCGGTGACCCTACTCAGATCCAGCAGGTCCTCATGAACCTTTGCACCAACGCCGCTCATGCCATGCAGGAAAAGGGAGGGGTTCTCGACATCGAAGTGCGTGATTTCAGCGTCTCTCCATCCGATGAAAACCCGCAGGGGATTAAACCCGGTCTCTATATGAAGCTCGCGGTCCGCGATACGGGTGTTGGCATACCACCCGATATCATCGACAGGATATTCGATCCGTTCTTTACCACGAAGCAGTTAGGGGAGGGCACGGGACTCGGCCTCTCTGTGGTCCACGGCATCGTCAAGCACTCCGGCGGCTACATCACCGTCGAGAGCGAACCCCACAACGGCTCTGCCTTCACCGTCTACTTCCCGAGGGTCGCTGAAAAACTGCCAAATGATGGCGTCAGTGATGGTACACTCCCTACCGGCTACGAGCGAATCCTCTTTATCGATGACGAAGCATCCCTTGTGGAGATGGGGGCGGAGATACTCGCAGAACTCGGCTACGACGTTACATCGCGGATGAGCAGCAGAGAGGCCCTCTCGCTGCTGCAAAAAGACCCCTCCCGCTTCGACCTCGTCATTACGGATCAGACCATGCCGGATATGACGGGGATTGAGCTTGTGAAAGAGATCCTGGCCCTCAGGGCCGATATGCCTATCATCATGTGCACCGGGTTCAGCCACCTCGTAGACGCAGGCAGGGCAAAGGCGGCCGGCATCAAGGCCTTTGCAATGAAGCCTCTCACGAAGAGGGAGATTGCGAGGACCATCAGGCAAGTGCTCGACGAGTAGGTTCGGCTGCAACTTTCACACGGCAATCGACAAAATACCTCACATCACCCAATGCGCAATTTGTAGGTGCTATACGTAACAAGTCCTGCTTTCTCTTGTGATATTGTGTAGTTACGCAGCATTTTCTATTGTCCCGTTTTTCGCCCATTCCTGTCAAGGCAAATCATCGCTTTTCTGGGGCCGTTTCCCTTTTTCGTCGCCGTCATGTGCACATGTGGAGTTTCCTTTCCTTTGTGTGACCGGCTTCGCTCTGCGTCCTTTGCAGAACGGCCTCCATGGCTTTGTAGTACTCCCGCTGGACCTTGAGGTTCGCTACGCGGCAGTACCGTTGGGTCGTGGTGATCTGGCCGTGGCCGAGAAGGTCCTGGATGGTGGCGAGGCCGGCGTCGGCGTTTAAGAGCTGGGTTGCGAAGGTATGCCTGAGCCGGTGGCACGACACGGAGAGGCCGCTCTTTCTCCCATAGTACTCGATCCTCTTCTGGATGCCCCGGACCGAGATCGGCGTTCCTTTCATGGGCCCCTTCTGCACGAGGAACAGCTCTTTGGCCTTCGATAATCGTTTCTGCAGATAGACTTCAAGGGCGGACCGGGCGTCGTCACTGAAGTAGACGACCCTGTCCTTGGCGCCTTTTCCGTGGGAGACAAAGACCTGTCTCTTCCGGTACTCTACTGCATCAACCGTGAGATGGGCAACCTCTTCGACCCGGAGGCCCGATCGGAGCATGAGCATGAACATGGCCTTGTCTCTCTCATCCGTAATGACGGCAAGGAACGTATCGACCTCGTCGTCCTTGAGATGCCGTGGCAAAGGCTTCGGCAGGCGGATCGATATCCTTGTGACGGGGTTAACCATGGTCAGCCCCTCCTCGTTGATGCAATGGTCGAAGAAGAGGCGTATCGTCTGCAGGTGACACGTGATCGTCTTCGGGGACAGCCGTTTCCTTCGGAGGTGATCCACGTAACTGCCTATCTCCGTGGGCGTCACCCGGGAAAGCGGGATGTGTAACCATTGCCTGAAGTGGGCAAGGATATTCATGTAGTTCTTCACCGTATGGGCAGAGTAGTTCTTTCGCTTCAGCGATCTGCGGTACCGATCAATAGTCTCCATCGATCCCTCCTTTCTCGATGATTGCCATGGCCCGGAAGTATTCCTCTTCTCTGGTCTTGTCGGTAAGTCGTGCGTAGCGCCTGGTCACCTCGATGTCCTGATGACCGAGGAGCTGCTGGAGAACCTCGAGGCGCATGCCCGCATTGAGCAACTCGGAGGCGTACGTATGGCGAAGACAATGAACCGTGTAACCCTTGTGCTCAAGATGCGCTTTCGTGAGGTAATGCACAAAGCGGATTCTGGCGGCGCTGTAGCAAAGGGGTCCTTTGCCCTGGCCGTAGAAGATATATTCCCTCGTCGTGTCTCTGTGCGAGAACCAGCGCTTCACGGCGAAGAGGGCGTCGCTGGAGAGATAGACCACCCTCCCCATGCTGTTCTTTTCTCCCTCGAAGAGATGGACCTTCCTCTCTTTGAGATCGATATCGTTCACCGTGAGACCGAGGGCCTCACCGATGCGTACGCCCGTTCTGAGAAGAAGGAGAATGAGGGCCCGGTCCCTCGTGCTGTCGATGGCGGCGAGGAGCTTTCTCACATCCTTGGGGTTCATGGCCCGGGGGAGCGCGTCGGGGAGCTTGAGCTTGATCGTCCGCTTCAGGGCGGTTGCGGGAATGAGATCCTCTCCGATGAGGAAGTGGAGAAAGGCGATGATGGATGCCATCTTCGTCCTCACCGTCGAGATATTGATGCCCCGGTCCTGCTCGTGCTCGATGAAGGCCTCGAGGTCGGGGCGTCCCAATTGAGCAATGTCGCTCTTGCCCGACGCTCCATAAAACTGAAGAAAGAGCATGATCGAGGTGAAGGAGCTGGAGATCGTTCTAGGCTTGTGGTTCACGCGCCACTTGTGGCGCAGGTAGCTCTCGAAGTGCTCCTTAGCGGGGAGAACCATCCTCGAGAGTCTTTCGAGGACATGGTCGATCGGGGTTTGTGCTCGATGCCGGCTACCTCGCTCTTCTCTTTCACCTGATACGTTACTTATCGGCTGTTCCGTGGTCATCGCTCCTCCTTTTCTTTTTCAAGAAAAAGCAGGATAGATGATGAACCCCGTACATTTTGCGGTCAATCATTTTTGTTACGTATAGGTAGGTGGAAGTACGGCGGCAGAGATGCGAATTGACGTTATGCTTCCTTGTTCGCTCAAGCCACCCTTTTGCTGCGGCGCTATGTGACGCACGGGGAGACCTGTGGCCCCATAATACGTCAGCGAGACGACATGGCCGTTCGGAGACTATACCCCGGGATAATGCATGCATTCTTCTGTACCTGCCGGACGCATCAGCGAAATTGGGGTGTGAGCGCGGAGGCCGGGGCACCCGCGAAGCGGGTCGTGGCTTTGCCTGTGGAGGGGGCGCTGAACCCAAATAAGTGCGCTGATGCATCCGGCACGGTATGGACCGTGGCCTGGAGGGCACACACGAGCGTAAGCGAGTCTGAGCGGGGAGGCTGCCGCGGCTTATATTCCCGGGGGGGGCGCTGAGCCCGCGGCACACACGAGCGTAAGAGAGTCTGCGCGGGGGGGCTCCCGCGGCTTATGCTGCCGGAGGGGGCGCTGAGCCCCAATAATAGCTGAGATGTGGATGCCATCTGAGCCGTGCTTGCCGAGGATAATACTTCGCGTATATCCGGGGCCAGTAGGGCAGTGGGCAGGGGGCGGTGCGATTCCTTCAGGTCGCGCGTCCCATCCGAATAGACCCGACACGACGTCGTCTGAGGTCGCTACCCATCCGAATAGTGCCTCGACGTTCCATAGGGTCGCCTCCTGCGTGATTGGCGGCCCTGCATTGCTCGTGGCGTCCGCAACGAGGATCGGCCAGTAGTCGAGGAAGTACCCGTCCCTGAGGGTCGACTCCACGCAGACGTTCGTGGCGATTCCGGTGAATATGAGGTATTTCGCGTTGAGAGTCTTGAGCACCACGTCGAGGTTCGTCCCCCTGAACCCGCTGTAGCGCGACTTTGGGACAACGATGTCGCCGGATGCGGGCTTCAGCTCGTCCACGATGTCTGCATCCCAGCTGCCCCTGATGAGAAACTTGCCCTTGTACTCCGGATGTCTGTTCATCGCCGCAAGGCCGAATTCCTTGTACCAGTTCGGAGAGCCGGGCCCGCCGCTGTCGGACAGGTCCGGGGCGTAGCCCATGGTGAGGTAGATGACCTTGATCCGGGCGTCCCGCGCCGCACGGGTGAGCCTCTTGATAGTCTGGATGACGCCCTTGGCCGCGGAGACGTCCTGGCCGACGAGGTCAAACATGCCCCCAACGCTCGCAAAGGCGTTCTGCATGTCAATCACGATGACGGCCGTCCTCGCCACGTCGATCTCGATTGGTTCCGGTCTAGCCTTGATTTTCACGAGCTTCTCAGCACCCATCGATGCCCTCCTTCTTTTTCTCATGCTACCCGATCTCAGGGAGAATATACAAGGGACAATTGTTGGGGCTTCAGCGCCCCTTCCGGCAGCACCAGACGCCGGAGTCTCTCCCCCTAGCCCTACGGAACAAATTTGGAAGGGAGACCACCGGATCGTCCGGAGATTAGTATCTTCCGAAAAAAAGCGCTTAAGCGAATCTGAAGCTTGACCGAAAAACATGATCGTGGGGTGAACGTGAAGAACGATTTTTTTCTCGTGTTGTCCGGTCGGGTACGCTTCCGGCCATCGTGTGAGACCTTGAGGGACCCGCGTCGGCCGGAGTCTAGACGGGTTGTCCGTCATTCCCATCAATGGGGTTTTGAAGGCCCGATCGGACTGATGAGCTTCTTGAACGAGGCACACTTGAGACCGAACGTGAGCGATGTCATTCCCATTTAGGCTGTGGTCAGCGAAGATCCGCCATGTCGTCCGGATAATGGCCGCGCATTTTACTCTTGAGGAGGAGGCAGGGTAATGAAACTTTTTACGGACGTTACAATAGGGAAGAGACTCGCAGCGGGATTCGGCATCACCCTCGTTCTGATGGTCTTCATCGTCATCACGGGTCTCATCTACGGGAAAGGAATGGAGCTCACGGGGCGCATCGTCTTCGTCGGCCTGGGCATCATGAACGTGATGGTGGGTGCATGGCTTTCCCGCGCCATCACCCGGAGCATCGCCATTCCTATCTTTCGTTCCTCCGCACATATAGATCTCATGGCAAAGGGTGATTTTTCCATTGCCGTGTCCGAGCATGCGCTGAGAAGAAAGGACGAGATGGGCATTTTTGCCAATTCCATGCACGCGATGAATACCAACATCGGAGAGATAATCACGGAGATGAAGAGCTCCGCGGGGAGTGTCGCCTCCGCGAGTACCCAGTTGAGCGTCTCCGCGGAAAAGCTCTCGACCGGGGCAATCAATCAGGTCGACATGGCCACGCAGGTGGCAACCGCATCCACCCAGATGAACCAGGCCACCGAAGACATTGCCAAGAACTCGAACTTCATAGCAGAATCCGCCGGACAGACGGTAAAGATCGCCAGGGGTGGTCAGGACATCGTCCAGAAGGCGATCAAGGAAGTGAACCTCATCGCCGAGACGGTGGAGACCGTGTCCGAGTTCGTGAAGGAATTGGGGCAGGAATCCGACAAGATCGGGAACATCGTCACCACCATCAACGAGATAGCCGACCAGACCAACCTTCTCGCCCTGAACGCGGCAATCGAGGCGGCCCGAGCAGGGGAGCATGGAAGGGGGTTTGCGGTGGTCGCCGACGAGGTGAGGAAGCTCGCGGAAAGGACGACCGCCTCCACCACGGAGATAGGGAGCATGATTCACACCGTCAAGGTGGGCGTAGAGAAGACCGTGGACTCCATGAATCAGGCGAAACGGAACGTCGAATCCGGGGTTCAATTCTCTTCCCAGGCCGAGAGTGCGCTCAAGGACATCATCACGAGCATCGACAGCCTCTATGACGGGATAAGGCAGACAGCAGGCGCCACCGAGGAGATGAGCTCCACCACGGACGGGATCACGCGGGACATAAACGCTATCCAGAGCGTGACGAAAGAGACGTTCTCCTCCTCCGAGGAGATCTCGAAAGCGGCCAAAGGGCTTTCAGGCCTTGCGGAAACCCTGGAAAAGACAGTGCATACGTTCAAGGTGTAATGCAAAGGGAACCTGCGCCCCAATTGGTGGGGTTCAGCACCCCCTCACCGGGCATAAGCCCGGCGAGCCTCCCCGCTCACACCTCGCTCCGCTCGGTTTTGCCGTGGGTTCAGCACCCCCTCGCCGGGCATAAGCCCGGCGAGCCTCCCCGCTCAGAGACTCGCTTCGCTCGCCTAGAACCGTCCCCCAGTTTCAAGCCTGCGTAATCTTCCCCGCTCACGC
Source organism: uncultured delta proteobacterium (assembly GCA_963749525.1). Classification (GTDB taxonomy): domain Bacteria; phylum Desulfobacterota; class Syntrophorhabdia; order Syntrophorhabdales; family WCHB1-27; genus CAVVNC01. The sequence continues at coordinate 37,111 of CAVVNC010000016.1, forward strand.
TCGCTTCGCTCGTTTTGCCGCTTCCTTTCGCCAGGACACCTCCGGACGTGTGCGCTTCAGGGATAAGTGAGCTTTTCCTTCTCGAGGCTTCTTGGAAGGGCTAGAAGTACTGCTTCCCCTGTCCCACGGCGAAGTGAAAGACAGGCTTCGTGATGCTCAGAATGTTGAGCGGGCAATGGACGATCCCTGCCGGGATAAACGCCAGGAAGCTCTCATTGATGAGGTTCTGTTCGCCGTCTATCCACAGCTCTATCTCTGCCCCGAGGTCCTGGAGGTTGGCCCGGTCGCTGCCGCAGAAGGCTATGACCTCGTCCCACTCATGGGTGTGGGGGTCGGGGCTGCTCGTGTCTTTCTGCTCTGTAGGCCAGAACCAGTGGCATTCCACGTAGAAGGCGCCCTTGATGACCTCGCTGTCGAGGTACATCACCCTGGTGCTCCGCTCCTCGGAGAGGGAGCCGCCCCACTCGGGTACCACGAGGTTCTCCTTGGGTTTTGTAACGATGTACTTGCCGAGTTTCGGTGTGAACATGAGTTTCGCTCCTCCTTCTCTTTCGCGATATGACGCGCCCCTTTACGAATTAGCGGCTTCGGTCTTTTGCGTCGGGGGTTTGCTGTTAGTTGATTGTAGCAAAAAAGGGCTGGAAGTCAAGAATTCATGTCCCTTAAGTATGATGATTCGCGCCAGGAGACCCTTGACAAAAGAGCGGACCAATTGGTGTAATCAGACTAGACCCTTGAAAAAAAGGCCTTCAACGGGTGCTCTTCCGGGCGAAGGCGTGGCAAGAAAAGGAGGCGAAAAATGGTGATTTCGAAGAGATTCGACGCTGACGTTCTCGTGGTGGGCGGGGGTACGGCCGGCGTGGCGGCTGCGGTGTCCGCTGCCCGCAGGGGCATGAAAACATTGTTGGTGGAAAGCCAGGGAAGCCTCGGCGGACTCGCGACAAACGGCCTTGTCACGGGCGTTGCGGGCATGATCGAGGGGATCTGCAAGGAATTCCTGGACAGGATGGAGGCTGAAGGGGATGTGATCCCTCGCCCGCACCTCCCGTCCATCGATCCTGAAAAGGCGAAGTTCATGCTGGAGCGCATGGTCCTGGAGGCCGGGGCAAGGATCCTCTACTTTACGTACGTCGTCGACGCCCTTGTCGAGGACGGCCGCATAAAAGAGGTGATCTGCCACAGCAAGTCCGGCTGGATGGCGATAACCGCCAGGATGGTCATCGATACCACCGGGGATGCGGACGTCGCCGCATATGCGGGAGTGCCCTACGAGGTGGGAAGCCCGGAGTTTGCGGGGTTGAACATGTCCACCACCCTGGCCTTCAGGCTGGCGAAGGTGAACATGGGGAAATACAGGGAGGCTATGCAGGCATGGCTCGCGAAGGAGAACATGCCGACGAAGATGACGATCGTGGCCGAGCTCATGGAGAAGGCCGTCGATGCCGGCGACATGCCTTATTTTATCTTTCCCACGGCGCTGATATACCCCGTGCCGCGGACGACCGAAGAAGAGTCCGACGTGACCGTGATGACGGCCCATAGCTTCTACACGCGCAATCTGGATGTGGAGGACCTCACGAGGCAGGTGATCGAGCAGCATCAGCAGATAGGGTGGATCGAGAAGTTCTTCAGGAAATATGTCCCGGGATTCGAGTCCTCCAGGCTTGTGAGCGTTGCGAACCTGCACGGGATTCGCGACTCGAGGCGCATATCGGGCGAATACGTGCTCAAGGACGAAGACGTGGTCTGCGCCAGGAAGTTCGAAGACGGGATCGCCAAGTTCCCTGAATTCCTCGATACCCATCACCCGACCAGCCCGAGGATAGGATTCATGAGACACGTGCATTTGGAAGAGCCCAAGGGGCCGGCTATCTGCAGACCCGCGCAGTGCTCGGGGGAGATGCACCCATTCGTGAAGCGCGCCGGGTATGAGGCCAGATGCAGCCCCCGGGAGTACTGTGAGATACCTTACAGGTCCCTGGTGCCCCTGAAAGTCGACAACCTCCTTGTGGCAGGCAGATGCGTCTCCGCGGAGTTCAATGCCCTGGCAGCGGTGCGCGTGATCGCCATATGCATGAGCACGGGTCAGGCTGCGGGCATTGCCGCGGCCCTATGTCTGAAGGACGAGACTGTGCCGAGACGACTCGACGGGAAACTCGTGAGACAAGCGATGATAGAGCAGGGCGTCCCCTTGGACAAGGCGCCCGACGGCCATTGGGCCGCGATACGAGAGGTGAGGGGGGAATACGTGGTCGGGCCCGGCGACTTCATCATGATGCTCACGCCCGAAGGCCTCAAATCGCACATGTAGCGACAGCCGGATAATATATGCCCCCGGCAGCGCGACGCTCTGAGGCTCGATGTTGTCGACTGTCGCACTGCCAGGGGGCTTTTTCACTTTAGGAGTTGCAAAAAAAGAGTGTCAGCAAGATATGTGCCGCGACGGGAATGGGAGGAGAAACCGAGGCCCTCCCCTCCCGTTTGAGCCGGCAGCCCTTCATGCACCCGGAGACCTTCATCGATTCTGTGTCCTGAAACCACTACAGTCCATCCGGAAAAAGCGAACATAAGGAAGGACCCCCTCGTCTTCGGGCTTCTCGCTGCTGAGCCTTGCTACTTTGAGCAAAAAGGGCAGGCTACCCGGCATGGCACTGGTATTGCTAAAAATCTGGGTGAGTAAGGCTTCTCCAGGGCACGAAAAGCGAAATCTCGAAAGAACCGGCGGGGCTGAACAGCCGGACCCGGGAGGGGCAGGAGGAACAGAATGCCTTTTGATCTTTGCAGAATCGGAGAATTGCTGCGCCAGACGCGGGAAGAGAAAGGGCTGAGCTTCGAGGAGGTGTCGGAGGTCCTGTTCATAAGGAAGCGGGTCATAGGGGCCATCGAGGCGGGGGACTGGGATAACCTGCCCCATCCTGTCTATGTAAAGGGATATGTAACGCAGTATGCCGCTTTTCTCGACGTAACAGGTCTTCTCGAGCCTGACGCGGCCTTGACGGACGACGAGTCACAGGGGCCGGGACCAGACGGCCTAAAAAAAAACGGAATTTTCAGGCGATGGGGGTTCGGGAAGAAGAAGGCCCAGGCCCATCGCCCCTTGAACGCGCCGTGGAGCGTCATCGATCAGCTATAGGAGGGCTCCTTAAGAGAGTCACCGCGGTCCTGCTTCTTCAGTTTTGAGTGTCTTCGGGCTTTCTTCCGCGGGTCGACATGCGAGTTAAGGCCGAGCTTAGGCGCCCCCTCCGGCAGCATAAGCTGCCGGAGCCTCCCTTAAGACTCGCTTACGTTCGGTTTTGCCGTTCACGGATCGTCCACACGCGACCGGAAGCATCAGCCCCTCATTCGCTGATGCATCCGCGGTAACAGAAGAGTGCATCTATTATCCCGGAGCAAAGGCGGCTTTCCGCACCAACACATACCAATCGCATATCCACGTACGGTGCTTCTTTTCAGGCTGATCCTTTATCGGGCCACAATAAGGTAGAGCCCACCGAAGACGAGGCACATGCCGGCGACATAGCGCAGGGTAAGGGGCTCTCCCAGGATCGTGAGACCGACCACGCTCGCCACTACGAGCCCGCCGAGCCGGATGAGCGGCGAGGCGACGGAGATCGGCGCCCCTGCGCCAAAGGTCAGATAGAGGCCAACGGTCACCCCGCTGAAGCAGACACCCACGCCGAGGGCATAGAGCACGCCCACCGGCTGCGCCCTGAGCGCAACCCCGCGTGCGTACTGTATCAGCACCCAGGTGAGGCCGGTGGCAAAAGTACACGCACCGTAAACAAGAAGAGCCACGCTGTTCGAAAGTCGGCCCGAGGCGAACTTCACGAAGGAGTCTGCCAGGGCAAGGAAGAGCGCGGTAAAAGATGCGTATATGATCCACGGTTGAATGGTCATCGTCCTCAGCTCGCCGTCAGCGACCATTCTATCTCGGACGGCTGTGGGTGCGCAAGTCCTCCAATCGTCACTCACCTACGAGAAATGGTCTAAAGGGCCGACAATATCACATCGAGGATAACGGCCTTCCCTCGTTCCATCTCTGCAAGGCCGCGCCTCAGGGCCGCCTCTATGTCTTCAGGTCTCTCTATTTTTTCGCCGTAGGCGCCGAAGGCTGCTGCCAGCAACGCATACTCCGGCGCCGGGACTATGTCCACGCCGAAATAGGCGTTGGCCCCGGCCGCATAGCCTTTGGGATAGAGCAGGTCGTGGATGCGCTTCATGCCCATGTACCCGCCGTTGTTCATGACGACAATAAGGATGGGCATATGGTATTCCTGGCAGAGACCCAGCCCGGCCAGCACAGGGTTGTAATTGAAGGCCCCGTCCCCGGTGAGGAGAACCACGGGCCTGTCGGGATGGGCGAGCTTTACACCGATGGCTTCCCCCACTCCCACGCCGAGGCATCCGTACCCGGACTTGATGTAGTGCGACGGCTCTGCCATATACCGGTGGACGAGGCGCATATGGGTGATGGTCTCGTCGACGATCATGACGTTGTCGGGGCAGATGCGGCGGGCCTCGCTCAGAAACCACTCGGGGGAAATGGGCATCTTCTTCTGCCCATCACGGGCTCCCCCTTCCCAGTCCTTCACGAGCCCCTCGTGGCGTGCCCTCGATTCCTCCAGCCTTTGTGCGTGCGAGTCGCCTCCCGGGGCCGCGGGAAACAGGGAGCGGACCCTGTTCGTCAGGGAGGCCAAGCCCTGTTCGATGTCGGCCGTAAGTGTCATGTCCACGGGATAACCCCAGTGAGGCAGGTTCGGATGGAGGGTGTCGTCGTCGAGGAGTATGACCCGCACCTCCTCGTTGCACGCGAGGGGAGGGTACCACGGGGCGGAGCCCCCTACGACGCATACGACGTCGGCAATCCGGAGGGCGTCGGCGGAGTCAAACCCCATGCAGAGAGGGTGCTTCTTCGGGAAATTGGAGCGGACGGGAAAGGCACCCTCGAATACCGGGATGGCCAGCATCTCTGCCAATTCAATCAGCCTCTCGATGGCTCCCGCCTTCTTCCCCGCGTACTCGGAGATGATGATCGGCCGCTGGGCGGCGATCAGCGCGAGCGCCGCCCGCTCCAAGCTCTCGGGTCCGCATCCGGGCATTGTATCCGTCGGGGTTGTCGGCCTGGGGATCCTGCACTCTTCGTAAGACCTGATGAGGAGCTCCGGTGGAACGGACAGGAAAACGGGTCCCTGCGGGGTCGTGCAGGCCATGTGGCAGCCTCGGGAGACCACGTCCACCAGTCCGTCCTTGTGGCGCACACTGTTGCTCCATTTTACGTATCCTTTGACGAATGAAGACGGGCCGCCTACATCGGAGAGGAAGCCGAGCCAGTGCCCGCCCTGGGCCCTGACCTCCGTGTCCCCCGTGTGCTCGTAAGTCTCCCCGCTGAAAACGATCATGGGCGCCTTGGCGAAATAGGCGTTGCGCAAAGCCATCGAACCGTGAAGCGTGCCGATGCCGGAATGAAGCAGGACCGCCGGCAGCCTGCCCGTGCACTCGGCATAGCCCATGGCCATGGAAACCGCGAGCATCTCGTGGCGGCAGTTTACATAGCTCAAGACCTTGTTGCCCTCGGCCCGCCGTCTCGCCAGGGCCTCCCAAACCGGGGCCCATTCCGTGCCAGGCGAACAAAAGATGTACTCGACGCCGTGCCGTTCCAACAATTCCGCGAGCAGCTCTCCTCCGGTGACGATCACAGCCCATCCTCCTTCCCTTTTCCGACCCCGGCGATCCTCATATGGAGGGGTCTATCGTGTCGATTCGTTTGCTCCTCGCCCTGCAATAACTCCTTAAGTGGAGATTGAGACGAAATGTCTCATGGGAAATACCACTACTCACCTTTCAAACAGGTAACCAGCAGCAGCTTGGGGTATACGTCCACCGGTCCCGATGTCAGCCGATATGCGTTCTATGTGCTCATCGAGCGGCTGCTCATAGTCGTTTCTGACGTAAGGCCGGTCAGGCGATGGCGGGCGTCCGACAACCTCACGTACGGCTTCATAGAGCGCAGACGTTGCCCGCGACAGCACGGTGCGGGCGTCGTAGTGGCCGGCGACGAGATAGGTACGAAGGTCAACCGCCTGGACCGCGAACATCAGGGCAACGGCCATATAGTGATGAAAGGTCTCGATGGATTGACGGGCCAGGTTGGCTGAGCCAAGTCCAAGGCTGTTGATGTTCTGATTGAATTGCTCCGCATGGGTCGGGAATCTGTCAACGAGGGACTGGCCATAAAACGTAAGAAGGGGCATGATCGAGTTGCCACAAATTTGCAGGGCCTTGAATCCCATATTCACCTTACGGTCAATGTTGCCGATAAGGCACGGCGGCAGGCCGTTACTGAATTCAGGAGTGCTGAGCAGGGCGATCTGCACGTCCAGGTGCTTGGCCATCAATCCGAGATAGTAGCGCAGTTGGTCCATGGCCACACCGATGTACTGACCCAGAAAGTTGCCCCCATGATAATCCATACCCCTGTCCGGATCGATGAGCGGATTGTCGCTGGCAGAGTTCATTTCAATCGTTACCTGCCGGGCGATAATATCCAACCCGTCGAGGAGAGGTCCCAGATACTGCGGCAGGCAGCGGATCGAATAACGGTCCTGTATGAGCTTGCCCATCTCATATTCAAGGCGGCCCTCCAACTCGTCCCGAATGAGTTTGGACCCTTGCAGCAGCCGGAGCATGGATGCGGCCGCCCGGATTTGACCCGGGTGAGGTTTGTTCTTGTGGATGAAGGGATGAAAGGATTGGTTGGTTCCGGCGAGACCCTGGATGCACAGGGCGTGCGTGCCCATGGCCAATTCCATCAACACCCGTGCGTCGTAGACGCACTGGGCAGCGATCCCGGTCATTACGCAGGTCCCGTTAATCATGGCCAGCCCTTCCTTCGGGAGGAGCCCCATTCGAGGCAGGCCAAGCCTCTTGAGCGCCGTGAGAGAGTCAATCTCCTCTCCGTCAAAATCCACCGTGAAACTCTCGTCAAGGCCGATCAGCGCTCCGGTGATGGCGGCAAGGGGCGTAAGATCGCCGCTCGCGCCGATGGAACCGAACTCGCGAACGTGGGGCGTCACGTTGGCATTCAGAAATGTTACGATCCTTCGGATCAATTCGAGCCGTAAACCCGAGAAGCCAAGCAGATGAGAGTTGGCCCGTATCAGCATGGCGGCGCGGACGTCGGGGACGGGCATTCGCTTGCCTGCTCCTGCCTTATGGTAGAAAATCAGATTCTCCTGCAGTTCTCCGGCCAGGTCCGGGGGGATGAAGACAGTAGCCATGCCTCCGAAGCCTGTGGTCACACCGTAGATCGGTTTGCATAACGGGGAGGCAGAGGTTGTCCCAGCCTGGGGCCGGCAGGCTTCGGTGGCATCGATGATGTACGCGTGGGATGCCTCGACCCGCCCTAACACTTCGTCGTCATCGGTTAGCTGTGTGCTCGCCCTGTAGCGCGCCGCCCGGACCACATCATCGATTGTCAGGCTATCGCCCCGGATCACGACAGGATTACCTGCACTATGGGTTTGTCCTGCCGTGCCGCTCCCGGAATCGCCCGAAAATGCGCCTTCCACTGCTATCCCTCCAGCTAAGGGGTCATCGTAAACGCTGTCGCCAAACCGCTTATCTTCTACTCGCTATCAAATATATGTGCCTAGTCTTCTCTTTGCAGCCGATCCATCGAGAAGAGTACCTCCCTTGAGGCTAAAAAGCGAGGGGACCCGAGAGCCTCACCGCTTAAGCTTGAGCTGAAGGAAAAGATTATGCCGGGGGATTTGTTACGTTATTTTGCGGAACGCTCTATCACGGAAAGGAGACTGTTGAAATCACAAACGCCCCTCCCGCCCGTGTCTTACTCATTCTTCGCCAAAGCAAGTTGTATCGCCCTTCTAAATACCTTGCGTTTCTGATCCTCTACGATCTGTTCACTGACTGTCTGCAGGAAGGCCCTCACCCGTTCCTTCGGGAATGCGTCGCGGGATTCGTCGAACGCCGCCAGTGTGTCATTCATGATCACCCGGGCGACGGGGCCTACCACCTTTTTGAGTTCCGTTTCCACGAGTGCAAAGAACTCGCTGTCAGCCGTCGGCTTGATCTTCGGCTTCGGAGCCGCGATTGATCCCGCTTTCTCCAGCACGCCCATCCCGACCATGTCGCTGATGGTCTTCGATACCTCAACCGCATTCCGGCCCAGGATCTCGGCGACTTCGGAAACGCTCCGCGTCCCATTGCACAGCGCCAGCACTCCCCACTGTTTCTCCAGGATAGTCCGGTCCCTTCCGCCGCTGTCGACGACGATTGAAAACGTGCTATCGGAGAGACCTGTGACCTCTCTTCCGATCTTCTTCCCCTCCTCCTCATGGTGGGCCCAGTTCGACATAAGCTCCTCCGTAAGTATGCGGACCGTCTGTTTCTCGGGTGACAACTGCCAGTTAAACATCACACGGCCCTCGTTGAGGTCCATCATCGCTGTCACTGCCTCTTCCCCAACCAAGGGACCGTTCCTGCAGTGGACTATGCGCCCCCCTTCGACGTACAGCTCCCGCACCTCGCTACCCTCGATCACTATCATGCCGGCTTTCTTGCCGTCCACCAAAGGCTTCACGAGGTCAAAGAGTCTAGTTTTCGAAAGATCCCCAATCAAGTCAACGGACATATCGGTCTCCCCCCAATATATTCCTGACCAGCGGATAGTTCACGTGCGGCCCTCATGGGCACCTTTTTATGTAGGTCATCGAGGCCGGTACCTGTTTGTGACTCTCCGTGAGATACAAAGGACCGTGGGTCGGGTGTGATAGGGAAAAGCCCTTTTGCGAGGAGGTTATGAAGCTTCGGATACATGTCTCTTTTCGCTATCCTCCGAAAGGCTATCGTTTCCGCTTCAAGCTTCATGCAAGTCGCGCGCGAGCCATGCCTCTTCGACGCAATAGCTCTATAATCTGGGTGCTTCCGGCGGTGGTCCCTATCGTGATGGTGTCCGTCAGCTTTCTTTCTGCTCTGTCTGTTCCGAAAAGAACCCTTTCCCGTTATCTTTATCTCACCAGTGTCTACTCCCTCACAAAGACCGCTTCCAGCAAGTGGTCGGCACGGACGTTGTCGAACGTATAGAGATTTACCGGGCCTACCGAAGCCTTGTCCACCAGGACGTCGGAAACACGGTAACCCGGAAGGGGAATCACCTGAAACCTCCTTTTCTCGCCGTACGCCGCCTTTATTGTGCCCGAAGGATGAATCACGCCATTGAGGGGTGCGGGCACGCGTATCGTATAGGTTTTGAGTGTGAAAATTGCCGTCACCGTCCTGTCGGACGTCAGCTGAATCTCGCAAGCGGTGGACGTTCCCGAGCACGCCCCGTTCCAACCGGCGAAAACCGAGCTGCTCTCGGGAACGGCCCGGAGTATCACCCGGGTTCCCTTCCTGAAAACATTCCCCGCAAGGTTGCTTGAAACCTTGCCCTGGCCGCTTCCGGCCTTCGACATCGTCAGGGTGAACTGGGGGATCGATTCCCCCGCCTGGGTCAGCTGGAATACCTGTCCCGCCACCGTGATCACGCCGGTTCTAGCGACCGTCGCCTGATTGGCGCCAACGGAATAGGTGATCGTTCCGCTGCCTGTTCCGCTGACTTCCGGGCCAACGGTGATCCAGGGAGCGTTGGACCGTGCCGTCCAGCCACAGTTCTCGGTCGCCATAATCGAGATGCTGCCTGTCTCCTCCGCCGAGGAGACCGAGCGGCTGGCCGGTGATATCACGTACTTGCAGGCACCCTGCGGGACCGCCTCCGGCTTCGCGGCTGAAACCGAAGGGCTAGGCGGAGTTCCTTGCCCCGAAACCAGGTCAGTCAAAATAAACAGGGAAGCAATCACACAGAACAGCGCCCCGACGGTCCATGGCGGACCCTTAGGTCTTTTCATACAATCCTCCCTACTTACGGTTGCCGACAGGTCCCTTCCTGCTTTCGAGCCGCTCTATGGCAGTTTTCACGCTCATCCTCATCCTCTCGATAGACCCGGCGAGGTTGGCAACCTCGCCCTTTCCCTCGACGGTAACCCTCGCCTCAAGGTCACCCATACTGATCCTGTCAGCCACGTCCGAGAGGCGGCGGATCGGCCTCACTACGGATCTCGAATAGAGATAGACGACCCCAAGCAGGATCGCCAGGTCGAGAAGGACGATGACCAAGAAAAGCGTAACCTTCCTGCTATACTGCGCGGCGTATGAGCCTTCCATCTGATTCATCTTGCCCAGGATCGCCGCCGCCGGTTTTCCGAACTCGTCGATATAGGTCGTTGCCGCGACGACCAGGCTTGTGCCCTCGACGGGGGTCGTGAACATGTATTTCGACCGCACCTTGCCGTCGACGTCCTTCCAGTCGTAGTACCCACCCACCGGGCCGTGCAACCCCTTATCCATGAGCTTCACGAAACCGGGCAGTTTGTCCGCCAGGCCATGCAGGTCCGTTCCCACGATCTTCGGGTTGACATGGAAATAGTTGATGCCTTTATTGTTGTGGACCGCCGTGTACCCTGTTTCCCCGACCCTCTGAACCGCTATTTCCTGTAAGCGGGGGTCGGCGAGCAGAGAAGGGCCCGACAGACCCGGGTGCGACTCCAGGTAGATTTCGATCTGCTGTGCCACGCTTTCCGCTTTATCCTGAATGATGAGCTCCCCCAGCCTGTTCACTGAAACCGTCGACTGCTTCACGCTCGCCTCGCCCAGGTCCTTCAGGCTGTCGGACCCGAGTTGCTTGATGCTGACATAAGGACCCACGCTGACGAAGAGCATCCCGGCTATCACGAGGAACGCGGCGAGGATGGGGACGAAGATTCCCACCATCAGCTTCTGCAATAAGCCCAGCCCGATCATCTTCTCCATGACCGGTGCCACCATTCTGCCAAGAAAACCCCACCAGCCCTTCTGTTCGTCTGCCATGTATGAGCCTCCCTCCCTTTCGAGTGTTAAGTTATTACCTGGCAAAGCAAGTTGTATCGCCCTATCCAAGCGCCTGCTGCGGCGTTGGGATCTTCGTCCTGGGAAACAGTTTTTCGGCCTGCTCGCGGAGTACGTCCGGTTTTCGTCCTGATGTGGATGTACTATCGTTGTGACTTTCGGCAGATCTGAATTGGTTGTTCTTCACGTGACGCCTTCCCTGCAGGTATCGTAGTGAATCGTGTTTCTCTGAGAGGAAAAAGACGTCGTAGGACACACAGGAGCACCAATCAGCGTTGATGCATCAATCATACCACACTGCGTATGAACTTGTACAAGGACAACGGGGCCGATCTCCTGCCCCCAAGACAGCATATGTATTGACGATTACGACCAAGGGAACTCTCCCATGAAGCTCGAGTACGAAATTCATGTTCCGGTTCTCCTGGTTTCACGATCACCTTTTCAATTGGAGCATCAAAATAGGAAACATAGAAGCAACGAATAGAGGGAGGAAGTGAGCCGAATTAGACCGCCCTTCGCACCCTCTGAAGGAGGGCCGCTGCCTCTGGCACCCGCAACGCAGAGGTCACGGCGAAATAGATGAGGCAGTAGAGGCAGAGCACCACGGCCGCCGGGAAGATGGGGTGGTGGCTAGGCCAGCTCAGGGAGAGCTTGGCTGCCCATCCTGCCCCTGCTCCGGCTGCCGCAGCCACCCAGAGCTTGAGCACAAACGTTGCGGCCAGGCCCGTCGTCCCGATCCGGGCTTTCAGGGAGTGCCTGAGGAGGGCGAACTCCAGCCACGCCGCGATGCCTGCCGAGCCGGTGAGGCCTACGGCCCCCCACCGCGCGTCGATGCCGAGGAGTCGCGGAAGAGGGAGGGCACAGACGTATCCCAGGACAGCGGTGAGGGCCACCCGGAGGATCGCATAATAAAGGGGCGTGCGCGTGTCGCGCAGGGCATAGTACATCGATGCGTAGAGCCTTCCCAGGGTGCCCGCGAGGAGCCCTACGGCGGACCCGGCGAGAATGGCCCAGACGTACGTGGCATCGTGGTGCGTGAAGCGCCCGGTTTGGTAAATGGCCCCGGCTATGACGTCCCCCAGGGCCAGAAAAGCCATGGCACAGGGCACGATGAAAAAGGCTATCTGGCGCAGGCCGGAGTCGAGGCGCGCGCGCAAGTAAGCGGCCGACCCCTCGCCGGGGCCTGTGGCGGCGGAAAGGGCGGGGAGCTCGGCGGCTGAGACGGACATGCCGAAGAGGCTCACGGGAAGGGTGTAGAGGATCTGGGCGTACCCGATGCCGGCGAGGGCGCCGGTGGGGAGGAAGCTCGCGATGAGGGTGTCCACGTAAGCGCTGATCTGGACGACCCCCCGGGAGACGAGGACAGGGATGAAGTTGCGGACCACGATCCTGACGCTCTGGGTGGCGAGGCCCAGGGTGACCCTGAAGGAGCGGACGAGGCGGGCCACCTGGGGGACCTGGACGCCTATCTGCAGGGCGCTGCCCACGACAGAGCCCCACGCGAGGGCCTTAGCGAGGGGAAAGGGCGCGAGATGCCGCCCGAGCCCGATCAGGGTGGCGATCATCGCGAGGTTCCAGGCCACGGGCGCGGTGTACGATACGAAGAAGCGCCGGTGACTGTTGAGGATGCCGAGGCACCAGGCCGACAGGACGAGAAGGCCGGCCCCGGGGAAGAGGATGCGCACGAGACTGACGGTGAGGTCCCGCTTGGCCCCGGAAAAACCGGGGGCGATGACGTCTATGAGGTACGGCGTGGCAAAGACGCCGGCAAGGACGAGGCACGAGACAACGAGGGCGAGAAGGCAGAATATCGCAGAGGCGAGCCTGTCCGCCTCATCCCGCGACTCTGGATCGAGGAGCTTCACGTAGACCGGGATGAAGGAGGCGGAGAGCGCCCCTTCCCCGAAGAGGTTCTGCAGCAGGTTCGGGATACGGAACGCGGCCCTGAAGACGTCCGCGGCGTCGGAGCTTCCGAAGTAGTGGGCGAAGACGCTTTCCCTCAAGAGACCGGCGATGCGGCTCAGGAAGATGCCCGATGCCACGAGCGCGGAATGGCGGCTCATGGCACCGCTCGATCGGAATGGCTCCTTTTCGGGATTCGTACTCACCTTAATTCCTTGGACCCCGTCGCATTTTACCATCGGATAGGCTCAAATTGCGAGGGAAAGGCGTCTAAAAGAGAGCAAAACCGATCCGTGTGCGCCTTACGATCCGGCAAAGGCCGTTGACATTGACGGACCTCGCCATTACAATCGCTCATGGACCCTTTCGATGATCGGTAATGGGCGAAAAGTGTGCTATTTTTCTTGTGAAAGGTCGGGGATAGGGCCGGCTTTCTTTCGGCACGGATCGATTCCTAATAAGGGAGGAGCGCGATGGACAGAAGCACCTTCAGTATCAGGCTCATGAAGCCCGAGGATTTTGCAGCGGTGGTGAAGATCGACGAGAAGGTAGTCAAGAGTCCCCGGCAGGACTACTACAGGCTGAAGTTCGAGGAGCTCGTCCAATCCACGGATCGTCTGCCCACGTCGCTTGTGGCGGAAGGAGAAGACGGAACGGTCGTGGGCTTCGTGATGGGGGAGCTCTTCATAGGCGAATACGGCATCTCTCACGAGGCGACACTCGATACCATCGGCGTCGATCCGGACTATAGGCACAGAGGCATCGGCGAGCAGCTCATCAAGGAATTCATGGATCATCTGAGGTCCCTCGGCGCCGGCAAGATAAGCACCCTCGTGGACTCCAACGATTCGAGAATGATGCATTTCTTTACGGCGAACCGGTTCAGCCCCTCCCGAACCATCAACCTGGAGCACAGTTTGGGCCAGTGAGCGGGGGCGACCGCACGTCCGGATCGGGCGACGGCGTGAAGCAATGACTGCGTCACAGGCTTTTATTCGTCTTCCTTACCGCCAGGAATTTGCGTAGTCCCCGGCATACTGATCGAACAGGATGGGGGACCGGCCAAGAACCGATTCGACGTCAGCCCTGACGGGTGAGCACAATCCTCTGCGCACCTTCGAAAAGAAGTCGGCCCACCGTTCTATGTAGCCGGAAGGGACACCGCGGGCAAATAAGCCGGCCCGGGCAGCCTCTTCGGTGATCGGTACATACGAGATCGTCTTTCCTGAAGCCTTCGATATTTTTTGGACCACTTCGAAGTGGCTTAGCGCTTCTGCGCCTGTGAGCGTATAGGCATTGCCCGCATGGCGTGGATGGGTGAGGGCGGCGCATGCAACCGCGGCGACGTCTCTTAAGTCTATGAAGGAGAGTTTGGCGTCGCCGGCGGGTAGGTGTATGGCGCCTGTTGACCGAATATCGGCGTACATGGGACCGGAATCGAAGTTCTGCATGAACCAGTTCGGCCTGAGATGAACGAAGGGGATGCCGGATGCTTCGAGGTACTTTTCGAGGAGGCGGAGCATGAACGTCTCGTCCTGTTCGACGCCCATGGCGGTAAGGTTGACGATCAGCCGGATATCCTGCTTCTTCGCCTCATCGATAAGCGGCATCGCTGCCCTGTGAGATTGGTTGTCACCGGGACGGGCAATGAGAAAGACCTTGTGGACTCCCTTGAGGGCAGGGGCAAAAGAAAGGGGCTGGTCGAAGTCGAACTCGACCGCCTCTACGAGGGCCGAAAACCTGCGAGACAAAGGGGCCCGTGCAGCAGCCCGCACCTTCTCACCCTTTTCGAGGAGCAGCTTGACCACCTTTTTTCCGACCCTGCCGGACGCGCCTATTACCAATGTTACCTCCGACATGTGACCTCCTTTGAGCCGATTTTACCCTGGGGCTGGATTCCCCAATTTAGCCGCTATGGGGATGGGTGGCGACATGGGATGCGGCGAAGAATTCGACGAATTGTTCGAGGACCTCGTCCTTATCGCACCGAAAAAATTCACACCATTTGTCCCTGAGAACCACAAAGGCAATCAAGGGGATGAAGCCGGTGAAAAACTCGTGCACAAGCTGTGGGGCTGACATCCGGCCGCCGGAGACCGACCTCATTGCAACCTCGGCACACTTGAATAAGGACATGTCCGGGTCCTGCGATTTGAAAGACTCCATAAGCATGACGGCAAAGATGTCCTTCCTCTTCGTGAGAAACGAAATCTCCTCTCTCAGCGCCGTGGCCACCCCTTCGGCATGTGCGGCCGGGGTCGCTGCCCTGGAGACTTCAGACGCAGCGAGATCATCGAGGATTTTCTGAAAGAGGGAGAGGATGAGATCATTCTTGTCTTTGAAATGATAATAGAGGGCCGCCTTGTTGACATGTGCCTTCTTGGTGATCCGGCTGACGCTCGTCGCGTGGAATCCGTTTTTGGAAAACAGCTCTTCTGCCGCCTCTATGATCCTCTGTTTTGTTTTGTCCCCTCCGGTTCGTCCCATGCAGCCTCCAATATAACCATCCGGTCGGTTAATTATATAAGCAACAACATATGTCTGTCAAGCACCGGATGCGGAAAGGAGACGAGCACGTTTCATGAGGGGCCTGCGGAAGCATGATCTTCACGTGATCCCCGAATTGCTGGAAGGGGATTATGCCTGCAGATTGCGGGAAGAGAGCGCCCCGGACTATATTTCCCCTTGGAAGCCACGGCCGATCGTGCGCCGTAGGTGAAATAGGCCCGAAAAGAGGTGGATCATGGCGAAAGCAGCAGCCAACGGCATTGAGATCGAGTACGAGACCACGGGGGACCCCCATGACCGCCCCCTCCTTCTCATCATCGGCCTCGCAGACCAGTTGATCCACTGGGACGACGCCCTCTGCGAGGATCTCGCCACCTGCGGTCATTACGTGATCCGCTTCGACAACAGGGATTCGGGCCTCTCCACCACGTGCGACGGGCCCTCTTCCGCACCCGTCCACCGGGGGCAGAAGGCTCCCCCTCCCTACACCCTCGACGATATGGCCGACGACGCCATCGGTCTTCTCGATGCCCTGGGCATTGCCCGGGCCCATCTGTGCGGCGCCTCGATGGGGGGCATGATCGCCCAGTGCGCGGCCATCCACCACCCCTCGCGGGTGCTCAGCCTCACCTCCGTTTACTCCACCACGGGCAACAGGTCTCTGCCCCCGCCGGACCCGGAGGTGATGGACCTGCTCCTTACCCCTGCCCCTCTTGACCGGGAGGGCTACGTCGAGTACATGGTGCTCTTCATCCGCATGACCACAGGATCGGGCTTTGCCTTCGACGAGGCCTATGCGAGACTGATCAGCCAGCGGGCCTATGACCGCTCCTTCCGCCCCGAAGGAACGGCCCGCCAGATGAGGGCCATCGCGACCCAGATTGACAGGCGTCAGGCCCTCGCCTCCTTGCGCGTGCCTACCCTCGTGGTGCAGGGGACGGACGACCCCCTGGTCTCCGTGGAGGCGGGCAGGGACTTATCCGACGCCATACCGGGGGCGCGCCTGATGCTCATCGAGGGCATGGGCCACGACCTCGCCCACGGCGGGGCATGGCCTGCCATCCTCGAGGCCGTGGCCGCCCATACGCTCCATGCCCAGCCTGGCGGCGGCCACGGTGGCCTGTCCTGAGCGCCGCGAGGGAGACCACGGCCGGCGTCCGCCTCTTTTAGTGATCGTTCTCGGGACCGCAGGACCCGGGAGTCACATAGCTGTAAGGCAGGCCTGCCAGATATCCGTCATATCCCATTCTCAGCAGGTCGGTATTGTGCGGATCGCAACTCCAGTTCGCCGCGTTGCAGACATCCCCGGAGCCTTTGTAGGTCGCTACCTCAGGAAACTTGCAGAGCGGCATGGTCCGGGCGACGTCCGCGGAGGGGCAGTTAGGCGTCGGGCTGCCGGACGCAATGATCGCGTCAGGCGCTTTACCCTGCTCCACCCACCCCTCAAGGGCGGTGAGCATGTCAAAAGTATTGGGGCCCGGACCGCCACTGCAGTGCAACATTCCGGGCACCATGAACAAACGGACATTCTTCTGCAGGTTTGCGTATCCGCCGGGTGTGATCGAAGCCACGTCCTTGTATAACTGCACGGTCTGATACGGGCTGATCAAGGGATCACTTAACCCGTGATAGAG
The DNA here is from genome assembly GCA_963749525.1 of uncultured delta proteobacterium. GTDB lineage: Bacteria > Desulfobacterota > Syntrophorhabdia > Syntrophorhabdales > WCHB1-27 > CAVVNC01. The sequence continues at coordinate 54,099 of CAVVNC010000016.1, forward strand.
AATCATTTTCTTTTGCCCCTTGGCGAAGTCTTGCAGGCGGTCCGGGTAGGTGGTATCCCCCAGATCGGTCCGACGATCGTTGAGCTGAAGCGCCCATTCGGCGACAACACCGGTATCGCCCTTGAACTTGATCGGGAAATCCTGTTGATTATAGCTTTCCGTGAGGAAGACGAAGTATGGGAACGTCCCGTCGGACGCCCCCCAATGGATTGGTGTAAACCCGGTCCAGGGTTCAGGATTGGTAGGGTCACACGCCGGCTGCGCGAGCCCCAACGTCATGATCGGAAACCCTCCGTCGGCAGCTCGGTTCAGGTCAATGAGAGGGTAGCCCGGCATAACCACTGTGGCGAACTCGTCGCGAAGAGGACCGGCATACCGCTTAAGAGCGTTTATCTGGTCCTGGGTGAGACAACTCCCTGCATTGGTGCCGTTACAGAGCAGGCTCTGGGGATTGAAGGAACACGCTGCCGGGTTCTGGATCACGCCAACGTGATTCGGGTCGCACTTCGCGTACGTCGCAGCGTCGATTATTGGCAGGAGGTCAAGGGGGATCCAGGCCGCGCACGGACGGAGGAAGGCGAACTCGGCGACGGTGTTGCTCGGCGCCTGGTGGGAGAGGTTGGCCACCGGGTCGCCCGCGATCAGTCCGTCGAAATCCTCAGGGTAACGCTCTGCTTCCAGCAGGCCCTGCCGCCCTCCAGTCGAGCACCCCTGGTAGTACGAACGGGAGATGCTCCCCTGCCCTTTATTGTACGCAATATAGTACGCTTCGACGAATTGCTTGCCCACCACCGTAGTCTGGTGCGTAGCGCGATAGTAGAAGTCGATGAGCGCCGGCGTGTCGGGAACACCGGGCGCCAGCAGTGCCCAATTGCCGTAAAAGGGACTGGTGGAGGGATGGCCCATGTCCGTCGTTGCTACCGCGTAACCCTTCTGCAGGCCTTCCGAGCCAGCAGCGAATTCCGAAAGACCCACGCCGAGGCCGCCGTTCCCAAGAAACAGGTATTTGCCGTTCCAACTCCCGGGGACCGGGATTCCTATCTCGAAGCCCGCTTTCCCTGGCCCGGCCCCTTCGCCGTTTGTCGTGACATACCCGACAACGTTGCAATACTCAGGTGTGGGGGAGGCCGCCGGTGCATCAGTGGCGGAAGTGATCGTCAATGGCCAGGGACCAGTCGGGGCAACGGCCTGCATGTGCGTTACGTCGCAACCGGGAAATGCAACCGCCGATGACAGACAAAGGCCGAGAACAAGAACGCTCAAAGCCGCCACCAAACACAAAAACTGCATCGTTCTGGGTGACATATCTCCTCCTTGACGATTTGAGAAGTGCTTGAACCACATCGACTTTACGGGAAGTAGCCGCTTTCGCCTGTCCGATCCTTGTTGTCTCAGAGTTCTTCTCCAAACAGTTGACCTAAAGCAGTTTCACCTCCTCTTTGCTTCGCCCTCAGACGTTCGCGGGGTCTGCTCATCGATGACTTGAGGGAGAGATGCGTCGCCGAACATATCTCGTTTGGTGACGGTCAAAATACCGAATTGTTAAATCGTTTCTATTTACCATTGCTTTTCAAGAAGGAACTCCGGAGTTCCCGTTTTAGGATCTTGCCTGCAGCACTTCTGGGCATATCCTTCACAATAACGTATTCCTTGGGTACTTTAAAGGACGATAGACGGGACTTGAGGAAAGACTTGACGTCCCTCGTGGAAAATGGCCCTTCCACCTTCGGGACGATGAAGGCAACCACCTTTTCCCCCCATTCCTTGTCGGGCATACCCACTACCGCGCACTCCTGAATCTGGGGCAGCGCGTAAAGCGCTTCCTCTACCTCGCGAGGATACACGTTTTCCCCACCGGTAATAATCAGGTCCTTCAGCCGATCGACTATGAAGAGATACCCCTTTTCATCAAGGACGCCGATATCGCCCGAACGGAACCACCCATCCTTCCAGAACGTGGCCTCGGTATCCGCCGGGTTGTTCAGATAACCCTTCATGATGTTATGGCCCTTGACGCAGATCTCGCCTTCCGCCCCACGGGGGAGTCCGTTTCCCTCGATGTCTCTGATTTCTACCTCGACGCCCGGTACAGTTTCTCCTACGGAAGCAACCACGTGCTGGTAGTAATGGTTGTACGTCACCGCGGAGGCTGATTCGGTCATGCCGTAACCTTCTGAAATGGTGAAGCCCGTCACGTCCTTCCATTGGCGGATTACTTCGGCGGGAAGGCTTGCGGCGGCGGAGAAGCTGTAGCGGACTTTGCCGAGCCTCTTCGGAAGATCGGGCAGAGTCAAGAGCCGGGTGAAGACCGTGGGCACGGAAAAGAGCTTCGTCACCTTGTTCCGGGCGAGGATTTCGAGTACCTGATCGAGGTTGAACGAGGGAAGGATCTCCAGACAGCCGGCACTCAGGATGGTCGCATTCATGATATGCATCTGGCCGAAAACGTGGTTGAGGGGCAGGAAACAGAGGGCTCGGTCGGCAGGTGTAGAGCGTTCGCTGAAGGCGACGTTGTGGGCGGACAGATTGATATTCTCGTGCGTGAGCATTACCCCCTTGGGAATGCCCGTCGTTCCGCCCGTATAGAGGACCGCGGCGACGTCGGTCCTCAGCCGGTCCACTGCCCTGAGCTTACCCGGCGCCTGCTCGACCATCCTACCGAGTTCCATATCTCCTTCGGGCCCTATGGTCTTTTCCAGCCAGCCGGAGGATTTGAAAGCGTGGAAGTGTGCCACTCTGTCGGTAAAAGCGAAACGGGGCTTCGCGTGATTGACGAGGAGCGTCAGTTCCTCGATTGAGAGGAGGCTCGAAAGGGTGACCGCCACCCCTCCTGCCTTCAGGACCCCAAAATAGAAGACGATCCATTCAGGCGTGTTTGTTGCGCACAGGGCTGCGTGATCACCGGGTCTCAGCCCCGAAGCCTGAAGCGCCGATGCAACGCGGCTTGCTTTGTCGTCGAGCTCAGCATAGGTGATCTCGACGTTCTCAGAGGAGAGAGCCGGCCGTTCGGGAAAGAACAATGACGATCTCTCAAGATTCGTTGCAACATTCATCGGATATCTCCTAAGACGGGTATAGGCGCATGAGCGCGCCATCGCAAAGATCGTCGACAGCCGCGGGAAGAGCCCCTGGAGTTTCGCTCGGTCCCCTGGGGGGGCAGTACGGCCCCCCCAGGGGACCATTACCGACTGGTACTAGTAAATGCCATGGCAGGGATAGACGCCCTGTTTTACCACTTTGCCCTTCTGCAATTGATCGATACGTACTTTATCCACACCCTCGATCTTGCCCGGGCCGTAAGTCAGCGGAGTGCTGCTTATCGCGCCGGTGTCGAAGTTTTTGATCTGGTAGAAGCCGTCATTCAGCACGTCGATTGGCTTCAATTTCTCGAGAGGCGTCTTTTGCATGGCAAGCCTCAAAGCCTCAATCTGCGTCATAGCCTCGATGAACCCCCCCATATACTGGCTGTGGCTCACCCATTTGTTGGGGTGATACTTCTTCTGGAGGTCGGTCATGAACTTTACCCCGGGGCTCGGCTCATCCCACGGAGGGAAGCCGCCGGCGACGACAAACCCGTCACCCAGCTCACCCATGGCGGCCGCGAACACCGGAAGGTGGCTCGGTGTGCCGCAGGCAAAGGTAATCTTGTAAGACTGGTAGGGCCCCATACCCAGCCTCACCATTTCCTTCACGGTCGGCTGGGAGCCGGGGTTGACCATGATGCCGACGGCAAGATCCACCGTGTTCTGTTTGAGCCACATGAGCTGGGTGGTGGGCGGAGAAGTGGGAACGAGCGGCACATACTGGGTGCCCACGAACTCATACCCGATCTTCTTGAGATAGGCCTCCATCTCGGGGATCTCAATCGACTTACCCATGGCATTATCAGCGGTGAGATAGGCAACCCTAGGTTTCCGGTTTTCTTTCCATTTCTCTTTAAACCAGTCGCCGACCGCTGCCAGGTCATCGGTATAGAGGGGGTAGTACGTGAGGATGGTTCCCGGCGGCTTCATAAGGAAGGACCCCGTAGACATACTGGGGGCCCCGAAGCCGTCCTGTTTCAGCCTGTCCTTGAGAGCAAGCGCTGTCGGCGACCCGGATGCCCTGTAGACCAGTATCCCCTTGGCCTTGAGCTCCTCATAGATGCTGAGTGCCTTTGCGGGTTTCAGCTCGTCGTCCCGCCACAGAAGCTCGACGGTTACGTCGGCAGGCCATGTGTCGTTCCTCCACGGGGCCAGGTGCTTTGTCTCGTTGACATACTTGACATAGTCCTCATAGGCAGCGAGAATTGCCGCGGAGTCTTCGGCATACGGACCGGTGAGCGACATGGTGCCACCGACATAGACCGTTTTTGCCGACCCCTCCCCAGGAAACACGACCAATCCGGCCATCAGAACGAGTACGCAAATTGTTGTCCATAATCCTATTCTTCTACCCATAACATTCCTCCTTTCCCCTTTGAATTCAGTTTCCCCTTTCAGTTGAACGGGCTTTGCCGGCCTGACGAATACTCTATTCCGCCTCCTCCCTCGAAAAAGGCCATAACCCGACATAGGCAAAAGACATGCAGTGCCTCCATGATAGCCCTTTCCCCGTGTTTTCTGTTTTGCCTGCTCCCAGAATAGCAATATCAGGGCCAATTGGTCAACAGAAAGGAATACCAAAGGATCCGTAGCATCTCGGTGGTAGAGAGAAAGAAAAACAATGTATAGAAAGTACACAAAAGTATAATTAGTGCACAGGCTATCGTACGATACCGTACAATAGGCTCCCTGGGCCAACAAACTCCGGGCGCAAAGCCATTGTTCCATGATTCATCCTGGTGTCGAAGCCGGGGAAACTGTATAATTACTACACACTGATCGCGAGGCAGGGTATCCGGGGATTTTAGAGCCTGGATCCCCGGCCGTGTGGGCAAGGCGCCCACGGGGCGATATCCTGAAGGCCCCGTATGGGGTAGGAGGGTCAAAATGAGGGCACCCATTTTGCAGCCACGACCAGGGGTAGCTGACGAACAATGAGGAGAACGGGAGAGCCGAGAGATCCAAGACAGAGAAGAATAGAGGGTCTTCCCGGCCGGCTTGCGAGAGGCACGGATGGGGAACCTAACTGCCGTATCTCGGCACAGACACGGGCGGAGCAGACGATAGAGGCCCTCCGTGAGTCTGAGGGGAAGTTCAGGGATCTCACAGAGAAGTCGCTAGTCGGTGTCTACTTGATACAAGACGCCGTTTTCAGGTACGTGAACCCGAGGTTCACCGAGATACACGGCTACGAGGCTGAGGAGATGGTGGACCGGATCAGTCCGCAAAACCTTGTCTTACCTGAGGACTGGCCTGCTGTGAACAAGAATCTGCGGGACCGGCTGACGGGCAGAGTCGGATCCGTCCATCACCAGTTCAGAGAAGTCACCAAAACAGGAAAGATTATTGATGTGGAGGTATACGGCTCACGCACCCTTTATCAGGGAAGACTGGCGGTCATCGGAACCCTTCTCGACATCACGGAGCGAAAACAGGCAGAAAACGAGCTGCGTCGCCTTAACGACTTCAACACGGCCCTTATCGATAACGCGCCCATAGCCATCTTTACCCTGGACGCGAAAGGAGTCGTTTCCAGCATAAATCCCGCAGTTGCCCCGATATTTGGTCTGGGGCCGGAGGCGGAGAAGAAGCTCATAGGCTTCAACTGGCCCCAGAATCCGTACACCATAAAGTGCGGACTTGCTGCCCATATTAAGAAAGGTCTAAAAGGCAGGCCCTTCCAGCTCTGGGACTTCCCCTACGTGACCTACAAGGGAGATAGAACTCTCTGTATGGATTTCAAGGGGGTCCCTTTGAAGGGAAAGGATGGCGAGATGGAGGGGCTTCTCTGCATCGTCGAGGAGACTACGGATCGGGTCAGGACCAGGGCCAAACTCATGCAGGAGACCCGCATGGCGGCCATAGGGAAGCTTGCTGCAGGCATTGCCCACGAATTGAACAATCCTCTTGCCACTCTGGTGGCGCATTCGGAACTGGCAGGCCGGCGTCTCGATTCGGCGAAGATGCGTGAGGCGGGACTGCCTGAGCTGGCCGAGCTGCGGGAAGATCTGGAGATGATCGAGGCCCAGGCATTCCGATGCAAGCATGTGACGAGCGACATCCTCAATCTGCCGTGGAGGGAAGGACTCGCAATCACGGAGGTCGACGTGAATCGACTCGTCGGTAATGTTCTCGAATTCGCCTACAATAGTAGATCTACAGGGACTATCGTGAAGGACCTGGCCCCCACGCTGCCGCACGTGAAGGCGGATATCGGCGCGCTCCGGCAGGTAATCGTAAATCTCATAAGCAATGCAGTAGATGCCGTCGAAGGCAGGATAGACCCTATTGTGCGGATACGGACCAGGCTCCATGGGAACCGCGTTCTCCTTGAAGTCGAGGACAACGGCGTCGGCATCCCCGACTCCATAATTGACAAGGTTTTTGAGCCTTTTTTCACCACGAAAGAATCGCAGAAGGGAATAGGGCTCGGGTTGTCGCTCTGTCACGAGTTCCTGAGTAACATGGGCGGCACCATTGTGACGAAAAGCAAACCCGGATACGGGACCACGTTTGTTGTGACGCTGCCGACGGAGCTGGCGGAATGAAGGGGTGGCCATGATTCGCGTTCTCATGATCGACGACGAGCTACACCTTATGGCGGCGCTGCAAAAGCATCTCACCATGGAAGGGATGAATGTCGTGTCTGTTTCATCGGGTGCAGAGGCCCTCTCGATCATCAAGAAGGAGAGCTTCGACGTGGCAGTGCTCGACATAAAGCTGCCCGACATAGACGGGGTCGCACTCCTTCTGCAGCTCAAACAGGCGGAGCCCACTCTGGAAGTGGTAATGCTCACGGGGTTCGCCTCCGTGGAGACGGCGATAACGTCCATGAAACTGGGAGCCTACGACTACCTGACGAAACCGTGCAAGATATCGGAGCTTTCCAGCGTGATTTCCAAAGCCCATGAGAAGAAGATGCTCAGGGTAAAAACGCTGATTCTTGAAGAGCACATGCACCGGATGCGGGTGCGCGACGACTTCATCGGCAAGAGCAAAAAGATGGACAAAGTCAGAAACCTGATTTCCCTTGTCGCCGCTTCGAACATGCCGGTCCTCATCGTGGGCGAGACAGGCACGGGAAAGGAGCTTGCCGCCAGAGCCATACATGATTTGAGCGTCCGGGCCGAAAACCCCTTTGTGGTCATCAACTCAAGCGCCTTGCCGGAGACCATGCTTGAAAGCGAGCTTTTTGGCCACAAGAAAGGGGCCTTCACCGGCGCCGAGAGCGAAAAAATGGGTCTTCTGGAGATTGCAGACCGGGGGACGTTCTTCGTCGACGAAGTGGGGGATATGGGGCTCTCCATGCAAGCCAAATTGCTGAGGGCGCTCGAAACGGGCGTGTTCAGAAAGCTGGGTGACACAAAGGAGAAAAGGGTGGACGTGCGGTTCGTCTTCGCCACGAACAAGGATCTGTTGCGGGCCGTCGAACAAGACAAGTTCCGGAAAGACCTGTACTTTCGCATCAATACGTTTGTCATCGATCTTCCTCCCTTAAGGGAGAAGAGGGAAGATATCCCGCTTTTGGTCAATTACTGCCTTGACAAGTTTTCCAGGGCGGGCAGAAGGAAACAGATTTCACAGAACGCCGTGGAACTGCTTGTGGCCTACGATTGGCCCGGAAACGTGAGAGAACTTCAGCACGTGCTCGAGCGGGCCGTGATCCTGAGCAGCGAGCGCGGCGAGATAGATATGGAAGACCTCTCCGACGGCGTTTTGAGCACTGCCTCGTGTTACGTGGAACGCGACGAACCCCGCGCCCTGAAAAACGTGCTCACCCTCGCCGAGATGGAAGCGGACTACATACAGAGGGTCTTGAGTTCCGTAGGCGGCAACAAGAGCAGAGCCGCTCGCCTCCTGGGAATAAGCCGCAAAAACCTTTACGACCGGAAGGCTGGTAGAAGAAATGAGACGGCAGAATAAACGTCTCTGGCCTACAGTTTGGCGGACGACTTATAGGAGCATTTATCTCCCCGATAATAATTCTGCGTCAGGATAACCGGCTTTTGTCGGTCAGCACAATAGACATTTTCCACAAAGATCAAAGGCGACCTATGGACCGCGCCGTCCCATCCGAATTAGGCCGCCGATCCGGCAAACGCTAGTAGTATGCGAGGGCGTCACGTACTGTCAGTCTGTTTGCCCTTATCGCCGGGTAGGCGCTCGCCACGATCGACCCTGCCATGATGAGGACGGTCCACGCCACAAAGGCGAGAGGCGCAAGGACCAGGGGCAGGGGGATGCGAAAGGCCATGTTCCCGATGAGTCTCCCCAGATAAGCCGACAGGGGGACGGAGAGGGCGAAGGCGAAGACAAGGCTGAATGCCGCACAGATGAGCCCTTCGAAGATAACGAGGCGGCTCACCGCTGCCGGGGTTGCGCCGATGGCCCTCATGACCCCCAGCTCCCGGGTCCGCTCGATGAGGTTCATGCTCATGGTGGACATGAGGCCGCACGTCCCCACCACAGCCATGAGAATGGCCATGGCGAGGAGGGCTCCCACGAGCACCGCCATGTGCTCGGCAATGGCGTTTCGCAGAAGCGACACAGGCACGGTGGAGATTACGGAGGCCCCGGATAAGCCGATTGCCGCTTCGATCTCGCGGGTCTTGAGCATGGCCGCGGACTTCTCCCGGTCCCAGAGGGATATCCGGATGGTGTCGGTCATGCCCTCGGTATGGGTAAGGCGGGCGTATGCGGCATACGGAACATAGGCCACCGCAGGGGAGCCGATATCTTCCACGAACCCCGCGATCCTCCATGACGAGGGGCGGCCGTCTACTGAGAGGGCGATGCGGTCCCCCACGCTCAGGCCGGGCTCCTGGGCGAGGGCCATCTGATTGAGCACCACTTCGTCGGTGCTGTCAGGCCCGAGCCAGCGCCCCCGTGTAAGGGGGAAGCTCACGAGCTTCGTGGAAGGGGGCAGGGCGAGGACCAGGAAGGCCCCGTGGCCTTTGTCGGGATACGTCCTCACCACGTCGGGCCCACCCCCTTTGCTGAAGGCGGCCGGCGATTGGCCCCAGGCCTCCACCTCCCTCACGCCCGGGATGCCACGGAGCGACGGAATGAGCTTACTTGCGGGAAACGGTGTGAAAAGCCTCACCTCCAGATCGTAGTGTCGATACTTGTAGATCTTCTCCAGATTGACGTTCCATGCCCTCGACGTATTGAGGGCGGTCATGAAGAGGGCCCCGCCCGCCGCGAGGAGCAGGAGGGTCATGGCGAGCCTCGACCGGCTGCGAAAGACGTTCCGCAGGGAGAGGGTGAGTATGCTGCCGGGCACGCGTTGGCGCCCGAGCATCGCCTGCATGCGCCCCTTTCCTAAGGCCGCGGCTGAGACTCCATAGCTGTTGAGGGCTTCCAGGGCGCTGATCCTGCCGCCGCGGAGCACGGGATAAGCTGCGACAGCCAAGGGCACGAGCGTCCCGCCGGCGACCACCACGAGGAGGACCCACCAGGGGATTGAGGCATCTTGTATGTCGAGGTTGAGAAGCTCCCCGATCTGCCCCACGAGCACCCCTGCCGCGAGCCGGCTTAGGGGAGCGGCAAAGAGGACTGCGACGGCGCACACGACGAGAAGCATGAGAAGATAGAGGGCCGACACCTGGGCCGAGCCCGCGCCGATGGCCTTGCATATGCCGATCTCCCGCACCTGCCTGGTCATGAGGGTCGCAAGGGACGCGGACACCAGGATGGCGCTCAAAAAGAGGGTCAGGAAGGCGAAGACGAGGAAGAGCAAGAGCACCGCATTCATCTGTCCCTGGTGCGGGTGCCTCCCGGGCGGAGGCACCTGGATCTCGTGCACCCTGTACCCGCGATCTTCAAGCAGGCGGGCTATGGTCCTGCCCTCCTGTTCGATGGCCCCTTGGGTGATCTCTTTCCCGGCCGCGATCACCCGGAGCTCGTCAAAGCCCTGCGCCTCCCCGAGTCTTCGCAGCGTGGAGAGGGTGCAGTACCCGTATCCTCGCTGCTCCTGGCGGGCCGGCGCGAGGCCCGGGTCGTGGACGATGCCGGAGATGGCCACGGGCAGCTCCCTTCCATTGGGCGTCTTGACAATGACTGAGTCCCCGACTCGTGCCTTCATCACGCCCAGGGCCGTGCGCTCGACGAGCATGGTGCCCGGATCCGGCGGCCACGCTCCGGAGATGTGCCTGAATTTGTTCGTCTTCATGGCGTCGAAATCATCGATGACGAAGAGGAGGAGCGGATACCAATCCTCTCCCACGCGCATCCTCGCCGCTATCGTCGCGTGGCGCTCTGCCCGAAGCACCCCGGGGAGGCCCTCCACCTCCCGGACAATCCCCTTGTCGAGGGCAACGTCCTCCACCTTTATGGTCATCGAGGCCGGCGCTGTCCCGAGGTAGTTGCGCGCCATCTCCCTCACAAGGACAGCGTAGCCCCCAAGAATCGAGCCCACGCCGAAGACGCCTATGAATATGGCGAGGACGAGCAGGGCGCTCCTTGTATAGTCTGACGTGAGGTCGCGCATCACTTTGACGAACCTGGGCCTCAGCATGGGAGGCCCCCTTTCGCGGCATCCGCGGTCAAGACATCGGCGTTGTCCTTGATTACGCCGTCGGACAGGACGACGGTCAGCTCGAAAAACTGTGAGAACTCCCTCTCATGGGTGACGACCACAACCGTCTTTCCCGCCTGCGCGGCTTCCGCGAACAGCTCGAACATGGAGATTGCCGTGACCGAGTCCAGGTTGCCGGTGGGCTCATCGGCAACGACGATAGGAGGATCGTTGGCGAGGGCCCTCGCTATGGCGGCCCTCTGCTGCTGTCCTCCGGAGAGGGCAGAGGGCAGCTTACGGGCCTGGTCTTCTATGCCCACCCTTTCCAGAAGGGCGAGGGCCCTCTCTATCCTCTCCTTCTTCCGGAAGGTGTTGCAGAAATCCATGGGGAGCATGACGTTCTCGAGGACCGTGAGGGTAGGGAGGAGCTGGAAGAACTGGAATACCACCCCTACGTTTCTCCCCCTCCATCCGGCCAGCGGCCCTTCAGGGAGAGACTCGAGGCAGACCCCGCCGATCGTCACGCTGCCGCTCGTGGGCCGGTCTATGCCCGTCATCACGTTGAGGAGGGTCGACTTGCCGCTTCCCGACTTCCCGGTGAGTGCGATGAGCTGCCCCTGCCTAATGTCCAGGGAGACACCTCTGAGGGCATGGATCTCTCCGTATGGCGTGGAGAAGGACTTTGCCACATCCTTAAGTTGGATAAGGGCCCCCGGCTTGACTTTCTCTTTTCCCTGTACGTCCGTCACAGCCAACCTCCGAACAAAAGTTGTTTAATGGACAAGCGTCTACTTTCACTATATGCTCTTGCGCAGGGGCGGGGAAGAACAGGCAAAGGCAGATCTGTCCGATAAGGAACATCGGGAAGCCTATTGTCCGGAAACTTTCGCGCAAAAAGGAGGAGGAGATGAACCAGAAGGGCAAAGACCGGAGAATCGAGAAGACGCGCAGGGTCCTCCACAACGCGCTCATCTCCCTGATGAAGAGAAAGGAGTACCGCTCCATCACCATTCAGGAGATCATAGACGAGGCGGACGTGGGCAGGTCCACATTTTACACCCACTTCGAGGACAAGGACGACCTGCTCCTTGCCGGGTTGCACCACCTGAGAGATACGCTCGAGGCTGCAAGAGCACGGGCGCACGCGGCCACGGGGAAGCCCTATGAGAGAATCATAGGCTTCAGTCTGGCCATGTTCGAGCACGCGTACGAATATAGGGAGGTCTACAGGGTGTTGGTGGGCTCCCAGGCAGGGGGCCTCGTCCTCCAGTACTTTCCCGCCATGATTGCCGGGCTTGTCAGAGACGAGGCAGCGAGCGCGCTCCGGAGGAGGGCCGATAGGGCTTCCGCAATCCCCGGCGACCTCCTCGTCCATTTCATTTCATCGGCCTTTGCCTCGGTGATGTCATGGTGGCTCGATTCGGAGAAGCCAATGGCGCCGGAGGAGATCGACGCGATGTTCCGAAGGCTTGTCCTGCCCACGCTGGCCTCTCAATTCTCGACGGCCGGGGTGTAGTGTCGGATCGGACGACGCGGCCTGGAGGAAATACTCCCTCTGCGGCGCTCTGCTCACCTCATGCCCTCCGACGCGCTACCCCCGTGGCAATGTGGCTCTCTCTTAAGAGGTCTTGCAAGACGGGGGTGCCCCGCTTTAGGCGATTGGTACATTTCTGGCCGGACGCCTCCGGGCGACGAGGCTCAGATTGCATCCACATCTCAGCCATTATTGGGGCTCAGCGCCCCCTCCGGCAGCATAAGCCGCCGGAGCCTCCCCCCTCAAACTCGCTTAAGCTCGTGTTTGCCGTTCGCTCGCCCATCCGTGCCGGGCGTATCAGCTTATGTTGCTGATACGCCCGGCAGGTACAGAAGAGTGCATGTATTATCCTGGGGTAAAGACGCCGGAGACCACCACAAAAAGCGGTACGGCGTTGTTTCCCTGTTCGACGAGCACCTCGCCACGCCGCATCGCACGCATGGCCCGTGCGCCGCAAATGCGGCGATCACGGCAGGAAGAAATGTTAGGGCTGCATCCCGCTGTCCATCCACTCCTTGAGCTTTTGTTGACGGCTCTCTTCCCACGGCCCGTCACAAGGCATTTCCTTTGCACTAAGCTGGGCGTATATATCCCTGGAGCGCTTTTTCACGTCCTCGTAAGAAGACAGATCGATCCCGTACCGCTTCATGGCCGATACGTCCATGTCGCGAAAGAGCGGCCGAATATCATTGGCAAAGCTGAGAGCGCTCACGGCATCCTCCTTCTTTGGCTCATGCGGCTGATCGGCAGATGAGGGGATGGATGAGATCGTCTTATCTCCTGTCTTGAGACGCAACCGCTTGAGGAAGATCATGATTCCCAAAATCCCCTGCGCAGCGGTCGCAAGACCCAGGGCAGCCCGGTAGACACTTCCCAGGGGATCCCAATCAGCATGGACCGAGTACAGAACGTTGTACAGCTTGGACGCATCAACCGAGGCCAGCCTTCCGATGCCCATCAACATTCCGGCTATTGCCTGCACGAGTAAGAAAAAAGCAAGCGAGATCCCTAAACGGCGATGGATGGTTCGCACCCTTCCAGGATTCATCGCACACCACCCCTCAGTTTTCTTGCAGCGGTCTCTTAATCCCTCACCTTCAATACGACTTTGCCCCTGGCCCGGCCCGATTGGACGAGCTCATGGGCCTGGCTCGCCTTATCGAGGGGCAGCACGGTTTCCACATTGAGCTTCAGTTGCCCGGCATCGATCAGTTTTGCGATTTCGGAGAGGTGCTCCCCGTCGGACCGGACCGCGAAATCCTTTGTCTCGATTTTTCGCGCCTTCGCTTCTCCGGCAACGTGGATGCCCACGGTGGACACGAGGATCCCGCCCTCTCGCAGGGCCTTGACAGAACGCTCCTGAATCTCCCCCCCGATGACATCGAGAACGAGGTCGACACCGGAGACTGCCCTTTCAAAGGGGGCCGCGTCATAGTCCACCACCTGGTCCGCCCCGAGGGTCGATGCATACTCCCTGTCCACACCCTTCACGGCAGCCGCGACCCACGCACCTTTCTGCTTCGCAAACTGTACTGCGAACCCGCCTACGCTGCCCGACGCTCCATGGATCAGGACGCGCTTACCCGGCGCGAGCTGTCCTGCTTCGAACAAGGCCTGCCACGCCGTCAGGCTTGCGAGTGAAACAGACGCCGCATGGACGTGGTCGATGGACACAGGTTTCTTGGCCACGATGCGGGCCTCCGATACCGCATATTCGGCGTAGGCGCCGTCCCGCCGGGTATCGAGACGGGCAAATACCGGTTCTCCGACTCGGGGGCTTATCACGCCGGGGCCGAGTGACTCGACCACTCCGGAGACGTCCCATCCCGGAATCAAAGGGAGCTTATGGTGCAGCCAATCCTTGAGATTCCCTGCCCTTACTTTCCAGTCCAGGGGGTTCACACCCGCAGCAAAGACCCGGATCAAGATCTCGCCGTCTCCCGGCAGAGGACGCGGTGCATCCTCGTAAACGAGCTTTTCCGGTCCCCCATATTCGTGTATCCGCACTGCCTTCATCGTCATCGCTGTCATGAGTACCTCCTCGCTTCAAGCAGCTGTCCGCTTGGCGGTGGTCGAAACCAGGGATACCGATACGGTCGCAAGAGGCTTACGGCTCCTTCCCTATGATCGCCCTTGCGGCCAAAGCGGCGATTATCCCGTACGGCAGATTTACGAGCAGCAGGTAGAACGTGAACATCGGCCCGCCCATCTTAAGACCGAAAAATCCCGCACCCCCCATCGGCAGGAAGATTAAGTACAGCGCGAGCAGCGGCACGATGACGTAGAGAAGGCCGAAGAGGTACAGCCGCTTCCAGGCGAGCTTTACGAAAAGCCCGAACAGGATACCCCACAGCCCGCCCCAGAAGAGCGGCCTGTATATGTCGGGCGCCTTCAAGGGTATGGGGGCCTTTACCCCTAGGGCCGCGCTAAGCCCCAACCCAAACAGGACGCGGCTGAAAAGGAGCACGGCCACTGCGCCTATCACCCCCGCCACGAAGCAGATCGCCACCCGCTGTATCAGGGTCAAACCTTTTTCGCTCATGTTCGAACCCTCCTTATCTGATTATGCCGGTGCCTTCAGGCGTATGCCTTCGTTGCCGCTGCCTCGCGCTCCCCGACGCGCTCATTGGCTACCCGCCGTGCGGAAGGGGCTGCTCGCTGCCGGCTCGGTCTCCCTCTGAATGTACCTCGCCATAATACCGATGCGGCGGACGCTCAGCCGGTGCCTTCGCCACATGCCCTCCCCTTGAGGCTGAAAAAGAACTTGAGCGCTTTTTTCACGTTCTCTGAGAATATCTTGGTCGCGAAAAGATTGCCGGCCACACGTTTGTTTATCTCCCCGAGGGTCGGATAAGGGTGTACGGCCGATGCCAGCGTCGATAGCTTTACCTTACCGTTCATCACGGCTATCCATTCGCTGAGTAGTTCTCCAGCCTGCGGACCCAGGATCTGGACCCCGATGGGTTTCTCCTTTTCGTCGAGAAGCATCTTTATTTTCCCGATCTTTTCGCCCTCCGCGAGACTCCTGTCATTGCTCACAAACTCGTCAGACCAAACTGAGTAATTGATGCCCCTGCCCTTAGCAATTTTCTCGTTCATGCCGATACTGGCAAGCTCGGGGTCCGTATAGGTGACCCAGGGCAGGTATGTATAGTCTGCCTTTCTCGGGAAATGGAATATGGCGTTGCTCACCACGATGCCGCCCTCGTAACCGGCCGCATGGGTAAACTGGTAGGTGCCCGTGACATCGCCGGCACCAAAGATGTGCCCTTGCGTCGTGCGGAGTCTTTCGTCGAGTTTGAGGCCCCTCCTGTCGAGGGCCACACCGATGTTCTCAAGGCCCAAACCCTCAAGGTTCACTCTCCTGCCCGTGGCTACAACCAGGGTCTCTGCTTTAACACTCTTTTTCTCCTCACCTTTCTTGAAGAGAACCTCTATCTCGTTTCCCACAGCCCTTGTGCTCGTGACCGCAGAGTCGAGGTAAAACTCCACCCCCTCATCTTTCAGCAGGGTCATGACGACGTCCGTCATGTCCCTGTCGTCAGCATTAAGAATCTGGCCGAGAAACTCTACCACGGTGACCTTCGTGCCCAGCCTCGTGAACGCCTGGGCAAACTCGATCCCAATGGGCCCTCCCCCGATGATGACCATCGACGCAGGGAGTCTTCCGAGAGAGAAAATTTCTTTGTTGGTTATGTAAGGAGTTTCCTCAAGACCGTCTATAGGCGGTATGGCAGGGGAAGAGCCTGTGGCTATAACCCAATACTTCGCCGAGTGCCGCTTCCCGTCGAGGCTTATTGCGTGTTCGTCGACGAAAGAGGCGTTGCCATACTCCACCTTCGCACCCAGATTGCAGAACCTCTCTTCTGAATCATATTTCTGGATAATACTTATTACTGACTGAATTCGCCTCGCGATTTCCTGGTAGTCGGGGCTCCGAAGGCTCATCTCAGGGAGGCCGAACCGGCTAGCGTTCTTCACAAGATGGTACACCTGCGCGCTCCGGATCAGGGTCTTGCTGGGAACGCATCCGTAATAGACGCAATCGCCTCCGAGCCTCCCTTCCTTTTCCACGAGGAGCACTTTCGCGCCGGCCTGAGATGCACCCGCGGCCACAGTGAGACCTGCCGCACCTCCGCCGAGAATACCTATGTCAAAATCATAATGTGCCATGATCTTCCCCTTTATTTCAGAAATTGCTCTTCCCCGTCACTGCCTTTCCTGCCTCTGTAAAGGGCCACCATTTTCTTCACTGCTATGGGAAAGATCCCGATAAGCACGAACGAGATGAGCAGGCCCGGTGAAAGGACCCCCCGGAGAGAGTCGATCTTTGCCAGTTCTCTCCCCGCATTTACGTAGACCACAGTTCCGGGGAGCATTCCCAGTTGCGACACCCAGTAAAACCTTCGCAGCGGGATCTTGGTAAGCCCCATGACAAGGTTGATCATCCAGAACGGAAATACGGGAATCAAGCGGAGCGTGAATAGATAAAATGCGCCCTCTCTCTCGATGCCCTCATTGATTTTTACGATCTTGTCACCGAACTTGCCCTGTACCCAGTCTCTCAAGACAAACCTGGAAACGAAACAGGCTACGGTCGCACCTGTCGCGCTGGCGAAGGAAACAACCAGCGTGCCGACAATAAGGCCGAAGAAAGCCCCTCCGGCGATGGTCAGGACCGCGGCCCCCGGCAAAGAGAGAGACGTTGTGGCAACGTACACCAGAAAGTAGACCAGGATCACCAAAGCCTTGTGCTCGGCATAGAGTGCCCTGAACCCCTCGGCAGAACCCTTAAGATAGGTAAGCGTGAAGTACTGACTCAGGTGCAACGCCAAGAAAGCGGCAACCAAGCCGATTAACAGAGCAACAAGCAATCCCTTCTTGACAAGATTTCGTTTCACCGCTGCCCGTCCTGCTGTCCGGCTTCTCGACCCCTATCTTTCGATGCCCCTTAAGGGCGCAGTATCGCCTTCAATGCTTTTCCCTTCTCCGAGTCCTCTGCAGCCTGGTTTATCTGGTCCAAGGGATAGAACGTGATCATCCGGTCGAAGGGAAACCTGCCGGCCTTGTAAAAGTCGATCAACTGCGGAATGAAGACGTCCGGAATGGAATCGCCCATGATCACGCCCCGCAGTATCCTTCCGCCGCTCAAGATAGTTTGCGTGTCGAAAGTCACCTGTGACCCTGCGGGAGCCGCTCCGATCAAGCCGCAGGTGCCTCCCGTGGCGAGGGCTTCGAACCCCTGCCGCAGTACCATAGGGATGCCCGTGCATTCCAGGGCGTATTCCACCCCGCCGCCCGTGATCTCCTGTATCTTCTGAACGGGATCGGTTGTGGAGGAATTGATCGTATGGGTCGCGCCGAACCCTTTGGCAGTCTCCAGCCGGCCGTCGTTGATGTCCACGGCGATGATAGTAGTGCAGCCGCTCACCACGGATGCCATTATCGCGCTCACTCCGACCGATCCTGCACCGAAGACGGCGATGGATGAACCGGGGCGTGCTTTCAGCGAATTGATCACCCCGCCTGCGCCGGTCATGATGCCGCAGCCCAGAGGCCCAAGCTTCTCCAGGGGCAAGTCGCTCGCTACTTTTACTACGTTGCGCTCATTCGCGAGGGCATGGGTGGCAAAACTGGACTGGCTGAAGAACGACCCATGAATGGCCTCTCCGGCTTTTCGCATCGTCGTTGAGCCGTCCAGACGGGCGCCGGAGAAATTGCCGTCAGAAAAGTTCAAACAGTGGGTCGGCGCGCCTTTCTTGCAGGAGGGGCACGTGCCGTCTGAAAAGTAGCTCATCACCACATGGTCTCCCGGCCGCACCTTTTGGACGGCCGAACCGACCTTCTCCACGACACCAGCCCCTTCATGGCCGAACACGCCGGGCAGCGGCGCCGGCAGATGCTGATCTCTCACCGCAAGATCGGTGTGGCAGAGACCGCAGGCGACGACGCGCACCAGGACCTCGTGGGCCCTCGGCTCTTCAAGCTCTATCTCTTCGATAAGAAAAGGACCCGCTTTTTCGCGCACCACGGCGGCCTTGATTTTCATCCTCGTCCTCCTTTTACGGATGCTAAGAATTTATCTCCTTGTTTGGGATGTAGTACCGCCCAGAGGCCGTGTCAAGGTAGCATCTGGACTTCCTGCCTTGCCTCTCAGTGAGGCGTTGCCGGAAGAAGAGGCTGGCGGTTTACGTGCAGACCCGAAGCCTTTCTTCCGCGCCCAAGGACGGGCTTTCCGGGCATTTTCACGTCACACCACCGGAAGTAAACGGGTCGGTGAGGAGCCCGATCTCCCGCGCGAAAGCGAGGGGACCGTTGGCTGATTCATGGTCCCCTCGAAAAGTAACCTCACCCATTCGTGATCCGATCACTGACTATTTTCCATCGGGCAACTTTATCTTTTCGGCCGAAGCCGGAGTGAGGGGCTCGCCGTCAGGGTTAATGCCGTTGGCTTGGAGGGCAAAGGAGATAATGTCAAGATATTCGCTGCTCTTCAAGCTGCCGGGCTTATCCCCCGGCATGTTCTTGCTTGCAAAATCATAGACCTGACCGACTGTCTCCATTCCCGGCAAGAATCCCGGACCAACCAACGGAGGGGCCGTCAAACCAGCAAGGTTGCCAAATTGGTCCGGTACCTTGCCGCCTCCGCCGCTTGCGCCGTGGCAAACGGCGCAATACTTGACATAGAGCTCCTTTCCATTCGACGCCTGGTCATTGGTGTAGGCAAACGCCGATGCCACTAAAGCCAGAATCACTAAACATAGACTCAACTGCCTGATGATGTGAGACATGTCCTCCTCCTTTGTGATTCGCTCATTGATTCAGTCCGGCAAATAGACTCTCACTAAAAGGAGCTTATATGGCCCCTTTTGTCGTATCAGTGGTTCCTCTTGCGACGCTCTTAGGCGGCCGGGATATTCGCCATGCCCTGCCTCGCCTTCGTCCCGGCTCCCTTCGCGCCGGCAACGGTGGCCCCTGATGATAAGCCAATAATAGAAATATAAGGACCCTCACACATCAGGACAACGGTAGGTCGTCAGCCACTATGCGCACGCCGTAGGCGCACCTCCTTCGTCTCAACTGCGCAGTCGGGCGAAGACCGAGCCGTCCGCCCCCAAGGCTATTTAAGCCCCATGGGAAAGGGGCGAACAGACTGATAGAAGAGGCGCCTTCTTGCGTTCGCAAGGCGCTAAGCAGCGGCCTTGCAAAAAAAGGGAAACCATGTGTAATATGGGTCCTCCCTACAGGAAGGGGAAATAAAAGTCCGGGAGAGGGATTCGTGAGAGAAGTCGAGCGATCGAAAGGCACCAGGCGCCTTTACCGGACAGGTTCGCTGGTCTTTCTCTTCCTAATGTTCGTGGCCGGCCGCTTCCTCTTTTACCGCTCCGAGGCGAATCGCATCCGTCTGAAGGAATACGCCGATCTAAGGACCATCGCCGAACTGAAGGCCGACCAGATCAGCCAGTGGCGGCAGGGCCGGCTCGCGGACATCTCCATCGCGGCGCAAAGCCCCTTCTTCGGAAGGGCCGTGGCGCACGTTTCCGATCAGATTGCCACGCCCGGCGAATGGGCGGGCGTCAAGGAAAGGATGCGCCTCGAGCAGGTGATCGACGGCTACGCCGACGTGCTCCTCGTCGCCAAAGGCCGCGTGCTCTATTCCCTGTCCCAAAACGCCCGCGGAGCCCTCGACGCAGCGGACGCACAGGCCATGGGCGAGGCCGCGTTGAGCCGTGCCGCGGTCTTGACCGATCTCTACCGCGCATCCGACGGGAAGATATACATAGATGTCATAGCGCCGATCATTACCCGGGAGGGCAGGCTCGCCGCGATGCTCGTTTTCCGGATCGGCGCCGATGCGTTTCTCTATCCCCTTATGGGGGCGTGGCCCTCCTCGAGCAAGACCGCTGAGACGCTGGTGGTCCGCAGGGACGGCGATCGCGTCCTCTTTCTCAACGACCTCCGCCATTGGCACAACTCCGCCCTCGTCGCGAATTTCTCCTTGAGCCGAAAGGAGAACCCCGCAGTGCAGGCAGTCCTCGGCCGGCAGGGCATGTTCGTGGGAAAGGATTATCGCGACGTAGAGGTGACGGCGGACCTCCGGCCCGTGCCGGGCTCACCCTGGTTCATCGTGGCAAAGGTCGATTCGAACGAGATCCTCGCCGAGGCACGATATCGGGCAGCCTCATTCTCTCTCGTCGTTTTTCTTCTTATCCTCCTTGCAGCGCTGACGTCGGCCTATGCCTATCGTCACCGGCAGGCACACCTCTATCGGACGCTCTATCACGTCGAGCGCACGGAACGGGAGTCCTGGGAGCTTTTCCGGACCACCCTTTACAGCATCGGCGACGCGGTGATCACCGCAGACATGGGCGGAAGGGTGAGAGAGATGAACCCGGTGGCCGAGCGGCTCACCGGCTGGCGCGAGGCAGAAGCACGGGGAAAGGCCATCCGGAAGGTCTTTCACATCGTGGACGAGCAGACGCGGGCCGAAGTAGAGGATCCGGTGAAGCGGGTCCTCCATGAAGGAACGGTGACCGGGATGGCGAGCCATACGAAGCTCCTCTCGAGGGACGGGAGGGAATACCCCATCGTTCACAGCGGCGCACCCATCAGGGACGAGGGAGGCAACTCCTTCGGAGTGGTCCTGGTATTCCGCGACCGGACCTCAGAGCGCGAATCCGCCTCCGCCCTGGAGGAGAGCGAGGAGCGGTACCGGCAGGCCATAGAAAGCTCGAACGACGGCGTGGCCATAGCCCAGGATGGGAGGCACCTCTACGTCAACCGGAAGTTTCTCGACATGTTCGGCTACGGTCCCGATGAAGTCGGCGCCATGCCGGCCACGGCGATCGTCCATCCCGACGACCGCGACAGGGTTGCGGAGTTCATCCGTAAGGGGCGGATCGGCGAGCCGACGCCGCATCACTACGAATTCAAGGGCGTGAGAAAG
The DNA here is from genome assembly GCA_963749525.1 of uncultured delta proteobacterium. Classification (GTDB taxonomy): domain Bacteria; phylum Desulfobacterota; class Syntrophorhabdia; order Syntrophorhabdales; family WCHB1-27; genus CAVVNC01. The sequence goes on from CAVVNC010000016.1 coordinate 75,179, forward strand.
GACGGCTCCGTCATATACGTCGAGGCCTCGACGTCAGTCATGGCTTACAACGGCACGCCGGCGGGGATCGGCTACTTCCGGGACATCTCCGGCCGCCGGCTCGCCGAAGGGCGGAGGGACCTCACCAGCACGATCTTAAGGACCCTCAATTCTCCCCGCGACATCAAGACCCTCACCCGGGACATCCTTCACCTGCTCAAGGAGTATGTCGGTGCAGAAGCAGCGGGCGTGCGCATGCGGTCAGGAGATGACTTCCCCTACCTCGAGGCGATCGGTTTCCCGGAAGGCTTCATCGAGGAGGAGAGCTCGCTCCTTGCCTCTGGCACCCAGAGCGTCGCATGCGACGAACATGGGGGCTTCCGCCTCGCCTGTCTGTGCGGGAGCGTGATCGAAGGCGGCCTGGATGGCCCTTCCCCTTTCTTCACTGAGCGCGGCAGCCTGTGGACGAACACGGCTTCGACCCTTTTCTCGACGGCACGTGGCGGGGCCGATACCGCGTCCTTGAGGGGACGCTGCGTAAGGGAGGGCTATGAATCGATCGCGCTGATCCCTCTTCGCTCGGGAGACAAGATAATAGGCATGCTTCAGTTCGCCGATAAGCGGCCCGGATTGTTCACCAGAGAGAACATTCAGCACCTGGAAGGCATCGGGACCACCATCGGCATAGCCCTCCTTCGCAAAGAGGCCGAGGAGAGGATCCGCGCGAGCGAGGAGAACTACCGCGATATCTTCGAGAGCGCCATGGAAGGGATGTTCCGAAGAACGCCGGAAGGGGTGCTGCTCAGCGTGAATCCGGCCCTCGCCCGCATACACGGCTACTCCTCTCCCGAAGAGATGATGCTCGACGTGGCCGACACCAGCAAAAAGCTCTGGGTACACCCGGAAGAACGGGTGCGCTACTACGAGCTCCTCGAAAATGAAGGGGCGGTGAGAGGCTTCGCGGGCGAGCAGTATCGAAAGGACGGCAGCACGTACCTGGCGTCTTTCAATACGAGGGCCGTGGCGGGCAGGGACGGCAAGATCCTTTACTACGACGGCATCGTCCAGGACATCACGGACAAGAGAATGCTGGAGGAGCAGCTCCGCCAGGCTCAGAAGATGGAGGCCATAGGGACCCTCGCCGGGGGAGTGGCGCACGACTTCAACAATCTCCTCACCGTTATCATGGGTTTCTCCAACCTCATCCAGATGAAAATCGGTCCCGATGACCACCTGCGTCCGTATGTAGACCAGATAGTGGCGTCCGCGAACAAGGCTGCCGATCTCACGCAAAGTCTGCTCGCGTTCAGCCGCAAGCAGCGGATCAACCCGGAGCCCCACAAGATGAACGATGTGGTCAGAAGCACGGCCAAGCTCCTCAAGAGGCTCCTGCCCGAGGACATCGAGCTGAAGGTAGAGCTCTGCGCCACAGACCTTGTTGCCCGCCTTGACCTGACTCAGATCGACCAGGTGCTCATGAATCTCGCGACCAACGCCAGGGACGCGATGCCGAAAGGGCGGGCTCATCCTCATAAAGACGGGGGAGGCGACGTTGGACGGGGCGTTCAGGAAGGCCCACGGATTCGGAAAGCCGGGCAGATATGTGCTCCTCTCGGTCTCCGACTCAGGAGTCGGCATGGACCCGCAGACCATGGCGCGCATCTTCGAGCCCTTTTTTACGACGAAAGAGGTGGGTAAAGGAACGGGCCTCGGCCTCGCGAGCGTCTACGGCATCGTAAAGCAGCACGAAGGTTTCATCACCGTGGAGAGCGACCTCAGGAGGGGAACCACCTTCGACATCTTTCTCCCCCTTCTACAACACGGGAGCTCCCAGGAGGATGCCCCCAGCGATACCATTAGAAAGGGCACCGAGACGCTCCTCATCGTCGAAGACGACCTGGATGTGAGGAAGATGATGACGAGAATCCTCCAAAGCCACGGCTACGCGACCATTGAAGCGGCGGACGGGTACGAGGCCGTCCGCGTCTACAGGGAGCATAAAGGGGCCATAGACCTCGTCCTCCTCGACGTGGTCATGCCGGGGAAAAACGGCAAGGAAGTCTTTGACGAGATCGCGGCGATCAACCCCCGCGTCAAGGCGATCTTCGTGAGCGGGTACACGGGTGACGTGGTCATCGACAAAGGCATCCAGAGCGAGAAAGTCGATTTTCTCGAAAAGCCCCTTTCTTTGGCGAGGCTGCAGGCGAAAGTCCGCGAAGTCCTCGACCGGTGAATAGGCGATAGGCTGAAACCGGTTGTGCGGGTCTATGTACAGGTCCGGACGGTCCGCATGAAGGTATCGCTGCGCCCCCTGACCACTGCCCTACCGGTGCCCTCGGATATACGCAAGTATTATCCTCGGCCAGCAAGTCTCGCATCTCATCCACATCTCATCGATCCCTCCATGCGCACCGTCCACACGCCGCCGGGTCTATCAGCCGACTGACCCGGCGATGAAAAAGCAACATCGAACTGCCGGGGCAGGTTCTCGCCTACTATGCGGATGGCCGCCTTCAGTCTTGTACCGCGATAGGGAATGAAAAATGCCACGGAAAAAGCCGTAAAACGCCTTTTGACGATGGAAGTGATTTTTGCGGTCAATGCGCCCATCGAACAACATTCTATTTTGTAGGCCCTATCTCGCGCCGCCCTTGCTTCCCCGGGTATTTCTCCTCCGAAGGCCTTGGGCGCCTTCATTTTGCGGCGGCCTGGCATATTGAATCGTCGCCCGATGCGCCTTCCGTTCCCGAAAAGTCTTGGCTACGTGCATCTTCTCCCCGGTGACGGGATGGCGTCCGGTGTAGTACATACACGCCGACAGGGTCATGGGCGAAGGGATAAAGTCTTGCACCTGCTCGGGTCGCATATGTCGCCGTTTGAGGTATGAGGCAAGGTCTTCTTCGTCCTTGAGGGTCGCTCCCGGGTGTGCGCTTATGAGGTAGTTCACCACGTACTGGTCCTTTCCTGTCTCCTCCCGCAGCTCCCGGAAGCGCTGCACAAACTGCTCGTACACATGAAGATCGGGTTTGTTCATGATCCTGAGCACGCGGCTTACGGTGTGCTCCGGTGCCACCTTCATCTGGCCTCCCACATGATGGCGGCACAGGTGCTCAAAATACTCTGCCGCCTCTTTCCGGACGAGCAGGTCGTACCGAAGGCCGCTCTCTATGAACATATGACGCACCCCGGGCAGGTTCAGAATCGCACGGTAGAGGCGTATGGCCTCGCTATAGCCGAGCCTGAGGCCCTTGCACTTTTCAGGAACGAGACAGTCGCGGTCTTCACAGGCACCCTCCTTTGTCCACCGGGCACATCTGGCACGGTAAAGATTGGCAGTCGGCCCGCCCACGTCAGTGATGGTACCTTTGAACCCCTTCATGCTGGAAACCGCTCGCGCTTCCTCCAGAACCGATTCGATACTCCTCGATTGGATGATCCTTCCCTGATGCATCGACAGGGAGCAGAAACTGCAGGAACCGCAGCAACCACGGTGAGAAACAATCGAGAACCGTGTCGTCTCGAAACCCGGAACGCCGCCCTCCTTTTCATAGGAGGGATGAGGCATCCTGGAGTAGGGAAGCCGGTAGATCGCGTCAAGCTCGTTCTCCGGGAGGGGGCTGGCGGGATGGAACTGCACCACCACGCGGTCACCGTGGCGCTGCAATAGGGTCTTCCCGCGGAAAGGATCCTGGTTTTGCGCGATGAGTTGGAAAGCTGTATTGAAGGTATCCTTATTGTCCCTGGCTTCTTCATAAGAGGGGATTTCAAGGGCGGACTCCGCCGGAAACCCCGAAGCCCCCCGCGCCACGACGGTGCCAGGTACACCTGCCAGGTCGGTTCCCGCGGCGAGCCGCCTCGCGATCTCCAGAACCTGCGCCTCTCCCATTCCGTAGATCAGCACATCGGCTTTAGCGTCGAGGAGGATGGACCTTCGCACCCTGTTATCCCACCAATCGTAGTGCGCGAGCCTGCGAAGGCTCGCCTCGATACCCCCGAGGACGATGGGGATGCGGCCAAACGCCTGCCGGACACGGTTGGCGTAAACGATGGTCGCCCTGTCGGGACGCAATCCCGGCCTTCCGCCTGGGGAATAGGCATCCCGAAGACGCGGTTTCTTGTGGGAGGTGTAATTGGAGACCATGGAGTCGAGGTTGCCGGCGGTGATCCCGACAAAGAGCCGGGGGGTGCCGAGACGCGAAAAATCCGCCGTGCTCCTCCAGTCCGGCTGGGCAATCACACCGACTCGCAGGCCGGTCGCCTCGAGCACCCTTCCTATGACCGCAGTCCCATATGACGGGTGGTCGACATAGGCATCGCCAGATACCAGGATAACATCAAGGTCATTCCAGCCCCTTTCCGCCATCTCTTCTTTTGTAGTCGGGAGAAAATCGGCCATGGAAGTAGTGTAACAGATTTGAGGGCGAACCGGGTGCCTCCGGATTGCACGATACAATAGGGGAGGCAGGATTGCCAACACAAAGTTGCGTAGTACGAGAGAGGACAGGGAATGACGACCTCAGGAAGAAGCCCACCGCTGCGAAATCTTGATAGTTTGTC
>CAVVNC010000017.1:0-142937 GCA_963749525.1 uncultured delta proteobacterium
TGCCGGAGCTGATCGGCCGCAAGGGCTTTGATGTGGTCGTTGGCAAAGGCACGGGAGCAGGCCGTCGTCGCGAAGAAGCTTTCCTCCTTCGGTCTCACTGCGACAAAGGAGCAGGTGGCTGAGATCACCGCCAGGATTAAGCGGGAATCGAGCCTGCGCAAGTGGACTATTTCGGATGACGTCATCGAGATCATCGCCAAGGACGTGCTGGAAGGCAAGTGACGGACCACAGATCGACGCAGCTTTCGGTAGGGTAGCCATCGGCCTCTAGTGGAGCGCCACTCTCGTCGCACGTCGTCCGTTTGAGGGCTTCTTGCCTTTCCGGCGTGCTTTAAGGCCTCGAAGGCCGATCCGTAGAATGCTTTCATCGAAAGGGATAAGGATTCGCGTCATTACAGCAAGAAGATAGGGGGATAAGAGCCATGGCGTTAAAGACACCGCAACAATACCTCGAGAGCCTGAAGGACGGCAGGGTCGTCTACTGCGACGGGAGAGAAGGTCCCGGATGTGACGAAGCACCCGATCCTCAAGATCACGAACGATTGGGTCGCCATCGACTATGTGATGAGCAACGACCCCAGGTATCAGGACCTTCTCACGGACATCGACGCGGATGGCGAAAGGGTCGGCTTCGCCCTCCAGCCCCAGCGGACCAAAGAGGACCTCTTCCGGCTCCGCGAGGTGGTGAAGCTCTGGGCCCGCGTCTGCTTCGGCAAGCCCACGGGGGCCAAATTCGTCGCAAAAGACGGCCTCAACGCGGTGACCGTCGTCAGCCGCAGGGTGGACAAGAAGTACGGCACCCACTATGCGGAGAACGTCGAGGCCTACCGGAAGCACCTCCAGAAGAACGACCTCGCCTTTGCCATGGGCCTCACCGATGTCAAAGGCGACAGGAGCCTCCGCCCCTCCCAGCAGAAACAGCACAAGGACTTCTATGTGCGCATCGTGGAGGAGAGGGCCGACGGCATCATCGTGCGCGGCGCAAAGACCCACATCAGCCAGGCCCCTGCATGCAACGAGATACTGATCGCCCCCTGCCGGGCCATGCGGGAGGATGACAAGGCCTATGCCGTGGCCTTCGGCGTCCCCGTCAATGCCAAAGGGGTGACCCTCATCTCCGCGGAGCCCGAGGTGGCCGAAGGATATAACCTCTTCGACCATCCCATCGCCGGGAGCATCTATATCAACGATGCCCTCATCGTCTTCGAGAACGTCTTTATCCCCAACGAGAGGATCTTCCTGAAAGGGGAGTGGGAGTTTGCCGGGAGACGTGGCCTACATGTTCGCCAACTTCCACCGCCTCAGCGCCGAGACGTACAAGGCCATCGAGCTGGAGCTCTTCACCGGCGCCGCGACCCTCATGGCAGAGTACAACGGCATCGAAAAGGCATCCCACGTCCGTGAGAAGCTCACCTGGCTCGTCATGTACACCGAGCTCGTCGAGATCCTGGGAAGGGCGGCCGTCGAGCATTGCATCAAGGAAGAGGATTCCGACCTGGTCTACCCCAACCCGATGATCGCCAACATCTGCAAATACGAGTTTGCCAACAACTGGCACGAGGCGACGAAATACATCCAGGACATCGCCGGCGGCATCGTGGCGACGGCGCCTTCGTCAAAGGATTTCTTCAATCCGGAGACCCGCGCCATCATGGAGAAGTACTTCGCCGGCAAGGCCGGGGTGCCCACGGAGGACCGGCTCCGCATGGTGAAGCTGGTCCGGGACCTCACCTCTTCCTACGAAGACGTGCTCACCATCCATGCCGAAGGGTCCCTGGAGGCCCAGAAGCTCTCCATACTTCAGCTGGCCGACTTCGACCGCTACAAGGCGGCGGCGCTGCAGGGCCGCGCGGATAGAGAACACGAAAGGCCATCCGCTCTTCGATGGGCTCATTCCCTTTCCTCCGAAGCTCCGGTAGAGCCAATTTGTCCGAAGAAGGGGAATTCGTGGTCAAAGGGGGCATTGAGAGATGGGGCAGTTAGAGAATAAGATCGTCCTCATCACAGGGGCCGGCTCCGGGATCGGAAGGGCATCGGCCCTGGCGTGCGCCCACGATGGGGCAATTGTCATCGTCTCCGACGTGAGCGAGGAGGGGGGGGCTGGAACCGTTGACCTCGTGCGCGCATCCGGAGGCAAGGCCCAATTCATCAGGACGGATGTGACGAAGGCAGACGAGGTGGAACACCTCGTGGCCGAGACCGTGCGCATCCACGGCCGCCTCGACTGTGCCCACAACAATGCCGGGATCACGGGACCGGCCTTCCTCACCGGTAAATACCCGGAAGAGGCATGGAACGAGGTGGTCGCAATCAATCTCACGGGCATCTGGCTGTGCATGAAGTTCGAGCTCGAGCAGATGGTCTCCCAGCTGGGGGGCGTCATCGTCAACACGTCTTCGGGGGCCGGCCTGCGCGGCTTGCCCTACCAGTGCGCCTATTCAGCGACCAAGCACGCCATAATCGGCCTGGCGAAGACCGCAGCGGTCGAATACGCGAAGAAGGGTATCAGGGTGAACGTGCTCTGCCCGGGCTTCATAGACGTGGGCCTGACGAGGCAGGTGGTGGCGAAGAAGCCGGGCCTGGAAGAAAAGTACAAGGCCCTGGTGCCCATGGGACGGTTCGGCAGGGAAGAAGAAGTGGCGAAAACAGTGGCCTGGATGTTCTCCGAAGAGTCGTCTTTCATGACCGGCCATACGCTGGTCATAGACGGCGGAGCTTCGGCATGATTCTGCAAGGCCCCACAAGGAGGCGTATGAGCTACTCGAGAGTCTCGGTCTTCGGAGCAGGCGCCATGGGCTCAGGTATAGCCCATGCCTTTGCGGCCGCATCCATCGACGTCATTCTCATCGATGTCGCCTCCGATCTCGTCGCGCAGGGGATAAAGAGGATAGAGGGAAGGTGCGCATCCGACGCGAAGAGGGGAAAGCTCTCGCTTCAGGCGATGGGGGCCCTCATGGGCCTCATCAAGGGAAGCACGGCGGTTGAGGACGCCCATTCTTCGGACCTCGTCATCGAGGCGATCATAGAGGACCGGAAGATCAAGGGCGACCTCTTCCGGAGCCTCGACCGCCTCTGCCGCCCGGAGTGTGTCTTTGCCACGAACACGTCGAGCCTCTCAGTGACGGACCTCGCCTTCCTCTCGGGCAGGCCTGATCGTTTTCTCGGCCTCCATTTCTTCAACCCCGTCCATGCGATGAAGCTCGTTGAAGTGATCCCGGGCCTCGACACTGCCGACTCCGTCTTGTCACGTTCGAGGGACGCCATGGCCGCCATCGGCAAGGTCCCCATCGTCGCCCAGGACTGCCCCGGCTTCCTCGTCAACCGGGTTTTGCTCATGTATATCACCGAGGCCCTCCTTGCCGCCGAGGAAGGGGTGAGCCCCGAGGAGATAGACGCCCAGGCCAAGGAGGCGGGATTCCCCATGGGGCCCCTCGCCCTCGTGGACATGGTGGGCATCGATGTCTCGTACCATACCCAGCCTATACTCCATGAGGCCTACGGGGTGAGGTTCCCTTTCCCCCAGATCGTACGAAGGCTTTTCGACGCAGGACGCCTCGGCCTAAAGACCGGCAGGGGCATCTATGGGGAAGGGAAGATAGACGATGAGTTTCGCAGGATCGCGGGGACCGTCTCGACATCTCCCTTCTCCATAGAGCGATGCATCGCGAGGGCGGTGAACGAGGCAATCCACTGCCTCCAGGAAGGGGTTGCCTCCGCGGAAGGAGTCGACCGGGCCATGGTCCTCGGCACCGGCTTCCCGGAAGGCGGCCCCCTCCACTGGGCCGATGCCAAGGGGCTCGACCGGGTCTTGTCGATCCTCGAAAATCTTGCCGAACAGAAGGGCCCCAGGTTCTGGCCCCACCATCTGCTGAAGACCTATGTCGCCGGTGGAAGGGTGGGCAAAAAGACGAAGAAGGGCTTCTTCGAATATCCGCACGCAGGAGATTGATATGAACGACGTCGTCATCGTGAGCGGGACGAGGACCCCCGTAGGGGATTTCTTAGGCTCCCTCAAAGACTTGAACAGCGTGGAGCTCGGTGTCATCGCCCTGAAGGCGGCGATGGAGCACGCGCACATCGAGCCCAAGCTCATCGAGGAGGTGGTCTGCGGCAACCCCGATATGGCAGGGGCCAAATCGAACCCCGGGAGGCAGGTGGCCATCCACGCGGGCTGCCCGTGGGAGACCTTCGCCTGTACGGTGAACCAGCAGTGCGTCTCCTCCATGAGGGCCGCCGAGATCCTCTACCAGGAGATACTCCTCGGCAAGGTGGACGCGGGGGCTGCCGTGGGCTGCGCGAGCATGTCGAACATCCCCTATCTCGTCATGGGCGCCCGCACCGGCTTCAGGATGGGTGAGCAGCGCCTCATCGACGGCATGTACAACGACGGCATGGTCGATGCCTTCTACGACATCCTCATGGGCGTCACCGCGGAGAACATCGCGGAGATGTACCGCATATCCCGCGAGGAGCAGGACGAGTTTGCCTTGTTAAGCCACCAGAGGGCCTGCGCCGCGATCGCGAACAAGACTCAAGCCAGTGAGCTCGTTCCCGTGGAGATCACAACGAAGAAGTCAACAACCCTCTTCGACAAGGATGAGCACCCCAGGCCGGGACTTACCCTCGCCGATCTCGCGAAGCTCAAGCCTGTCTTCAAGAAAGACGGCACCGTCACGGCCGGCAACTCCTCGGGGATCAACGACGGCGCAGCGGCTCTCGTGATGATGTCCTCAGGCAAGGCGAAAGAGCTCGGGATCAAGCCCCTCGTCCGCGTCGTGGCAACCGGATCCGCTGCAGTGGATGCGAAGATCATGGGCATGGGCGTCGTCCCTTCCGTCAAAAGGGCCCTCCATTTCGCAAACCTGAAGCTGGAGGATATCGGGTACTGGGAGATCAACGAGGCCTTTGCGGCCCAGATCATCGGGTGCAACCGGGAGCTGAAGATCCCCCTCGACAAGATGAACGCCAACGGCGGCGGCATATCCCTCGGCCACCCCGTAGGCATGACAGGGGCAAGGCTCATCGTCTCCCTCATCCATGAGATGCGGCGCCGCAACGTGCGGTACGGGGGCGCATCCCTGTGCGGAGGCGGAGGTCCTTCGACCTCGATGATCGTCGAGCTGATGAGCTAACGTGAGACGGAAGGTGGAGAGGTGAGAGGGTGAAGAAACGGAGCGGCGCCCTTGGCAGAGACCCAAAGGCAGGGAGGAAGGACGATATGTCGCGGGAAGTCGTGCTCTATAGAAAAGAAGAACGGGTGGGATGGATCACCGTTAACCGGGCCGAGATGAGGAATTCCCTGAATATGGCGGTTTTCACGAGGCTCGATGAGATTCTCAACGAAGCTGCGGCGGACCGGGACGTGACGGTCCTGGTGGTCACGGGGGCGGGCAGCGCCTTCGTCTCGGGAGCGGATATCAATGAGCTTCTCGGCTTCGATACACAGGGAGGCTGGATTGCCTCCCGTTTTCAGCAGTCCGTCTTCAACAAGCTCGAGAGGATGGGCAAGCCCTCCATAGCGGCCGTCAACGGGTTTGCCATGGGCGGTGGCCTGGAGCTGGCCCTGGCGTGCACCTTCCGGCTGGCCTCGGTAAAAGCGAAGATAGGCTTCCCTGAGCTGGGCCTTGGTATCATACCGGCGTTTGGCGGCACCCAGCGTCTTGCGAGGACCGTGGGACACGCTAAGGCTTCTGAGCTCATCCTTTTCCGCTCTATCGTCAGCGCCGAGGAAGCCTACAGGATCGGCCTCGTCAACCAGGTGGTAGAGAATGACCATCTCCTCCAAAGGGCCAAAGAGTGGGCGACAGACCTCTCCGCCCTCAGCCCTACCGCGGTCCGTCTGGAATTGGAGCTGCTCCATCACTCACAGGCTGGGGGATTCGACGAGGGCCTGGCGCTCGAATCGGGCCTGGCGGCGATTGCGGTCTCTTCCGAGGAGGGGAGGTATCTGCTGGGGCAGTTCATCTCGAAGGCCAAGGAGAAGAACCCGCACCAGTAGTGCAGGCGGTTTCTTTGCTTTCAGCGTTCACATGCATTTCCTTTGAAAGGGAAAGCCGCAATTCAATACCCTGACCTCGAAGGCCATCCGTGTCGCGATCCTTCTCGTGTCCATAATCCAAACCGTAGTGACCTCGACAGGAGGGGGCGAGTAAGGAAGGAAGGCAGCCACTTAAGAAGGTCAGGACCCGCACGAACCTCCAAAGATTAATCGGTTCTTTCGCTTCTCATACATACACTCTTAACAAAGCACCGGTATCATCACTTCTGAGGCGGACATAGGGGAGTCCGTGGCGACCACCGAAGCCCAGAGAGGATAGGCTGGGGGAGGGTCCCACGGTTTTGGGAATCGAGGGAGGCGCAGCCCGGGAGACTCACAATGGAGGAGACATGACAATCGATACGACATTCAAGGAGTTTGTCGATGAAAAGGGCATCGACTTCTTCCTGCTCGATGTTGGTTCCCAGAAATATAGGAAGCTCGTCGAGGCGTTCAACAATGTCAAGTCGAGACTGGCGGCCGAAGAAGAAGCCCAAGAGCATGAGAAGGCGAGGGCGTGGCTCTTACGTAAAGAGCAATCCGCGATGGAGAAGCTTCGGAACGGCCGTGGGCGGCGTCCCGGGAGGAGCGCTTCCTCCGCCGTATCTCAGCTGCGATTAGTAGTTTCTTAAGCGGCATACCGCTTCGAAAAGCAAGGGCGTCCCGCGGCAGGCCTTACTTCTTGCCGCTCTTCGCCCAGAGCCGGCCGGCTTCGGCGAGCTTCCTTTTGATGTCGCTCGCGTCCAGATGAAGCACCCGTCCGCAGTCGCACTGGAACGTCTCGTGGCCATGACTCCTTACCCACCCGACGCTTTTCTGAGTGACCTTGCCGCAGTTGCAGGGAAGGTCGATCTTGACGTCTTCGAGAGAGCTTTTCATCCTGTCCCCCAGAAGGAGAAATAGGTGCATCCATCCTCCAGATCGTTGACGACCTTTCTCGTGCTCACGATGGCCTCCGGTGCCTCTCATATATTCTATGCATCGGGCCGCCCTTTCGCCAACCTTCTGCATGCCGCCCTCATTGTCCCGCGAAGTCCTTTGCAGTTTCCTTTTCCGACACTTCAGTGAGGTTCCGCCGCCCTTGGAACAATCGAAGGGAAGGTCCTTATTGTAACGGTTTTTTGTTGACAATGCCGGGGAGGCATTTGTATAGTTGATCAAATTCGGAAAAGGAACGCTTAGAATAACGTGGAACTCAGTTTTTCTGAAGCCCAATGCGTCCTGCGGGGCAGGCGCGGCTCACCATTACGGTTGGGGAGGTGTGTGATGCACAGCAGTAAGCGGGTTCATACTTTCTGGCTGGCCGTGGCGCTTTTGGCAGTGGTCTTTTTCGTCTTCGGATCGGTCGTGTCTCACGCGTCGGAGCCCAAGAAGGTTCGTGTCGGCCTGCTCGTCGCGCTCACCGGATGGTTTTCGGTTCCCGGCAACATTGAGCTGACCGAGTGCAAGACGGCGACGGAGATGGTGAATGACAGAGGAGGAGTAACGATCAAGGGCGAGAAGTACCTGATCGAGCTTGTCCCCGAGGACATGAAGAGCACCAATGAAGGCACCACGGCTGCGGTGAACAAGCTCATCTACGACGACAAGGTGCAGTTTATCATCGGGCCCTCGGCTTTCTGGGGTCCTGCGTCGGCGCCGCTGTGCGAGGCGAACAAGATGATCAACGTTCTCGGGTACTGCGCGAACACGCCCGGCGAGCTCGACAAGAGCACCCCGCACCGCATCCTCGCCGAGGACGGCACAATGGGTCACGTGTATGCGTTGATAAAGTTCATGAAGAAGAATCACCCGAACGTCAAAAGCGTTGCCATCGTGAACGCTGACGACGGAGCCGTCCCCTATCTGAAGCCGCTTATCGCGAAGGCCCTCCAGGAGAACGGGATCTCTGTCGCCGGCGACTGGGTTCTTTTTGCAAACGAGATGGTGGACTTTAGCCCGATTGCCTCCAAATTGGCGTCCGTGAAGGCAGACGCCATATTCCATCCGAACGGGATAGACCGTCATGTCGGTCCCATTCTCAAGGGCTTGAGGGAGACGGGGGATGAGAGATGGTACTTCTACGCGGGCGTGTCGCCCTGTTCCAATATCAAGACGCTGGCCGGCGCCGGCGCACGAAAAGTAGTGAGCCTCGCCCCAACGCCCGGGGCGCCCGGCAATCCTCCGCAGCTTGAGGAGTTCATCAAGAAGTACTTCGCGAAATCGAAGCAGGGGGCAGCGCTCATTATTCAGAATTCCTCCGCCGCGTATGTGCTCCCGCAAATCCTCCAGGCCGCCCAGAGCCTCAACGCGGATGACATATTGAAAGCCCTGCCCAAGGTCGGCAACGTGGAAACCCTGTGGGGACCCGGCCATATGGGCGGCGAGAAAACTTACGGAATAAGGAACGCCGTTGTTCATCCGCTGCCTTCACAATTCCTCGACGACAAAGGCGTCCAGAAGTTCGGCGGCTGGATTACCGATGTGAACGTGCCGTAATTCCTTTTTGATGCGTAACGGGCAGGGGCTCCCAAAAGCCCCTGCCTTTCGTTCGCCTTTTTGCGACCGGCGAGGAGCAGAAGATGACGTTAACGCTCACAGTAGGCGCCATCATCAACATGCTTTTCCTGGCGTCTATGTACATTCTGATAGCGTTGGGGTTTGCCCTTCTTTTCAGCATCATGGAGATCCTCCACGTTGCCCACGGCGTCATCTACATGCTCGGCGGGTACTTGTGCTATGGCCTCACCGTGACCCTCGGGATAAACCAATGGCTCTCCCTCGCGCTCACCGTCGGAATCGTCTGCTGCTTCGGGCCGGTGCTCGAGAAGTTCTTTTTCCGCCCGTTTTTCAGGGATTTTGACCGAACCCTCCTCGTCGGAATCGGGATCAGCACCATCCTCGAGACGACGATGGTGCTGTACAAGAGCAATGAGGCTCAGTCAGTGCCGGCCTTCGCAACAGGCATCCTTAAGATGGGACCGATTTCAGTGAGCAACGAGCGCCTGGTGACCTTCCTCATCGGCGCTTTTCTTCTTCTCGCAGTGATGTGGTTGATCCACAGAACGAAGATTGGCCTCCAGATGCAGGCGGTCGGCCAGGACCTCGAGGCCTCTCTTCTGCAGGGCATCAACATCTATCGCATCTCGGCCCTGGCGTGCGTCATAGCCTGCGGTTTGGCAGCAGTGGCGGGAAGTCTGCTCGGCGCGTATATGGGTCTCGGTCCCTTCATGGGGGACTTCGTCTTCCAGAAGGCCCTCGTTCTCGTGGTCTTGGGCGGCATAGGGAGCATCGGGGGCATTTTCGTCGCAGGCCTTGTGGTGGGCGGCATCGATGCCTTTCTGCCTCTGTTTATCAGCGGGTCCGCTACCTCTGCCCTAGCTATCGGCATCATCATTGTCGTGTTGCTTTTACGGCCGAGAGGGTTTTTTGGCCGTGAGATGGGTTTCTAAAGAAAGGAGCCACCCGTGAGCGACGCCGTCTCTTCTGCACGGGATGAGAAAAAGGGGAGCAGAGTCGGGCCGTTTGTTGCGGTGGCCCTGATAGTGCTTGCTCTCGCCGTGATTCCCTTACTCACCGATTCGCCCTACCTCCTTCATGTGCTCAACCTTACCTTTCTCACCATACTCGCAGCCGTCAGCTTCAGGACCATCATCATATCGGGGCAGTTCCCTCTCGGGCACGCTGCCTTCATGGGCATCGGCGCCTACGCGTCGGGGATGATGGCCAAGTGGCTTGGATGGTCCCCCTGGATAACGATTCCCCTTGGGACTTTCGTCGCGACAGCCATAGGCATTGTCATCGGATACCCCTTTTCCAGACTGCGAGCCGTCTACTATGCCATGGTCAGCCTCTTCTTCGGCATCGCCGTAGTGCAGATAATTAATGCCGGCGGGATCTTGAGCGGCGGTTACAGCGGGCTTACGGGCATTCCACCCCTGATGGGGTTTTCGAAGACGCCCTACTACTATCTATTCCTCATCGTGACTCTCGCCTCTCTTCTTGTCCTTTACAGGTTCGAAACGTGCCGGGTCGGGACCACCTGGAAGGCAGTGGCCCAGTCCTATCTCATCGCATCGAGCGTTGGAGTGAATGAGGCCTTCTACAGGGTTTACGCCGTTGCCGTGGGATGCTTTTTTGCCGGTCTTTCCGGAGCCCTTTATGCCCACTACAACTTCACCATAGGGACATCGAGCTTCGACTTCGTGGCGACCATGATGTTCCTCATGTATGGGGTGGTGGGAGGCATGTTCAGCTTTCTCGGGCCGATAGTGGGGACCGCTCTTCTCGTCCTGGCGCCTGAAGCGGCCAGAGGACTGAAGCAGTATGTGCCCTATATCTCTGCCGGCATACTCCTCATCGTCGTCTACGGCATGCCCCGGGGCTTGATCGGACTGCCGGGAATGATAAAGGGACTTTTCACCAGACGCGCAAAGGACGGGGCAGGAAGAGCATACCATGCTTCTTGAAATAGACAACCTCACGAAGCACTTTGGCGGGCTTGCCGCTGTCGATGGGCTCAGCTTTGGTGTCGGCCAGGGCGAGATCGTCGGCCTGATCGGCCCCAACGGCGCCGGGAAGACGACCGCCTTCAACCTGATCACGGGTATTCTCAAACCCACGCAAGGACGACTGACCTTTGACGGCCATGACGTGACCGGCAAGAAACCCCATCAGCTGGCTAAGCTCGGTGTCGGGAGAACCTTCCAGCTCAATCCCCTCTTCCCGAAGTTTACCGTTCTTGAGAACGTGGTGGCTTCATGCCATCTCCATCCGCACTCGAGATCGATAGATGCCTTTTTCAGTACCCCCAGGTATCGCCGGAATGAAGCCCTGATCATGGAAGAGGCGTTGGAGACGCTGAAGCTTTTGCGGTTGGACGAGGTGAAGAATGAACTGGCGAGCAACCTTCCCCACGGGTATCAGAAGATGCTTGCCGTGGCGAGGGCGTTGACGGTCAAACCGAAGCTGCTCCTCCTCGATGAGCCGACGTCCGGGATGAACTGGGATGAGACGGAGCTTACTCTCTCCACCATCGAGCGGATGCTGGGAACGGGAATGTCCGTCCTCCTCGTTGAGCATAACATGGAGGTCATCGATATCTGCGACCGGGTGGTGGTTATGAATTTCGGGCGCAAGATCGCCGAAGGATCGGTCGAAGAGATTCGAAACAACAAAGATGTCATTGAGGCATATCTCGGGGGCGACCATGCTGCTTAGGGTCGAAGGGATGACGGTGCACTACGGAAGGGCTATGGCCCTCGATTCAGTCTCCATCCAGGTCGAGCAGGGGACAGCGCTGGCTGTCCTTGGGGCGAACGGCGCCGGCAAGACGACGCTGCTCAGAGCCATATCGGGCCTGCAGCCCCTGATATCGGGGGAGATCTGGTTCGGAGACAGAAAGATTGACGGGTTGATCGCGCCCGAAATAGTGAGGCTGGGCATCGTCCATGTACCCGCCGGAAGGAGGCTTTTCCCGGACCTGAGCGTTCTCAATAACCTGAAGCTGGGCGCCACGCTGCGAAAGGACAAAGCCGAGATAAATGCCGATTTTAAGAAGGTTTTCACGTATTTCCCGATTCTCGAGAAGAGGACCGATCAGAAAGCGAGGACCTTAAGCGGCGGGGAACAACAGATGCTGGCCATCGGTCGAGCCCTCATGGCAAAGCCGAAACTTCTGCTCATGGACGAGCCCTCCCTGGGATTGGCGCCGAAGGTCGTCTACGAGTTGGGTTTGATCATCGAGGATATACGAAAACAGGAAGGAATGAGCATCCTCCTGGTGGAGCAGAACCTCGGATTGGCGCGACAGCTCGCGACGAAAGGCTACCTGCTGCAGGTAGGCAGAGTCGTATCGGAGGGAAACATCGCAGACCTCGAGAAGAGCGACGTCGTCAAGAGGGCCTACCTTGGAGGCAACCGGCGCAGGCGCCGGTCTCCGTCTCCGTGACAATATTATTTGAGATTCCAAAAACTTACCCCGGGTGCTCCGGCTGAAAGGAGGGAGTTACCCCTTTTGCCTCCACGGGATAAGGACAGATTGCGCTCACCGACGCTGTTGCTTGCCGTGTCAAGGGCCAAGGGGAGCGAGCAACTAAAGGACGACAAGATACATCTTTTCACATCTTAAGACGTTTCTTTTTTTTCCGAAAACATAGAGAGGCATCACGCTCGAACAACTCTGAGGATATTCATAAAGAAAGAAGAAAAGGGGTTCAAAAGCGCTTTGAGCCTTTCTCAATTCCTTTTCGTCACATGTTCCACGTCGCGCGGCGATGCTGTTTCCTGGCCCGTCTCTCGCAGGTGGCGCCAGATTCGACAAGGAGGATAGGTGGAAGAGCTACTCCATGAACCTTATCGTTATCTCAGGCTTGCGCTGCCCCTGATGACGAAGCTGAATGTGCCGGCAACCCCCGAGAACTACATGGTCTGGTATAGGTACGTATCGGGTTGGGATACCTCTCTGAGCAGGGCTATTGACGCATATGTGAGAGATGGCGCCCCATTTTCGTCTGAAAGGAACGAGGAGCTTTATCGAAGGTTCTGCCGGAACGAAGGGGACGAGGAGCTCGTAGAGGAGATCAGGAGCAGCCTCAAGCGGATCTTTGGGACTGTGGCGACCGAATTGACGGTGCTCGCCGGACAGGCCGCCGAGTATGAGTCGTTTGTTTCCTCCACGATAGACAAGCTATCCGATAATCCATCGGCTGCCGATATCAGAAATGCCGCGGAAGGGATTATCAATGCGACGAAAACCTTGGGTGAATGCGGCAGGTCGCTGCGGCTCCAGCTCGATGAGACGACGGAATCCTTCGATGTCCTCAAGAAGAAGTTTGTGCAGGCGAAGAAGGAATCGCTGATCGATTTCCTCACCGGGATCCCCAATCGCAGGTATTTTGACGGCACACTTACATCGATGGTTCACGGGGTGGCCGGCGGCGGCTGGTCCATACTCCTTGTAGACATCGATCATTTCAAGGACTTCAACGATCGCTATGGCCACTTGACTGGAGACAATGTATTGAGGCTCGTGGCAAAAATGATCAAGAAGAACGTAAAAGGGAAAGATATCGTGTGCCGCTTCGGAGGAGAAGAGTTCGCGGTGATACTTCCGGAAACACTCCTGGAAGGCGCGCTTTCCGTGGCAGAGAACGTACGGAGGTATTTCTCGAAGAAGACTTTAAGAGCGGTCTCCGAGGCAAAGGATCTCGGGGTGCTCACCGTCTCCATAGGGGCAGCCTGCTTTTGCCCGGGTGAGTCGTCAGAGGATCTCTTGCGGCGGGCAGACAGTGCCCTCTACCACGCAAAAAATGCCGGGAGAAACCGAGTTACGTCGGCAGTATGACCTCCCCGAATAGTCCCCGCTCGTCTTTTGGGTGTGCCCCGGCCCATCGATAGTATTGACAAGGATAATGCCAATATATAAGGTATGAAAACAGCGGGGCCGCTCGCCTTTTAGGGAAAGCCAAAGGGTGCGGGGAGGAACCGTTTTTGGCGCAATTGATGGCCCCTCTACCCTTTATTACCTTTCGGGAGGACAATATTGATGGACGAGAGAAACAAGAAGGGACCCACGTACGACTTCAGCGGAAAGACAGCGCTCGTCACGGGCGGGGCAGCAGGAATCGGACGGGTCATTGCCAAGGCCTTCGCTCGACAGGGGGCTTCGGTCATTGTTGCAGACATCAACCTCCCGGGCGCCGAAGAGACAATCCGGCGCATCGAGGCATTCGGCGGGACAGGGACTTCCCGCCGGGCAGACGTCACGAGCGAGGAGGACGTGAGAAACCTCGTGGCCTTCGCAGCAGAGCGCTGCGGCACATTGGATTTTGCCTGTAACAATGCCGGCATCGGGAGCGGCCAGGTGCCCATCGTCGATTTCCCTCGAGAGAGGTGGGACCAGATAGTAGCCGTCAACCTGACGGGCGTCTTTCAGTGTCTCAAGTACGAGCTGCAGCAGATGCTGAAACAGGGATCGGGTTCAATAGTGAACATCGCGTCCGTCGCGAGCTTCATCGGCTCGCCGGGAATGGCGGGATATGTGGCAACTAAGCATGGCATCATGGGCCTGACGAAAACCGCTGCGCTGGAGGTGGCGACAAAGGGCATCAGGGTCAATGCGGTGGCCCCGGGCATCGTCAACGCCGGTCTCACCGATTCCTCGTCCGAGGAGTTTATCAAGGGTGCTCTTGCCGCGCACCCCATAGGCCGCATGGCGGAAGGCGAGGAGATTGCCGCAGCGGTGCTCTGGCTCTGTTCCGACGAGGCCTCTTTCGTGCTGGGGCACACCCTGCCGGTAGAAGGAGGCATGACGATCCACTAAGCTTGGACAACCTTTTCCCTCTTTCCACGCCCCACATACCACGACCACATGATGCGAGGCAGGCCGACCAGGCCTTGAGGGAACAGGTAGACGGCAATCAGCAGAATGGCAGCGGACACGAGGGGGGAGTAGATCTTCAGATCGCGAAAAAACTCAGGAAATAGGGTGAGAATAAAGGTCCCGATGATGGGTCCGGCGAAGCTCCCTATGCCGCCCACGAGCACACCCATGAAGAGTCCCAGGGTCGCAGCCAGGTTAAAGCTGGCGGCGGAGATGACGAGATTGTAATGAGCGTAGCAGGCCCCTGCCAGGCCGGCAAAGAAACAGCCCACACCCACGACCATGACCCTGTACCAGGCTTCGTTGATGCCCACGCTGGAAGCAACTTCGTGCGACTGGTGGATAGCCTTTAGGTTCTGACCGATTCTGGAGAATTCGAATCTGTACAACGCTGCCGAGCAGACCACGGCCAACCCGAGGCAGAAGTAGTAATAGGGCACCTTGGAGCCTGTGAATATGGGATGGACGCCCGTGAAACCAGAGTAACCGCCGGTCCAATCTCCCAAGGCATAGATGATCTGTACTACCCCCAGCCCAAAGAAAAGGCTCCCCATGGCGTAGTAGAGCATCCTCAATCTGGAAAAGGGATACCCGATAAGAATCCCCAGGGCCGCCGTGAACAAGGCTGCCGACGGAATCGTGAGCCAGCAAGACCAGCCCAGCCATCTGGACGCCATGCCGGCGGCATAGGCCCCGACTCCCATGAAAGCCCCTTGGGCAAGAGGGAACTGGCCCGAAGTCGTGATGGTGCGCAGACTGACCGTGACGATAACGTAGATGAAGGTCAGGATGAAGATGTGCAAGGTGTAGGCGGAATTGACGAATACCGGCAACAGGCCCAGGACGACTATGGATGCCCCGATAGCGCAGAGCTTGGCCCGTCTGTTCCCGTCCGAAGGAGCCCCTGCCGACTTAGGTTGAGACACCGCGTCATTATTCATGATCCCTTCCAATCCGTATCATCCCTAGTGTTTTCCAATCCGTTTCACGCCTGATTCTTCCCCGATCGGCATCATGCCTCGTGCCCAAAGAAGCCCTTGGGCTTGAACAGGAGGAGAACGACGACTATCACCACAGCGATTGCGTCGCTGAAAGAGCCCCTCATGATCAGAGGCAGTAATACATCCAGGCCGCCCAGGAGCAGTCCCGTAACGAAGATCCCGCCAATGCTGCCCACTCCGGCGAGGATCACCAGGATGAGTACCTTTGTGAACATGGTGTCCCCCATAAAAGGGCTTAACTGCAGATAGGCACCCATCAGGCATCCTGCTATCGTTGCCAGTCCACAGCCCAGGGCAAAGGCAAGATTGGAGATGCGATGGACGTTGATGCCCTGTAAAGAGGCTGCTTCCATGTTTTGCGAAATGGCCTGCATCTGCTGTCCCCACCTGGTCCGGCTCACGAACCAGGACGCTATTCCCAGGAGTGAAGCACTGACAACGAAGGTCACCATTCTGTGATAGCTCACCGCAAAACGTCCGAATTTAAACACCCCCACGACAAAGGGCGGGAGAGTCAGTACCTCTCCCGCCTCCCAGATATTGACCAACGTCTGCAGGATCGTCGTGATGGCGACGGAGACCATCACGATGCGGTTGAAGTCTCCCACGAAGGGGCGGAAACAGAACTTCTCCAGGAACGCGCCAAAGGCCGCCACTATCACGGTTGCCAGACACAAAGACATCCACGGGTTTAGCCCCATTCTCACCGCGAATTGATAGCCGATGTAACCGCCGATGGTATATATCGCACCATGGGCGAAGTTCAGTAAGCCCAGCATGCTGAACAGAAGAGCAAAACCGAGTGCCACCAGTATGTACATGGAGGACAGTATCAGCACATTCGTCGTCGCAGCGAGCGCCTGCCCCATCTCTATATCCTTTTATTCGCCTCCCTGGCCCCACCGGGAAACCATTCGGTCGGACCAGGGGTATGAAGACCAAAAGCCGCTAGGGAATAGCCCCTATTTCTACCCATTGGCTCGACACCACTTTGCCGTCCTGGACTCTCTGGTAGGGGAAGGGGTAGCCAATCGCATGGTGTTTGATCCCGTAAGTGAGGTCCCCACCGATATATCCTTTCCCGTTTATGGTGTCGATGAAATCTAACTTCTCCCATTTCGCCTTTACCACCTCGGGATCGAGGCTATCGGCTGCCTTCATCACGTTGGTGAGGATGTACAAAAGGTTAGGAAGGTTAGCCATGAACCGGGTCTTCGGGTCATTTGTCCTCTTCCTGAGCAGCTCGTTCATGAGGGGCGGGTTGCTCGGGTCAAGGGGTGTCATGGCGGTGCAGGTCATGTTCGTCGCATTTGACGCTCCCGCAATGGTGGCGACGTCGGTGCCGTTCACCCCCGGAGGGCCAAGGTACGGCTTCTTGTTGCCCAATTCCCGCAGGGACTTCACAATGCCGCCCACCTGGTTCGGGATACCCATGGCGTGCTCTATGATGTCGGCGTCCTTCATCGCGTCCAGCTTGGCCGCTATGGGACTGAAATCCTGCATCTCATTAGGATAGAGGACGACATCCCCGACCATGGTTACTCCATACTGCGCGTGCACCCTCTTTATCGCCGGGACGAGGTACGGCGCTGACCCATCATCCGGCATCATGAGGGCGATCTTTTTGGCGTTCGGGAACTCCTTTTTCATGGCTTTCATGGCCACGATCGCGTATCCCACGCTCGCATCATTGCCGAGAAACCCGTACGGGTACTCCGCCCCGAGTGCGCCGGGCTGAGTGGTGGCGTAGCTCAGGACATACATTACCTTGTTGGGGTTCAACACGGGTGCTGCGGCGGGTGCGAAGAAGCCGCCGGGTCCGAGGACGAACTTGACCTTCTTATCGAAGACGAGTCTATTAGCCGCAGCCGTGGTGCCGTCAAAGGTGCTCTTGATGTCTTCCACTACCATCTCGACATCGTATTTCTGCCCCTTGATCGTTAAGCCGCCCTTTTCGTTGATCATCTTTTGCATATTCATGAGATCAGCCACATCGAGAGTCTCGATGGCGGAAAACCAGCCCGACTGAGCGCAGAGAACGCCAATCCTTATCGTCTTTGCCTGCTGCGCTGCCCCCGGCGTGGCCGTAAGGAGCAGACCCACCCCTGCGAGGATTATTCCGATGCACACTCCCAGAACCAATGCCTTTTTTCCCATTTTACCCCTCCTTTTGTTGGCCATTTTCCGTCGGGCTTGCGCTTCTTCGACGTCGATGCGCATCCCGACCGCTCCCCTTTCGCAGTTTGTATGGCTTTTCAAACTGTCTCCACGATCATACCTTGTACGACGGGAATGTCAAGAAAAACGTGAAGCACGGAAGAGAGTGATTCGCTATGGGTGGGTTTTTGGAGCAGGCTTCGAGGCCTCTGAACAGGGCCGTTGCCCTAAGCTCAAGAGGACGCAAAGGAGGAAAGCGCGTACAGGGCGTGGTACGAACGCCCCTTCGCAACCTCACTTGCCGAAGATGCCTTTCAGACCCTTCGTCACTGCGCCGAGGCCCTTCTCGAGCCCTTGTGTCGTATTCCCGACGACACCCTGGCCTTGCCCCTTCTCGGAGAGGCTCAGCTTGACCCCTTGCTCGGCGGCTTTGACGGCGAGGGGACAAAGATCGTTTCTCGCCTGAACTCGATCCCACCAGGGCGCCGCCGAGACCGACCGGGCCGAGCAGCATGAAACCGCCCAGGGCCTTGCCCGCGGTTATCGCCGTTTGCTTGACGTCGATTCCCAGGGACGGGTGGGCAAGGGTGCCGGCAAGCTTGAAGGGCCTCGTCAGCTCACCCAGGTCGAGGCTGAACTTCCCCGTAATACCGGTGCCGACCCCCTCCTTCGGGATGGGCTTCATGCTCAAATCCAGCCCTTCGGTGCGGAGGTTGATCGTCCCGTCACCGACAACGCTCATGGATTCCGTGTTCAACACGAAGGCAGTCGTCTCAGCCATCCCGCTCTTGATCTTGAACCCGCACACCATGCAGCTTACCGCTGTGGAGGGCGACTCCTTCTTGAAGGGGTTAACCATGCCGAGGATACTCGATGCGATATCGGAACCGAGAAGTCCCAGATACTTGTTGTTGATTTTTCCCTCGCCCATGGTCACGTAGGTCATGCCGTTGAGGCCCGCCATGAGCCCCGCGACCGATCCGCCGCTGCCGGTCACATCGACGCGGGCATCCAGGCGGCCTTCAAGCATTTCGCTTTTCTTGAGCTCCCTGAGCATGGCGCCCACGTCGAGCTGCTTCACCGTCACTACCGTGGCCATTTGGGCCGCTTTGCCCTGGGGTTTCAGGTCGAGACGGACCTCGAGCCTTCCCCCGCCGATGAGTGCGGTCAGGGGTGCCACTGAAAGGCGGCCGTCCACGAGCGTCACCTTTGCGTCGAGGTCATGAAGGGCAATCTGCGGTGTGAAGACTTCCGCAGCCCTGAGACTCACCGTGGCATTAACCAACTGGAGAGGACCCAGGGGAAGAGGCGTGTCAGGGAAGACCCTGTCGCTGGACCCATCTTTCTTGGGCGAGGGCTTCTCATTTCCCTCCTTTCCCGCGAAAGGCCTGAGGTCGATCTTTTTTGACTGGAGGTCGGCAGTCAGGGCCGGCCGCGGTTTGGAGAGGTCCAGCACGAGGGAACCTTCGAGGTCGTTTCCGGCCGCGGCCATGTTGAGGTTGGCGATCGCATAGGTTTTCGGCCTGGGATCGGTGACGCGGCACGACAGTGCGATGGGACCCTGGACAGGCAGGGGCTCGCCGAGAAAACTTCCGATCCCCGCCGCGTCTTTGCTGCTTACCGCTACCTTTATGTCCAGGCCCCGGGCGTTTGCCACGTCCTTGATAGTGCCGTCAAGACCGATAGTCGCCCCCCCGGCGCTCACGCTCAGCTTGAGCGGCCACGGCCTCGTCGCGTCTGTGAAGCTCGCAAGGGGTACGAGGTTGCCCGTGACTTCGAAAGGCTTGTCGTTGTATGAGCCTTTGAGTGTGATCTTCAGCGGGCTGTCGGATGCGCCGGCAGACGCATCGAGGCTGGCCAGCACCAGGGCGTATACTTTACCGGTCTTCCCGTCTCTGTAAGTGAGACGACCATCTTTGATGCTCATCTCATTGACGGTGAACTCCACCTTTTGCGTGGTGGGTTTTTCTTCTTTCCCTTTCCCGGCGCTGACCTTCTCGAGGAAATCGAGGTTCGATTCACCGGCAGGCTTTGTCTCTATGAGGATGTCGGGGCTTACCAGGATGATCCGTTTTACGTCAATATGGCGAAACACCAAAGGAATAAGAGCGAGCTGTACCTCGAAGCGCTTGATCTCGGCCATCTCCGGCCGCGACCCCCAGGACGCGTTCTGCACGGCCGCGCCGTTCACCACGAGGGTGGGTTGGAGCCCGATCTTGAGATCAAGGTTTCCACTCAATGTGAGGTTCCGGCCCGTGGCCTCTTTGAAGGCGCTCGCGATCTGCGGTTTCAACTTGTTGTAGTCGTACGTAGCGATGATTACCCAGGCGACCGAAACCAGGACCAGGACCAGCACAATCGCGGCAACAAGAACACGCTTCCAATTCACGGTTCTCTCCTCGTGCAGCCTCTTTGTACAGAACCGAAAGGGGACGATCCGCTAAGGAAGTCCCTCTCTTCGACCCTATCTGCTCTAATTGTACGCACTGTCGTAAAAGGCTGCAAGGATTCAGGGACGGATTGTCAGAAACGAACGGCAAAAAACCGCCGCACTGAGGAATCCGGTGTCAGCGTGCGCGCCCGGAACGTGGCTCGTCGTGCCTTTTTCGCCTAGCGAATTCGGATCGGGAAGACGAAGCTGACGCCCGGCGGAGGGTACGGGGCATAGGCTATCGGCGGCCCATAGACGGGGCTCGGATAGTAGTAGTATCCATACGGCCGGTAAGGGTAATGATAGTAGTACCCGTAGGGCCGCCAATGCTCGTGGTGACGCCAGTGGCCGTGATGTCCCCAGTGCTCTCCTGCAGAGGCGGGCTGTGTGGCCCACATGGCGCCTATCGCCAAGACAAGGGCGAGGGCTATCAGGATCCTGCCAATCATCGATCCCACATTCTTGATCCGGTTGTTGGAGCTTCTCATGATGCACCTCCATACATACTAGAAGCAATTCCCTATAGCGAGATAGGGCCCGCACGTCAATTAAGCCCCCTGACCCGGCATGGGGACCGGCCGTTGACGCACTATTGCGACAGTTCCTATGTTCCAGGACCAGACATAGCGGACTTTGGGCCATGGGATATGGAACTAAAAGGGGAGAAGCAAGAAGCATACCAACGGGTGCCTCCTCGGGTGCCTTCCTGGGATCTGCCCCTTTATCTGCGCGGACAGCCCTTGCCGTTTTAGGGCGACCGTGAAAGAAAGAAGGGGTGGGCAGCAAGAAATCCGGGGGATGCATGTCGACTGACCCGGTCATTAATGTCGAACCTCTCCTCATCCCTCCGACAGTATTGTCGCTCAAAAAAAGAGGATAGGGCCCGTGTACGCATTTCGAGCCCGGGGTGAGCTGATCGAAGGCGAAAAGGGAGGCAGAGGACGGGCGAAAGGCCGGCCGAGATAATTAAGAGGAGATATTGGAAGCCGGCGAGCCACGAATAAATGAAGTCATATTGGCAGAGCCGGTAAGCCGGATTCGATGGCAAGACGCGGTCGGCTGAGGCTTGAAGCACACCCGCAAAATACCCGCACTCATGATTCACGACTCGTTGAACAGGTTTATCGCGCCCCACGGTGCTTCGCGCGCCAACCGACCCGCGGCATCGGCAGGGAAGCACCCCTCTATCTCGGAGGCGGCCGAGCGGAGCCGCGATCCGATCTCTTCTTCCATGGGCTTCTGCACGGCGATCATGAGATCGAGCACGGCGTCGCCTCCTTCCGGTCCCCCCTTTTCGAGGAACCGGAGTATGCGGGGGCCCGAGCCTTCGGCGAAATGGAGCAGGGCCGGGGCTATGGCCACAACCTGCTCCGGCCTTGCGGAGCCCTGCGACACGTATGACTTCACTTCCTTAAGGTCATCCGCTATCTGATAGGCCTCGCCCAATAGGAGCCCATACCGGCGGGCCGCGTCCCTGACCTCCATAGGGGCAAAAGCCGCGATTGCGCCAAGCTCGCACGCGGCCCCGAAGAGAACGCCGGTCTTGAGGTGGATTATTTTCTCGTAGAGACCGTTGCGTCCGGCCCCTTCAACCATGAGGGCCACAAGATCGCCGGGAGCGAGGGGCTCGTGGAGCGCCCCTGAGGAGACAAGGGCTATGGCGCGGGCAGCGGCCAGGCCGTCCTCCCTGCTCGTCTCGCTCATCATGGCGATGGCGGCGGAGAAGATGACATCCCCAACGAGGACGGCCTTCCGGGGGCCTTCCACCGTCCATACCGCGGGCCTGCCGCGCCTCACCCTGTCCTGGTCGATGAAGTCATCGTGAACGAGCGACGCGGCCTGGATCATCTCGATGGCGATTGCCCTCGGAACCAACGAATCGAGGGAGGCTCCCAGGGCCTCACCGATCACGCACGTCAGGCATCCCCTGATCTTCTTGCCCTCCGAGAGCAGGGATACGAGAAAAGATGTCCCTTCGCTGCAGGGGCCGCCGAGTATGCCTTTCAGTTCGGCCTCCAGGGCATCGTCCAAGACAGCCCTGTACCTCTGCAGACGCGCCCGGAAATTCCTTTCAGACATCTTCGTCCCTTCTTCCATATGCCGCCCTTGACCTCTTTCTGCGGGCCTGAAGAGGCCGGAGCCTCTTCTTTAAGCTCATCCGGCCACGCGGCCGATGAGCAGGCCCCCTGCGAGGAGGATGGTCCCCAGGCTTATAGCCTTGAGGATCGATTCGTATCTAATCATAAGATGCACCTGGTCTTCTGTCAGGCAGCTGCCGAGCTTCTTGAGGGTCTTGTACGGCCGCGACGCCCTTATCTCGACGATGCTGAAAAGGGCCATGGCGCATGCACAGACGAGGGCCTCGACGGAAACGGCGTTCGTCTGCATGATGTACCCGGCAAGACCCGGCAGGAAGCCCCAGGAAAAGGCAAACCAGTTATCGGAATGGAACCTGCCCTGGAACCATTCAAGATTATAGGCAAAGACGAAGAAGCCCTCGCAAAAGGCCATCGGCCAGAGGAGGGGAACATACCGGATCATGTAATAGACGGCGATGGCGTAGGCCGCCCCGATCGAGGTGAGCGCGATGATTCGCAGATGCCTCTTGTTAAAAACCTCGCCCCAAGGCCGCTCGTGTGAGCTTCCAAGGGCGTCCAGGGCATGAGCGCCTATGGCGAGGGCGAGGAAATAGATCGCCTCTATCGCCAGAAGGCGGCCCCAGTGGATCCGAGGCGCCAGGGCAGCGCCGATGGCCAGAAAGGCGAGCACCATCCCCGTGTACGGCAGGAAAAGAAGGCCGACGAAGGACCTGAAGAACGAGGGCCCGAAGGAGGGGACGAACCACTCGGATGCTCTTGTGGCGTGATCGCTCCCTTCCGGCTTACCCACCTGCATCGCCTCTCGCGTCGTTGGTCCGGAAGAACTCGTCCGGAATACCCACATTTGTCCTCAGATCCAGGAAGGCCACGGTCCGCCTTTTCTTTCCGGCGGGTGTGGCCTCCTCGACGCCCTTCGGGAGCCAGACCCTCCCATCGATGAGGAACTGGTAGAGCGTCGCCACACCCGCGACAAAATGATCGGCTGCGAGCACGCGGATGCGGATGATGCTTCCTTCCTCGGTGATGGCCAAAGGACCGAGGCGGCGATCGGTAAGGCTGTGCGCTATGTTGCGGATGAGCTGGCCCATATCCGTCTGATCGATCCGCTGGCCGGGAGAGACAGCCAGAAGACGGCTTTTCGGGGAGAGGTGGAATGAAAAGAGGTGCGCCAGGCCGGAAGGCCGGACGAATACCTTTCCCTTCTCGTCGGGGTAGATCACCGTCAAGCCGTGATGGGGCTCCTCGAAGTCGAGGCGGATCCTGTTGGGCTTCTTGAAGCTGTAAAGGAACCGCTCGATGCTCGCAGACCCGTCATCGGCGAATGTCGTCACCTCCACCCGCACCCTGTAGTCCTCCACCTTTCCATACGCCGTTTCCATGTTGCGGATGATCTCCTGGGCGCTTAACCCTGCCGCTGACGCGGCGAAAGACAAGCCCAGGAAGACGAGACAAGAAACCCCACACAAACGTGCGGCCGCAACAAGGCGTTCCGGTCCGATATCGTTCCCTCCATTGCTGGGGCTCAGCGCCCCCTCCACAGGCAAAGCCTGCGGAGCCTCCCCGCTCAACCTCGCTTCGCTCGTGTGTGCCGCCGGCTCAGCGCCCCCTCCACAGGCAAAGCCTGCGGAGCCTCCCCGCTCAACCTCGCTTCGCTCGTGTGTGCCGCTGGTTCAGCGCCCCCTCCACAGGCAAAGCCTGCGGAGCCTCCCCGTTTAAGCGTGGAATGATTGGCGCCTCCTTTCCCCTTGGCCTTGCGGAACGCTCTATCGCTCGTTCCTCCTCATTCCCTTAAGAAAGGGGAAGGGCGCCCCTTGCTCCCTACGAGTATAATGTCCCTTTCCTGGAGCCGACGCAAGCATTCTTTCTTCGGTGAGCCTCTCTTCGGCGCATGAAGGGGCCTCGAAAAGATTGACATTATCGAACACATTCAGCTAAGGTATAAGGCTTCTCGCATTTTGAGACAGCATCTTGAGAACTTAACAACGGAAGATGTTCAAAGGAGGTCGTACGCCATGGATGATCGATGGGCGCAACTCTCGCCTGCAGAGAGACTCGAGCAGAGGCTCCAATGGTTCTCTACTCCTATTGTGCCGTTTGCCAGTCCCGAGGCGGAAAAGGCCTATCTGGCGCGGGTGCGGCGCTTGGTCGACGTCTACAAGGTGCAGGAGCCGGACAGAGTGCCTGTCTCCCTTCCCGTCGGGGCTCTTCCTGCCTACCTGTACGGCTTGGACTACCGCATTGTCATGCACGACCACAACAAGGCGGCCGAGGCTTGGCTCAGGTTTAACGAGGAGTTCCAATGTGATCACCTCGTGAGCCCGGCAATGGTCCTTCCTGCCAAGTTCTACGAGCGCCTCGACTACAGGCTTTATACGTGGCCCGGCCACGGCATGCCGGATGGCGGCAACGGGTATCAGTATGTCGAAGGCGAGTATATGCTTGCGGACGAATATGACGACCTGATACGCGACTTTTCCGGCTTCCTCACGAGGACGTACATACCCAGGGCCTTCGGGGCCCTCGCGCCCCTGGCCTCTCTTTCTCCCTTGATAAACGTCATCGAGCTGCCGACCTTCTATTTCATGCCGTACGCGAGCCCGGAGATGCAGGCTGCCCACCAGGCCCTTATCGACGCGGGCAGAGATCTCGCAGAATGGATGAAGTTCGTGGGCGAGTTCAGCATACGGGGCATGTCCCTTGGGTTTCCGCCCCAGTCGACCATGACTTTCTGCAAGGCCCCGTTCGACTATCTGGGCGACACTTTGAGGGGCACCAAGGGCATCATGATGGACATGTACCGGCGCCCGGACAAGGTCCTCGAGGCCATGGACGTGGTGGCTGACATGAGCATTCGGAACGTCGTGGGCACCCTGAACGCCACGAAGGGCCTTACGGCTGTTTTCCCGCTCCACAAGGGCGCCGACGGATGGATGAACGAGAAGCAGTTCGACACATTCTACTGGCCCCCCCTGAAGAAGGTGATCGATGCGTGCGTCAACGAAGGCATACTGGTGACCCTCTTCGCCGAAGGAGCTTTCAATACCCGCCTGGAGCGCGTCAACGAGTTCCCGAAGGGGGCTGTTCAGTGGATGTTCGACAGGACGGACATGGCGGCAGCTAAGAAGATCCTCGGCGCAAAGTGCTGCATCTCCGGCAACGTGCCCAGCTCGCTCCTCGTGGCCGGCACACCGCAGGAGGTGAAGGATGCCTGCCGCAGGCTGATCGAGACCTGCGCGCCCGGCGGCGGCTACATACTCAC
Source organism: uncultured delta proteobacterium (assembly GCA_963749525.1). Taxonomy (GTDB): domain Bacteria; phylum Desulfobacterota; class Syntrophorhabdia; order Syntrophorhabdales; family WCHB1-27; genus CAVVNC01. The sequence continues at coordinate 25,347 of CAVVNC010000017.1, forward strand.
CTCCGGAACGGCGGACCTCACGGAAGCAAGGCCGGAGAACCTGCGGGCCATGATCGATGCGGCCAAGGAATACGGCGTGTATAGGAAATAGGGGCCGGCGCAGTTATTGGGGCTCAGCGCCCCCTCCGGCAGCAAAGCTGCCAGAGCCTCCCCCCTCACCTCGCTTCGCTCGTTTTGTCGCTAGCTCATCTAAGTCCCTCACTCCCCCCCATCCCCCACGCAAAGCTTGCGGGGGCATTCGTTATTCGTGCCGGATTCGTCGCGAGCTTTTCTAAGCCGTCCTCGGACTATGCGCGAGGAGATAAGGACGGGACCGCCTTATGGACATGCCTAATCGATCCTACACTGCCGCAAAGCCCAAACAGAGATTTCCCGGCCTTCTTGGCCAGCCGCCAGTGCAATCTGTTGTTGTGCGCATTTGCGATCTTGCTTTTTCATCGCCGGGTCGGTCATATGCAAGGAAGGCAAACCCGATGATCTTCCGCGCCCGGCCGTCCCTTCTCCCGTGTGGGTCAACCAGGATTATCCATCCCGCAAGGGCCGAACCGGCAGGGCAAGGGCATATTGCCAGGCGGCGTTTACGCCGTCCAACCCGTGGATCGCCCCTGAGGCGCCGAGAATACAAAACGGCAGGAACACCCATGGGCCGACATGCGTTCTGCCCATTCTCGAGAGGTTGTCGGCCGAATTCGGCCAGAGGCAGGAACGAAGCCGCCATCACTGCGAACCTGAAGACGGCAAAGACGTCCGATTCCCCCAGGCCTACGGTACACATGTGCAGCCACTCGTACATACCGTGAAGGAGACCGAACCATGTCAGGCAGTGCCACGGGAGATCTCCCGGTTCCTTGTCCGGCAGCCTCCACGCCATGACGGCAAAGATCACTAAGGAAAAGCCTTCGACAAAGAGGATGTAGTCCAGATGGCCCGCCGCGTTCATGCCCCTCCCACAAAGCTATACATGCGACGTACTGCTGGCCCCATGGTGCGCGAGCCGTGCGCAAAGCGAAGGTTGAATCTCGCAGCTGCCGATGCGGGAACCGTGTTGATCTTGAGACACCCGAGATGACGTCTATTTCTTATCGACAGACCACGCCAAAAGCTAAGAGCAAATGGGGCTTAGGCGGCCTCATGGGTATTCCACGGCAACCGTGACGACGATGCGCGTCTCCCCCCTCGCCCTCGCTTCCGCGATCTGCTCTTCCTCAGAGGGAAAGACGGGTTTGGGCGTGCCTTTCAAGTAGAGATGGGGGATGACCCATACGGTCTCATCGTCCGTTAATGTGACCTTCTTTTCGAGAGAGGCGATCTTTTTCTTCATACACCGTTCTCCTTCATGATCTGTTTTTCCAGTCTCTCGAGACGGACTTCGATCTCTTCGATCTCCCTGATCTTGAGATTAAGGTCGATCACATCCTTGCAGACGCGCCGCAGGAGAGGCCCCTCCTCTTTGGACATCATGGCCGCGAGCCTCTCCGCCGCTTCCTTGGCATTGCCTTTGAGCGTCTCCATGGCAAGGGAGACAAAGCCGCTCTGCCTCTTGCGGTACTCCTCCCTGAAGACCTCCTGCTTCATCCAGTTGTAGAAGCACTGCTTGCTGATGCCGGCAGCCCTGCAGCCCTCTTCTACGGTTCTCGCCGACAGTATCATCGGCAAGGCCCTCGCCTGGCCGCGCGAGAGGGTGACGAAAGTGGACGTTTTGTGATTCTCCGAAATCATCTCGATCCTCCTGATTGTGGCGTAGATGGCGGAAAAAGAGAGAATGTGCCGTCTCTTCCTGCCTCGGCTGATATCAATGCCTTTTCTATGCTTTTCCCAACAGCATCAAGGGGCAGAGCCTTCATGCCACCCTCTTGAGGAAGTTGACGGAAGTGGACGGTTTTTGACTCCCCATTGCACGTGCCTGCATCCGGCCATCCCCTTTTCTTCACTTCAGAATTGAACACTGCCTTTATCCTCTTTCTCTTCATGGTCTAAAGTTTCTCACCATCCAGGGGGTGAGTCAAAGTAGCGTATGGAAAGTAGCGTATGGAAAGTAGCGCTGAGCAGATTTTTCTTGGTCAAAGAAAAAGTTATAGGGAGAGGCCGGGCACCCTTGGTTGGGATTGAAAGGGCCGGCCGCTTAAGTGCGCCGTAGTACTTCACCTACGAGGGTTGCACGCGGCAGTTTAACGGATCTTATCGATTGCCACCTGGAAACGTTGCGTTGTGATGGTTGAGTTTTTATGGTGAAGTCCCTTCCCACGGTGCTTGTTTGTATGTGTTTCCATTCAGGAAGTTCGACCTGGACGGCCCGCCCATAAAATAGAGCTCAGCTCATCGGTCGTGACGAGCTGCATGCGCGAGGCGCCGCCATTCATCGACGATTTGCTTCTACGCTCCTTGTGGTTTTCTCGGGCCACAGTGTGCCCTTTGTCGCCTCTGGTTTCCCCACGAGAGATGCGCCATATCCCGTCGATCACCCCTGTATTACCCCTATGTTGCCGCCGCCGGTAAAGATGTCTCGATGTCAAACGCTTTTGGTCCCTGCCTCAGGGATAGAGCGCCGTTGGCGCTATCCCACGCCCAACCCGAATAGCCGTATCCCCCGATACCCACTATCCTGGCTGTGCCTTTTTGCTGTAGCTTCTTTTCGGCCAAGGGAATTCCAGAGTTAACCGTCATCATCCCGTATTTTCCGAAAACGATCGACTCGACTTCGTGCAGATATCCCTCGCCTGCAAGAGCGGAAACGACGACAGGAACGTCCCGCCAGCCCCAGACCGCGGCGTGCAGACCATAAGGGCTATCTTGAGCCAGACCATCGCTTCCTTTCCCGAAGAAAAAGTCTGGACAAAAGAGATAGGTCCAAAGCTCTCTTCGCGCATACCGATCATGTCGCGGTCGGCGTTGTCAATTACGACTGGCTCGATGAGTAGCCCATTGAAGGACCCGCCGCACAGGAGCCGGCCCCCTTTGCTCAGCGCGTCCTCCACCTGTGCCTTTATGCGGCGCACCGCCACCTGGTCGACCACCGGGCCCATCTGCGCCGTCGGGTCGAGCGGCTCCCCCACTTTGATCCCCCGGGTCAATTTAACGAACTCCTTGATAAAGTCGTCATGGACGTCTTCGTGAACCAGTACGCGTTCCGGGGACCAGCACGCTTGACCTGAATAGATGTACTTTGCTCCGGCAAGGCTTCTCGCAGCCTTGCGATAGTCGGCGTCGTCGAGCACAATAAACGGGTCTTTGCCCGGCCCCTCGAAGATGAACCTCTTTCCCTCCGACGCCTTTAGAGGTTCCTCGTACTCAAAGGCGACATTCTCCGATGCAAAGAGTATTATGGCTCTCACAGAAGGCGCCGCAACGCACCATCTCATGAATTCGCGCGCAGGGCTGAAATCGAAGCGGACGTCGTCGGGGAAAACGGAACGCCATATGTCCTCAAGGAGGCGTCCGACGGTCGCCGACTGGGCAGAGAGTCTGACGACTACCCGGTTGCCCGGCAAAAGGATCTTTGCCAGGTGCAGACTCGTGAAATTGTTTATGTTGTAGGAGAGGACGAGGGCAACCTCCTGATCGGGAGCGCAAATCGGCTCGCGCGGGATCAAATGGCGCGACGCGCCGCCCATCCGCTCCAATTGGGCGCACACGAAGCGGAGATCGTGCTCGGAATCAACCCTGGTTTCACCTATATCGCGAGCGACGGCGACCACTAATTCCTCTTTTCTGCGGCGCAGTTCCTGCGCAATGCGTCCGAGCTTTTCGATCCGATCGGCTATGCTTCCCACGTCCCCCCCCTTTCAGTAAATCCCTAGAGATCAACCGATTTGAACATGCGGGTCAAAGGAAAATCTATCTTGAAGATCCTGAGCGCGTTGCCTCCGAGGATGAGGTTCAGATCGTCCTGCGATATGTTAAGGGACTGCAACTGCTTCAGGCTCCATCCCATGATGTCGACCTGGTGAGTGACGATGCCGTCTCTGCGCACCTGCATTGTATAGCTTTGAGGGTAGACGCCGATATGGGTGTAGGTCGGCTGGCTCGCGCCCCAATCCGTTCCCCATATCAGTTTCTCCGCCCCGACGTTGGGGTTCACGAGGGCCTTGTAGTAGAGCTCTTTCCAGTAAAGACCTGTCTCAAGATAGACATTGTCGTGGTTTCCCGCAACCTGGATGCACTGGTCTACAAGGTTTTCCATGTTGCCGCCCTGCATGCCCCCATGATCGAAGATAATCGTCACATCGGGATATTCGACGGCAAGGTCATTCACCCAATAGGGATTCCAGTTCTCCGGCCAATGGGTGAACGGTATCGCATAGCCGCCCGGGGATCCGGTGTGAACGCGCACCGATACCTTATGCTTCCGGGCCACGTCCATGACTTTTCGCAGCTCATCCATGCGTTCGCTTTGGTTGTAGGTCTTTTTGTTGGCAACGTTATGAAAGTTCGACGGCATGCCCTCGCCGATGCCGACGAACTTGCCCGTAGAGAGATGCCGGTCAAGCTCCTCGCATGCCGCCTCTATGGTCCACTCTATCTCTCCGGCCCGCGCCTTGTCCATTGTCTCCTTGGCGCAGGCGAGAGCCCTGAACTTGTCCGGGTACTTCTCCACAAGCTGGACATTTATCTCGTTGTTCATGCCGAAGGCGGAGCAGAGAATGCACATGTCGACGTCGTAGCACTCCATGTCGTAAAAGAGCCGCTTGGAATTGTCGTACGTATGGAGCTGGGGCATGATGCTCGCTAAGGCTTTGTACGGTATTTTCTCCTTGCCCTTTCGTTGTTCCTCTCCTTTTGACTTCGCGAGCTCGGGGCCCGCCGCATGCCGCTGCACATGCACGTGCGTGTCGATGATGAACCTTCCCATCTTCATAGTATTGCGCTCCTTTCTTCTTGATTTTTTTTCTACGCCAATGCTCCTTCGCTCTTCAATTTCTCCGTTATTGCCCGAACGAGCTCCTTTTTGTCTATCTTGCCGACGTCCGTCTTGGGGAGGTCATCGACGATTTCCAGCCGCTCAGGGAGGAGCAAGACGCCGGCCCCGCGCACCTTGAGGGATTGTACCATCTCGTCGAAGGTCAGGGTCGCTCCCGTTCTGAGGACGACGTACGCACACGCTTTCTCCCCCAGCCGGGAATCGGGCATGCCGACGACCGCCGAGCGCTCGACCTGCGGAAGCTGATGGAGGAGGTCCTCGATCTGTTTTGGGATGATTCCCTCCCCGCCGCGCTGGATGATGTCCTTTTTTCTTCCCGTGATCGCGATGTAGCCGTGTTCGTCGATCGTACCCAGGTCTCCCATCTTATAATAGCCGTCCCTGGTGAAGATCGTTTTGTTCTCTGCTTCGGACCGGTAATAGCCCGTGAAGACACATGGCCCCTTCGCTACGAGCTCCCCGTCCGTCCCGGGAGGCAGCTCATTTTCGTTCTCATCGATCACCTTCCAATGATCCCCCTCGCACCCCGGAAGGCCGACGGCGCCCCTCGGGATGGGCGGTCCGTCCTTCGCCATCCTGCCCGCGGAGGGCCCTTCCGTCGATCCGAACCCGCCGCCCCCGAATTCTCCGCCGATTGACGCCATGAACTCCCTGGCCCTCTCGGCCGTCTCGGGCCGCAAGGCGGCGCCGACAGTGATGAGCCGCTTGAGAGAGCTGAGGTCATACCGCGACAGGTCGGGACAGTTGAGGAGGTCTTCAAGCTGTGTAGGGACGAGATCGATGTCGGTAATGTGGTACTTTTCGATCGCTTTGAGCATTTCTGTCGCGCGAGGCGTCGGAAGCAACACGACCGTCGCCCCGTGCATCATCGCTCCCCCTATGGTTCCCTGATTCGCCATGGTGTGCCCGATGGGCGTGACGAGGGCGCGGACGTCGCCCGGGAGGACCTCCTGGGTGCTCGTCCGGACGGACGCAAGGAAGCTGTTGTGGGTCCGTGGAACACCCTTGGGAGCCCCTGTCGTGCCCCCGGTGGTAAAGATAACGGCGACGTCGTTGGGATTGGGCCTGAATTGGGCCAAATAATCGGAGGCGTAGTCGGCCGGGGCAACGCTTTCAATGAGGTCGTGGAACGAGAAGGCGCCGGTGGGCATCCCCTCCTCGCCCTCGACCACTATCAGATACTTCAAGCTCTTTGCCTGCCCTCGGACTTTGTCGATCAGCTCCCGGAAGTCGCGCTTGCCGTCCCTAGCCGGGACAAGCCAGCCGACCGGGTCGGCAAGACGGAAGAAATGGGAGATCTCCTGATACTCCTGGCGGGCAACGGCCAGAGTCGGGATTGCCCCGATCCTGTGGGCCGCGAAAAAGGCGACGATGTATTCGTGCCGGTTGGGCATCTGAAAGAGTATGCGGTCGTACTTCTTTATGCCGAGTCGCACAAAGGCAATGGCAAGGCGGTCGACGCGCTCTTTAAGCTGACGGAATGTGAGGCTCGTCCTTTCGTCTATCACCGCGATCCTGTCGCCATGGAGTTCTACAGTCCGGTCGAGCATATCGCCGTAGGTCTGGTTAAGCCACCACCCTTTCGCTGCATACTCTTCCACCGCGTCTTGTGGGTAAGGCACAGCGCCTTCCAGATATGCCTGTTTTTTCATCACTTCCTCCATTCACACTAAGGGGACGCCGTCGCTCCTGTCGCAACCATGCCTTCTTCCATGGCCCTCCTGATGTCCTGCTTGATGTATCTGGCGCCCCACACGAGGAATAACCCGGCAAGAATGGCAGACGGAGCGGTCGAGAGCATCGAATAGCGGATGGCTAGATCGCCGAACCGGCCTTTGACGGCGTCGTTAAAAAGGCCGACGGCGAGGGGCGCGAGAGCCATGCCGAAGAGGTTCGCGCACATGAAGTGGAGCGAGGAGGCGAGGGCGCGCATACGCACCTTCACCACGGTCTGGACGATCGAGAACTGGAGGCCGTTGGCAGCGCTCGGGAGGAAACCAGCAATAAACATGAACGTGAGGGCAACCGCGAGCGTCGATTCCGAAGGCCTGGATTGAAGTGCGTATTTTTCTCCGCCGCCGTATCTCGACAAGATCCTTGGTAGGGTGTCAGGAGCATATGGTTTTTTTACGGTCTCCATGACCTGAAAGAACACTTCGAAGTTACGTCGCGGGCTTCGGGACGGCTTCGGCCGCGGTCCTATCCGGCCCGGTTTTATGTGTGCCTTCTTCGAGCGCCGTTTTGACGTCGCCGCTTATGTATTGAGCGCCCCAGACGAGAAAGAGCCCGGCAAGAATGCTTGAGGGTATCATCAAGAGCAGCGAATAACGGACGGCGAAAGCGCCAAAACGTGGAGTCAAGGCGTCGTTGATGATGCCTACGACCAAGGGCGCGAGAGCCATGCCGAAGAGGTTCGCACAAATAAAATGGAGGGACGAGGCGAACGCTCTCATCCGGACTTTCACGACTGACTGAACGACGGCGAACTGAAGGCCGTTGGCGGGTCCCGTGAGGCACTGGGCAATAAAGAGGAAAATCAGACATGTCGCGAGGGAATTAGGGAGGAGCTGAAAGACGAGCACCGGGCCCGCGGCGATGAGCATGAAGCCGGGGATGAGGATTTTCCACCTATCCTTTCCTTTACTCAGAGCGCTGGTAACGACGCCGGCTATTATGCCGCCGATTATTCCGCTGCCTCCGATGACCGTGCCCACGATGAGGCCCAACTGAGCGCCGCTCAGATGGTGCACCCTGCGGAAGAACGATGGGGTCCAGGTGAGACCGGCAAAGTTCGTAAAGGCGGTCAGGCATGCGCCCGCCAGGACCAGCAGAAGCGTCTTGTCCGTGAGAAAATAGCTGATGGTGTTGCCCAGGGTGTAGAACTTCGTGTCGACCTTGACACCGTCGGAAAGTCCGCGAGCAGGTTCTTTCACGGTAAGGTAGAGGAGGACGGCCGTGAGTAGGCCGGGAATACCGGCAAAAAGGAATGCCGCGCGCCAGCCATAATATTGCGTGACGATGCCGCCGATCAAGAAACCGAAGTAGAGGCCCAGGTTCGGTGCCATGTTGTAGATGGACGTCGCAAGGGGTCGCTTGTCCTTAGGGAAGTAGTCGGCAATGAGGGACAAAGCCGGCGCGGTGCTTGCCGATTCTCCCACACCCACGCCCATTCGGAAGATAAGCATCTGCAGTGCGCTCCGCGCCACCCCGCCCAAGGTGGTCATCACGCTCCAGACGACGAGCCCCACGCCGATGATCGGTATGCGGGCTTTTCGGTCTGCGAGACGCGCGACCGGTATGGAAAGGATGAGATAGACGAGGGCGAATCCAAGACCAATCATCGCGCCCAGCATGGTGTCGGAAAGGGCAAATTCCTTCTTTATCGGATCGAGCACCATGGAGAGGACGTTCCGATCGAGGAAGCTAAGTGCCCAGATGAACGTGAGAAGACCAAGGATGTATCCTCGTTTTGCCGCTGAAACCTGCTGCATCTCTTCCTTTTGTTCAATCGACCGATGTGCTTTCATTTCCATCCCCCTTTCTTGCCGCTACGAGTTTTCACTCAGGCAGCGCACGTAAGTTCCATCCCGTTTCTTTAAGGTCCAAGTACCCCCTCCCTTTTCAATTTTTCCGTGATCTCCTTGACCAGCGTTTTCTTATCTATCTTGCCTACGGTCGTTTTTGGGAGATCGGGGACGATCTCCATCCTTTCCGGCAGGAGGAGCACGCTCGCTCCTTTTTCTTTCAACGATTTGATCATCTCGTCGAAGGAGAGACTTGATCCGGGCTTCAGCACCACGTAGGCGCACGCCTTCTCGCCAAGGCGGGGATCGGGCATGCCGACGACCGCCGCCTTTTCTACGGGGGTAAGCTGCTCCAGGAGGTCCTCAATCTGTGTGGGGATGATGCCTTCTCCTCCGCGCTGAATGATATCCTTCTTCCTCCCGGTGATGAAGATGTTCCCCGTCTCGTCGATCTTTCCGAGATCCCCCATCCTATAGTAGCCGTCTCGGGTGAAGATCGATCTGTTTTCCGCCTCCGATTTATAGTAGCCGGTGAAAACGCACGGTCCTTTTGCGACCAGTTCTCCTTCGTTTCCCGCGGGCAGCTCCCGCTCCTCGTCGTCGATCGCCTTCCAGTGGTCTCCCTCGCATTTGGGGACGCCCACCGAGCCCCTGGGGACAGGCTCTCCCGTGAAAGCGGGTCCGGCGCACGGTCCCTCGGATGATCCGAACTCGCCGCCTTTGAACTGCGCTCCTATTCTGGCAAGCGTCTCCCGCGCCTTATCCGCCGTCTCGGGTTTCAACGCGGCACCCGCCGTTACCACCCGCTTGAGGGACGAGATATCGTATTGCTCAAGGCCGGGAAAGTTCATGATATCCTCGAGCTGCGCCGGCACGAGGCCGATAGTCGTGATTCGCCACTTCTGGATTGCCTCAAGGATTTCTTTGGCCCTTGGGACCGCCACGATCACCAAGGTCCCCCCAAAGAAGATCGCCGATCCGACGGCGCCCTGATGCGCCATGGTGTGGCCGATGGGGGTGACGAGCCCGAAGACGTCGTCCTCTGTGCAGAATCTGTTCGTGTACCGGACGTTCGTGTGAAAGCTATTGTGGGTGCGGGGGACCCCTTTGGGGAGGCCCGTTGTACCTCCAGTTGTGACGATCATGGCGACGTCGTTGGGATCGGGTCGGAACTGCGCCAAATAGTCAGCCGGATGGTCGCCCGGAACCACCTTCTCGATCAACCGATCCAAGGAAAGGGCCCCGTCGGGGAGAGGTCCTTCGTCCTCAGGCATAATGAGATGCTTCAGGCTTTTCGCTTCCGGCCGGATCCGCTCGATAAGCGGTCGGTAGTCCCGCTTGCCGTCCCTCTGCGGCAGGATCCAGGCAGTCGCTTCCGTTAGTCTGAAGAAGTGGGAGATCTCCTGGTACTCCTGTCTGGCTACGGCGAGGACCGGAACGGCACCGATACGCTGCGCGGCATAGTAAGCCACGACAAATTCATGCCGGTTCGGGAGCTGAAACAGGATTCGATCGTATTTTCTGATCCCCAATTGCAGGAATGCGATCGCCAGGCGATCGACTTTTTCCCTGAGTTCAACGTACGTGAACCTTGCCCTCTCATCGATCACCGCGAGCTTGTGAGGGCTGCGCTGCCCTGCTCGATCCAAGAGATCTCCGTACGTCAGATTCAGCCACCAGCCTTTCGCGACATACTCTTTGATCGCTTCCTCCGCGTATGGAACAGCTCCTTCAAGATACCCTGTGTTTCCCATATCGTCTCCTGCCGTTTGGGGCGTCATTTTCCGACCACGGAAGCTCAGCATCCAATGCCTTGATCCACTGCTTCAGGCCTTTCCTGCTGTCCCGGCTCTCCCACACCCAACCTGAATGACAGTATCCCCGGATGCCCAAAGCTGCAGGTCCCTTTGCGCCGCGGGCTTTTCTGGGAGAGAGATAATGAACCTTCCCTTCTTCATCACCCATCCTCGTTTGAGCGTGCCTTTTGTCTGTTCCGCCGGTGAGCCGCCGGTGTTGGCAAGGTTTCATCCCGGCTGTGCAGGGGCCGCTCAGCCCTCAAGGCGTCCTCGATCAACTCGAACGCCGGCTCCATGTGAGTGAAGATATCATAAGTGCCGTTCTTCAGAAGCCATCGGGTAACTATGTGCTCTATGGTGCCTATGAGCACCGCCCGGGCAATGTGGGGGTCCAGTTCCGGTCTGATCTCGCCAGATTTCTGACCCGTGACGATGATGTCGAGGAGCCTTCCATAAAACTTCCGGACCTCTTTGTAGGCGTCGCTGTTGAGAAAATTGCTGCTTGTCTTCAAATGCAGCATGATGATACGGGTGTAGATAGGCTCACTCGTCATTTGACGGACATATACCCACACGAATTTGCGCAGCTGAGCAAGTGCACCCTTGATCCCGAACAGATGGTCCTCGATTAACGGAAGGCCGTTTTCTATCCGCGATTTCGGAATGGTGAGGAACAAATCCTCCTTCCCGTCGAAATACTCGTAAATGCATGTTTCAGAGACTTGTGCTTCGCGGGCTATCGACGCCATAGTGGCGCCTGCGAAACCCCGTTCGGCAAACACCCTGGCGGCGCCTTGCAGTATCCCGTTTCGCGTCGCATCCTGGCGTTTCTTTTTCATTCGTCCACCTCTCGGATCGGATAGAAATTTCTACTCGCCAGATCTAAACATACGCGTGAGAGGAAACGGTATCTTATAGATTCTCAGGGCATTTCCACCGAGGATAAGGTTGATGTCGTCCTGCGAGATCTGAAGCGCGGCAACCTGTTTGAGACTCCAACCCATTACGTCCACCTGATGAGTGACGAGACCCTGCTTTCGCACCTGTATGCCGTAAGTCTGTGGGTGCGCTCCAATATGGGTATAGGTGGGAATGCTCGCGCCCCAATCGGTGCCCCATACCATTTTTTCCGGTCCCACATTGGGGTTGAGGAGAGCCTTGCAGTAAAGGTCCGTCCAATAGAGCCCGGTCTCCAGGTAGACGTTGTCGTGGTTTCCCGCAACCTGGATGCACTCGTTAACAAGGTTCTCCATGTTGCCTCCCTGCATGCCGCCGTGATCGAAGATGATAGGCACGTCGGGATATTCGGTCGCGAGGTCGTTCATCCAGTAGGGGTGCCAATTCTCGGGCCAAAATGTGTAGGTGATGGGGTAGCCCATGGGAGAACCGGTATGGACCCTTACCGGGACGTTGTGCTTCCTGGCGACTTCCATGACGAGGCGGAGCTCGGCCATCCGCTCCGACTGGTTGTAGGTTTTTCTGCCGCCGGTGACGTCGGTCGGGTTCGCCGGCATGCCTTCCCCGATCCCCACAAACTTGCCCGTTGAGAGCAGCTCGTCGAGCTCCTGGCAGGCTGCTTCCATGGTCCACTCGATCTCGCCGGTAATGGCGCGCTCGGTTGTCTTCTTGGCGTTGCAGATGGCGACGAATTTGTCCGGATGCCGCTCAACAAGCTCCGCATTGATCTCGTTGCTCATGCCAAAGGCAGGACAGAGGACGCACATGTCGACGTCATAGCATCTCATGTCATAGAGGAGGCGCTTCGAATTGTCGTACGCCTTGAGGCCCGGCATGATCTTCGACAAATCCCGGTACCTCATTTCCTTTGGGGTCTCCTTCCCCTGCTTTTTCAGCTCTGGTCCGGCAGCGTGGCGTTGAGGATGTACGTGGGTGTCGATAATGAAACGAGCGAGCTTCACGGCATTCCCCTCCTCTTCTGATTTCTTCTATGACGACCGAAATCGAGATTCCAGCTATGGCAAGCTATTTCGACTGAAATGCAAAGCAGGACGCGCCGAGAACACCCGCGAGGGAGACGCAGGCTCTTGTAGAGGACCTCTGGATAGTGCCCTTGGAGAGTCATAGAGAATGACGCCTGAGCGTACTTCGCAAAACTCCCGTCCTTTACTGTCTTATCGATACTTAAATGATAGGTTTATTCTTAATATAGTCGTTTCGAGTTGTCAAGGAAAAGATTAGTATCGTTCCCTATTATGGCTAAATTTAGTAGATATGTGTTGATATTAGGTCAGGTATCTTTACATTACTTATCAAATAGTCCATTTTGGGACTTCTCGGGGCATGCATGGACTGGTGCCCAGAGCCGGCAGGGACGAACTGAGGCTATCCAGGTCTACCGCCCCTATGTTGACGGGTACCAGTAGCATGCCGTTAAAAAGGGGGACCAGGAAGAGAGGTTTGGACTATCCACAACAGTCTGTCAGCGAGCCTGGCACGCATCACGTCTCGATTTCCTTCCCCACGACCGGGGAATGACGGAAGCTGCCACCGTCTCAACATCGGCCTTCCGGAATGCATCAGCGGAGGGGAAGCGGATGAGGAGCTGAAGGATCGATTAGGCAAGGACTCCGGTAATCTGTTCGAGCTAAAGGGAACGTCACCGAGAGTATCGCGTGGAAGACCTCTTGGCCGGAACGCGCGTACCGATGGGGCGGGAGGGGGGAGAGTGACAATTGGAAATGCCCCTTGAGCCGACTCTTCTGTGGATTATCCGTAGGGCTTCATCATTCTTCCCAACGAGTGCCGGGCTTCATCCGGCCCTTTACCCTCTTATCTCCTTTATGATGTTCCGGCACATCTCGGCCCAGAAATGGGTGTCAGGGAAGAAAAGGAGAATCTTCGTGCCGCCGGCGATAGTTTTTTTCGCACTTTCGATGTCGGCCTTCGGCCAGGCCATGCCGAAGATAGGGATGTCCGCCTTGTTCGTGATGGCCAAGACCTTGGCGAAGGCGTCCGCAAGTGCGGGATGCTGCCACTCAACTCCCTCTCCCTTCTTGGTGAGCAGGGAGTTCGCGATATCGCCTAAGCCCAGCCCGACCGCATCCCTGCCCGGCTTGAGGAGGGAGACAATCTCCTCGGCGTTTTCTATGGCTTCGAGGTCTTCGAGCAACGGGATGAACATGACCGTCTCGTTCGAATAGGCCATGTACTCCTCCCACGCGTCCTGAGAATAGTAGGAACCCCGGACTGCCGGGCACATCCCGCATTTGCCCTCCGGCGGATACCGCAGCGCGTCAAGGGCCCTTCTGGCTTCTTCGGCAGTCTTGATGTGAGGCACAAAGACACCTTTCGCGCCCGATTCCACGCAGGAGCGGATGAGGGTCGGGTTGTTCTCGGGGACTCTGACAAGGGGAGAGAGACCCGAAGCCTCAGCCGTCCTGATAAGCATCACCATCGTCTCCGGGTTCACCCGGGAGTGCTCCATGTCGATCATGACGAAATCGAACCCTGCGTATCCTACGATCTCGATGAGGTCGGGGTCGTGCGAGTACATCTGCATGCCGAGCGGCGTCTGGTTGGCTTTCAGGGCTTCCAGCACCTTATTCGGTCTTCTTATGAACGTTCCCATCGTCTTATCCTCCCTTCTAGTTCTTAGCGTCCTCTGTTGTCGATGACCGGTTTGATCGCCTTACCCGACTGCATGTCGGCGAAGGCCTCGTTGATCTGCTCCAATTGATACTTGTGGCTGACGATATCGGCGAAGGGGTACTTCATGCGCCGGTTCCTGATGAACTGGAGCGCCAGATAGAAGTGCTGGATAGCCGCGGAGACGCTCCCTATCACCGTGAGGCCTTTGCCGGTAATGGCACCGGGTGCCACGGGAATCGTGGCCGCGGAGCTTTGCCCGAGCACCAGGTATCTTCCCCCTTTCTGTATCATGTCGAGGCCCTCGTTGAAGGCCGCGGGGACGCCGGAGCCCTCCACGACGAGCTCAGGCCCCAGCCCGCCCGTAAGGGCCAGTATCTGCTCTCTTCTAAGCCCTGAGTCTTTGGCCTCATCGATATCGATCACCGCACTCGCTCCCCATCGCTTCGCAAGCTCCAGCCTTCGGGCCGGGGCGCCAACGACGATCACCATGGCCGCACCGCCCTCTGCGGCCATGAGGCAGGAATAGAGTCCGATCGGACCGGCACCCTGAATGACGACATTTTCCTGAAAGCGAACGCCTCCCAGCCTTTCGTAGCCCGCGACGACGCTGCGGAAGGCGCAGCCTACGCCGATTGCCTCTTCTTCGGTGAGCTCCTCGGGGACCTTAACGACCTTGGTCAGAGGTGTCACGTACTCGTACTCGGCGAAGCCGCCTCTCAGGGCAGCGGGTGGGGCGAAGCCGTAGCCCTGTCTCTTCGCACAGTGCACCTGTTGCCGGGCTACTTCACACCAGTAGCATTCACCGCAGTCCGCGTGGGCCCACATGATCCGATCATCTATCTGCAAAGGCTCGCCGGATACGTCGATGGTGCGCCCCTCGCCAAGCTTCACGATCCTGCCGATTGTCTCGTGACCTTGAATATTCGGTAGCGGCGGCTTTATGGTGAGCGTACCGTGGGACTGGTGGATATCGGTCCCGCAGATACCGGCCATCTCAACCTTCACGAGTATGCCCCGCCGCTCGACCTCGGGGATCTGGACCTCCCTGATCGAGATGGGCTTGCCGTACTCTTCAAGGACTGCAACCTTGGACGTCTTCGGAATGGACACCATGAGTTAACTCCTCCTTCAGTTTCAGATCGATTGGCGCTATCTTGTCCGGCACATCGGACAACATAGACCTAAAGCCAACCTGCCTCTCACTCATGCCTTATGTCTGGATGAAAGCAAATTACCCAATTAAAACGTCGAATTACTGAAACGTCTCCAAGGATTATCGGGCCCTGTCAACCCTTCATCTCGGGCAAAATGTAGACTATTAGTTAACATTCCCTAAAGGTACTCCCATGGTGAACCTAAATCAAGAAGAAAATAGGGATCGCCGTGAAAACAGCAGTGCCCTTTTTCGCAGAGCTTGGGGATCATCGCAACTTCAGCAGCTACAAGAAGATGATTGCTTTCTCGGGGCTTGACCCGACTATACATCAATCGGGCAAGTTCGAGGGGATGAGCATGATATCAAGACGGGGGAACAGGCACCTCACCTTATAGCGCGGTTTTGAAAACATGTATTTCATTTCACCGTCTCGTAGCGGATGCAGGGGTCGATATTTACGTTCTCAGGGCCTATCGAAGAATGGGTTTTTCCCTGTAGCCGATAGGGGGATCCCGATGACGATGTCCGAATCGAGAACGGCCAAATGTTTTGCTGCTGCCCCGACCGTATACATGATCCGGTTGTCGATGCCCATCTCCGCCGCCAGCTTGACGGCGGAACCGAGAGCAATCCCGAGATCGACGGCCTGAAACACACAGGTCGGCCCTGTGAAATCCTCTCCTTCCCGGGGACCGGAAGCAACAAGCTCCCCACAACTTCGATAACCGCATGCGCCGCAGTTGAAGGGAAGCTCTATCCTCTTTGGATCCCTCTTCACGCCGACGAGCAGGACGGCGGCTGCCTTTCTCACGTTGTCCGCATCCCTCTTGAAAATTGGGAGATCGGCCGATTTGTCCTCCCCTTTCTTTTCCATTGCCGAGGCAAGGATTTCCAGGTCTTGGCCCGAGACGACGGCGGTCCTTAGGGTATCGACGCCCCTTGTTTTCGGAGCCGTTCTCATGGCCAACGCCATCATTGTCGCACCCGCACGGATGGCCGCGTTCTCCAACTCCTCACTGCTCATGATGGCCATCGGTCCCCCCTTTTTTCATGAATGTGTGTGCTGTTGAAGACATCGCCCTTTTTTCATTTCATCATATCATTCTCCCTCGATTAACGCTCCTGATTTTACGGCTCTCTCCCGCCTGAAGAGGGGCAAGGGATTGCCTGGTTTAGTGCGGCGCGCTGGGAAAAGACCTAATTTGCCTCGCGCCGTGAAGACGCACCCAAAAGCATGACAAGACCGTTCTCTCGGGGCATTCTTCATTTCTGTTGTGACTTCATTGTAGTTGCAATTCTACAAAAAAATCGAGTTTTTATGATATCCAAGGCGGCTTTTGCGATGGATAATATGACGTTCTTACCCGAGAAAATAGACGCGAGTGAAGGGGGGATCGTAAGGACAAACTCATGACGACACCCGAGGAGACGCGAGGAGGGAGAAATGGTAATAGGCGTGCCGAAAGAGATCAAACCGCTCGAAAACAGGGTAGCCATCACGCCTGCAGGGGCGGAGGCCCTTACCCGTGCCGGCCATACGATCATTGTGGAGAAGGGCGCCGGAACAGGCAGCGGGATATCTGATAAGGCGTACGCAGAAGCCGGCGCGGAGATCACGGACAGCAACATAGACGTATTCCGAAAAACTGAGATGGTCATGAAGGTAAAGGAACCCTTGCCGCCGGAATATCCCCTATTTCATGAGGGGCAGATAGTCTTTACATACTTTCATCTTGCGCCGGCGCCGGAGCTCACGAGGGCCATGCTGAAGGCCAAGATCGTAGGAATTGCCTACGAGACCATCCAACTCGAAGACGGATCGCTCCCCCTTCTCGTTCCCATGAGCGAGGTAGCAGGACGAATGTCAATCCAGGTGGGAGAGTATTCCCTCCAGAAGGAGCGAGGAGGCAGAGGTGTGCTTCTCGGCGGTGTCCCGGGTGTGGATCCTGCCAACGTGGTCATACTGGGTGGAGGCGTGGTCGGGACGAATGCGGCTAAGATGGCAGTGGGCACCGGTGCCGCCGTCTGGATACTTGACCTTGACGTCGAAAGATTACGCTACCTCGATGACATCTTCTCAGGGCGCGTCAAGACTGTAATCTCAAACAGCCATAACATCAAAAGACTGATAGCCGATGCCGACCTTGTGATCGGAGGCGTTCTCGTGGCCGGAGCAAGAGCACCTAAACTGATCACCAAAGAGATGCTTTCCCTTATGAAGGATGGTGCGGTCATCGTCGATGTTGCCGTGGACCAGGGTGGATGCACAGAGACGACCCACCCCACCTACCACGACGACCCAACGTATACTGTCGATGGCGTGGTCCACTACTGTGTGGCCAACATGCCCGGTGCCGTGGCCAGAACATCCACCTTTGCTTTGGCAAATGCGACGTTGCCATACGCGCTCAAGCTCGCCAATCTGGGGTACGAAGCCGCTCTGAAGGGTGACCCAGCGCTGATGAAAGGTCTTAATACCTATTTCGGAAAGCTCGTTTGCCGGCCGGTCGCAGAGGCGCAGGAGATGGAGTGTCAGGCGGTCGGCTTTTAGATTGCCGGAGATAGAGGAAGTTACTTGACTTTCTCGGCTTGGTGGGTTATCCGGTCTAAATCGGTGGGAATGACGGTGCACCATAGTCGACCTGGAACGGCTTATTGAGCCAGTAAACCTATATCAGGAGGATGGGATGATCAGTGAAGCTGCACTTATGGAATTGAGCTTTCCCAACGCGCCTAAGGTAGGCACCCCATTTCCCGGTCCCCGGACGAAGGACATCTGGGACCAGTCATGGAAGTATGAGACGCCCACCAGGGTCGGCGGAAGTTATCTTCAATTTGTGTGGGACGAGGCTTACGGCGCCACGGTTAAGGACCCTGACGGCAACCTCTTCATCGATATGACCGGCGGACTCGGTGTGAGTAATGTGGGTCATAATCACCCGCGGGTAGTTGAAACCGTGCTGAAACAGGCGCCGAAGCTGATGCATACCCTGGATATGGTCAATCCGCCCAGATCCGAGCTGGCGAGAAGAATAAGTCAGATCATGCCTACCGGCCTTCGGAACAACTGCTTCACTGCATTTGAAACAAGCGGAAGTGGAGCCGTGGAAACCGCGGTAAAGTATGCGAAGATGATTACCGGGAGGAAGGAGCTCATCGCCTTTCACGGTGCATACCACGGCGTATACGGCCATTCCCTCGGTCTTACCGTGTCGTCTCATTACAGGGCGGGATACGAACCCTTTGTGCCCAACATCCACCACCTGCCTTACGGCTATTGCTACCGTTGTTTTGCCGATCTCAAGTATCCGGATTGCAGCGGAGCCTGCGGAAAGTACGTCGACTACGTCCTCAACACACCATACACGGGCATCACTCAGCCGGCGTGCGTCATCGTCGAACCGATCCAGGGTGAGGGGGGCTATGTGGATCCGCCAAAGGAGTTCTTCCAACACGTTGCCGCTGCTTGCAAGAAAGCAGGCGCTCTTTTGATTGTCGATGAGATTCAATCAGGTTTCGGCCGCTCGGGTAAGATGTGGGCTATCGAACACTATGGTGTGGAGCCTGACATACTGGTTTGGGGCAAGGGCGTCGGCGGAGAGCTGCCCCTCACCGGGGTTTCGGTCAAAGCCGAGTATCTGCCAAAGCTGGAAGTCGGGTCCGTTCCCGCCACATTTCCTGGAAATGCGCTTGCCTGCGCCGTGGCGCTCACCAATATCGAACTCATGACCGACGAGAATCTCGAGTTGATAAAGAGGGCGGAAAAAGTGGGTAACGAGATCAAGACCCTCTTCCGGAAGGCCATGGAAACGAGTCCGGTGATCGGGGACGTCCGCGGCAAGGGATTCATGCTCTCCGTAGAGATTGTGAAAAATAAAGAGACCAGGGAACCTGCTGACGGCGAGAAGATCTTTGGTCTCATGACCGAGATGATCAACAAAGGCATCCTCAACTTCATCTGTGGTAAATATGGCAACACCTTTAGGTTCATGCCGCCGCTGACGACGCCGAAATCCTATTTTGAAAAGGCCGTCGAGGTTCTCGTCGCTTTGCTCAAGGAGAAAGAAAGGGATCTGATGGCGTAGGCATGGGCGGGGATTACATTCCGGTAGGCGAGCTTTCTGCTGGTTTCAGTGAACATATTCTTCCCGCCACGGATTGTCTGGTGGGCAAAAAGACGGAGTTACGTTATCAATGGGGAAATAAGGCAACCATCACTTTCATAAGCGCAGAAGCCCTTAGGTGGGAGACGACGGACAAGGCCCGCAAGGAAGGATTCGTCTGCCCGTACAGGGCGATCATGCCTCGCGACGGAATTTACTTTGTCGATTTCATTGCTCCCCGCGGCAGCGGCGAATCCGTCTCCATCATCCTTGAAGTGACGCGCGGAATTGCCACCATTGTTACCGGCATCTTGCCGACCCCTGTTGAGCTTATGATCCCGTTGATTGTTCGAGCGAAAGGAAGGATGCCTCTCACCTCCGTGCAGGCGGTCTTCGAGCACGCCGCAATTGACGGACCTTTTTCCGACACCACCCCCCGACATGAACGGACCGGAGACCTCGTCGGCGAGAGGATCGAGTGGGTTTACAGCTCCAAGGACGCCTACGAACACATCTACCTGAGTGAGAATACATACTGCTGGCACTGCATCGCCGGGAACGAAAAGGGGTTGGCGGATACCGACCGGTGCTTCTTCTACAAAATAGCGGAGAGACTCTACCTCTTTGTGTGGATAGAGAAGATCATCCCAACACTGGGCGTTGTCATCGAGGACCTCGATGCAATGCGCTCCTACGGAAAAATATTCGGCTACAAAGGCTACGACACGGACGGGAGGACAACGAATTTCCCGGTGGGATCTTACGGGAAGTTGCTCAATAGAAGGGAGTACGATCTCACCAGGCTACGGGCGTACAAGTGACGTGGCAGAATCTCAAAATGGGGCAAGGAAACAAACTCGGAAAAACGCTATCGCCGCACTGGTTGACGCGGGAACCCCGGTTTTCAGGACGGTGTATGGTTCACGGGCCGCCAGGGGTGGTATAATTCGGGATGGCAGGGGCGACTCATGGATGACGAACAAAAGACCAAAAAGCGGCTTGTCAAGGAGCTAAGACTCCTCCGTGAAAGGGTAGCGCGCCTCAAGGAATCGGAGCACAAATATAAGAAGCTGGAGAGTGCCTCCCAGAGGGGCAAAGAGGTCCTTACCGCCATTTTGGAAAACGCCCCGTACGGGGTGGGTCTTTGCAAAGGCGCCTTCGGGCGCATTCTTTATCAGAACCCCGAGTTCACCAAGATCACCGGTTACACAATTGACGACCTGCGCACGGTAAGGATCTGGCTGCCAAAGGCGTATCCCGACAAAGAGTATAGGCGAGACGTTGTCCGGCGGTGGAAAGGACTGAGGATATCGGGAAGGGCCAATGCCGTGCTCAAGGTAACATGCAAGGACGGATCTGTCAAAGACATCGAGTTGAGAACCGTGACACTGCCTGATGGCAGAACGGTGAACACCTTCTCCGACATCACCAGGCAGGAGCGGGCCGAAGCGGCGCTAAGAAAGGTCCAGGAAGAGCTGGAATCCAGGGTTGAGGAACGGACCCTGGAGCTCCTTGAGGTCAACAGGCAGCTAAGGGAACAGATAGCAACGAGGGAAAAAGTAGAGCAGGCGCTGAAGGAGTCCCGGGGGCAACTACGCAGCCTCTCGGAACATCTTCAGTCGGCTCGCGAGGAAGAGAGGAAGCGTATTGCCCGGGAGGTACATGATGAGCTGGGACAGGCTCTATCCGTTCTCAAGATCGATGTGAAATGCTTGGGTGATGCCGTAGGCGACAGCAGCGAGACTCTGCAAAAGCAGATCGATGGGATAGCGGAAGGTCTTGACGTGACCGTTCAAACGGTTCGAAAGATCTGTACGGAGCTCAGGCCAACCATACTCTATCATTTCGGACTGCCTGCGGCAATCGAGTGGCAGGCGAAGGAGTTCGAAAAAAGAACCGGGGTCAAATGCCTTGTGGCCCTTGAACCGGAGGAGATGGAGCTGGATCATGATTTTAGCATCGCGGTCTTCAGGATGTTTCAGGAAACGCTGACCAACATCGTACGCCACGCAGCCGCCGATCGGGTGAGTATCAGCCTCGTCAGGAACAATGGTACCCTCACGCTCCGCGTGGAAGATAACGGCAAAGGTATCACCGAAGAGGATATCTCAAATCCGAGGTCCTTTGGGATCATGGGAATGGTCGAGCGGGCTCGCTTCTGGGGCGGAACGGTGGGCTTCGAGGCCGGGCCGGGCAAGGGAACCACGGTAACCGTAAACATCCCGGTTAAATGATTGTGCAGGAGGGTTCAT
The DNA here is from genome assembly GCA_963749525.1 of uncultured delta proteobacterium. GTDB lineage: Bacteria > Desulfobacterota > Syntrophorhabdia > Syntrophorhabdales > WCHB1-27 > CAVVNC01. The sequence goes on from CAVVNC010000017.1 coordinate 46,705, forward strand.
GATACGGGTGCTCATTGCCGACGATCACACCCTCTTCCGCGAGGGACTGAAAAAGATTATCGCAGGGACATCCGACATCGCTGTTGCCGGGGAAGCAAGCAATGGAAACGATGTCCTCGCGAGGCTCAAGAAGGACTCTTTTGACGTCCTCGTTCTCGACATCAGCATGCCTGGCAAAGACGGACTGGAGGTGTTGAAAGAGGTAAGAACGAAATATCAACGGTTACCTGTCCTTATGCTGAGTATGTTCCCTGAAGAACAATACGCGACGAGGGTTCTTAAGGCGGGGGCCTCGGGGTACCTCACAAAAGAGAGCGCTCCGGACGTTCTGATCACCGCGGTACGGAAGGCCGCCCGAGGCGAGAGGTACGTGAGTCCCACGCTCGCCGAGAAGCTGGTTTCAGGCCTTGCCGACGACCTCAAAAAACTGCCCCACGAACGTCTGTCGGACCGGGAATATCAGATCATGCGTCTCATTGCCTCGGGCAAGAGGATGAAGGAAATCGCGCACCAGCTGTCCCTGGGACCCACGACGATCAGCACCTATCGTGCCAGAATTCTCGAAAAAATGGGCATGGCGAGCAACGCTGAGCTCACACTCTACGCCTCCCAGAACAATCTCCTCCATTGACTGGGCTGTGTCCTGTCAAGGTCCTCTGGAGACCTTCGGATCTGTGCAGCCGTCTTAAGGGCCGTTCGGTCTTTTGCCATCTGCACAGCCTCCCTCCGGTTTGCGCTATTATTGTAGTTGAAATTCTACAGAAGAATCGACTTTTCATTATATTCAAACCCGCTTTGCTTGTGTGAGAATATTGCCTTATGGCAGTCGGATGACGTACTGTACAGTTTCTTCCCGCGAGAAAAAAGGAGAGGTGCAATGAAGAGGAGGAGTGTGACATTCAAATTGTCATTGGTTGTTCTTTCGGCGGCCTTGCTCATCGGGGCCATGGGGACGTTCCATCAGACGTTGGCAGCACCGGCGAAGCACGTCAAGATAGGCTCGGTGATGCCCATTACAGGCCCGCTCGCCGTCCTTGGCCTCGCATTTAACCGTGGCTGGCAGTTGTACCTGGAGAAAATCAACAGCCAAGGAGGACTGAAGATCGGCGACGAAACTTATCTCTTCGACCTCATATCGGAGGACAGTAAGCTTTCAGCCGAAGGCGCAAGCACAGCCGCGAAAAAGCTCATCAATCAGGACAAAGTCGATTACGTCGTGGGCGGGATCATGGAATTCGAGCTGGAGGCCATCTATCAGGTAACCTCGGCTCGGAAGGTTCCCTTCATCATCGCAAACATCAACGTTCCAGGCCATCAGGCGGACGTGAGCCCAAAGAAGCCATTTCTCGTGCGGTTGTTTTACTCCCACGACGATTCGCACTCCATAGACCTCGACTATCTCGTCAAAACCTACCCGAAGGCGAAGAAGATGGTCATCGTGGCCCCCGACGTCGACTACGATCGCATGATCGAGCACCTTACAGCCCAGGCAAAGGCGGTCGGCATAGACGTTGCGGGGGTCGCCAAGTGGGCTTTCGGAACCACCGACTTCATTCCTACTTACACAAAAGCGCTTGCTATGAACCCTGAAGTCATCTGGGCCATGGTGAGCGGCCAGGCCACGTACCAGCTCATGGCTGCCCGCCAACTGGGCTTCAAAGGACCATTCGTATCGAATGTCCCCCTTGGTCCTGAGGTTTTTCAGCATGTGGTCAACGATCCTACCGCTCTCACCGATGTGATCACCAATGGGGTCGATCTGTCGAAACCGAACGAGATGATCAAGGATGTAATGGGGAGATGGGACGCCAAATTCAAAGATCCATTCGTGTCCGACTGTCTCGCGGCGTGGGATCAGACATGGATCCTTACCCAGGCTATGGAGAAAGCAAAGAGCGTTGCCGGCGACAAGGTTATAGCAGCCCTGGAAACGATGACTGCGCCGGGAAGTCTAAAGACCTGTTTCGGCCCTGGCCAGATGGGAGGCGCAAAGAGATTCGGCGTCAACAGGGTGCTGACGAGACCTTTGCCCCTCACCCGCATCATGAACGGTAAGACAGAGTTCATAGGCTTCATGACAGTGAAATAGCCAATCGCAATGAGGATGGGAGAACCGCAAACGGTTCTCCCATCAACCAACACCCAACCACGAAGGCGCGAGGGGTCTGAATTGAACCTCCAGGTACAAATGTGGCTGCAAGCTGTGGTGAATGGGGTCGCCCTCGGATGGCTCTACATTGTCATGGCCCTCGGCCTGACATGGATATTGAGCATCATGGGAATTTTGCAACTTGCCCATGGCGAGGTGTACATGATCGGCGCCTATGTCGTTTACTATCTGTGCAGTTCCCTCGGGCTCAACGTCTACTTCTCGATTTTCGTCTCTATGGTGGTCATGGCAGCTTTCGGGATCTTTCTCGAGAGGTTCCTATTCAGGGCGCGGGCAGACCGGGACCCTGTTCTCACTCCAATCGTGGTTTCGACGGGTTTGAGTCTCATAATGACGAGCGGGGCGGTGGCCGGTTTCGGTCTCTATGAAAAAAGCATTCCCCGGCTCCTGTACGGTTCCGTTCGGCTCTTCGGCGGGGCAGTTCCCAAGGATAGGCTGCTCGCCATCGCCTTTTCAGCGGCTGCCTTGCTGCTCCTGTTCCTCTTCCTCAAGCGGTCCAGGTGGGGTCAAGCCATCATGGCCAGCTCCCAGAACCGCGAAGGAGCCCTCCTACGGGGCATCAACCCGAATCAGATGGCTATGATTTCGATGGCCATAGGATGCGCAATGGCTGCCCTGGCAGGGGCATTGGCGGGATCGATACTGATGCTCCAGCCGTACATGGGCTCCCAACCCATGCTCAAGGGATTGGTGATCATCGTGCTTGGGGGCCTAGGCAGCCTCCCGGGGGCCTTTGTCGGAGGGATGCTGCTCGGGCTCATAGACGGGACCATACCGGTCATTTTCGGGCCTGCGGCAGCCGCCCTTGCTCCTCTCATCATAGTCATCCTTATCCTCCTCATAAGACCTACGGGAATGTTCGGCCATGAGTAAGAAGGGTAGGCTCAATGCCTTCGTCCTCGGAGCCGCGGCTATCCTGGCCCTGCTGATGCCGGCCATCCTGGCGCACAACGAATATCTGATATCCGTTCTCATTCTGATACTCCTCAATATCCTCATGGTAAGCAGTCTGCGGACCATCGCCCTGCTTCGGGAGATATCCCTCGGCCACGTCGGTTTCAGCCTCATCGGCAGCTACGCCTCTGCCCTATTCATGATGAAGTGCGGCTTATCATTTTGGCCGGCCATGCTGGCGAGTGGCCTTCTATCGGCGGCAGTGGCCCTCGTCCTCGGCTATCCCTTCCTCCGAGTTAAGGGTATATATTTTTCGATCCTGACCCTCCTCACCGCCGAGACTTTCAGGCTCGTGGCTTTCTACTGGCGTGGCCTTACCGGCGGCACGATGGGTCTGGTGGGCGTGCCTTCGCCTGGGCCCGTCGCCCTTCCTCTACTCGGGACCGTATCGTTCGACGAAACCGGCGCTTACTACTACTTGACCCTTGTCGTGATTGCGGTCTGTATGGGAGCGCTCTACCTCATCGAACGCTCTCACTTGGGGTTCACCTGGAGGGCCATCAAGAATGGAGAAGAATTGTCTCAGTCTGTAGGCATCAACGTCATTGGCTACAAGATCATCAATTTCGCGATCGCCTCTTTCTTTGCCGGCATTGCCGGGTCTCTCTTCGCCCATTACCAACATAGCTTGAGTGCCGATTTTACCTCGAGATTCGGCGTCGTCACCTCTATCTATCTTGTGGTCTACATGGTAGTCGGCGGCCAAAGGAGTTTTCTGGGACCGGCCGTTGGCACGATTGCGTTGACGGTGATCTCGGAGTGGGCCCGTCCTATGAAGGAATATCAACCCATGATCATTGGCGCTATTGCAATCCTTGTAGTACTTTTCATGCCCGGAGGCCTTGTTGGTCTTTCCCACGCCGTGGGGAGGCGGGATAAGAGACTGGGCCCAGGCGGGGGTATGTAAATTGGAGATCCTTCAGATACGCGGGTTGACAAAGTTCTTTGGCGGCCTTGCAGCGGTCAATGAGTTCGACCTGAACGTCAACGGGGGAGAGATCCTCGGGCTGATCGGACCCAACGGCGCCGGAAAAACTACGGTGCTCAACATGATTGCCGGCACCCTCATGCCGAGAGCCGGTCGAATCACCCTGGAGGGTGAGGATATTACGAGACGGCCCGCCTACAAAAGGACCCGGAGAGGCATCGCGCGCGTCTTCCAGAGAAATGCCCTATTCCAAGACATGACGGTATTGGAGAATGTCCTGGCCGGTTCCCATCTTCATGCGACCCACGGGCTATTCGAGATATTCTACAAAAGGGCCTCGATCCTGAGACAGGCGAAGGTGCTGCAAGACCGGGCTATGGACATCCTCCGGTTCGTCGGATTGGACAAAGAGACCGGCCAGAATGCGGTGAGTCTGCCCCACGGCGGGCAGCGGCTCCTCTGCCTTGCGGTAGCTCTAGCCGCCGACCCGAGATTGCTGTTACTCGATGAGCCGTTTACCGGGATGAATGTGGAAGAAGTGACGAACATCATATCACTCGTGAAGGCGCTGAGGGATGAGAGGGGAATCACGACAATTGTGGTCGAGCACAATATGAGGGCGGTGTTGGACCTGTGCGATAGAGCAGTCGTACTCAACTACGGAAACAAAATGATCGAAGGAACGCCGCGAGACGTCATCGAGGACCCGGCTGTCATAGAGGCTTATCTCGGAGTGGACGATGCTCTTTGAGATATCGGGCTTGAAGGTCAACTACGGAGGCGCCGAAATCCTGAAAGGCATCTCTCTCAAGGTGGAACAAGGTGAAGTAGTGACCCTCATCGGCAGCAATGGCGCCGGCAAGACCACGACGTTACGAACCGTGTCGGGATTGAAAAGACCGGAGACCGGAGAGATCCGGTTCGGCGGGATGAGGATAGACGGCCTGCCTTCCCAGGATATCGTCAGGCGGGGCATCATCCACGTTCCCCAGGGGAGGGGACTTTTTCCCTACATGTCCGTTGCGGAGAATTTGAAACTAGGTGCCTTCCTTCGGTCCGATGACGATGCGGTGAGCGCCGAAATGGCCGAGGTGTTAGACCGATTCCCCCGACTCAAGGAGCGGGGAAGGCAATTGGCCGGCACCTTGAGCGGTGGAGAGCAGCAACTTCTTGCAATCGCGTGCGCCTTGATGGGTCGACCGAAACTGCTTCTGCTCGACGAGCCGTCTTCGGGACTTTCGCCCATCGCGGTGAAGGAGATAGGAAAGGCTATAGCCCACATCAATGAGAGCGGCACAAGTATTCTGCTGGTTGAGCAGAATGCGCGGCTGGCCCTCAAGTTGGCCCGGAGAGGGTACGTTCTTGAAACGGGCTCGATCGTGCTCGAAGGCCGGGCCAAAGACCTCATGGGGAGCGAGCACATCAAGAGGGCATATCTCGGGCAGTAGAAAGAACTTAAAGGAGGAGCCCGCAAAATGGCAGGAATAGAAATCGAATCAACCCCCGTTGGAACAACTATGGCAGACCTCGTGATAACGAATGCGAAGGTAGTCACCGTCGACAGCAACTTCTCCATCAAGAAGGCGATTGCAGTAAAAAAAGGAAGGATTCTCCGCGTCGGCACGGATGGGGAGATCGAATCCCTCATCGGAAAAGGAACGAAAGTCTTGAACCTCGGAGGCAAATGCATCCTTCCGGGCATTAACGACAGTCACGGGCATGCGGTATGGTTAGCGGCGACCAATCCGCCGCTGGCGCTCAATCTGCGGTATCCGGCCGTAAGCTCTATCAGGGAGGCTGCTGCGCTGCTGGAGCAGGAGGTAAAGAAACATAGGCCCGGCGATTGGATATGGGGCTTCGGCTGGGATTACGGCTCTTTGGAGGAATGCAAGGCCGATCCGGCAAGGATCCCCAACAGGCGCGACCTCGATCCGGTCTCTCCCGAAAATCCGGTGCTGTTTGTCGATTTCTCTTGCCACGCTGTGTGGGCGAACAGCAAGGCGATGGAATTGTCGGGAGTGACGAAGGAAACCCCTGACCCGGGCGGCGGGGTGGTCGAACGGGAACCTGGGACAAGGCAGCCCGCGGGGTTGTTCAAGGAGCTTCCTGCCGAGGCTCTCATAATGAAGGCCGCGCCACGCATGACAGCGGAGGAGACTAAGAAGGCGATCACCCAGGTAATGGAGATGCTCGGCAAGGAAGGGATCACCAGCGCTATCGAGTCGGCCCTCGGCCCCGGGGGCAACAGCATGTTCAGGGGACTCCTCGGCGAGCGCGTTATGGATGCCTATACGGAGTTGTGCCGAGAGGGCCTGCTCACCGCAAGGTTCTCAATTCTGCTCCTTTTCGGCGACTACGGCGCGGTAAGTATGGATGATTTCAGACGCGGCCTTGACAGCTTCCGAATGCCCAGCGACATCGATGAAAAATGGCTAAGATACCCTGGAATCAAGGTTTTTGCCGACGGCATTCCCCCCAACAAGACAGGCTGGCTGAGTGAAGAATACGAAAAAGAGTCGGGCGGCGGCTATGGATCCCTTGTCCTTGGGGGACGGGATGAGGAGGAGAAGATCCAAGCGCTCAAGGAGATGATCCTTGCTTCCCACGAAAGGGGATTCCAGGTAGGAGTGCATGCCACAGGAGACAGGGCTATCGAGGTCACTATAGACGGCTTCATCGAGGCACTGAGAAAACGGCCTGCCATAAACCCCCGTCACTATGTGGTGCATGGGGAAATGGTCACCCAATCCGACCTGGAACGAGCGGCAGAACACCGGATCGGCATCAACATGCAGCCTGCGATCCTCCCGATCATAGCGGAGGCGCAGGACCATCTCATCGGCGAGAGAAGATCGGCTTGGGATTGGCCCTTCAAGGCGGCACTGGAGAGCGGTGTGCGCCTGACCTTAAGTTCCGACATGCCCGTGACCTACCCGAATTGGCGAGAGGGTGTTCAGTCTGCAGTTTTGCGGGAAGCTGTCAGGACGGGCAAGGTCTACGGACCTGAGCAGTGTCTCTCGCGGGAAGAAGCTATCAGGGCTTACACCATCAACGGCGCCTGGCAAGATCTGATGGATGACGTGAAGGGGTCCATCGAGCGGGGAAAGCTTGCCGATTTCTGCGTACTCGGCGACGACATCCTGACGGTTGACGCCCACGATATAGGAAAGATCCCAGTTCTCATGACCATCGTGGACGGCAAAGTCGTTCATGACTCCTCAGGGGGTGCCTTTGAAAGAAAGCACAGTTGAAGAGTGGCGCAACACGATCCTACCCACCCACATCCGGATTTGGATGGGTCGTGGAGAGGCCGCCTTCTCGGTTTGGCGGCGCAAGCACTGATGCCGAATTTTCATCGCCGGGTTGGTCGGCCTTGCAGCAGCGAAAAGGGTAGGGGCACCGAGTAACGGAAGCTCCCCGACTTTAGGGGGGCCTTTCCCGCGAACGCGCGGGGTCATTTATCAGGCTTCATGGTGAATACGACGAGGACCTTGGAGCCCTCCTCCCCGACGCTCCTTCCGTAGTGGGGCGTGCTCGAGTCGAAATGGCAGCAGTCGCCTTCTTCCAGGACATAGCTCCTGCCGCCATACACAAACTCCTCCCTGCCCTTGAGCACGAAAAGCAGCTCCTGTCCCTCATGCGCCATCGGCCTGTCGGAGAATTCCCTGGGAGGGGTCAGAACGTACGCGTCCATCAGCCTGTCTTCTTTCTTGTAGTTGATGGATTCATAGGTGATGTTGCTCGCCTTGGAAGGAACCGTGACTGTTCGTCGCTCGCCGGCTCGGACGATGGCCGGGGTTGTTTCTTCCTCCGGCAGATTCCCTCCGCCGATAATGGTGAAAACGTCTACACCAAGGGCGTGAGCGAGCGTGACGAGGGTGCCGATAGTGGGCTCCCTTTTCTGATTCTCTATCTGAGACACGTAACTCTTAGTAAACCCTGACCTCTTGGCCAGGGCATCCATGCTGAGACCTCGTTGAAGTCGGACGCGCCTGATTTTGGAAGAGATATCTGCAAGGACTGCCTTTCGTTTTTCTTCGGCGCTTTCCATACGCAGTCATGAGTGTACAGCCACAGTGAACACATGTCAACGCATGGGGCTCGAGGGGCTCGCCGTATAAGGCGCCCGGTCCAGGGGTCAAGACCGAGAATGCATGCAAGGTCAACGGCCCTCTTTTCATCTTTTCTTCATTTGCTGGACCATCCTGCGCTCCTGAAAAGCCCGCCCTTCGAAAGTCTGAAGGGGGGTTACCTGCCATTCCAGTATTTCCCAAAGGGGCAGATTTCGCAAAAGCTGGTCCAGCTCCTCGTTGGACGGGGCATCGACGATGAAGGCAACGCCGCGTTCGGAAACCGGGACCCCACCTGCAAGCACCGTGTTCTCCGATTCGAGTCTCATGAGAGCGTCGAGGCCAGGCAGGACGATATCCTCGAGGATCTCGATCATGTCCTCGGGTGTCGTCCCCGTCGGTCCGTTGGTTCCCATAACCAGGTATTTCATGTTTTCCTCCTTATCCGTCGTGAGCCCCCACCCCTCCTTCCTGAATGGATGAAGGATGGGCACACATCTCGCAGATCCGGTACGTCCCGCGGAAAGGGTATCCGACAGTCGCGTTGGACGGTTCTATTGTGCTATGGCCCTGACAGCCGCTTCGATTGTGTCCGACCCATGAGCGCTGCGTCCCTCATTGCAACGACATGCAGGGCTTTACGGGCAACTATGCACCGAATAGTATACGCGGCTTCGTTCGATACGACAACCGGCACGATCTTCCGTCGCATCGGATAGATCATAGATCAACGATAAGGCCCCTGGGGATTCTATCTTTTTCGTGGGAAATTTCGAAAGGCCGGAACGGCAAGGCCCCGGCATGGCCTGAAGGTTAGGACGTACCGTCAACGGTCTTCGACGCTGAGCAAGAGGTTCATGTGGCTGCGATTGCCGAAGTGTACCACTTTAGTACACCTGATACTACTCTTCATTAAGGCGGCCGTCACAAAAGTCACGATTTCCACGAGAAAGCGAGCTGCAGACAACGAGCGCTCGTCGCGCTTCGCGAAACAGCCTTATCGAGCAAAAGTGGTGATATGAGAAAGCCACGCGTAAAGCAGGTCGTGAGCCGTCCATATCGCCGCTTCTGGACACTGTCTGGATGAAGTGGACGCGGACGTTTGGTCGGAGGCTGACGCCATTCCTTCTATCTCTTTTCCTGTCTCGTTGGATGTGGCCACTTGTTGTTCAGTGAAACAGGACAGTTCACTATTGCCGGCACGTTTCCGAAAGAATGGGGCTTAAGCTCTCCCACCCACCTATCGATAATAGGTGAAAAGGAACCGGAGGAGAGAAGGCCCGCCGGTAAAAACATCAGAGGGAGGTAATAATGAAAGCCAGTGACTTCAATCTTTCCACGGATCTGAAGTACGATTTCGAGAAGGGTATGACCACGTTCAAGGACGCGAGACTGGTCATATTCGACTCGAACGCCATCGGCTTGCTCAGAGAGAGTATCATCAAGGAACTCGGCATGGAAAAAGCAAGGAAACTGTTTCTGCGCTTCGGCTATCAGCACGGATACGCGGACTGCATGCAGATGAAGATCAACTACGAGTTTGACAACGAGATTGAGCTTCTCGCAACCGGTCCCACCATCCACTCATGGGAGGGGATCGTCAAGGCGACGCCCCTGGCCATGCCTGAATTCGACCGGGAAAAGGGCACCTTCCTTTTCAAGGGCACATGGACCAACTCGTACGAGGCCGAGCAACACCTCTCGTCGCGCGAAGCGTCCAAGGACCCCGTCTGCTGGACTCTCATGGGCTATGCCTCGGGCTATGGGACCGCGTTCTTCGGGTCCCCTGTCATCGCGATCGAGCAGGCGTGCGTCGGAATGGGGAACGACCATTGCGAGTGGTGGATCCAGCCGCCCTCTGTCTGGGGCAATAAAGCCGTCCCTTACCTGGAGGCCTTGAAAGACCTCACCGCGTGAACAGCCTTGTGAAGCCATTGATAAAGGAGGGAAACATCATGGCAGAGAAACTGCTCCAGTATTACAAATACGTCGCAAATACCGTCGGGATCGATGGCAAGGTCAAGCTCGCCCAGGAGACGAAAATCACGTCCATCACCGCGGCCACGGCACCCGACTCGCCCGAAAACGTTGCCCTGTTCAAAAAGGCGATCGAGAAAATCACGGGCAAACCCGCCCCAAATCTCTGAGATTGTTCGGGTTTTCTCGAAGAAGGTGTTTACGTCTAAAAGGGGGACAGGGACAGGGTTTCACCTCGATGTAAGCATAACCAAGGACTGGGGGCAACTAAGATGAAGCTTAGCGACATCAGAATAGGAAAGCGGCTCCGAATAGCATGCGCCGCAGCGATAATCACCATCGTGCTCTTGTGCTTCATCGGCCTCAAGAGCATCCACGATGCCGACAGGGCGAACCGGGACATGAAGGCAATGACGCATCTCGCTAATTTTCAGCAGGAGCGGTTCACTGCAATGTTGAATGAAATGTCGGCACGCAACAGGGAAACGACATGGATGTTGCTCCTCTTCGGCCTGGCGGCTATCGTCGGCAGCGTCGTCGTCTCCAAACTTATTATCCGGAGCATTGTCAACCCTCTCAGTTGCGGGGTAGACGTCGCCAAAAGGTTATCAACCGGCGATCTTACAGTTCAGGTGGAGGTCGATGGCAAGGACGAGGCGGGCGAACTCCTGCATGCGATTCAGACGACTGCGGAGCAATGGAAGAGCGTGATCGGCTATGTGAAGTCCGGGGCGAACGATCTGTCGCTCGCCGGGCAGCGGCTCAGCGCAAGCGCTGATGAAATGTCCAAGGCCACTGACGAGGAGTCAAGTAGAATCACCCAGGTTGTCACCGCGACCGAGGAGATGTCCCAGACCATCATCGATATTGCCAGGAATGCGAGCGGGATCGCGACGTCTGCCTCGGAAACGGCCAATGTGGCCCAGGAGGGCCAAACCATCGTGACCGCCTCAGTGACAGAGGTGAAAGAGATAGCCGAGACCGTCGACGAATCGGCTGGTTTCGTCAAGACTCTCGGCGAACAGTCCCACCAGATAGGCGAGATCGTCACGGTCATCAACGAGATCGCCGATCAGACAAACCTCCTCGCGCTCAACGCCGCAATCGAGGCAGCTCGGGCAGGGGAGCATGGGAGGGGATTTGCAGTTGTTGCCGATGAGGTGAGAAAGCTCGCCGAGAGAACCGCCGGAGCGACCTCCGAGATTGCGTCGATGATAGGGACGATCCAGGAGGGCGTGGGAAGGGCGGTCACAGCTATGGAACGGGCAACCGGAAAGGTCGAGACGGGGGTTCGGCTTTCAACCCAGGCAGGGGAGTCCCTAAAGCTCATCGTGAAGAGCGTCGACCAACTCCAGCTTATGGTTCAGCAGATCGCTTCGGCCACAGAGGAGATGAGCGCCACATCGGAGGAGATCAACAAGGATATCGTGAAAATTGCTTCTATCTCTAAGACAGTGGCCACCAATTCAGAGGGAACCACCCAGGCGTCCTCCGATCTGGCGCGCCTCTCCGAGACGCTTCAGATGGTGGTGGGGGAATTTGTCGTATAGTCGACTCCTGTCCCATAGGCACTGGTATCCGTTCCGCAATGGGTAGAGTATTGGGTCAAAGCGTAGGATGAAAGTTTGGAAATGGAGCCAGAGACGGTTTTGTCTTTCTCCTTACTTGTAGTCACCATTGCCATAACAACTGTGTTATCAGCCGAAGAGGGTCGGTCGCAACTAATACAGGAAGTACGCGTTAGGGTGCGGACGGTTCCTGCCGGTCGCTTTTCCAGTAGGAGAGGCCGTCTATTCAGTTTGGCTGTGCATGTGCTTATGTGGCATTTTCATCGCCGGGTCGGTCGGCTGATAGACCCGGCCGCTCGGCCGAACGCCTAAACCCGCAGCCCAACTCCGCCTTTATGACGCAACTGGCTACGCGAAAAGACGCGGCACTAGTCCATGAGCGGCATGGGGGCCTCTGCCCTGATGATTACCGTGTGCCTCCACCTTCCTGAAGAATAGTAGGCCAGGGCCATGGCCATGCCCAACGTGAAGCTCGTCCCCACGGCGAACCAGACGCCCTTGACCCCGAGACTCGTGGCCGACAGGTACCACGCCACGGGCAGCCGAATCAACCAGAAAGAGAGGATTGAGAAAGCCATGGTTATCAGTGTATGGCCTGCGCCGTTGATGACGCCGCCGCACACGAACATCACCCCTACGCATATATAGCAGGTGCCTACGATATGGAGGTAGCTGCTCCCTATCTCCATGACCGCCGGGTCCGCTCCGAGGCCGAAGCCCATGAGGATATGTCTCGCAAAAGAGACAGCCAGGAGGGAGATGAAGACGGTGATAGCCGAGGTCATCACGATGCCCCACTTGAAGACATCCCTGATCCTCTCAGGTTTTTGCGCCCCCAGGTTCTGCCCCGTGAGGGCGGAGACGGCCATGCCCATCGACATGGCAGGCATGAAGGCGAACATGTCGACCCGCGAAACGGCGCCCAGGGCGTTCGTGGCCGCTGCGCCGAAGGAGTTGACGATGGAAAGGATCAGCATGTGGGCCAGGGAGACGAGCGATTGCTGCACGACTGCCGGCAGTCCTATCTTGAAGATGAGAAGGGTGATGTCTTTGTCGAGCCTCAGCCTCCTGGGGTCGAACGCAACGAGGTGGCTCTTCCGGTTGAGATAGATGATCGCCGTAGCCAATCCGATGCCCTGCGCCACGAGGGTTGCGTACGCGGCACCGGTGAGGCCGTGGCTCGGGAAGGGGCCGAAACCGCCGATGAAGAACGGGTCGAGGATGCCGTTCAATCCGATGCCTATGACCATGAACATGAGAGGCGTCACCGTGTCGCCGATTCCCCTCAGGATCGAGTTTATGAGAAAGGCCAAGAACATGATGATGGTGGAGAGGAAACTGATCTTGAGATAGGAGGACGCCATCGCGAAATTCTCCGGCGGCACCTTCATGAGCCTGAGCAGGTAGTCGCCCATCGTGACGCCGAGAACGGTGAGGACGGCCCCGACGATCAAGACCAGCGAAAAGGAGTTGCCCACCACCCTTTCGACCATTTCGTAGTTCTTCGCGCCGTAGTATTGGGCCACGAGCACGGTCGTCGCCATGGTGAGGCCCATGGCCACCCCCACGGTCACAAAAATGACGGGGAAGCTCACGCCTGCGGCCCCGACGGCATTCTCGCCCACCAGGTGGCCGACCCATACGGTATTCACCACGCTGTAGCCGATCTGGATGAGGTTGCCGAGAAGCATGGGGATAGAGAATTTCAGGAGATGACGGGGGATGCTCCCCTTCGTCAGATCCGTTCCGAGTTTCTCTATATCCATCAGTAGTTCTCCTTGTTTTCCATACCTTTTCGTGATTGCCTAAACGTCATGAAGCGAAAAAAGCTGCGCGGCCCTCGCATCCGTAGGTGGCAACCGGTTCCGTGAAAGGCGAGCCTTATGGAGGGGCCGAATGTCCCCTGAAGGCGCTATCGGCTCCCGGTGGGGCTTTCCTCGGGGGAGCCGGGACTCTGCGTCGTAGGTTCTATCCATCGGCCTATGTCCTTATACGGCAGGGCAAGGCGGAGAAGCTCCTTTTTGTTCGCGAGGAAGCGCTCTTTCATTCCTTTCAGCCATTCCCGATGGGCACGCACGAATTCTATGTTCCCCACGTCCCATCCCGGGCTCCCTTTGACGGGTGAGCCCCCTCCATCGAGGGAAAACGACCCGTGGCAGAGGGTGCAGACATAATCCCTTCTTCTCATGCGGATGATGTCATTCCCGCAGAAAGGACACGCCCTGCCTTCCTTTCTCCTCTTTTTATCCGCGAAGAGAAGCTTGCCGAGCCTGGATGCGCATTCGAGGTGCTTCTTCGATGCCAGGATCTCGCCCGGCAGGGCCGCCCGCAGGCTGACGCTTGCCTTTACCTCGAGCCCGAGAAAGGAGGCCAGGGTGAGAAGGGCCTGGGGAGCGGTGCCTATCCTGTTTTCCATCCCGTAGGTATTGACGAGGAGTGACGGCTTTTTCGAGATCTTCTCCACTGCGGAGAAGAACGAGAAGGCCCTGTCGAGGAGGCGCTTCACACTGGCGTGGGCCCCGAGAAAATAGACGGGAGACGCGATGATGAGGGCGTCGCTCGACACGATCCGGTCGATGAGGAAAGGGATGTCATCCTGGATACGGCACGTGCCTTCAGCGACGCACGCATAGCAGCCCCTGCACGGGAGGATGTTGAGGCTCGGGAGGCGCACGAGCGCGAGCTCATGCTCGACGGGGATATTCTCCGACACGGCTTTCACGAAGAGCTCACAGTTCCCCATTCTCCTCTCCGGAACCTATGATGGCGAGGACCGTCCTCTTCGGCGCCCTTCCGTGGGTCTTCACTTTTAGCCTTCTCCTTTCCTTCCCCTTCCACGGGCACTCTATTGAAAGTAAACGGATTTTATGTTAAAACCCTTAATCATGAAAAACAGAGCGTCTCAACCCGTTCAACAGGGGTATCTTTGTCTGGCTTTTTATTATCCTTCTTATACTTTTTCTTTTCAACATCTATCACAGGCGGCCCAAGCAGTACGAGAATGTGGCGTTCAGCGATTTCGTGGAGTCTGTCAATGCCGACCAGGTGGCCGCGGTAACCATCCAGGGGAAGAACATCAGCGGCGCATACAAAGACGGCAGGGAGTTCAAGACCTTTGCCGCGGACGATCCAGAGCTCGTGAAGCTCATGAGACTGCACAGGATCAAGATCCAGGCGAAGCCCGACGACGAGTCGGGCATATGGCAGTCCATCTTCGTCTCCTGGTTTCCCATGCTGCTCCTCATCGGTGTCTGGATCTTCTTCATGAGGCAGATGCAGGCCGGCGGGGGAAAGGCCCTCGCCTTCGGCAAGAGCAAGGCCCGGATGGCCACGGGAAGGGAGAACAGGGTCACCTTCCAGGACGTGGCGGGCATCGAGGAGGCAAAGGGAGAGCTCGAAGAGATCATCGAATTCCTGCGCGATGCGAAGAGATTCACGAAACTCGGGGGCAGGATACCGAAGGGCGTGCTCCTCGTCGGCCAGCCGGGAACGGGCAAGACCCTTCTGGCGCGGGCCATCGCGGGTGAGGCCAATGTGCCTTTCTTCAGCATCAGCGGCTCCGATTTTGTGGAGATGTTCGTGGGCGTGGGGGCTTCCCGCGTGCGCGACCTCTTCACCCAGGGCAAGAAGAATGCCCCTTGCATCATCTTCATCGACGAGATCGATGCGGTGGGCAGGCATAGGGGCGCCGGTCTCGGTGGAGGACACGACGAGAGGGAGCAGACGCTCAACCAGCTTCTCGTCGAGATGGACGGCTTCGAGTCGAATGGGGGCGTGATCGTCATCTCCGCCACGAACAGGCCCGACGTGCTCGACCCGGCCCTGCTTCGACCCGGCAGGTTCGACAGGCAGATAGTGGTCCCCATCCCCGATGTCAAGGGGAGGGAGGAGATCCTCGGGGTCCACACGAAGAAGACCGTTCTTGGCAAGACCATCGATCTGTCGGTCATAGCGCGGGGCACTCCCGGATTTTCCGGGGCGGACCTCGCGAACCTCGTCAACGAGGCGGCCCTGATCGCCGCAAAGCAGAACAAGAAGGAGATCGAGATCGCCGATCTCGAGGAGGCGAAGGACAAGGTGCTCATGGGGGTCGAGCGGCGGAGCATGATCATCCCCTACGCCGAGAGGAGAAATACGGCCTACCACGAGGCCGGGCATGCCCTGGTGGCCAAGATGACGCCCAATTCCGATCCCATTCACAAGGTTACCATCATCCCCCGGGGGAGGGCCCTCGGCCTCACCCAGCAGCTCCCCATCGACGAGAGGCACACGTACTCGAAGGAGTACCTCCTCGACGACATCACCATCCTTTTAGGCGGCAGGGCCGCGGAAGAGCTTGTCCTCAACCACCAGACAACCGGTGCGGGCAACGATATCGAGCGGGCCACGGAGATCGCGAGAAAGATGGTCTGCGAATGGGGCATGAGCGAGAACCTCGGCCCCCTCAACTACGGCAAGAAGGAAGAGCTGATCTTCCTCGGCAAGGAAATGCAGCGCCAGAGGGACTTCAGCGAAACCACTGCCAAGGAGATCGACGAAGAGCTGAAAAGCATCGTGACGAAATGCTTCGAGAAGGCAAGAGCGCTCATCGTGAACAACGTCGATGCGCTGCACGCCATTGCCACGGCCCTGCTCGACAAGGAAGTGCTCGACGGGCAGGAAATAGATGATATTCTCGCAGGAAAGGTGAATGGCCTGGAGGAAGCGGTTCAAGGATAAGCCCGTCATCATGGGCATCCTGAATGTTACCCCCGATTCCTTTTTCGACGGCGGCAGCTTCTACCCCCGGGAACGGGCCATAGACCACGCGTTGGAGATGGCGGAAGGGGGCGCCGACATCATCGATGTCGGCGGGGAATCGACAAGACCCGGCTCCGAGCCGACGTCCCTGGGAGAGGAGCTGGACCGCGTCCTCCCCGTAATCGAAGGCATCCGAAAGCGCTCCTCCATACCCCTGTCCATCGATACCTACAAGGCGGCCGTTGCCCGCGCCGCTGTCGCATCGGGGGCGGACATGGTGAATGACATATCTTCCCTCTCCTTCGACGAAGGCATGGCCGGGGTAGTCGCAGCCTCGGGCGTCCCTGTTGTCATCCAGCACATCAAGGGGACCCCGAGGGACATGCAGAAGAATCCGTCCTATCAGGACGTGACGGGGGAGATCAAGGAATTCTTCATCGAAAGGATCGCATACGCGCGGGCGTGCGGGATCGATGAGGATGACATCATCATCGATCCCGGCATCGGCTTCGGCAAGCGCCTTCAGGACAATCTGACCATCATCAGGGAGCTTGGCCGCCTGAAGGAGCTGGGCAGGCCGCTCCTCATAGGCACGTCGATGAAGAGCTTCATAGGGCGCATCATGGGAACGGATGTACTGGCCGAGAGGGCCGAAGGCACCCTCGCGAGCGTTGCCATCTCGCTCTGGAACGGAGCGGACATGGTGAGGGTCCACGATGTTGCGAGGACGAAAAAGGTGGTCACGTTCATGAAGGCTTTGATGGAGGTACAGGAATGAGCCTCGTCGCGCACTCGTCGGCCGGGGCTTAAAGGGCCATGATCAATGGCATCAGATGGCAAGACATACTCGATGTTCTGATCGTCGCGTTCATCATTTACCGGGTGCTGCTCCTCGTGAGGAGCACGAGGGCCCTTCAGCTCGTCATCGGGCTCACCGTGATCTTCTTCTCATTCTATGTCTCGAAGAAGCTCGAGCTCTTCACCCTCGGCTGGATTCTCAATAATTTCATCGCCTCCATCGCGCTCGTCGTGGTCGTCATCTTCCAGAACGAGATCAGACGCCTCCTCTTCGCCCTGGGGAGAAGCCCGTTTTTCCGAAAGATCACCTACGTCGAGGAGACGCTCTTCTACGAAGAGCTTGCGAACGCGTGCATGGTGATGAGCAAGCGAAAGACCGGGGCGCTCATAGTAATAGAGCGCGAGATGGGTTTGAGCGAGTTTCTCGAGGCAGGGATCAAGATCGAAGCCGACGTCAATACCGAGCTCATCGTCAGCGTCTTTCAGACGGCTTCGCCGCTGCACGACGGGGCGCTGGTCATCGGGGAGGGGAAGATAAGGGCCGCACGCTGCGTTCTGCCCCTGTCCACGCGCGACGACCTGGATAAGGATTTCGGCACGCGACACCGGGCTGCCCTAGGGCATAACCGAGGTGACGGACGCGGTCTCCGTCGCCGTCTCGGAGGAGTCGGGCCAGATCTCGTATGCCTACAGCGGGAATATTACGAGAAACGTCACCGGCGACACCCTGAAGAGGGAGCTACGGGAATTGCTCAAAGGCGGCGGGAGAGCGCGCCTTGAGACCGTCTGACCCGGGAACAACTAGAGATGGAGATCGAGAAGGAGGTATCGCCCACGCCATGGGAATGTTGAGGAAGTACGTGCTCAACCAGATCAGGCTGAAGGCCATGGCCCTCGTGCTCGCCGTCATGCTCTGGTTTTCCATGACCTACCTGGGGGAATCGAAGATGATCTTCTCCGTGCCCATCTCTTTCGAGCACCTCGGCAGGGCCATGATGGTGAGGGAAGCCGACACGAGGGATGTGCTCGTCACCCTCAACGGCCCCCTCTCCGTCCTCAAAAACCTGACCCCCCACGACATAAGCGTTGCCCTCGATCTTTCCCGCTCGAATGAGGGCCGCCAGATCCTCATGATCAGGAAAGCCGACGTTTTCGTGCCGACTTCGGTGAAGATAGAGAGCATAAGACCGGACTACGTCGTCGTGGGGATAGATAAGATTGTGGAAAAAAGCCTTCCCACTGTAGTAAAATTGGACAGGAAGTGGGCCGATATCTATCAGGTGGCCTCGTGGTATCCCAAGGAAGCGGTCGTGGAGGGGCCGAAAGAGCTGCTTGACAGGACCAAGGTCGTGGAAACGCTTCCCGTAGACGGCGATTTCAAGCGACGCCAGGAAACCCTGGACGTTCCCCTCAACATAAAGCCGCTCGAAGCAAGAAAGATAAGGCCGGAGACGGCCAGGGTCGTCCTGAGGAGGGTAGGGACATAAAATAGACCCTTCGGAGAAAAAACATGCCGAAGCTCATGATCAATATCGACCACGTAGCCACGTTGAGGCAGGCACGAGGCAGCTACTACCCGGACCCGGTGTACGCGGCAGGAATAGCGGAAATGGCGGGCGCTTCAGGGATAATCGTCCACCTCAGGGAAGACCGGCGCCACATAAATGACCGGGATGTTCGTATTTTGAGACAGGTCGTCCGGACGAAGCTCAACCTCGAAATGGCCGCAACCGCGGAGATGGTGGCCATCGCGCAAGAGATCCTGCCGGATATGGTGACGCTGGTACCCGAAAAGAGGGAGGAGCTGACCACGGAAGGCGGCCTCGATGTCGCCGGCAACCGGGAGAAGATCGCCGCGGCCGTCCGGGACCTGTTGGGGAAGGCGATCCTGGTGAGCCTCTTCGTGGACGCCGATGCATCGCAGGTCAAGGCCGCCCGGGAAGTGGGAGCGGACATGATCGAGATACACACCGGCCATTTCAGCGACGCGGAAGGTACATCAAAGAGGGCGGAAGAGCTGAAAAGGGTAAATGCGGCAGCGATTGAAGGCAAGGCCTTGGGCCTGGGTGTGAACGCCGGCCACGGGCTCCATTATCACAATGTCCGGGATGTGGCCGTCATACCCGAGATCGATGAGCTGAGCATCGGCCACAGCATCATGGCACGGGCCCTTTTTGCGGGTCTCGACAGGGCGATAAGGGACATGATCGACCTTATTCGATAGGTCTTTCCAAACTAGGTCCTATAGGACGCATAGGGTTTATGGTCGGCATCGACATAGTGGAGGTATCGAGGATCGGGCGGCTGAAGGACCGGTACGGGGACAAGTTCCTCGCGAAGGTCTTTACCGACGATGAGATCCGATACGCCCGGTCGAAGAGGAGGGGGGACGAATCGTTGGCAGGCCGGTTCGCCGCGAAGGAGGCCTTCATGAAGGCCAGGGGCAGGCGCCTCCCCTGGAAGAGCATCGAGGTCTCTCCGGGGACCGGGGCAGGCCCTTTATCCTCTTTGAAGGCGCGATGTTCCAGGGGGTCAGCATCTCCCACGAGAGCTCGTACGCAATATCGGTGGTCGTCATAGACGGCCGGGGAATGGGTGAGGAGTCTCTATGATCGTCGCAACTCCGGAGAAGATGAGACAGTACGACGACCATGCCATAAGGAAGTGGGGCATCCCCTCCGCCGTGCTCATGGAGAATGCGGGCCGGAGCACATACAGGCTCCTCAAGGAGGAGTATCTGAAAGGGCGGAGGCGCGTGGCGATATTCTGCGGACACGGCAATAACGGCGGCGACGGCTTTGTCGTTGCAAGATATGCCCTGAGGGACGGCATCGATACGGAGGTCTTTCTCCTCGCGGACCCGTCGAGCCTCAAAGGGGACGCCCTGCTCAACATGGATCTCTATCGTTCTTTGGGGGGCAGGATCCTTCCAATCGGGGACGACCCGGGAAGGGCGGCGGCCGGCTTGAAGGAATGCGATCTCATCGTGGACGCCATATTCGGAACAGGCCTCGCGAAGGAGGTCAGGGGAGCGCAAAAAGCAGTTATCGAGGAGATGAACGCATCCGGCAAGCCGATCATTGCCATTGACATCCCCTCGGGACTCGACGGCGAGCGGGGCATACCCCTCGGAGTCGCGGTGAAGGCGACCCATACGTACACGTACGGCTCACCCAAGGTGGGCCAGCTTCTCTACCCTGGTGTCACCTACAGAGGGAAGCTCACGGTCGTCGATATCGGCCTCCCCCCGTCGGCGCACGAGGAATCTCCCGCGGACGCGTCGCTTGTGGACGGCGCAATGCTCCGGGGCTTTCTTCGGGGCAGACCCCCGGAGGCGCACAAGGGCATGTTCGGCCACCTCGTCGTCATTGCCGGCTCCATCGGGAAGACAGGGGCCGCGGTCATGGCGTCGACAGCCGCCCTGAAGATAGGCGCGGGCCTGGTCACCCTCGTGTGCCCGGCAAGCCTCAACCCGATAGTGGCGGGGAAGCTTGTCGAGGCGATGACGTACCCCGTTGACGATGGGAACCGGGGCTTTCTTACCCAGGCCTCATATGAGGGAATAAGGGAATTTGCATCCGACAAGGACGTGGTAGTCTTAGGACCTGGGCTCGGGAGGTCGGAGGAGACCATGGCCCTGGTGAGGAAGCTCTATGTGGAGCTTGACAAGCCCTTCGTGATAGACGCCGACGGGATAAATGCCTTCGTCGGTCACCTGGACCTCTTGAAAGACAAAGGGGGAAAGACCCTTCTGACGCCCCATCCGGGCGAGTTCGGCCGCCTCGTAGCCACGGGTGCGAAGGAGGTAAACGCCGATCGCCTGAACGTGGGACGAGCGTTCGCCCTCGAGCACAAGGTGAGCCTCGTGCTGAAGGGCGCCCCCACCATCACCTTTTCCGAAAGGGGTGAGGCCTTTTTCAACCCCACGGGGAATCCCGCCCTTTCGAAAGGGGGCACAGGGGACGTACTCACGGGTTTCATAGGGGGGCTCGCGAGCCAGGGATACGAGATGCGGGATGGCGCGCTCCTGGCTGTCTATCTCCATGGCTACATCGCCGACACGTGGGCATTGGAGCACACGGACATGGATCTGATGGCGCAAGACCTGATCTCGGGTTTGGGCGATGCGCTCCGAGACGTGAGGAATGGAACGGATAGAGTTTACGTCGAAGCATCCCTCTGAGACCATCTCCATCGGCGAGCACATAGGGAAGGGGGCTTCGAAGGGCGACCTTTTTCTCCTGTTCGGGGAGCTGGGCGCGGGAAAGACCCAACTGGTGAAAGGTCTGGCGAAGGGCATCGGGGTCGAAGAGTGGCTCTACGTCCTCTCCCCTTCTTTCACGCTCATGAACATCTACGAAGGCAGGGGGATGGATCTCTGTCACGTAGACCTCTTCCGGCTGGATGAGGCGGACCTGGACACCTTAGACATAGGGGACTTCCTCGGCAAGGGGATTGTGGCCGTTGAATGGGCGGAACGCTTCCCGTCATGGCAGAGCCCCATCAGGATATTTTTGCGCGTAGCGGGTGAAGAGACAAGGAGTATTGTAATGGAGGTAGAGGATGCTGGTCGTGCAGAAGTATGGCGGCACTTCGGTAGGCAGTCTTGAAAGAATAACGAACGTTGCCGAAAAAGTCATCCGGTACAAGATCGAGGGAAACGATCTCGTCGTGGTCGTTTCCGCCATGTCGGGCGAGACGGACAGGCTCCTGAAACTGGCCTCCGGGATCGCCAAGCTCCCTGACGAGCGGGAGGTGGACGTGCTGATCTCCACCGGCGAGCAGGTGACGGCGGCCATTCTGGCAATGGCCCTGAAAGAACGCGGCTACGACGCGGTTTCCATGCTGGGCTCCCAGATCCGGATAAAGACCGACTCCGCCTTCGGAAAGGCGAGAATCGAGGAGATAGAGAAGGAGCGTATCCTGGAGGCTTTACGACAGGGACAGGTTGTCGTGGTCCCCGGCTTCCAGGGGATCGACTACGGCGGCAACATAACGACCCTGGGAAGGGGCGGCTCGGACACGACCGCGGTTGCCGTGGCAGCGGCCTTGCACGCCGACCTCTGTGAGATTTACACGGACGTGGACGGGGTCTACACCACGGACCCGAACATCACCGACAAGGCGAGGAAGCTCGACCGCATCTCCTACGACGAGATGCTCGAGATGGCGAGCCTGGGGGCCAAGGTCCTCCACATCCGTTCGGTGGAGCTTGCGAAGAAATACAACGTACCCCTTCTCGTGAAATCATCTTTCGTCAACGGGAAGGGGACCCTGGTATGTGAGGAGGCACCGATGACGATGGAGCAAGTAGTAATCTCCGGCGTGACCTATAGTAAGAACGAAGCCAAGATAACCGTGAGCGAGGTCCCGGACAAGCCCGGCACGGCAACCCGCCTCTTCACCCCCCTGTCGGATGCGCACATCGTGGTCGATATGATCGTCCAGAACGTAAGCCACAAGGGCCTCACCGACATGACCTTCACCACCGCGAAGGCTGACGCGAAAAAGGCGTTCAAGATCATGGAGCAGGTGGCCTCCGAGGTGGGGGCCAAACGGGTGATCATCGACGAGGACATTGCCAAGGTCTCCATAGTAGGCTCGGGCATGCGCTCCCACTCAGGCATTGCCACTAAGATGTTCACGATCCTCTCCGATGAAGGCATCAACATCGAGATGATCAGCACTTCCGAGATCAAGATCTCGTGCGTCATCAAGGAGAAGTACGGCGAGCTTGCGGTTCGCGCCCTGCACACGGGCTTCGGCCTCGACGCGGAAGAAGTGTCGGAGGAGCGGTGAGAGTCGAGTTCTACGATACCACGCTCAGGGACGGCGCCCAGGCGGAGGACGTGGCATTTTCCGTCATGGACAAGCTGAGGGTGACCGAGAAGCTCGACGAGTTCGGCATGGATTTCATCGAGGGAGGCTGGCCCGGCTCCAACCCGAAAGACCTGGAGTACTTCAGGGAGGTGAAGAAGCTGACCCTCAGGCGCAGCCGCATTGCGGCATTCGGCAGCACCATCAGAGGGACCAACGTTGCCCACCCCGAAGAAGACGCTACCATTCGGGCGCTCCTTGAGGCCGATACCGACTGCGTGACCATCGTCGGCAAGAGCTGGGACCTCCACGTAACGGATGCCCTCAAGGTGACGCTCGACACCAACCTCAGGATGATCGACCGGACCATAAAGTACCTCAAACGGCGCGACAGGACGGTCCTTTTCGACGCGGAGCATTTTTTCGACGGGTTCAGGGGGAACCGGGCCTATGCCCTGAGGTGCGTGAGCGCGGCGATCGACTCGGGAGCGGACGTAGTCGTGCTCTGCGACACGAACGGCGGCAGCATGCCTTTTGAGGTATACGATACGGTGGTTGAAACGGGAAAGCTCGCGTCCGTGAGGCTCGGCATCCACTGTCACAACGACGCGGAAACAGCGGTCGCCAGCACGCTCATGGCGGTGAAGGCAGGATGCAGCCACGTCCAGGGAACGACGAACGGCTACGGGGAACGATGCGGCAACGCGAACCTCTGCTCCATCATCCCCAACCTCATCCTGAAGATGGGTGTGGCGGCACTCGACCCGGAAAGGCTGTCGAGATTGCGAGAGCTGAGTGTCTTCGTCGACGAGACGGCGAATTTCATACCCGACAAGCACCGGCCCTACGTGGGGGATTCGGCTTTCGCACACAAAGGGGGCATTCACGTGGCCGCGGTGAAGAGGAATCCCGTCACGTACGAGCACGTGGAGCCGACCCTCGTGGGAAACAGCCAGCGGATCCTCGTCTCCGACCAGTCGGGTGCGAGCACGATCATCTCCAAGGCCATAGAGTACGGCATAGACCTGGAAAAGGACAAGAAGGCCGCCAAAGAGATACTCTCGAAAGTCAAGGACCTGGAGCACGCGGGCTATAAATTCGAGGGCGCCGAGGCGTCCCTCGAACTCCTCATGAAAAAAGCCCTGGGCACGCACAAGAGGTATTTCGACCTCATCGGCTTCCGGGTGGTCGCCGAGCGCCAGGAGAAGAGCCTCGCCCCCTCGGAGGCGACCATCATGCTCAAGGTGGACGGCAAGGTGGAGCATACCGCGGCCTTCGGAAACGGACCGGTCAATGCCCTCGACGCCGCTCTTCGAAAGGCCCTCTATAAGTTCTACCCCGCTTTGCGCGAAATGACCCTTGTCGATTACAAGGTGCGCGCGCTCTCGTCGAGGGAAGGAACGGGAACGGTGATAAGGGTGCTCATAGAGTCAAGCGACGGAACGAGGACGTGGGAGACCATAGGGGTCTCCGAGAACATCATCGAGGCAAGCTGGCAGGCCCTCGTGGACAGCATCGACTACAAGCTTCTTCTGGAAGAGGAGAACCGATGAAGCGTCTTCTGAACATTCGCGACGCGACGAAGGAGCTCAATATCCTGCGCTCCCTCAACAATTACAAGAGGCCTTTCACCCTTCTCGGAACATACCGGCTCATGGACGACGGGACCCGGCCGGAGGCGACCGTGACCATAAGGTCGGAAGGAGGCCAGACGCACGAGGCGGCAACCGGCGTCGGCCCCGTGGACGCCCTTGCCACGGTCCTCAAGAAGTCCCTGGCCTCCATCTTCCCCTTCATCCGAACGGTGAAGCTCGTCGACTTCGAATCGAAGATCCACGACACGAAGGCAGGCACGTCGGCCAGGGTGGTCGTCTCGATCGTCTTCACCGACGGATCGGAGATCTGGAGTGTCGAGGCGGTCTCCGAGAACATCAACATGGCATCTTTCATGGCCCTCGTCGACGGCTTCGAGTACGCCATCCTCCTCAAGGAAAACAGCCTCATTTAGCTCTCCCGAGGCCCATTTTACCCGTTTTCCGTTTATTGACAAGCCCGGGAAATGGGATTATGTTAGGCTAACGAACCTTTGGAAGAATAATAAACCGGGAGGAGCGTCATGGCGAAGAAGGTGATAGGGATAGATCTTGGAACCACGTTTTCTGTGGTAGCAATAATGGAAGGTGGTGAGCCGAAGGTCATCATAAACGAGGAAGGGAGCAGGCTTACTCCGAGCGTCGTGGCTTTTACCAAGGAAGGGGAGGTGCTCGTCGGCCAGGTGGCCCGGAGGCAGGCCATCACCAACCCTGAGAACACCATTTTCTCGATAAAAAGGTTCATGGGGAGGAGGTACAGCGAGATTCAGGACGAGCTGAAGCGCATCCCCTATAAGATGGTTTCCGACAACAACGGCCTTGCCCGGGTGGAAGTCCGGGGGAAGACTTATACTCCGCAGGAAATATCCGCCTTCATACTCCAGAAGCTGAAGAAATCGGCCGAGAACTATCTGGGACAGCCCGTAGAAGATGCCGTCATCACGGTCCCCGCCTATTTCAACGATTCCCAGCGGCAGGCGACGAAAGACGCGGGAAGGATCGCCGGGCTCAACGTGCTCCGCATCATCAACGAGCCGACTGCGTCGGCCCTCGCCTACGGCCTCGACAAGCAGAAGAACGAGACCATCGCGGTCTACGATTTCGGGGGAGGTACCTTCGATATCTCCATCCTCGAAGTGGGGGACAACGTGGTCGAAGTGAAATCGACCAACGGCGACACGCACCTTGGCGGCGACGATATCGACCAG
Source organism: uncultured delta proteobacterium (assembly GCA_963749525.1). Lineage (GTDB taxonomy): Bacteria > Desulfobacterota > Syntrophorhabdia > Syntrophorhabdales > WCHB1-27 > CAVVNC01. The sequence goes on from CAVVNC010000017.1 coordinate 72,527, forward strand.
AGGGTGATGGACTGGATCGTCGCCGAGTTCAGGAAGGACCAGGGCATCGACCTCTCGAACGACAAGATGGCGCTCCAGAGGCTGAAGGAAGCGGCGGAGCGGTCGAAGATCGAGCTGTCGACCACCTTCGAAACCGAGATCAACCTGCCCTTCATCACCGCGGATCAGACAGGCCCGAAGCACCTCAACATGAAGCTCACGAGGGCTAAGCTGGAGCAGATGTGCGACGATCTCTACCAGCGGACCATGGAGCCCTCCAAGAGGGCCTTATCCGACGCGAAGATGACCCCCTCGGACATTCATGAGGTGGTGCTCGTCGGCGGATCGACGAGGATTCCCAAGGTGCAGGAGATGGTGAAGGACTTCTTCGGCCGCGAGCCCCACAAGGGAGTGAACCCCGACGAAGTGGTGGCCCTTGGGGCAGCCGTGCAGGCCGGAGTGCTCGCAGGCGAGGTAAAGGATGTGCTCCTCCTCGACGTAACGCCTCTCTCCCTCGGGATAGAGACCTTAGGCGGCGTCATGACGAAGATCATCGAGAGGAATACTACCATACCTACAAGAAAGAGCCAGGTCTTTACCACGGCCGAGGACAACCAGACGAGCGTGGAGATACACGTGCTCCAGGGCGAGCGTGAGATGGCGCGGGACAACAGGACCCTCGGGAGGTTCCACCTGATCGGCCTTCCTGCGGCGCCGAGGGGCATGCCCCAGATCGAGGTCACCTTCGACATCGACGCGAACGGCATCCTCCATGTCTCCGCAAAAGACATGGCCACCGCCAAGGAGCAGAAGATCACCATCACCGCTTCCACGGGCATGACCGAGGACGAGATCAAGAACATGGTGAAAGACGCCGAGATGCATGCGGAAGAGGACAGGAAGAAGAAAGAGGAGATCGAGGTTCGCAACCAGTTGGATAACCTCATCTACGGAACGGAAAAGACGCTTAACGACAGCAGGGACAAGGTAGGCGCGGAAGAGGCAAGATCGGTGGAAGGCGTCTTAAGCTCGGCGCGTGAGGCGGTGAAGAGCGGAGACGTCAACAGGATGAGGTCCGCTCTGGACGAAGTTACGAAGGCCTCTCACAAGCTCGCCGAGATGCTCTATAAGCAGACGACCGCGGGGCCTCAAGGGAGCGGAGGGTCAGCCCGGGGCCGGCCAGCAACAGGAAGCGCAGCCCCAGGGCGGCCGCGGCAATGACGACGTCGTTGACGTGGAATTCGAGGATGTCAAGAAGTAGGGAGGCATAAATGGTGATAGGCTTTAAGAACGACAAGACCGTGAAGGATAAGCTTTTCATCCCCGCAGAGGTGCCCATTCTCCCCTTGAGGGGCACGGTGGCTTATCCCGACCTGATAGTGCCCCTCGTGGTGGGGAGGGAGAGGTCCATCCGGCTCATCGACGAGGCCATGGGGAAAGATCGGCTCATAGGGATACTCACCCAGAAGAACCCTGACATCGAAGATCCGGAGCTGGAGGACCTTTTCACCATCGGCACCGTCGCGACCATCATGAAGATGGTGAAGATGGTGGATGGGAGCCAGAGGATAGTGGTCCAGGGGCTCGCCCGGTTCAAGCTCATAGAGTTTACCCAGAGGGAGCCCCACTTCAGGGCCCGAATTCTCCCCATATATGAGGAATATCTCAAGGACATAGAGATCGACGCGATGTACATCAACCTGAAGAACCTTTACAAGAAGGCGGTTGAGATCGCACCGTACCTTTCGTCGGAGCTCTCCCAGATCGCGACAAAGATCGAGAATCCCGGGAACCTAGCCGACCTCGTCGCGTCGACGATAAACATCAGCGTGGCCGAAAGACAGGAAGTACTGGAGAAGATCGACCTGAAAGAACGGCTGAAGAAGGTCACCATCATGCTCAACAGGGAGCTGGAGACCCTTGAGCTCTCGAGCAAGATCCAGTCCCACATCAAGGAAGGGATCGATAAGACCCAAAGGGAATACTACCTGAGAGAGCAGTTGAAGGCCATACAGAAGGAGCTTGGAGAGGTCGACGAGAAGGCGTCCGAGATAGACGAGCTGCGAAAGAAGATGGTAGAGGCGCGGATGCCGCCCGACGTTCAGAAGGTGACGGAGAAAGAGCTGGACAGACTGTCGAAGATGAGCAGCATGTCCGCCGAGTATACGGTGGCACGGACGTACCTCGACTGGCTGGTGGACCTCCCCTGGTCGAATTCCACGGAAGATAACCTCAACATCATGGATGCGAGGAAGATCCTCAACCAGGACCACTACGACCTGGAGAAGGTGAAGAAGAGGATACTCGAATACCTGGCGGTGAGGAAGCTGAAGTCCGATATGCGGGGGCCCATACTCTGCTTCGTGGGACCGCCGGGAGTGGGAAAGACCTCCCTCGGGAAATCGATCGCCCGGGCCCTGGGAAGGAAATTCATCAGGATGTCCCTCGGGGGCATCCGTGACGAAGCCGAGATCAGGGGACACAGGCGGACTTACGTCGGGGCCTTGCCCGGCAGGATCGTCCAGGGGATCAAGAAGGCGGGATCGAACAACCCCGTCTTCATGCTCGACGAAGTCGACAAGATAGGCATGGATTTCAGGGGCGACCCGTCAAGCGCCCTCCTCGAGGTGCTCGACCCGGAACAGAACTTCTCTTTCAGCGACCACTACCTGGAAGTGCCCTTCGATCTTTCGAAGGTCATGTTCATTGCCACCGCCAACCTCCTCGACCCGGTCCCGCCCGCGCTCAAGGACAGGATGGAGGTCCTCGAGCTGCCCGGCTACACCGAGGAAGAGAAGGTGATGATCGCGAAGAACTTTCTCATTCCCAAGGAGCTGGGAGAGCACGGCCTTACCGCGGACCTGATGGAGCTTGAGGACGAGGCGATCAAGCTCATCGTACGCTCCTACACGAGAGAGGCAGGCGTGCGCAACCTCGAAAGGGAAATCGCAGGCGTATGCAGGGCCATCGCCCAGGAAGTTGCGGAGGGTAAGACCGAAAAGACCGTCGTGAAGGCTGAAGACCTCCACAAACTGCTCGGTCCTATCAAGCACTACTCTGAAGTGGCGGAGAGGACGAAGTACTCCGGTGTGGCCACGGGCCTCGCCTGGACGTCCACAGGGGGAGACATCATCTTCATCGAAGCGACAAAGATGAAGGGCAAAGGGAACCTCACCCTGACCGGTCAGCTCGGCGACGTGATGAAGGAGTCGGCCCAGGCTGCCTTGAGCTACATAAGGAGCAAGGCAACAGAGTTCACCATACCAGAGGACTTGTTCGAGAAGAACGACATCCACATACACGTGCCGGCAGGGGCAATCCCTAAGGACGGGCCTTCAGCGGGCATTACCATGATGGTCGCCCTTGTCTCCCTGCTCACCGACCGGCCCGTCCGTAACGACGTGGCCATGACAGGCGAGATAACGCTCCGGGGGCTCGTGCTTCCCATCGGCGGCGTCAAGGAGAAGGTGCTGGCCGCACGCAGGGCAGGCATAAGAAACGTGATTCTGCCGAAGATGAACGAGAAAGACCTGGAGGAAGTGCCGGAGAGCATCAAGGAGAGTATGCACTTCAAGTTCATCGAGCGGGTGGATGAGGCCATAGACGCGTGCGTGGGTCTCACCAATTCAGCGGACTTCTGCGTGCTCAAGGAAAGCACCGCGTAAAGCCGCTATTAACGGGGTTACAGCACCCCCTCCACAGGCAAAGCCTGCGGAGCCTCCCCGCTCAGAGACTCGCTTCGCTCGCCTGGTAAGAGCGAGTGCATTCCGTCTATCCACGCTCGCCCCGTCCGGACGATGCGCAAGACTGTCCCCCTTTACAGGCAAAGCCTGCGGAGCCTCCCCGCTGAGAGACTCGCTTCGCTCCCTTTTAGCCAAGGTTGCCCTTCCAACGTTGCGAATCCGTCGAGGGGGCCCCATATTCTTACGGGCACCCGACTTTTGGGCTTATGAGCGACTCGATCCCGAATGAGGCTTACGCGCCATGCCCATACACAACTCCGATATCGCGGATATCTTCAACAAATTGGCGGACACACTCGAAATCGAGGGTGCGAACGAGTTCAGGGTGCGCGCCTACAGGAACGCGGCCCGGGTGGTCAACGATCTTCCCCAGGCGATCGCGACGATGATAGGCCGCGGGGAAAGCCTGCTGGCGCTGCCGGGGATCGGCAAAGACCTGGAAGGGAAGATCAAAGAGATCATAGAGACAGGGACCCTCTCCCAGCTTACTGAAGAGGAGAAGCGGCTGCCGCCGGGCCTCCGCGCTCTGATGAAGATAGGGGGTCTCGGGCCGAAACGGGTCCGCGCCCTCTACGAACAGCTCGGCATAGCCACCATCTCTGAGCTGAAGGAGGCCGCCCTCGGGGGGCGGATCAGGGCCTTGCGCGGCTTTGGCAAGAAGACCGAGGAGATGGTCCTCGAGGAGCTTGGGGAGGAAGACGAGGAAAGGGGAAAACGGGTCAAGCTGCGAATAGCGGAGCAGATTGCGGACTCGCTCACAGAGTATCTCAAAGCCGTGGACGGGGTGACGCAGGTGACGGCTGCAGGGAGCTATCGGAGAAGAAAGGAGACGGTGGGCGACCTGGACGTCCTTGTGACCTGCTCGGCCGATTGCCCCATCATCGAACGCTTCGTCTCGTACGGCGACGTGCTGAAGGTGATCTCCAAGGGCTCGACGAGGTCTACCGTCGTTTTCAGGTCAGGCATACAAGTCGACCTGCGGGTCGTTCCCCCTGAGAGCTATGGGGCTGCCCTCCACTATTTCACAGGCTCCAAGTCCCACAACATCGCCGTCCGGGTGATGGGGGTGAGACACGGGCTGAAAATCAACGAGTATGGCGTATTCAGGGGAGAGGAGCAGGTTGCCGGCAGAACGGAAGAGGAAGTATACGCCGCGGTTGGTCTCCCGTACATAGAGCCGGAACTCCGAGAGAATCTCGGAGAGATCGAGGCGGCCCGGGACGGCAGGCTTCCCCTTCTCGTCACTCTGAAAGATCTGAAGGGAGATCTTCACACTCACACTAGTGAGACGGACGGTCGCCACACAATGCGGGAGATGGCTGAGGCGGCCCGTATCGCAGGCTATGAGTACCTGGCCGTCACCGACCACTCCAAGCGTCTTGCCATGACCCGTGGATTCGACGAGACCCGTCTTGCGCGGCGCAACAAGGAGATCGACCGGCTGAACGCCGAGCAGAAGGGCATAATCCTCCTCAAGTCGATAGAGGTGGACATACTCGAAGACGGCACCCTTGATCTTGCCGATTCCATCCTCAAGGAGCTGGACCTTACCGTCTGCTCCGTCCATTCCCGGTTCACCCTGAGCAGGGACAAGCAGACCGAGAGGATCATCCGGGCCATGGACAACCCCTATTTCTCCATCCTGGCCCATCCATCGGGACGCCTGATCGATGAGCGGGCCCCCTATGACGTGGATATGGAAAAGGTGATCGATGCAGCCCGGATCCGGGGCCGTATCTTGGAGCTGAACGCCCAGCCGGACCGCCTCGACCTCACAGACATCTACTGCAAGATGGCGAAAGAGTCGGGCGTGCGCATCGCCGTTTCCACGGACGCCCACAGCAAGAACGAGCTTGCCCTCATGCGCTTCGGCATAGCCCAGGCAAGGCGCGGCTGGCTGGAGCCGAGGGACGTGGTCAACACGCTGACCTGGCCGGAGTTGAAGGAGGTCTTGAAGCGGAGGTAGAGGGCGGCTGTTGAGAGGCGGTAAGGACGGGACCGTCTCGTGGCATACCCCATTGGTCCCGCACAGTGCGGATTTCTTGGACAAGCAGAGGCCTCTGCTTCACCTGCAAAGAGAGCGCGCAGCCAAGCGACAAAATGTGCTGATTTCCGGTTCAAATGCTAGTGTATTGTCTCAACAACGGCTATTTCTCCAGATAGGCTCTTATTGTCTGTATGTCCGGGTAAAGTCGTCGCATCATAAGAGCTGCGACGGATGATTTCAGCTCGACGATCAGACGATAGTTTTCGGTATACACGAACCAATCTGCATACTCCCCGGCTTTTGGGGCAGGCACCCGAGCAAAACGACTGGGCGAAAGACAGTGCTCAAGCAGCTTTTCGACATAATGTTCAAGGTATTCACCGAACGCTGTCACAAAAGCTTGAGAGCCGCTACTGCGGTCGTGCTCTCGAATGGTCCAAAAGGGGCCATCGGCGACTTTCTTGGCAATCATGTACGTGTTGACAGCAATTAGACGGTTGGAAGTGCTGCGAACGATAGGCTTCACATAAAAATGATTCTCAAGAAGCGGAGAGTCTCGGAACTCTTGGTAATCTGCGGCATACATGGCGGCCGCCCGATATACGTTATACGCAGTTGGGGCGGGATGGAAGTTCGTTGCGGTTCCATCGAATATCATTCGGGTGATGTCGCTTTGGCTCCTTGCAACCGTGAAAAGGCCAAAAAGAACAGTACGGAAAGTTCGGAGGTCGAAGCCACAAGCGGCCGCACAAGCAACTGATAGGTCTATCGGTGAGCCGATCTCAAGGGGGATGACCTCGAGAAGTTCTACTTGTCGGTTGAACTCCTCGCGAATCCGGTAGAGTTCCTGGTACCAGAACTGCTTTTGGCTGAATCCGATAGCGAACTTCAGTGTCCACTCATCGCTGGTCAGACTCTCAAACTCAACTCTCGAACGATCTTCATCCCAGGTCAGGAAGAAGTTACACAATCCCACAAGGTCGTGAACCGACGGCTCCCAGGTCTGAAAGTCGCTCGTTTCTCGGATAGCGAGATAGGCAAGATCCGACAGATTCCATGCAGCGACGGTGACCTCTCCCTCTTGATGAAATATCCCTTGGGAACGCCTAACCGGGATAGTCGTCACCGGCTCGTTCCGGCCGAACATGCCGCGAATTGCATTCGCTATGAGAAGGAGAACGCTGTCGAGCTTGGCTCTACGCAGGTGGCGAAACAGTTCTTTGCTCAAGACCAGTTGCCCCCATTCTTCCAGTCAAGGGCTCTCAGAAGGGCCAGTAGGATGACCTGACATAGGTGATTGGGGTGGGAGCACAGACTGCATCTTTCCCCCTGGCTTCGCCTTCTGGGCTCGCGCCGGATCTATTAATCATTACCATCTGAATTCTTGAAGCGCAAGAAAGATCTCGATATGCTCGACTTCAGGAAGCAGCCCGCGAGCATGGAGTGTTCACAGCCGGTGAAGAATTCGCTCTGCGCCAGTCCACCTACGAAGCTTGGATGGAGAGCTTCCCGCGATTCTATCGATTACGAGTTGAAAGCGACAATGCAGAACTTACTTGTCCAGCACCTTTCTGATCGTCCTTGCAATTTCTCTCTTCGTCAGAGGCTTCATTGCAAAGGCCTTGATGTCTGCCGCCTTGGCCTTGTCGGCATCGATGAGTTGACTATAGCCGGTGCACATAATGATGGGCATGTTGGGTCTCAGGGCGAGGACCTCCCCAGCAAGCTCGATGCCTGTCATTTCGGGCATGTCTGGTCGTAATGACAAGATCGAACCGGGATGGGTTAAGTTTCAAAAGCACAGGGGTATCCCTGCCACTTAACCGGGATGTCCTGTGAAAATCAACGGTGCTTCCTGCCAAACATGGGGTCCCTTACGTCCTCGTTGCGCCGGGTGCACTTTGTCTCAGCCCACATCATGATCCCCAGCCCTCCCAGAAAAAGGAAACTTGGAACCACAAATAAGAGGACCATTTTCCGCTCCCTTGCAGCCGACGGAACCACGGTAGCTCTACCGGTCTGTCTATCTGCTGCTTTTTCTTCCCATCGGAGGCGGTCCCGATTCTTGAAACCTCCCCCCAAAGACCACGCATCACTTCGCCAAGACTTTTGAAAGAACAGCCCGTTTGAGAATGGGGGTCGGCAATCACCGTTCCGACGCACAATTATTACTATTGTCGTTACAGTTCCGACGCATTCTTAACGTCATACGACGCATCACGTTTGTCAAGGCCCCAAGTCGACATTATTGTTGCGCCCAAAACAGGATGAGTACGCAACGCCCGGCCCCATTGAGACATGGGATCCATTGCCGGCCCGTTGGGTATGTCCGCCCGGGGCGTCGTTTGTGCTTGCGTGCACCTTTGTCCCTGTTTGACATTATTTTACACTAAAAGTCCCTCTGTACCTTGAAAACGGCGCTTCCATCGATTATAGAAATTCTCAGGTATCGAGCATCGTGGCCTTGAGCCGGGGATAGGGTAACCCGTATAGGCGTAGCTGCTTGAAATGGCTGAGTCTCACGGACGCCTTCTTTGAGACTCAGGTGCTGGTGTTGCGTCAAAATCTCAAGAAAAGGGGGTGAGCGTCAAGAAACGTTGGGACTGAACCGATGCGGGAAGATCGCAGTGACACCGAATAACGAGGAGAGGATACATTATGATGCCAGGGAGGACTCGGGTCAGCGCCATCTTAGCGAGGCAAGGGCTCACATGCGGCAACTGTCAAAGCGCAGGCGATCCGCCCTCGTCCAAGAGAAGCCACGTCATACGTGAAAGCGTGAGAAAGGAGGGACAGTGAAAAAGCCCATCCATCTGTTAGGCCCCGTTATTTTCCTATTTTTCGTGTTCGGATTGATCCCCATGCCCACCGAGGCACAACTGCAGGCACCGCTTCCTAACTTGACGGGAATCGTCAAGGATACGAACGCGGCAATCGCCCTGGGCAAGGCCTTCTTCTGGGACCAGCAAGTGGGAAGCGACCTCCAGGCCTGCGCGAGCTGCCATTTCCACGCGGGGCGCGACACGAGGATCCAGAACGAGCTCAACCCCGGCTTCAATGACATCACCTTCCCACCTGGTGGTGACACCACCTTCGGCTCCACCCGCTCGGATACGGGTCAGGTGTCCCAGGGAAATATGCCCTCGGGCGCAAAGGCCGATTCGAACTACACGCTCACGGCGGCGGATTTTCCCTTGTTCCAATTGCTGAACGAGCTGGACCGGAATTCCAAGGTCATTACGAGCACTAACGACCGCGTCGGCCCGAGCGGCTCCTTCAGCGAAGCCTACGACCGGTCCTTCCCGCTTCTCCTACCGGAGGACATCTGCGACGTGAGCAAGGCGTCGGCGGCCATCTTCCATGCCGGCCCCTATGCCGCGCGCCAGGTCGAGCCGCGGCACGCGCCGACCGTCGTCAACGCCGCCTTGAACAACCGGCAGTTCTGGGACGGCCGCGCGAATAACATGTTCAACGGGGTGGGCATCTTCGGCATGCGCGACATCAAAGGCGATCCCACGAAGCGGCTCATCTTCCTCGACGGATCCGGCAAGCCGTACTTGGGTTACCTCCAGCTTCCGAATGCGAGCCTCGCCTCCCAGGCAATGGCGCCTCCCGTGGCTTCCGCGGAGATGGCATGCAACGGCCGGACCTTCGCCGATGTCGGCCGGAAGGCGATCCTCAGGCAGCCCTTAGAGGTCCAGGCGGTAGACGCCCACGACAGCGTGCTCGGGCCTTACCGCAACCCCTTCGGCCTCGGCCTCAATCCCTTCAAGTACACCTATGGATCGATGATCAAGGCGGCCTTTGCGGACACGTACTGGAAGGACACCGGCAAGTACACGATCACCTCCACGGGCGTGTTGACGAAAGATCCGAACGGGTATTCGCAGATGGAGACGAACTTCTCCATGTTCTGGGGCATCGCCATCATGCTCTACGAAGCGACCCTCATCTCGGACCAGAGCGAGTTTGACACGCTTGTCGCCTCGCACAAAGTTACGATCGGGGGAGGCCCGATCCCAGGCATCACCGGATGCGTGACGACGTCCGACGTCGATGCCCTTTTCGCGAAGGGGTGCAAGATCTTCCACGGCGTCTCATTCGTCCCTCCCATCGCCAATGGTGGAGTCCACGGGGGTAACTGCATCTTCTGCCATCGGAACCCGACATTCAGCGAAAACCAGGTCTCAGCAGGACAGTCCTTCTCGCCTTTTCTGAACCCCGTTCCCGACGTCGACGGCACCCTGGACATACGCGATCTGGGGTTCCACAACATCGGAGTGAAGCCGTATACGATGGACCTCTCTCTCGGCGGGACCGACCCGTACGGGAACCCCCTCTCCTACGGCATGCAGTATCTGACCGGCAAGATAGTCGACCCCTTCCTTCAGAATGCCCTGCCGCTAGACCCGAACGCCGGAGGCATACCGACGTCCATATCGAGTAAGGCCGTGACGAAGCTCGCAATTGCCGGGTCCGTGAAAGTACCGACTCTCCGGAACGTGGCCCTCTTCCCGCCGTATTTCATGTGGGGCGGTTACGGGACCTTAAGACAGGTCATGAAGGTCTACAACAGGGGAGGCAACCGCCGGGATATTCCTGGCGTCTACGGCGACAATAACAACGGAACGAGCACCTGCACGTCGGGAGACGACTCGGGTTCGGGTCCCGCAGGCCTGAGCCTCTATCCCGTAACGGGCGCCTGCGCCACCAATGTGAATGGGGTGATTACCAACCTGAGCCTTGAGGACTGCGACCACCCGAACCCGGGGCAGGATAACTGCGCAACAGACGGAGTGGCAAATGACGACCTCGCGGCCCTCGTGCGCTACCTGAAGGCCCTTACGGACCGCCGGGTGCAGTGTGACATGGCCCCCTTCGACCATCCGTCCCTCTACGTTTTTCACGGCCATAACGCACTCCCGGACATCGACGGGGACGCCCAGGACAAGATCGGCCTTCTGCCGGCGGTCGGAGCCGGAGGATATGACCCAGCGTCGGGCTATTGTGTGCCGAATGCAGGCGACCTATTTGCCCCTGGCATGCAGGGGAGGTCAGGAGGTTTGCGAGTACCTCTTAATTGAGGACGAGTTGGGAGACGAGCCTTAAGGGTGGCCGCGGTTCACGTTACCTGTGGACGCGGCCACTTTCTTCGAATCGGCATTGTGGCGTCGGTCATGAAAGCACAACGCGGAAAGGAGCATCTCCCATGGATAAGGAGAGCTGACGATTGCCCACCGAAATCTTGCAGCGAGCATCCTGAGCGGGAATACTCTCTTCCAGGAAGAAAGAGCGCCCTCACGAGGCTCACATTGGCTGCTATGTTACACCCTGGCAGTACCGTGTCCCACCCACATCACCGCGAAGCCCACACAAAGACCACCACGTCTCTTGAAAATCTAGAGGCGGCCCTCCCGCCTGGTATACCGGCAGGTGAGCCGATCCAATAGTCGCTGGAAGCGTCCGGTCTTTTCCGCCTCTTCCTTTTGTTGAAGGGGAGGCTCCGCAGGCTTATGCCTGTGGAGGGGGCGACGCGAGCCCCGGTAATTGCTGCCGGAATTGGCGACCATTGGTTCGATTCCGGCGGCGAATGGACGGTCCGCATGGAGGGATCAAGGATCGTTTTCCCCGCCTTGGAAAGAACGATCGCGTGAGATTGCGAGCGTAGGCGAGGATGAGGGGGGAGACTCCGGCGGCTTATGCTGCCGGAGGGGGCGCTGAGCCCCATCAATAGCATGCAATCTGAGCCGGGTTGGCCGAGGATAATACTTGCGTATATCCGAGCGGCGTGCGGTGAAGAGGGCGCCCATGACGAGCGCACGCGAGGGTGAGCGGGGAGGCTCCGCAGGCTTTGCCTGTGGAGGGGGTGCTGAACCCCATTAATTGCTCGCGATTCCTTCAGGCGGACCGGCCGTACCTGCATGTCGACCCGAAAGCGCCTCTCTCGCCTCTTTCCCCTTCGATCAGCCTTGATTTTGTGCCCTTTTACCGGTATTCTTAGGGGAACCGGCCGCATCGCTCCATGACGCAGCCGGTTCGGCTGATCGAGGTGAGATGGACGGCAAGGACTTCTTCAACCTTTACACTCATGGCTTTGTTCGCCTGGCAGCGGGTGTGCCGGAGGTGAGGGTCGCGGACCCTGCCTTCAACGCGGGGAGCACCATAGCGCTCATGCAGGAGGCTGCGAGGCGTAAGGCCGTGGTGGCGGTTTTCCCGGAGCTTGGCCTCTCGGCCTACTCGTGCGAGGACCTCTTCCATCAACAGGGGCTCCTCGACGCCTGTCTGAGCGCGCTGTCCGAGGTCCTCTCCGCCAGCCGGGATTTGCCCATCTTCGCGGTCGTCGGCCTGCCCCTGAAAGTCGACGACATGCTCTTCAACTGCGCGGCCGTGATCTCCAGAGGGCGGATCCACGGCATAGTTCCCAAGACTTATCTGCCGAACTACCGTGAATACTACGAACTCCGCCAGTTCACTCCGGCGGATCGCGCCCTGCGGGACACCATCGATTTTCCCGGTCAAGGGGCAATACCCTTTGGGAATAAGCTGCTCTTCAAGGCCGACAGCCAACCCCTCCTCACCTTCTACGTGGAGATATGCGAGGACCTCTGGGTGCCCATCCCCCCTTCGTCCTTTGCGGCATTGGCAGGGGCGACGGTGCTCCTCAATCTCTCGGCTTCCAACGTGACCGTCACCAAGGATGACTACCGGCGGCAGCTCGTCGCGAACCAGTCCGCCCGTTGTCTCGCTGCTTACCTCTACACGGCCGCGGGGTTCGGCGAGTCCACGACCGACCTCGCGTGGGACGGGCAGGCCATGGTCTATGAGAACGGCACGCGAATCGTCGAATCCCAGAGGTTCGTCTACGGCTCGCAGGTGGTCACGGGCGACGTCGATCTGGACCGTCTGAGCCAGGAGCGCATGAGACAAACCAGCTTCAGCCAGACGGCAGAGCGCCTTCGGCATGAGATCTCAGGGTTCCGGACGGTGCGTCTGCAGGGAGATATGCCCTCCCGGGGACGGCTGCCCCTCGAGCGGTCGTACGAGCGGTTTCCCTTTGTCCCCAGCGATCCGGAGAGGCAGGACGAGCGGTGCGGGGAGGTTTACGAGATCCAGGTGCAAGGGCTGGTGAAGAGACTCCGATCGACGGGTACCGGGCACGTGGTCATCGGCATCTCGGGCGGCCTCGACTCGACCCAGGCTCTCATCGTCTGCGCCAGGGCAATGGACGTGATGGGCCTTCCCAGATCGAACATAGACGCCTGCATCATGCCGGGATTCGCCACAAGTGCCCGCACCCTCGATCAGGCAAGGCGGCTTACCGCCGCAATAGGCTGCTCCGCCCACGAGATCGATATCAAGCCCTGCTGCATGCAGATGTTCAAGGACATAGGCCATCCGTTTGCGGAAGGCACGCCTGTCTACGACATCGCCTTCGAGAACGTTCAGGCAGGCGAGCGCACGAGCCACCTCTTCCGGTTTGCGAACCTCCATCACGGCATGGTCGTCGGTACGAGCGACTTGAGCGAGCTGGCCCTAGGGTGGAGCACATACGGAGTGGGCGATCATATGGCCCACTACCATGTGAACGCGAGCGTGCCCAAGACCCTCGTGCGCCATCTCATCAGGTGGGCGGCGCAAAAGGACATCTTCGGCGATCCGGCAAGCAGGGTGCTCGAGGATGTCGTGGAGACCGTCATCAGTCCCGAGCTCGTGCCCGGCGAATCGGAAGATACGCCCGGCCAGGACTCGGAAGCCGTGGTGGGCCCCTACGAGCTGCAGGATTTTCACCTCTACTACGTCCTCCGCTTTGGCTTCCGCCCGGCCAAGACTGCCTTTCTGGCCTGGTCCTCATGGCACGACAAGGGAATTGGTCCGTGGCCCAATACCCCGGAGTCGAAACGGACGGAATATACTATCGGCGACATCAAGAAATGGCTGAAGGTGTTCATCGAGCGCTTCTTCAAGTCGAGCCAGTACAAGCGGAGCTGTATAGCCAACGCCCCCAAGGTGGGCTCCGGCGGCTCCCTCTCGCCGCGGGGCGACTGGCGGGCCCCAAGCGACGGCGAAGCGACGGCCTGGCTCACCCTCCTCGAAGAGATCCCGGAAGACGAGCAGGAATAGCGCGTCTTCGCTGAAAAACCGTCGCCCGCGCTTTTTAGGCCCTTTGTCCCTTGGCGTGTGAGTGTGCCATTACTCCTTCGCCTTTCCCGGTTTACAATGCGAAGACAACCCGTTATATTCTTCGTGTACCCACTGAAGAGGCAAGGCACTTGAACGGAAAGGGCTCAGGCAGAAAGAGCCGGAGAATGGGTCGTTGATCCGATCGGGGAGGGCAACAATGGCAGCAAAATGGGGCGTTATCGTTATTGACATACAGGGAGATTTCACGGAATGGAAGAAGGGCAGTCTCGCGGTGCCGGGCTCGGACGAGGGCTACGTGAGGAATGCCGAGGCGGCGACCAGACGCCTTAAGAAGGCGGGGCTCCTCATCTTCGGCACCCAGGACTGGCATCCCCCCGATCACGTCTCCTTTGCCTCCAGTCATCCGGGGAAGAAGCCCTTCGATACCATAGAGATAAAAGGCAGAACCCAGGTGCTCTGGCCGCCCCACTGCGTTCAAGGCACGGAGAACGCCCGCATCCTCATAGACAACAATCTGTTCCTCGCCGTTGTGAAGAAGGCACAGAATCCCGCCCTCGAAAGCTATTCTGCCTTTCAGGACGAGGGCGGCATCAAAACTGAAATGGAGACCATACTGAGAATAAACGGGGTAGAGAAACTCGTCATCTACGGGATCGCCACCGATTATTGCGTAAGGGCAACCGCTCTGGACGGACTTCTCGCGGGGTATCCGGTAACGGTTGTGGAGGATCTGTGCAGGGGGGTCTCCCCTGACAGCACAGCCTCTGCCCTCGTCGAGATGAGAGGAAAGGGGGTAAGACTGGTCAGCACGCTGGACGAGATACTTCGCGAGATCGATTGACAAGGAGGGCGTCGGGTAGCTAACCCTCGCCCTCCTTCCACACCGGGTCTGAATCTATTCGTTCTACAGCCTGAACTGCCCCACCATCTCCTCGAGCCCTTTCGAAAGGTCCGCGAGCTGGGAAGAGGCGCTTGAGTTCTCCTGGATCCTCCGTGCAGTCTCCTGCATCACCTGGGAGATCTGCTGGATGTTCGTGGCGATCTCGTTCGTCGTGGCCGTCTCCTCTTCCGAGGCCACGGCGATCTGGTTGATCTCTCCGGTCACCTTGTTGATGAGGGAGAGGATCTCTTTGAGGGCCTCGCCCGACTTGGCCGCTTCCGTGGTGCCGATGCTCACCTCCGAGACCCCTTCTTCCATGGAGGAGACCGCCTTCTTCGTCTCGGTCTGCATGGCCCTGATGGTATCGGAGATCTCTTTCGTCGCATGGCTCGTCCTCTCTGCGAGCTTTCTCACCTCGTCGGCAACGACCGCGAAGCCCCTTCCGTGCTCCCCTGCCCGGGCTGCCTCTATGGCTGCGTTGAGGGCAAGGAGGTTCGTCTGGTCCGCCACGTCGTTGATGAGGCCGACGATCTCCCCTATCTGGTCGGACCTGGTACCCAGGCTCTTGATCACGTCGGACGATTCTTTCACCCGGTCGCTGATGCGGTTCATCACGTCGATGGTCCCCTGGATGATGGCCTCACCGGTCGCAACCGAATGATTCGCCTGCTCCGAGCTTCGCACTGCGGTGACGCAGTTCTGGGCGATCTCGGAGGAGGTCTTCGACATCTCCTCGCTCGCGGTGGCGACCGAGTTCACCTGGATGGCCGCCTGCTCTACCCCTGAGGCCATCTGCTCCGTTGCGCTGTCGAGGACGTTTGCCGCCCGTGCAACCTCATTGGAGCTTTGCGCCACGTGGGTGATGGCCTCATGGAGCTTATCCACGAAGGCATTGAAATGGCCTGCCATCTCTCCTATCTCGTCGGAGGAATCGACTGCTATCCTCTTTGTCAAGTCACCGACGGCCACTGCCTCGATGACCTCGACGGTCCTCGTCACGGGGGTAAGGATCATCGCCTTCATGATAAGGGCCACCCCCAGGGGGAGTATGATGGCGGCGAGAAAGACTGCGCCCGAAACTGCAGCCCCTACCTTGAACGTCGTATTTGCGGTTCCGTACTGCGACTCGCTCAGGCGCTCCTCCAAACGGAGCATCGAGTAGAGATCCTGCTCCAATGCAGAGTAGCTTATCTCCGCCTGGTGCACCTCGTCTTCGGCTCCCGATGCGCCCTTGGTCGCCAGTTTTTCCACCATCCCCTGCGCCGCGGCCTTGTAGGCGGCAGCGTCCTGCTCGGTCTGAAGGAAGAGCCTCTTTTCATCCTTCGTCAGGTCGGACGATTTGCCTGCCCGATTGACAGTGCCCGCGGTTTCTTCAAAGTTCGCGATGACTTTCATCCTCTCATCTTGAATGACTTTGATGCCCGCGTCCTCTGACGGCCCGGAAGAACTTTTTGCATCGCCATCCTCGTTCTTCCTCATGGCCTCGACCTCTCTGTCCGATTTGAACATCTCCTTGACCTTTTCGTGAATCTGCCCGAGATCGATGATGGCGGTGGCAACCGTCTGGTGGCGCTTGAATCTATTCTTGAAGATATCGTCAAGGGCCGACTTTTCTTGAAAGAGCCCCACATAGGCGACGATGCCGAAGACCAGGAGAAATAGAATGGAGACGACAGGGGCAACGAGGAGCTTCTTAGTCATATGAAGGTTGCTAAGCCACATGCGCATTGCCAGACCTCCTGAAGTGATTGCACGGCACACCACGACCGCTATTTCGTCTTATCGGTCTGCTATGACATTTCTTAAGCGCCCCTGTTGTTTTTGGGGCCGGTTGGGGGGCCGGAGCTGCGAAAGACGGCACGTGCTTTTGAAAAAGGGGCTTACTTACCTATTGCGCTCCGGAGGGTCTGTGGTCAATTGGATTGACATCGGCGTTCACACTCTTAAAGCATAGGAGAGGGTTCGCCTTGCAAAAAAAGCGCGATCGGAGGGAAAAGATGGCAGGAGAGAAGGCAGATTCCTCATCCTGGAAATTGGAGCAGATCGGATTGGTCGTCAGGGACATGGGCAAGGCCGTGGAGCGGTTTTCGCGTCTGGGCTTCGGCCCGTTCAGTCCCAAGATCCTGCCCCCGGGGGTCAAGGAATGGGTCAAGGGCAAAGCCACCCGTGCCGACGTCAAGGTCATGGCCACCATGGTGGGAAACGTCGAGCTGGAGCTATGCCAGCCCGGATCGGGCGACTCCCCTCACCGGGACTATCTGGACAGCGTTGGGGAGGGCATTCAGCACGTCCTGTTCAGGGTCGACAACCTCCAAAAAGAGATAGACCGGCTCACCCGGTTGGGATGCACCGTGCTCCTCCGGGCCAGTTTTGGTGACGAGGAGGGCTCGGGCGGACTCGCCTACGTCGACCTCCATGCCTCCGGTCTCATCGTCGAGCTGGCTCAATTGCCGAAAGGAAGGCCGTCCCGGGGGAAGGCCGGAAAATAGGGGAATGGGGCATCGTCCAGCCTGCCGAGAGGCTCATAGGAGACTCGTATGGGCTCTTCCGGCGAGCTCAGGATTTGAGCGACCCTGTAGAATTGGATGGCCGTCTCCTGCCGGGTGACGACGCCAAACCCGTGGGGTTCGTTGACGTATCTCGGCGGGCCCTTCGAAAGGGCATGGGTCTCGATGAATTGGCTGTGGTCATTTACGCGCCTCGATACCAGCTGATTGGCTCTGTCCTGAAACGACCCCGCCTGTTCGTGAACGAAGGAAGAAAACGCCCTCTCGATCTCGATGCCCACACTGTTGCGGCCGCAGGCAATGGATGCGAGGGTAGTGGTGCCCGTGCCCAGAAAAGGGTCAAGAACCGTATCTTCGTAGAGCGAATACATGTTGATGAGACGAAAGGCCAGCTCAAGAGGATAGGCTGCGCTGCGTGTGCGGAGATCCCCGTGGTCGAGCCCCTGGACCGTGCCTTTGAAATCCCACACATCTGAAAACCATCGGTTCCTCTCCTCCCAGAAGAAGGCGCTCCTCATTCTCGAGGATTTCTCCGCGTCGCTTGAGAATTCCCGCTTCGGGCCCCTGCGGAAAACCAGTATGTACTCATGTTCCAGAGTCACGTACGCCCCTGCGGGAAGCATGCCTGAGCCCATGAACTTGTTCGGCCCGTTGGTCTGCTTCCTCCAATGGATGACCGGAAGGCAATCAAAACCGAGGGAGGCGAATGCACCGATTATCCTGGAATGGTTCGGATACAGCCGGAACCTCCCGCCCGTGGTCCTCGTTGCGTCGCCCACGTTGACGCAGGCAAATGCTCCGGGCTTTAGTACCCGGGCCAACTCACGCCACACTCGATCGAGCTCGGCGTGCATGGCAACAAATGCCCCGTTTCCATCGCCTCTCTTCAGGGCCTCGGCGCATGGAGGCGAGAGAGACGAGAAAAGCTCGTCCCACATCTCGATCATGGGATAGGGCGGGGAGGTCACGACGAGATCGACCGACTCATCGCCCATCATGGACATGTCCCGCGAATCCGCCGTGAGGATGAGGTGCGTCGTTTCCACTATTCCACCCTAAAGTGAGCAAAAGAAGCGGCCACGGGGACCGCCAAAGGCCGCTTCCTCAGCTCGGAAGCTGAAAACCGCGGCTTAAGATGGCAAGGGCAAAGAGAACTGCCCCACGGGCATTCGCGGGACAAGCCCGCGGCCTCGCGGAGGCGCCGACCCAGGTGGCGATAAGTCATCGTGTCAGCCGGCAAGCCAAAGAAAAGGCGCACCTGCCATAAAGGGTGTTCCCTCAGGGATAGTTGATGACGACGAGCGTGCTCGCAGGCATATTCGTCTTGTTGATAATCGCCCGCTGCTCCCCGGGGCCGATGAAGATTGAGTCCATTTTCCTCAAAGTAATCTCCGAATCGGGTGTAACGATGGTCATCTCGCCCTCAAGCACGAAATAGACTTTCTCGGTGGGCGAGGCGCCCATCTCCGCGCCGCCCCCCGGAAGGAAATGGGAAAGGCCCATCCAGAACTTCTGGGCTCCTGTTTCCTCCTTGCCGCTGAGTCGCATGGCAGTCATGTTGAAATGTCCCGCAGCTTCGTACGGCTTCACATCCTTGATCTCGACTTTTTTCATGAGGATCCTCCTATCGCGTTCAATTATCGGGGCTAAGCGCCCCCTCCGGCAGCATAAGCCGCCGGAGCCTCCCCGCTCAGAGACTCGCTTCGCTCGCCTAACAGCAGCGAGTGCATTGCCTCCAACCAGGCTTGCTAGTCTGAACGATGAGCAAAACTGTCCTTGTCCGCAATTATTGGGGTTCAGCACCCCCTCCACTGGCATAAGCCAGCGGAGCCTCCCCGCTCACCCTCGCTTCGCTCGGTTTGTTGCTGGCTTACGCGACCCTCTCCATTATTGGGGTTCAGCGCCCCCTCCGGCAGCAAAGCTGCCGGAGCCTCCCCGCTCACCCTCGCTTCGCTCGGTTTGTCGGTTTTGTTTAGCCGCCATCCGGCCATTCCTGGCGAAAACCGCATGGGAGGAGGGTAGATTGACACGCCTTTCTCAAGTATTTAGCACGTCTCTGCGGTTTTTGGCAATCTGTTTTCCATAACCGGCTTTTCGAAGCTTCAGCCCCGAAGGATCACTTAAGCCGCGGGAGGGAGAAAATCGAGCTGCTCCGCGGCATATAGTTTTTTTGACTAAATATCACCACCATACGCCTCAAATCAAGATTGAAAGAGCGGGCGACATGGTGTACTCTACATGCTGTACTCTATCTGCCGAGGAAGAGGTGTCCTAAGATGGAGCAGGCAGTGAACGATGACAAGAAGCGCGAAACCGACATGCTGAGGCTTTGGCAGCGCCTCGAAGAGACCGAGAGAGAGATCGTCCTCTACTTCGCTCATGCGGCGCAGCCGGTTTCGGTGGACGCCCTAAGCTCCCTTTCCGACGCCTCGGCGGTGACGGTCCTGAACGTGATGGAGAGGCTCAGGCGAAAGGGCTTTGTCGCGGAAAAGAAGGGGTTCGGCAAGGGCATCTTCTTCTTGCGCGACACCGGGCTCGCAGCCTTCGTAAAGGCCCAGATATCGGACGATCAGATGCGGCGGGTGGCCAGGAGAATTGTCGACTATTCAGCCGAATCGCAGGCAGAAGGCACCGACAGAATCCTTTTTCTTGCGGATCTCTACCGGAAGCTGGGAGATTCGGGAGAGGGGCTCGATCTCATCAAGAACGCGGCCGATATCCTTGCCCACTCGGGGCAGAAGGTGAAGGCGGCGGCTCACTACGACCACATACTCAACTATTTTTCCCGGAGATCGCCTACGTCGGAGCAGGCGGCTCTCTTTCTCGACAGCGTCATCGGCAAGATATACATGATGATGCATCGGCTCCCGGTCCACGAACAGATACCACTCCTCGTAAAGGCACAAGAGATCGCGCGGCGGTACGAGATGTGGGACCGTCTTGCCAGGATCAGTCTCCGCCTCGGCAGGGCCTTGCAGGACGCGGGACAGGACAGAAAGGCAGCCAGATATATCAATGATTTCTTGAGGTTGTCGAGGAAGGTCGGGGACCCTGCGCTTCTGAAGGCGACGTCTCATTCTTTGAGCGAATACTTTGGTTTCAAGGGCAAGTTTCTCGAGGCGACGAGCTGCTATGAGCAGATGGTCGGGGACCGGGAAGAATTCGGGGATGATGAAGAGGTCTTGATGGCGAGCCAGTTCGTCGGGTTCAGCCATGCCTATTGTGGGAGGATTTCCCGAGGGCTAGGCATGATCGATGCCGTGAGAATCAAGGCTGAGCTTCTCAACTTTCCCGGGGTGGTTCACTACTGCGATCAGGCGAGCATCATCGTCTTACTCACCATACGGCGGATACCGGAGGCCGAGTTCTATGTGAATAGGCTCTCGTCCTTCTCGGACGAAGAGCTCGGAACGGTCCTGGCCTGGGCTTTGTGCGACCACAAGGCCTTCATTCTCTGCTCCAGGGAGGACTACGAGGGCGCCTTTGCCCTCGTCAAGGAAGGGGTGGAACATTCCCGCGCCTCCGGCCGGACCCACAATCACTACGCGTGGAATTTCGAAACCCTGAGCATTCTCGAGTCGAAGGGCTATTTTTGTCCGGAGATGAATCTCGATTCCCTGATCGAGAGGGCGCTGAGCCTTGACGACATCCACTTGAAAGGCGTGGCATTGAGATACCGGGCCCTTCGCAACATGGAAGCCCGCCATTCGAGGAGCAGGATACTTGCCGATCTCGTGAACAGCGAAAAGCTCCTGAAACGGTCCGGCGCGGAGATCGAGCTGGCGCGCACCAGAATCGCTCTGGGAAGATACTTTCTGAAGAGCGGCGAGGCAAAGACCGCTCATGCCCACCTATCAAAGGCCTGGGAGTTCTTCTCCACCATAGACCGGAATCTCTTTCCCGTCGACCTGCTCGACGTCATGCCCCAAGAGCAGAGGGTGGAGCTGATGGTGGAAAGGGTAACGAAGATCAACGAATCCTTGGGGACGATCAGGGACATGTCTTCCTTTATCGAAAGGGTCATCAACGTGGCCATGGATTTCACCATGGCCTTGCGCGGCCTTTTTCTGGTCAACGATTCGAACGGATCACGGATACTCGCCACACGGAATCTCGACCCGTCCCTGTTCAACACGGAGAAATTCAGACAGGTCCGGGAGTTCATGGCCGGCACGATAAGCAAGGGCGCTGAGCTTATTCTGCCCCAGCCGGGTAGGATTGGGGCACAGGCGGCAGAGGACGACGGCTGCAACCCGGTCCTCTGTATGCCCGCCAAGCTGGGTGATGAGATAGTGGGGTACCTTTGCCTCGAGGGGCGGATCGGCAACGAGCCCTTTCCTCCGAACCAGACCCCCTTTCTGAGGATGCTCTGCAGCCAGATAGCCGTCGGTCTGTCCAACATCAGGATCTACGAGGAGCTGCGGGACCAGCGGGACCGCCTCGAAGAAGAGGCGGTCTTCTACAAAAGAGAAATGGGACTCGTCGGCCCGGCCTCCATGATCGTCGGAAAGTCGGGTGAGATGAGGGCGGTCATCGACCAGATAGAGCAGGTTGCCCCCACGGACAGCTCGATACTCATCCTCGGAGAGACGGGGGTCGGGAAAGAGCTGGTCGCCAAGGCCATCCACAGCCTGAGCGACAGGAGGGACGGCCCTTTCATCCCGGTCAATCTCGCCGCCCTCCCCCAGGAGTTGATCGCCAGCGAGCTTTTCGGCCACGAGAAGGGCTCCTTCACCGGCGCGAACGAGACGAGCAGGGGAAGGTTCGAGCTTGCCGACGGGGGCACGATCTTTCTCGATGAGATCGGGGACCTTCCCACGAGCATCCAGGTGAAGCTTCTCAGGGTTCTTCAGGAGGGGACATTCGAGCGCCTGGGGAGCGCCAAGCCAATCCATTCGGATTTCAGGGTGATCGCCGCCACCAACAAGGACCTCGACGCAGAGGTGGGCGAAGGGCGCATTCCGGCAGGATCTGTACTACCGCTTGAAGGTCTTCCCCATCCACGTTCCTCCCTTGAGGGACAGGAAGGACGACATACCCCGCTTAGCTCACTATTTTCTCGAGAAGTTTGCCAAGAAAATGGGAAAACGGTTCAGACCGCTGCCCCCCGACGAACTGAGAAAACTGATGGAATACCACTGGCCCGGGAACGTCAGGGAGCTGGAGCATTTCGTCGAGAGGGCCGTCATACTCTCCCACGGCGGCTCGATCAGCTTCTCAAGCCTTAGGCAGGCGTCGAGCGGCTTGCCGTCTGACGAAGACCGGCCCATAAGGCCCTTGGAAGACGTGGAGCGGGAGTATATCAGGAAGGCGCTCAACGCGACGGGTTGGAGGGTGAGCGGGCCGAAAGGGGCGGCGTCCCTTCTGGGCTTCAAGACCTCCACCCTGCGTTTTCGCATGGAAAAGCTGGGCATAAGAACCGGGGAATACGAGCGCTCCCGGCTACCGGTGCGAGGTGGGGGTCCCGATCATCAGGAAATGGACAGTGAGTCGCCTTTCCTCGCCGCCACAATGGCGGCCGTGCCCCAGGTGAGGCGCTCCACTGTGATCCCCGAGAAGGCGTGCTCCCGCATGAGTCCGCACAGATCTTCCACCCAGGTGGTGTCGCGAATGAGCGCCGGCAGCCCCTCGAAGGCCTGGCGCCACTCCGGATATAACCTGCTTCCAACGGTCCGGAGGAGGGTGAGGTAGAAAAGCCAGAGGCGGAGAAACACCGGATGGCGGGGATACGTGAAGTCGTGCATGACGAGAGCACCCCCCGGTACGAGTTTCCCGGCTGCGTTGGCGACGAGAACGGCGAGATCGGCGTACTTCGCCAGATAGGAAGAGACGATGCAATCGAAGGTCCCGTCCGGCAGCACATCCTCCGCCCGGCCCGGGATGAAACGGACATTGCTCAATCCCAGAAGGCGCGTTTTCTCTTTGCGAGGTCGAGATACTCCTCCTCCATATCGACGCCGACGACCTCGCAAACGGGATACGCCCGAGCGAGCTTCGCGGTGAGGATGCCCGTTCCGCACGCCTGCTCAAGGATGCGGGCCGGTCGGGCAGGTATCCTCCTGAGGATTCTCCGCTTCCACCAGATATCGGCGCCAAACGTGCAGAGTCTCGCAACGCGGTCGTACGTGGAGCCTGTGCGGTCAAAGAATCGGTGAATATTTCCGAGGCATGGCCCTGATCCATAATGCCTTCGCCTACTTCAGGTGTCTCATGAGCGCGAAGGCGTCCTTCAGTCCCACCCTCATCGCCATCCTTCGCGAATTCTTCTTCAGGGTCCACGCATCCCTCAGACCCGGCTCCCGGTTCGTGCGCAGCTTGTCGATCACCCTCCGTTCGTTCTTCATCCAACCGAATTCGTCGAGCAGGGCGTTCGCGTAGCCACCGGTTCGTCCCACATTCGAGGAGAAGCTGGACGCTCCTCATGCCGGGAACGATGCCGTCCCCTGCCAGGGGGGCGACGCAGCCCACCGCCTCTCCCACCCCCCACACCTCGCGCCCGCGGGTACGTACGACGAACGGCTGCGAGTAGTGGGGCGCCGTGAGGCGATCTTCCGCTACCCGCAGAGCGCCTCACCCGGTGCCGAGCCGTTTCCGGCCCAGCCCAGCTCTTTGATGATCTTTCGCGGGTCCTTGACGAGGCTGCCGCAGCCCACATGGTATTCGTTGGGAGAAAGGGGGAAGCACAGGAGTAGCCAATGGCCCTCAAGCGGATTCTGTTTTCCAGGGGCTTCTCGGTCCTTACCCGATACTGGACGCAGGGGAGAACGACGTCGTCCCCCACCGAAGGCAAGAAGGCGCGCGAGACGCCCGTGCAATCGACGATCCTGTCGTATTTTGAGAAGTCCGGCTTGTCCTGCCTGATTTTCGCGCCCTGGCGCAAGTCCCCGATGAGCCTCTGCTTGTCGAAGGTGAAGATGTCCGCCTTCACCCGTACCTGATCTATGACCACATGGTCGGAGGCGGCGAGGGCATACGTCGCGGGATCGAGCCCCGCCGCACGGACGAGCTCGGCAAAACCCCTCGATGTGCCCCAGGCGCAAGGGTTTATGCCGCACTTGGTCTGGGGCGGTCTGTCGTACAGGTCCACCTCGTGGCCCCCCGCAACAAGGAGCCTGTAAAGGTATGATCCCGTCAGACCTGCCCCCGCAACGGCTATCTTCAAGTGGGTCCCTCCTGAAGGAAGCGTTTTATGCACTGATTATAAAATAATCACTTGTTTTCCATGATACCGGTGGATCGTGTGATGTGTCAAGAAGAGGCCTTACTGGGGCTTTGCCATTCGTGCCGGATTCGTCGTCAGCTCTTCTTGAGTGAGTCCTCGGACCATGCACGAGGCGGCAAGGACAGGACCGCCTTATCGCAGAGCCCTATTGATCCCCGCGCGGTGCAGTTTTTCGGTGTGCGGGGGTTACTTTGCTTGACCTACAGTCGGTACGTTGCCTTCCGGACCTTGATTGTAGATTACCACAAGAAACATGGACGTCGGGGCGACAAGCAATGCCTTGAATGATATCCCGGCCGCAGTCAATTCTGTCTCACCCCTCTTTGAAAGGCTCGGACGGGCCCTTACGTACCGTCAATAGGATAGGAAGTCTAACTCTGAGAGTGGTACAATGAATGGGGGCAGGCCGTGGCCAACTGAAGTGGAGGAACAGAAAGTGTTTTTTTGAGACAGGGGAAGGCGAACAGACGTCTCAAAACGAACAAGGAGGATCGCCATGAAGATGAAAGCCGCTGTCTACCGGGCATATGGAGGCCCTATTAGCGTAGAAGAGGTGGAGCTCGCTCCCCCTAAGGAACATGAGGTCCTGGTCAAGACGAGCTACACGGGATGGTGCAAGAGTGACTACGTAATGGTCTCCGGACGGATTCGGACGTCTCTGCCCAGAGTCGTAGGCCACGAGGCCTCCGGGGTGGTGGCGGAGCTTGGAGCAGGTGTTACGACGGTCCAAAAAGGTGATCACGTGACGGCAAGCTGGAGCTCGTCGTGTGGAAAGTGCAAGATGTGCCTGAGCGGCAAGGAGAACCTGTGCCTGGCGTATACCCCGCTCCGAGGGCAGGGAGCGCTTCTCGACGGGACCTCGAGGCTAACGGATGCCAAGGGCAACAGATTGGGCCACGATTTCTTTGTGGCCGGCTTTGCCGAATACATGGTCATTCCCGAGGCGAATGCGCTCAAGCTGCGAAAGGACCTTCCCCTTGACGTGGCGTGTTTCCTCGGCTGCTGCATGCCTACGGGTTTCGGCGCTGTCTACAACACCGCCCAGGTGAAACCCGGGGACTCCGTCGCTGTCTGGGGCATCGGAGGGGTCGGTCTCAATGTCATCCAAGGTGCGAAAATAGCGGGGGCAAGACCTATCATTGCCGTCGATCTCGAAGGTTCAAAAGAGGCGAAAGCGAGAGAATTCGGCGCTACCCATTTTATTGACAGCAGTCGGGAAGACCCGGTGCCCAAAGTGCGTGAGATCACGGGAGGCGCCGGTGCGGACACTATCTTTGAGGCAAGCGGCGAGGGAGGAGCTATAGCTCAACTATACTGGGCCATGGCAACCGGAGGCAAACACATTCAGATAGGGGTCCATTCGGCCGAAGAGAAAGTATCAATGAACTTCACCTTTACTCCCGGGAGCCGTCGTCACATGATCGGCTGTCTGTACGGAGATGTTCACCTGAGCACCGAAGTGCCTGCGATGGCAGACATGTTGATGGAAGACAAGTACATCGACCTCAAGAAGCTCATTTCCCGGGAATTTACGCTCGATGAGATCAACGAGGCTTATGATGCCACGGAGAAACGGAAGATCATCGGCCGTTGGGTCTGTTCCTTCGAGTAAAGGGACAAACGAACATAGATATGTGGCTAGGGCCTTATATGCTTTGGCCCCCTGAGGCGTCCACCCAGTTGCCCGTCATCCAACCCGCCTCATCTGAAGCGACGAAGGCGACGATATCCGCTATGTCCCGGACTTCTCCGATGCGGCCGAGGGCAGTGAGGCCTTTTACCCATGCCTGTGCCGCTTCGTCCAGCAACCAGGAAGCGGTCATGTCCGTCTGAACGGCACCGGGGGCGACAGAGTTCACTGTAATGCCCCTAGGCCCGAGATGCCGCGCGAGCACTCTTGTCATCTGGTCGATGGCACCCTTGCCCATCGTATAAATCGTGTGACGGGGAACCGCTATGCGCACGAGGCCTGATGACAGATTGATGATCCGCCCCCCATTGCGCATACGGCTGAGAGCCCGCTGGGTAACGAAAAAGGTGCCTTTGACGTTTGTGTCGAAAAGTTCCTCGAATATATCCGCGGTTATCTCCTCGATGGCCCCGAAGCGATCGATCCCGGCGTTGTTGACGAGTATGTCGAAGCGCGCCTCCCCCGTGTGCTCCACGAGCAACCGGTCGAGCGACGAAAACATCTTATCTATCTCCGCCAAACGATCGAGCCGCCCCTGAACGCTGAACGCGCGTCCTCCTGCGTTTGTGATCTCCTTAACCGTATCCTCCGCAAGTGCTGCATTCGAGCCGTAGTGTACTGCTACGGTCGCCCCATCGCGTGCGAGCCGTATGGCGATACCCTTTCCGATACCCCGACTCGCCCCGGTTACTAATGCCACTTTTCCGGTCAAAGCCATGTCTCTTCTCCTCGTAAGATAGGTTCCAGGAATGTGTTCCCGTTTTTAAAACCGGCAGGGAAGACGATTTCAGGCGAGATCCTCTTCCCTGCCTTCGGTTCGTTACTGACGGATAGGTCCTGAAACAGATTTATTACCTACTTTACTCCGGTACGGGTAAAACTCTCCATCCCTGATCACTTGCGGTACAACTGCTTTAATGGACATGCCGTAGTGATCCGTGGGAGAACAGGCAAATTGCCCGACGAGACCGGTAAACCTCACCTTCTCCATGGCGTCTCTCACGGCGGCGCGATCATCGGTATTTGCCAGCTTGATGGCCTCAGCTATTACCCAGAGGGCGTCATAAGCGTTTGCACCGAACGTCTGTGCTTCTTTGTTGAACTTGTCTCTTATCGCCTTCACGAAGGGATCGTAGATCTTTCGATACGGGTCAGAGGCCGGGAGCTTGTCCCCGCAGGGAACTCAAGACCGAAGATGATCCAGGGTTTGTCTTTCAGCACCGTGCCGGCCAACTTCGCAAAGTCTTTGCTCTGCAACACCCCACGAGCAGACCACCGGCTGCTTCATCCCTAATTGTACGTAATTCTTCGCGGCGACGGACGCCGGTGGCGCAATACCGTAAAACAATATTACATCAGGATTGGTCGCCTTAATCTTGGACAGCTGAGGCACCATGTTCGTGTCGTTTACTTTGAACTGCTCCTTGGCGACAATGGTGACGCCGTATTGGGCAATGTTATCCTCGATTGCCTTCACTCCCGACATGAATCCGACCTCATCCCCCGTCAGGATAGCGATCTTCTTTGCCTTCAGCGTGGTCGCCATGAAGTCAAGCATGCCTTTCCCGTGCCTCGTCTCTCTATGAGAACATGAAAAACCCATTTGTTGAGACTGGCCGTTGCCGGCGTGGGAAACATGACCGGAATCTGCTGCTCCTCACAGATCGGAAGAATAGACATACAGCCGGCGGTGAAACTCGGGCCTATCAAGAAGCCGACCTTCCTGTCCCGGATAAGCTTGGTGGCTGCGACGACCGAGTTGGTGGGGTCACTCTGATCATCCTCGAAAAAGACTTGAATCTGGCGACCCAGTACCCCGCCCTTCCCGTTGATTTCGTCGGCCGCTACCTCGATAGATTCCTTGATCGGAGTTCCTAGAAAGCCTGCCCACCCCGTGAGACTGACAATCGCCCCTACCTTGACCGGCTCGGCTGCCTGCAAAGTATGCCCTATCCCACAAAGCGCAAAGACTAAGAAAACAAACAAAACCAGAACGACATTTACCTTTACCTTCTTCATATCAGCTCTCCTTTTTTATTGTCGGTCAAACCCCCCTATCGCCATTCTACAGTGCTCATCGTACCACTCTCGTGATGATCTCCCTCACCTCCCTGTCGGTATTCTTCTGCAACGGCATATCAGACGAGAGCCGCCGATTGGGCTCATGGGTCGAACAGCATCACGCTCTTGGCGTCGTCCCGCTATCTTCCCGTGCATCAAAATCGGCCTCCATCTGCCCCTTTTCGTCGAGGTTCCCTTTTTTCATTGCCTCCCTAATCTTTGAGAATACCATTTGCGCATCAGGAAACACCTCTTGCCTCCTGGGGACCCAGGTAGGCCTTAATAACGTCTTCGTGGGCGCACACATAATCAGGGGTGCCGGTTGCGATCAGTTTTCCGAAGTCAGCACGCACACCATATCCGATATCGACATGACCAGGGCCATATTGTGCTCGACGAGCATGATCGTAATACCCTGCTCCCTTATCAGACGAAGGATAGTCCCGAGTTTTGCCGCCTCAGCGGTGTTCAGTCCCGCCGCCGGCTCGTCGAGGAAGAGGAGATCAGGCTGCGATGCAAGTGCCCGGGCAAGCTCAACGAGGCGTTGCTCTCCAAATGAAAGGCTGTCGACAACATCATACGCCCGATCCATGAGGCTGACCATCTGGAGGCTGTTGGTCGAGACGTTCCAGATGGTTGTCTCTTCCCTCCGGGCCCGTCCAATACCGAGGCCGCTCTCGAAGATGCCCGCACTCCCGGTCAAATGGGCTCCTACCATTACGTTCTCAATGACAGTCATGCCCCTAAACAGGTTGATCAGCTGGAAGGTGCGGGCCACCCCCAATCGCGCCATCTCGTGGGGCGCCTTGCGGGTCACGTCAACATCTCTGAACATTACCTTTCCAGCGAAGGGCGTAAGATACCCGTTAATAACGTTGAGAAGAGTGGTTTTGCCCGCCCCATTGGGGCCTATTATACCGACAATCTGACCGTAGCGGACGTCAAATGAGACATCGGACAATGCCGTGGTGCCTCCGTAAAACATCGACACTCCGCTCACTTCGAGGATCTTCCCCCGCTGGCTTTCGGGAGCCCGGCAGTTTGGAGCCTCTCCGGCGCCGCTCGAATCCGTCCGGCTTCGATGGATCACCGACATCCTTTTCGCCGCCGCCGATCCTTTGAACACGATTGACGAGAGGCCATCCGGGAAGACGAAGAAGGCAACGATGAGGAGGAGCCCATAGAGTCCGTTGCTGAGGTCCTGGAATCCGCGAAATACCTCCGACAGCCCTAGCAGCAGAATGCCGGTTGCGAGGCCCCCCCACACGTTCGTGCCTCCGATAATTACGATGATAAGCACGGTAAAAGAGAAATTGAGGAAGTGTCGGGGCTCACGAAGGTGATGAAATGGGCAAGGAGAGAGCCGGCCAGAGATGCCACGAACGCGCTGAAACAGAAGACATGCTGCAGGCTCCGTTGAACATCGATGCCTGACGCCTGCGCTGCTACTTCATTGGTCCTGATTGCGTGATAGGCCCGTCCCAGCCGCGTTTTGCCGACGTTGTCGGCCAAGTAGGCGAAAACGATGAGAACGAATCCGCAGAGATAGAAGATCTGCCAGTCGTTCTTGAGCAGAATGGGGCCAATGCGCAGGTGGGGAATATTGGAAAGGCCCGACATCCCGCCTGTCACTTCGTGCCAATCCTGAATCAATAGGATTACGATTTCACCCAGCCCTAGTGTGGCTATGGCCAGATAAATGGCGCGCAGCCTCAGGAATGGGGCGCAGAAGAGATATGCCGCAAAAGTGGTGCCTCCGGCTGAGACAGCCATGGCAAGCCAGGGATTTACCCCGAGACGCACAGTAAGAATTGCGGAGAGATAGGCTCCCATCGCGAAAAAGGCCGCCTGCCCCATTGAGATGATTCCCGCAAAGCGTATCAACAAAATCGCGCCTGTAAGAACGATGGAGTAGATAGCCAGGACGATGCCGAGCCGGGCAATAAAATAGGATTGCAAGGTAATGAGAGGATAGAGGACCACCACGCCTACGAGCACCAGAAACGGCCAGCGATCTCTCAGCAAGGAAGACGATGTCTCGGTTGACATGCAATGTACCTCGGGTTCGCTATTGGTGTCTTCCACCGGGCAGTCACCGGACAAGGAGGGGCTGCGCGAGATCCTTGCCTATGATGGGCGTGGCAGCGAGCTCGGAGAAGCGGCCGAAGCCAACGGTAATCATAGGGACCGATCCTGAGTATTTGCGGCTACGGATTCGGAGCCCATGCGTTATGCCGCCGGCCGTAAGTTTCTCTCGGTTTCCTGCCTCTTTTTTTTCAGACCGTTGTCGCAGTTTGTTTTCGCTCACCCTGTCATTTCTTGCCACGAGCATCTCTCTATAGTAGTTTTTTCCTATTATAGCAATTGCGAGACTGACATTGAATCACAATTCTGATCCTCGAGCTTTCGGCTCCCGAAACATTCGGGTGCATTCAAGCTCTAAATGGACGTTGAACCAGCTAACGGGTTTTGCTCCCGCTGCTGGTGAGGATTGCCATACGTAACCTTCAACATCCTTTAAATCATTAGAGTTGAGGCTTTAAGGAAGGAGTCCTCAGAAATCGTAGTCCGCCACCTTTCCTGGCATTCGGCGCACGAAAAGTCTAGGACGTCGCTCGGCCCGGCTTCTCATCCTAATCATAATGTTACTTGATTTTGCGCCCTCAGCAGGACGAAGCGGATAGGTGTAAGATTACAGCACAACTGGGAGACCAAACAAAGACCAGGGCTTCTGCAATTGTCGCTGTGCGTACTTGAGACATTGCCTGACTTGCACGTAAACCCCAGGCCTTTTCTCGCCTTTCACCCGATGAGAGCCGGGACGTCCCTGATGTCGCGTACCACGAAGGCAGCCCCGACTTTCTCGAAATCAGCTCTTTCCGTCCTTCCCGTAAGCACCCCCACGGTCGTCGTGCCCGCGGCAATGCCCGCGAAGATATCGGTGGGATGGTCGCCCACGAGGATGGCTTCGACGGGATCGACGCGGCCGAGAAGCTCGAGGACTGCACTGACGTGGGCGGGGTGGGGTTTCACGGGTCTCACGTCTTCCCGCGTGACCATGGCGTCGACGTATGCATCCATATCGGGGAAGACAGTTCTCACAGCTTGGGCGCAGTTTCTCGTCATGACGCCGATCTTCACGCCCCTGCCGCGCAGGACCGTCAGCACCTCGCGGGTGTAAGGATAGACGGCCGTCCCTTGAGCCGCTTTTACCTCCAGCTCCCGGAGGATGGTATATGCTTCCTGCCTGAAGGCCGCCCCCGGCGTACCGAGCTTCTTCTCCACTTCGTCGATCATCTCCAGCACGTAGAGGCCGTCCAGCCCCCAAATAAAAGCCTGGGGGACATACGTGAGCGCAAGTCTCTCCACGTGCCTTCTGAGGTCGGAAAAGTCGAGGGTGAGCTCGATGAGGGTGCCGTCGAAGTCGAAGATCGCGGCCCTAAACATGATTTACCTCGACATATTGTGAGGTCGACACGCTCAAGAGGCCCTTCGTAGTGAGGCGCAGGTGGGGTATAACAGGCAGGGAGATGAAAGACATCTGGAAAAAGGGGTTCTTCAGCTTCACCCCCATTTTTCGCACCAGTCCCATCAGCTCTGCCTCCTTTTGAAGGTATTCCCGGGCGCCTAAGGAGGAGATGATGCCGAAAAAGGGCATGGGGAGGCAAACCTGGATCCCTTTCCGCGATGCCGCCATGCCGCCCCCGCACGCCTGAACCGTCTGGAGGACCCGGTAGATGTCCTCAACATTATCGCCGACTATGATGAGATTGTGGCTGTCATGGGCGTAGGTGGTGCCGATGGCGCCCTCTTTCAGGGAAAAGCCCCTGACGAAACCGAAGCCGAATTTTTCTTCGGCCCTGTACCGGTCGAAGACGTAGGCAAGGAGTATGTCCCTCCCACGGTCGGCCGCAAGATAGCCGTCCTCGATCCGTGCCTCTTCTTCGAGATCCTCCACGAGGATGCTCCCGTCTCTCACGCCCATGACGCGGATCCTATTGCCCCTGGCTTTCCGGCGCAAGGCCTCCCGTGAGAAGGGGGCCACCTTCATCAACGCCGGGGCCTCGGGACAGCCCGTTGTCGATCCGACCTCTCCGCTGCCGTCTCCGTAGACGAGCCTTCCGTTCTTCACCGTGGCCCGCACGCGCACATCCTCGGGACGGTCAAAGACCACGAGGTCTGCCTTCCTGCCTACACCCGGCGAGTTCCTGTCGCTCAAGTTGAAATAGAGGGCCGGATTCGCCGTGACCAACCTCAGGGCGTGAAACAAAGGAATGCCTGTTCTGACGAGACGGCTCACGATGCGGTCGAGATGGCCTTCCTCGATAAGGTCGCGTGCGGAAAGGTCGTCCGTGCACAGGCAGAGGCGGGCCAGATGCTCACGCCGGATGAGGGGAAGCAGATGGGGGAGGTCTTTGGCTGCGGAGCCATCCCTCAGGAACAGGTGCATGCCGCGCTTAAGCTTCTCCGTGCCTTCATCGAGGCCCGTCGTCTCGTGGTCCGAGTGGATGCCGGCAGACAGGTAGAGGTCCAGCTCGCCTCCGGTGAGTCCCGGGGCATGGCCGTCTATGGGCCTCCCCTCGAAGAGGGCGATCTTCCTCATCACTGCCTCTTGCCTTCCCATTACCGCCTCCACGTCCATCACTTCCCCCAGGCCTATGACACTTCTTGAGGATTTCAGCCGGTTCAGCTCCTTGATCCCGAGCCTGCCTATCCCGAGCTCGAACCTGCTCGAGGGGACGCACGAGGGTGCCATGACGAAAAGATCGAGGGGTATGCTGTCGATAAGGGAGAGATACCACAGAAGCCCGGGCAGGCCGCCGGCATTGGCGATCTCGTGAAGGTCCGTGACTATGGCGGTGGTGCCGTGGGCGAGGAAGGCGTGAAAGTAATGCTCCGGCAGAAGATGGAGCCCCTCGACGTGGAGATGGCTTTCGATGAACCCGCAGGAGACAAGACATCCTGTCGCATCGACGACCTCTTTGGCCGCGCTCGGGCCATAGGAGAAGATCCTGCCGTCCTTGATGGAGATATCCGTCCTCGTCGCGGTCTCCATAACCGGATCGACGAGCGTGCCGTTCCTTATGAGGATGTCGGCCGATGGCTTCACGAAAGGTCGAGTCTTTTCAGGTCGATGACGCCGGCGACGGAGAGGATTGTCTGGACAATGGCGTCGTCCACCGGCTGGTCAACGTCAAACAGCGACAGGGATGGGCCGCCTACCACCTCTCTGCCGAAGTGCATGTCTCCGATGTTGATGCCCCTGTCTCCGAGGAGAGAGGCCACGCCGCCGATGACGCCGGGCCGATCGTAGGCATGGACGAGGAGTATTCTCCCGGTCAGATCGGCGTCCACCATGATCCGGTTCATTCGCATCAGTCTCGCCTTGTTCTCCCTGGGGAGGGTGCCGTAGGCCGTGCTCTCGTTTCCCCCCTTTTTAGCCGTATGACGAGCAGGCTCGTGAGGTGGTAATGGACCCTCTCTTTGATCTCCCTCCATTTGATGCCCATAGACCTGGCTATCACCGGCGCGTTCACATAGTTGACCCCTCCGACCCGGGGGGAGAGGATGTGGCTCAAGATCCCCCTTGTGAGCATGGTCGTCTCTATCTCCGCGATCCCGCCCCTGTACTCTATCTCCATCTCGTCAAAGGGGCCGTCCGTGGCCAGGGAGATGAAGCGGGCAAGCTTCTCGGTGAGGGGAAGAAACGGGGCGGCCTGGCTCCTCACGTCGATTGAGAGAGGCGGGCAATTGACGCTGTTCCTCATGGCGCCGTCACGGGCGAAGTCCGTGATCTGGTGGGCCATGTCAATGGCGACCCTTTTCTGCGCCTCTTCCGTGGAGCCCCCCAGGTGCGGAGTGGCGATCACCTTGTCAGACAGGACGAGCTTGCTTTGGTGGGATCGAGCTCGTCTCCCCACGGGACATCTATGTTGATCGGCTCAACTCCGTAAGCAGTGCATATCTCTGCCCATCTCTCTCCGAACTTCCCGGCCCGCACGCAAATGGCTTTGTCTCCAAGGGAAAGAAGGTTTGTCGCAGCGCTTTCCATAGCCCCGGTGCCGGAAGAGGCGAAGATGAGCACTTCGTTCTTGGTGCGGAATACGTATTTCAGATCGGCCCTCACGTCCTCCATGACCGCCTCGAAGAGCGGGTTCCGGCGGTGTATCATGGGCTCTGCCATCTTGAGGAGCACTTCCGGCGGAATGGCAGTAGGGCCGGGGGCGAGCAGATATCTCTTCTCCATGCATGCCTCCTTCTTGCAAGCGAAAACGGATGAGCCGAGGCATCGATATTTTAAAAGATTTAGAGGAAAAACGTCAAGAGGCGAGGGCAAACGGCCGGGAGCGAAAACGAACCGTCTTCGCGCGCGAAGGCCGCACCATGGGTGCGAATTTTTTTTGAAGAGAAAGACTGCCTTTTGCTCCTGTCTTGTGCTACAATAATATTGCACGCAAGAATTGCAGAGAATAGAAGGCGTCGGTTCCCGACTTGTGGTCAGCCGTATCTCTTTGGCGCGTCACAAAGTTGCACTCTGTCGCTTGAAGCAAAAAGAAAATTATCAGTAAGGATTCGAGTCAGGAAACAAGACCAAAAACCTCTTGACAATGAAGGGGAAAAGGTGATATTATCCCGAGGCTTGTTGTCGAAAGCCCGATGCATATTGTGCGCTTTTTTTATCCCTTAATAAGGGATTATTTTTTTGGAGGTATTGATGCCTACTATTAATCAGTTGGTGAGGCTGGGGAGAGAAGTTGCCAAGAAGAAGAGCGCATCGCCGGCACTTACCAGCTGTCCGCAAAAAAGGGGCGTATGCGTCAGGGTCTACACGACAACTCCGAAAAAGCCGAACTCCGCCCTCAGAAAGGTGGCGCGTGTAAGGTTGACCAACGGCATGGAGGTAACAACGTACATACCGGGTATCGGTCATAACCTCCAGGAGCACTCGGTAGTGCTCATAAGGGGGGGAAGGGTAAAAGACTTGCCGGGTGTTCGCTACCACATTATCAGAGGGTCCCTTGACGCGAGCGGTGTGGTGAACAGGAAGAAAAGCCGGTCCAAATACGGATCGAAGCGGCCAAAACAGTAGATTCGCATCGGAATATTAAGGGAAGGGGCGAGTCTTAGGATAGCGCGGAAGGCCTTTGCCGGCTCATTCGGCGAAGGGGTACTTCCGTGCAGGCTTATTTAAGGAACGGCGCCCGGACTTGAGATTGACCGAGCGACGCAGAGTTTTTTGAGCGCACGAGGTTCCGGCAGCTGATTCTGCCGGAGGGGGTGCTGAACCGTGCGAGCCACGTGGCCTTGTGGGAAGCACGTCCGGAAGGTCGCATGAACGAGGGCGCCCCGCTAAGACAGGCTGAGTGAGCGCACGAGGCTCCGCAGGCTTTGCCTGTGGAGGGGGTGCTGAACCCCATTAATTGCTGCACACAAGGAGGAAGTCAGTGCCACGCAAAGGACGTGTGTCAAAGAGGGAGAGACTGGCCGACCCGAAATATAATGACGTGCTCGTGCAGAGGTTCGTGAACTCCGTGATGTGGGACGGGAAGAAAAGCCTGGCAAGGAGACTGGTGTACGGCGCTTTCGAATTGATGGAGAAGAGGGTGAAGGAAGACCCTCTCAAGGTCTTTCGCAAGGCGATGGACAATGCCAAGCCGGAGCTGGAGGTAAAGGCGAGAAGGGTCGGCGGGGCCACCTATCAGGTGCCGGTCGAGGTAAGGATGGACCGGAAGATGTCCCTTGCCATACGGTGGATACTGCGCTATGCCAGGGAGCGCTCCGAGAAGACGATGGTGGAGAGACTGGCTGGTGAGCTCATCGATGCCTACAATAATAGAGGCGGAGCAGTGAAAAAGAGAGAAGATACGCACAAGATGGCCGAGGCAAACAAGGCCTTTGCGCACTACAGGTGGTAGGATGCAGGAAGTGATCAGAAACGTCGGCATCATGGCCCATATCGATGCCGGAAAGACAACGACTACAGAAAGGATCCTGTACTATACAGGCGTCAATAACCGGATCGGAGAGGTCGACGAAGGTACGTCAACCATGGACTGGATGGCGGAGGAGAAGGAGAGGGGCATCACCATCACCTCGGCCGCAACGACCTGTTTTTGGAGAGACCACCGGATCAACATCATCGATACTCCGGGTCACATAGATTTTACCGTTGAGGTGGGACGCTCGCTCAGGGTCCTCGACGGCGCCGTGGCCCTTTTCTCCGCAGTGGAGGGAGTGGAGCCCCAGTCAGAAACGGTGTGGAGACAGGCCGACAGATACAGGGTTCCCAGGATCGGGTTCGTGAACAAGATGGACAGGCCGGGGGCTGACCTCGCGCATTGCGTGGCCATGATCCGCGATATCCTCAAGGCGAACCCCGTGGTGTTGCAGATCCCTATCATGGAAGGAGACGAATTCCGGGGCACCGTTGATGTCATGACGGGTCAGGCGATCCTCTACGATAAGGACCGCATGGGATATGAGTACTCGGTTGTGGAGATACCTTCCCACCTTTCCGCGGCCTTCAAAGAGGCCCGGGAAGAGATGATGGAGAAGCTCTCGGAAGTGGACGACGCCTTCATGGACGCGTACCTTCACGAGAAAGAAATAACCCTCGAGGACGTGTTGCGGGTGATCAGGAAGGGCACCCTGGAAGGGAGCATTCTTCCCATCTTATGCGGCTCGGCCTTCAAGAATAAGGGAATTCAGGCCCTTCTCGACGCGATAGTCGATTATCTGCCGTGTCCCCTCGACGTCTCTCCCCATGTCTACTGGAACGAAGAGGGCGAAGAGGGCCACATCAAAGGCATTGTGGATGAGCCGTTTTCCGGCCTCGTCTTCAAGATAATGAACGACCCCTTCGTAGGCCAGCTGAGCTACGTGAGAGTATACTCGGGGAGGCTCAAGCAGGGCGAGACAGTCCTCAACAGCACCAAGGGAAAGAGCGAGAGGATCGGAAGGATCTTAAGGCTCCACGCGAACAAGCGAGAGGAGATAAAGACAGTCGAAGCGGGGGACATCTGCGCAATCTCCGGTCTCAAGCAGATCTCCACCGGGAACACCCTCACCGATCCCGATAATCCCATCCTCTTCGAGACGATCGAGGTCCCCACTCCCGTCGTCTCCATCGCGGTTACTCCCAAGAGAAAAGACGATCTGAAAAAGATGTGGTTCGTCTTCAACCAGTACACGCTGGAAGATCCATCCCTCAAAGTGCGGATGGACGGGGAGACGGGCGAGGTAGTGCTCTCCGGCATGGGAGAGCTTCATCTCGATATCATCATGGACAGGGCTAAGAGGGAGCACAACCTGGATATGAGCTATTCCGCCCCTCAGGTGGCCTACCGGGAGACCATCACACGCAAGAGCACAGCCGTAGGGAAATACATCAAACAGTCGGGCGGCAAAGGGCAGTACGGCCACGTGGTGCTCGAGATCACCCCCATCGAGGGCAAGGAGTTCGAGTTCGAGAACCGCACCGTGGGCGGCGTCATTCCGAGAGAGTACTTCGCCCCCATCGAGAAAGGGGTGAGGGAGGCCCTCGAGAAGGGCGTCATCCTCGGCTATCCCCTGATCAACGTCAAGGTCGACCTTGTGGACGGCTCGTACCACGAGGTGGATTCGTCGGAGCTCGCCTTCAAGCTCGCCGCATCGATCGCGGTGAAGGAGGCGGTGCGGAGGGCCAACCCCATCGTCCTCGAGCCCGTGATGAAGGTCGACCTCAACATGCCTCCGGAGTATGTGGGCGCGGTCGTCGGCGACATAAGCGCGCGAAGGGGCAGGATCGCCGATATCACCGAGAGGAACGAAGTAAAGTACGTCCAGGCCTACCTCCCCCTTGGAGAGATGTTCGGCTATACCACGCGTCTTCGCTCCATAACCCAGGGAAGGGGCTACTACACCATGGAGTTCTTCCACTACGCTCCGACCCCCGCGCACATCTTCGAAGGTCTTATGAAAAATCGAGACAAAACAGCAACGGAGGCTCTCTATGGCTAAGAAAAGGTTCGAACGGAAGAAACCCCATGTGAATGTCGGTACCATCGGCCATATCGACCATGGGAAGACCACCCTCACGTCCGCGATCACGAGATGCCTGGCGAACACGGGGAAGGCGGAGTGGATCCCCTTCGATCAGATAGATAAGGCCCCCGAGGAGAAGGAGAGGGGCATCACCATAGCGACCGCCCACGTCGAGTACGAGACGGACAAGCGCCACTATGCCCACGTGGACTGCCCGGGCCACGCAGACTATATCAAGAACATGATCACGGGCGCGGCCCAGATGGACGGCGCCATCCTCGTGGTGGGTGCGAACGACGGCCCCATGCCCCAGACCCGCGAGCACATCCTCCTGGCCCGTCAGGTGGGCGTCCCCTACATCATCGTCTACCTCAACAAGGTGGACATGGTGGACGACCCCGAGCTCATCGAGCTCGTCGAGCTCGAACTGCGAGAGCTCCTCACCTCCTATGAGTTCCCCGGGGACAAGATCCCCATCATCAAGGGCTCTGCCCTGAAGGCCCTCGAGTGCGGCGACGGCAAGCCCGACTGCCCCCACTGCAAGAGCATCTTCGAATTGCTCGACGCGTGCGACTCCTATATCCCCGAGCCGGTCCGCGACACGGACAAGCCCTTCCTCATGCCCATCGAGGACGTCTTCTCCATCTCCGGCCGCGGCACCGTCGTGACGGGCAGGGTAGAGAGGGGCATCGTGAAGCCCTCCGACGAAGTGGAGATCATCGGCTTCAGGGCCACCCAGAAGACCGTCGCCACCTCCGTCGAGATGTTCCGCAAGATCCTCGATCAGGGCCAGGCAGGGGACAACATCGGCGTCCTCCTCCGGGGCACCAAAAAGGACGAGGTGGAGCGAGGCCAGGTCCTCGCGAAGCCGGGCTCCATCACCCCCCATGCGAACTTCAAGGCCCAGGTCTACGTTCTCACCAAGGAAGAGGGCGGCCGCCATACCCCCTTCTTCAACGGCTACCGGCCCCAGTTCTACCTCCGCACCACCGACGTCACCGGAATCGTGAAGCTCCCCGAAGGGGTGGAGATGGTGATGCCCGGTGACGACGTGACGA
Organism: uncultured delta proteobacterium; assembly: GCA_963749525.1. Lineage (GTDB taxonomy): Bacteria > Desulfobacterota > Syntrophorhabdia > Syntrophorhabdales > WCHB1-27 > CAVVNC01. Next base: position 111,819 of record CAVVNC010000017.1, read on the forward strand.
TCACCGTAGAGCTCGTCACCCCCGTCGCCCTGGAGAAGGAGGTCCGCTTCGCCATCAGGGAAGGCGGCCGCACCGTGGGCGCCGGCGTGGTAACGGAGATCATATCGTGACGAGAGATGAGAGATTCTAAGGAGAGAAGAGGGGAGAGATGAGGCAGAGAATCCGGATATGCCTGAAGGCATTCGATCATAGGCTACTCGATCAGTCGGTGAAAGAGATCGTGGATGCGGCAAAGAAGACCGGGGCCCAGATCGTGGGGCCCGTTCCGTTGCCCACGAATATCCAGAAGTTCTGCGTCCTCCGCTCGCCCCACATCGATAAGAAGTCGAGGGAACAGTTCGAGGTGAGGACACACAAGAGGCTCATAGACATCGTGGAGCCGACTCAGCAGACCGTGGACGCGCTGATGAAGCTGGAGCTGTCGGCCGGCGTCGACGTGGAGATCAAGTCGTAGGGGTGGTTTATGGCGAAAGCGGATGTCGTGAACATACAGGGCGAGAAGGTCGGGGAAGTGGAGCTGAACGACGCCATATGGGCGACCGACGTGAAGCCCTACCTTATCCATGACGTGGTGGTGATGCAGCTCAACAACCGGCGCCGGGGCACCGCGAAGACGAAGACCCGGGGAGAGGTTCGGGGGGGCGGCAAGAAGCCGTGGCGGCAGAAGGGAACAGGCAGGGCCAGGGCAGGAAGCACGACGTCTCCCGTGTGGGTAGGCGGCGGAACCGTGTTCGGGCCGAGACCGAAGGAATACCATATGTCTCTGCCCAAGAAGGTGAGGAGGGCCGCCTTGAGGTCTGCGCTTACCGTGCGCAATCAGGGCGCGGCTCTGAAGGTGCTCGATAAGCTCGAGCTTCCCTCGATCAGCACGAAGAGCTTTGCCGGGATCATGAAGACCCTGAACCTTTCCAAACCCCTCGTGGTAGTGCAGGGGAAGGACGAGATACTGGAGAAATCGGCGCGCAACATCCCTTACACCAAGGTGCTACGGACCGAAGGGCTCAACGTGTACGACGTCATGAGGCACGAGCAGCTCATGGTGACGGTCGACGCGCTGAAGAAAATCGAAGAGGCATTGTCATCATGAACCAATACGACGTGGTGGTGCGACCTATCGTGACGGAAAAAAGCTCCCTCCTCAAGGAAGGAGGGAATCAGTATGTCTTCGAGGTGGCGAGAGGCGCGAACAAGATCGAGATCGCCAAGGCGGTGGAGCAGCTTTTCAAGGTAAAGGTGCTCTCGGTGCGGGTCATGAACATGGAAGGCAAGACAAGACGCCTAGGGAAACACTCGGGCAAGAAGCCGGACTGGCGCAAGGCCATCGTCAAGCTCAACCCGAAGGACAAAATTCCTTTCTTTGAAGGTGCATGATGGCAGTGAGAGAATATAAACCGACATCGGCCGGAAGACGCTTCATGAGCGTGTCCTCCTTCGAGGAGATCACCAAGAAGGAGCCGGAGAAGTCCCTCGTCGTCCCCAGGAAAAAGACAGGGGGCAGGAACAATCTGGGAAGGATCACCACGAGACACATCGGCGGCGGCCACAAGCGGAAGTACCGGATCATCGATTTCAGGAGAGGTAAGCTGGAGGTTCCGGGCCGCGTGGCAGCCATCGAGTATGACCCGAACAGGTCCGCCAACATAGCCCTCATCCATTACGTGGACGGGGAGAAGAGGTACATTCTCGCTCCCTCGAATCTGAAGGTGGGCGACACGATAGTGGCGAGCGTGAAAGGCGATACGGAGATAAAGGACGGGAACTGCCTTCCTTTGAAGCTCATCCCACTCGGCACGTTCGTCCACAACGTGGAGATGAAGCCCGGAAAAGGCGGGCAGATGGCGAGGAGCGCAGGAAGCTACGCGCAGGTCGTGGCCAAGGAAGGCGACTACGGCCACCTGCGTCTCCCTTCAGGTGAGGTGAAGCTCATCAATCTCGTCTGCACGGCGACCATCGGCCAGGTCGGCAACCTCGAGCACGAGAACGTCGATTGGGGAAAGGCAGGAAGATCGAGATGGCGCGGCGTGAGACCCACGGTGCGCGGCACCGCCATGAACCCGGTCGATCATCCCCTGGGCGGCGGCGAGGGGCGGACGAAAGGCGGAAGGCATCCCTGCTCGCCGTGGGGGCAGCTGGCCAAGGGCCTCAAGACGAGGAAGAACAAGAGGACGGACAAGTTCATCGTAAAGAAGAGAGGTTAAGGGGTGCCGAACCGGCGACAGAACGAGCGAAGCGAGATTGAGCGCAGGAGGCTCCGGCCGGCTTTGCTGCCGGAGGGGGTGCTGAACCGGCGATGGCACGAGCGAAGCGAGATTGAGCGGGGAGGCTCCGGCAGGCTTTGCCTGTCGGAGGGGGTGCTGAACCCCATCAGAGAGGTTAGGAGGTATTCCGTGCCAAGGTCTTTGAAGAAGGGGCCCTTCGTAGACGAGGACCTCACCATTAAGGTCGAGCGGGCGAAAGAGTCGAGGGAATCGAAGGTCATCAAGACGTGGTCGAGGCGGTCTACGGTGACGCCGGATTTCATCGGCCTGACCTTCGCGGTGCATAACGGAAAGAAGTTCATACCGGTCTTCGTGAGCGAGGAGATGGTGGGTCACAAGTTGGGAGAGTTCGCGCCGACAAGGATCTTCCACAGCCATTCCGGCGACCGGAAGTCAAAAGTAGTCAAGAAGAAAGATTGATCGGAAGATAAGGGCCGAAGGGCTCTTTCGGCGCGCTAAAAAGCGGGCCAACGAGCCCTGTCAACCCGGGCGAAAGCGAAGCCTTCCGGGACTGACTTTAGACCGAAGGACATAAGGAGTACGACATGGAGATCGTGGCGAAGGCGAAAGCGATGAGGATATCGCCCATCAAGGTGCGCATCGTGGGGGATCTGATAAAGCGGAAGAATATCAACGAGGCCCTGGGAATACTCGAGTTCACGCCGAGAAAGGGCGCCTTCATCCTCAAGAAGCTGCTCGACAGCGCGATCGGAAATGCGAGACAGAAGAAGTATGTCGATGTGGACACTCTCTACGTGAAAAACGTGGTCGTCAACGAGGGACCGGCCCTGAAAAGGTTTCTCCCGAGGGCGATGGGCCGGGCCACGCCCATACGGAAGAGGATGAGCCACATCACCCTGATACTAGACGAATCATAAGACGAGGGGCTAAATGGGTCAGAAGACACATCCGGTCGGTTTCAGGCTCGGGGTCATCAGGACATGGGACTCCAAATGGTTTGCGGCGAAGAATTACGCCCTCTTCCTCCATGAGGACCTCACCATGAAGAAGTTCCTCAAGGAGAGGCTCTACCAGGCAGGCATCTCCAAGATGGAGATAGAACGGGCGGCCAATAAGGACAAGAGGGCCAAGATGAACATCTGGACGTCCCGCCCGGGCATCGTCATAGGGAGAAAGGGCGCCGAGGTGGAGAACCTGAAGAAGGAGCTGCAGCGCCTGACCGACAAGGAGATCATCCTCAACATCACCGAGGTGAAGCGTCCCGAGGTGGACGCCCAGCTCGTCTCGGAGAACGTGGCCCTTCAGCTGGAGCGGAGGGTGTCGTTCCGCCGGGCCATGAAGAGGAACGTCTCCCAGGCTATGAAGTTCGGGGCCAAGGGCATAAAGATCATGTGCTCAGGCAGGCTCGCAGGGGCCGAGATGGCGAGGACCGAGTGGTACAGGGAGGGAAGGGTCCCTCTTCAGACCATCAGGGCGGACATCGAATACGGGGTAGCTACTGCCAAGACCAAGTACGGGGTCATCGGCGTAAAAGTATGGCTCTTTAAGGGCGAAGTCTTTCAGGAGGCAAGGTAATGCTTGCACCAAAGAGGGTCAAACATAGGAAGCAGCAGAAGGGCAGAATGACGGGCGTTTCCGGCCGGGGCGCCGAGGTGAGCTTCGGCGATTACGGGCTGCAGGCCACGGAGTGCGGGTGGGTGACGGCCAGACAGATAGAAGCGGCCCGCATCACGCTCTCGAGGTACGTGAAGCGGACGGGCAAGCTCTGGATACGGATATTCCCGGACAAGCCGATCACGAAGAAGCCGGCTGAGACGAGGATGGGCAAGGGCAAGGGCCCTGTGGAAGGGTGGATCGCGGTGGTCAAGCCCGGTAAGGTCCTGTACGAGATCATGGGCGTGCCCGAAGACAAGGCCCGTGAGGCCCTGCGGATCGCTGCGCAGAAGCTTCCCGTACAGACAAGGTTCGTCATGAGGAGCGCGGTAGAATGAAAGCCAAGGAATTGAGGGACTTGACCCCGGAAGAGATCCTGAAGAGAAAGAAGGAACTGAAGGAAGAGGCGTTTAACCTCAGGTTTCAGCACTCCACCGGACAGCTCGACAATACGTCCCGCATGAAGCTCGTCAAGAAGGACATTGCGCGGATTGAATTGGTTCTTCACGAAAAAGCCGGAAACAGGCAGGTGTAGTCATGGAAGAGAAGGCGGAAAAGAAGGACGCACACAGGAAGAGGCTGATAGGCGTCGTAGTGAAGGACAAGATGGCCAAGACCGTGGTGGTCGAGGTCGAGAGGGTGCTGAAGCATTCCAAGTATCACAAGTACCTCAAGACAAAGACGACGTGCAAGGCCCACGATGAGGAGAACAAGGCCAAGATCGGGGACAAGGTGCTGATCATGGAGACGCGGCCCCTGAGCAAGGACAAGAGGTGGGTGGTCAAGGAGATCATCACCAAGAAGGTGGTGGTGCCTGAGGCGAGCGAGGTGGTGTAGCCATGATACAGGTGAGGACGAAACTCGAGGTGGCCGATAATTCCGGGGCCAGGAAGCTTGGCTGTATAAGGATTCTGGGAGGCTCCAGGAAACGATACGGCACGGTGGGGGATATCATCGTCTGTTCGGTGAAGGAGGTCCTTCCGAACAGCAAGGTAAAGAAGGGCGAAGTGGTGAAGGCCGTGATCGTGCGGACGAAGAAGGAGATCAGAAGGATCGACGGCTCGTACGTACGGTTCGACGATAATTCAGCCGTCATCATCAATCAGTATAATGAGCCGGTGGGCACCAGGATCTTCGGGCCGGTGGCACGGGAGCTTCGGGCCAAGCGGTTCATGAAGATCGTCTCCCTCGCCCCTGAGGTAGTGTGAGGTATCATGGAAAAGGAATTCCACATCAAGAAGAACGACAACGTCATAGTCACCGCGGGAAAGAACAAGGGCAAGACCGGCAAGGTCCTCAGGATCAACCGGAAGACGGACCGGGTGATCGTCGAAAAAGTGAACATGATCAAGCGGCACGTAAAGCCGAGCCAGAAGACCAAGGGCGGCATCATGGAGCGGGAGAGCCCCATCCACGTGTCGAACGTCATGCTCTACTGCGACAAGTGCGGGAAAGCCGTGCGGGTCGGGACGAAGGTGCTCGAGGACGGCAAGAAGGCGCGGTACTGCAAGAGGTGTGACGAGGTCTTTGACAAGTAGGAGGGAGTGTTGAAAACGCCATTCATGGAGCAGTACGAGAAGGAGATAGTGCCGGCCCTCATGCGGAAGTTCAAGTACAAGAACGTCATGCAGGTGCCCAGGATGACGAAGATCGTCGTCAATGTGGGCCTCGGAGAGGCCATACAGAACATAAAGGCCCTCGACGCCGCCTCGAATGACATCGCCCTTATCGCCGGTCAGAAGCCCGTCATTACGAAAGCGAGCAAGTCCATAGCCTCCTTCAAGCTGAGAAAGGGTATGCCCATCGGGTGTATGGTCACCCTTCGGAGGGAGCGCATGTACGAGTTCTATCAGAAACTTGTCACCATCGTCCTTCCCAGGGTGAGGGACTTTCGGGGTGTGTCGCCGAAGTCTTTCGACGGGAGGGGCAACTACACTATGGGATTGAAGGAGCAGATCATTTTTCCCGAGATAGAATATGACAAGGTCGACCGGGTGAGGGGGATGAACATCACCGTCACGACGACCGCAGTAACGGACGAAGAGGCCTTTGAGCTACTGAAGCTCACGGGCATGCCTTTCAGGAGCTAACCGGAGGAGCCATGGCGAGAAAGGGTATGATTGAGAAGGCGAAGCGCACTCCCAAGTTCAAGGTGCGATCGAGAAACAGGTGTACCATTTGCGGGAGACCGCGAGCATTCATGGGCAAGTTCGAAATGTGCAGGATCTGCTTCCGGGGACTCGCTCTGAGGGGTGAGCTGCCCGGCGTGATCAAATCGAGCTGGTAGGAGGATCAATTGAGGACAGACCCCATTTCCGACATGCTGACAAGGATCAGAAACGCCGTCATGGTGCGCCATGAGTCGGTCGACATGCCCTATTCCACCATGAAGTTCGCCATCGCCAAGCTTCTCAAGGAAGAAGGATACCTGCGGAACTACAAGGTTTTTGTGGACGAGTCAAGGAAGAAGTTCCTGAAGATATATATCGGGTACGACGAGGCCTCGAAGAGCCTCATTACGGGCCTGAGGAGGGTAAGCAAGCCCGGCAGGCGCGTCTACGTAAAGGCCGATGATTTCGGAAAAGGCGGGGGAAAGATAGGGACTGCCGTGGTATCGACCTCGAAGGGGCTCATGACCGGCAAGCAGGCGATAGGAAGCCGGATCGGAGGGGAGTTCCTCTTCCGGGTGTGGTAATGACGAGGTTGGGACGAGGGCATGGAACGAGCGAAGCGAGTTATTGAGGGGGAGGCTCCGGCAGCTTTGCTGCTGGAGGGGGCGACGCTAGCCCCATCGATAGAGGTGAGAGATGTCTAGGATAGGAAAAAAGCCTATAGCACTGCCCTCGGGGGTGAAGGTCGAGGTGAAGGATGGCCTCGTTTCGGTAAACGGGCAGAAGGGGTCACTCGCACGGCCTCTGCTTCAGGGCATCGAGGTAGACGTGAGCGACGGGCAGCTCCTCGTGAGACGCCTGGCCGACAACAAGAGGTCGAGGAGCTATCACGGGCTCATGAGGACGCTCGTGGCCAACATGGTAGAGGGCGTCTCGAAGGGCTTCGAGAAGAAGCTCGAGATCGTCGGCATCGGCTACCGGTCGGAGATGAAGGGAAGCAGCATCGCCCTGTACCTCGGCTACTCGCATCCCATCGATTTCCCTCTGCCCAAGGGCATATCGGCGGAGGTAGAGAAGCAGACCCTTGTCACGATCAAAGGGATAGATAAGGAGCTTGTCGGCCAGACCGCGGCAAAGATAAGAGACCTGAGAAAGCCCGATCCTTACAAGGGAAAGGGCGTGAAGTACGCCGGAGAAGTGCTGAGGAAGAAAGCGGGTAAGACCGGAAAGAAATAAGGGGTTGTGAGGCGATGGACAGAAGAGAGAAGATAGAGTCGAGGCTGAGACGGAAGAAGAGGATACGCAAGAAGATCGCGGGAACGGCCGCCAGACCCAGGCTGTGCGTCTTCAAGAGCCTGAAGAACATGTACGCCCAGATCGTGGACGACACCACGGGAAGGGTGATCACGGGCGTCTCCACGCTGAGTCCCGACGTGAAAGGCGGCGTCCCTTACGGCGGCAATGCGAAAAGTGCCAAGGTAGTGGGGGAGAGCATCGCGCGTAAGGCCATCGGCTTGGGTATCAAGGAAATCATCTTCGATCGGAACGGGTTCAAGTATCACGGCAGGGTCAAAGCGCTTGCAGACGGCGCCCGCGAGGGTGGGCTAATCTTTTAGAGGAGGTCGAGAGTTGATCGAAAAAAAGCGGATTGACCCGGCGGATCTTGAGCTACTCGACAGGGTTGTTCATATAAACCGCGTCGCGAAGGTTGTGAAGGGCGGAAGAAGGTTCAGTTTCAGCGCTATCGTCGTCGTCGGGGACGGGAACGGCCACGTCGGCTTCGGATTGGGGAAGGCCAACGAGGTGCCCGACGCGATCAGAAAGGCGGTGGAGCGGGCCAAGAAAGGCATCATCGAGGTGCCTATCAACAGGGGGACCGTTCCTTACGAGATCACGGGGATCTACGGCTCCAGCCAGGTTTTCATAAAACCGGCCTCCGAAGGCACGGGCGTTATCGCCGGCGGCACGGTTCGCGCCGTTGTGGAGGTAGCCGGCATCCGCAATATCTTTACCAAGTGCTATGGGTCGAGAAACCCGCACAACGTGGTCAAGGCCACCATGCAGGGGCTCTCGATGCTCAAAGTCCCCGATGCGGCCAAACAGAAGGGCAAGGGTACGAAGACAGAGGAGGCCTAACCGTGTCGCACCTTAAGATAAAATGGACGAAAAGCACGATCGGGTGCACCGACGACCAGACGGACACCGTGAGAAGCCTCGGGTTCAAGAGACTCTACGAGGAACGGGTGGTGAAGAATACCCCGGAGATACGGGGCATGGTGAAAAAGGTGATGCACCTCGTAAAAGTGCTGGAGGACGTGAGATAAATGAAGCTCGAAGATCTGAAGCCACACGAGGGTTCGAGGAAAGAGCGGAAGCGAATCGGCAGGGGCCCCGGATCGGGCCATGGGAAGACCGCGACGAAAGGCAACAAGGGACAGCGGGCCCGGGCAGGATCCGGCAAAGGGGCCGGCTTCGAGGGCGGCCAGATGCCTCTCACGAGGAGAATCCCGAAGAGGGGGTTTAAGAATCCCTTCCGCAAGGAGTATGCGATCGTCAAGATCGGCGACCTTGACGTCTTCAAGGGCAAGGGGGAGGCCGGCATAGAGGATTTCCTCGAAAGCGGTGTGGTGGGCAAGCTGAAGGACGGTGTGAAGCTTCTGTCCGACGGCGACATCGATTTCCCCATAAAAGTGAAGGTCCACAAGGCATCGGCCAAGGCCATAGAGAAGATAAAGGCGGCAGGGCGGTGACGTAGAGGTGCTGCTGCAATGAGCGGTTTTCAGAACATAGGTCGAATTCCCGAGCTGAAGCGCAGGATCATCATGACCTTTGTGCTTCTCGCCGTTTACCGGATCGGTGTTCACGTTCCGACCCCCGGTGTCAACGGCAACGCCCTGGCGAACTTCATGGCGTCGCAGGCGGGCAGTTTTTTCGGGTTTTTCGACATGTTCGCGGGGGGAGGCCTCGAGAAGCTCTCGGTCTTCGCCCTCGGCATCATGCCGTACATCAGCGCATCCATCATACTTCAGCTCCTCACGGTCGTCGTGCCCACCCTGGAGAAGCTCTCCAAGGAAGGGGAATCGGGCCGGAGGAAGATCACCCAGTATACCCGGTACGGGACGGTCATCATTTCCCTCATTCAGGGTATCGGCATTGCCATAGGCCTCGAGCAGATGTCGGGCGGCGGCAGCCGCTTCGTCTACAATCCCGGATGGGGCTTCAGGCTTCAGACCATGCTCACCCTCACCGCGGGCACTTCTTTTCTCATGTGGCTCGGCGAGCAGATCACCGAAAAGGGCATAGGCAACGGCATCTCTCTCATCATCTTTTCCGGCATCGTGGCGCGATTGTGGAATGCGGTGGCGGGCACCGTGACGCTGGTCAACGCGGGAACGCTCAACTGGTTCCTCGTCATCCTCATCATGGCCGTGATGTTCTGCGTTGTGGCCTTTATCATCTACATGGAGACGTCGCAGAGGAGGATACCCGTTCAGTACGCGAAGCGGGTCGTGGGGAGAAAGATGTACGGGGGGCAGTCGACGCACCTTCCCCTCAAGATCAACCAGGCCGGCGTCATTCCCCCCATATTTGCGTCCGCGATCCTCATGTTTCCCGCCACGATCTCCAATTTCTCGCAGAACTACTACATGAAGATGGTTTCAAGCTTACTGAGGCCCGGCGGCGTTGCCTACGAGCTGCTCTACGTCGGCCTCATCATATTCTTCTGCTTCTTCTACACGGCGATTACTTTTAACGTCGACAACGTGTCGGACAACATGAAGAAGTACGGCGGCTACATACCGGGCATCAGACCCGGGAAAAAGACCGCCGATTATCTGGAGAAGATCGTCTCGAGAATCACCTTTTCGGGCGCCATCTACATATCGTTTGTGTGCGTCCTTCCGTCGATACTCATCCAGCGCTTCGGCGTTCCCTTCTATTTCGGCGGCACGGCGCTCCTCATCGTGATAGGGGTGAGCCTCGACACGATCCAGCAGATAGAGTCCCATCTCATCCTCCGCCACTACGACGGGCTCGTCAAGAAGACGGCGAGGATGAAGGGACGAAGATAGACTGATCACGGGCAATGCAGAGGTTCTTTTAAGAAGTGAGGGATGATAGTCCTCAAGAGCAAGGAAGAGATAGAGAAGATGAGACGCGCCGGCAGGTATGCCATGGAAGTGCTGGTGGCGCTCAAGGAGTTCGTGGTCAGTGGGCGCGAGGACGGCGGATCTCGAATACGCCTGTACCGAAATGGTGCGGAAGAGGGCGGACATGAAACCCGCCTTCAAGGGATATAACGGGTTTCCTTATGCCCTGTGCGTATCGGTGAATGAAGAGGTTGTTCACGGCATGCCCTCGGAGAGGGTCATTGAAGAAGGGGACATCGTGAGCCTCGACTTTGGAGCCATCTATAAGGGGTTTTACGGCGATGCGGCCATCACGTATCCGGTGGGACGCATCTCGGAGGATGCGGAGAGGCTGGTGAGGGTCACAAGGGAGTCGCTCTACAAGGGCATCGAGAACGTTCGGGAAGGCAACAGGCTGCACGACGTCTCGTACGCCATCCAGTCGCACGTGGAGGCACAAGGGTTCTCGGTGGTACGGGAGTTTGTCGGCCACGGCATCGGCACGCGCCTCCATGAAGAGCCGCAGATCCCCAATTTCGGCGTGAAGGGGACAGGCGTGCGTCTCAAGAAGGGTATGGTCCTCGCCATCGAGCCCATGATCAACGCCGGCGGGAGCGAGATCATCATCAAGGAGAACGGCTGGACCGCGGCCACCAAGGACGGGAAGCTTTCGGCTCATTTCGAGCACACGGTTGCCCTCACGGAGAAGGGTCCCGAGATCTTGAGCGCTTTATGAGGGAATATGCCAAAAGGTGAAGGCATAGAGGTAGAGGGCACGGTAGTCGAGCCCCTGCCGAATGCCATGTTCAGGGTGGAACTGCCGAACGGACACCGGGTGCTCGCCCACGTGTCCGGCAAGATGCGGATGAACTATATCAAGATTCTGCCCGGTGACAAGGTCATCGTCGAGCTCTCGCCGTACGATCTGACGAGGGGCAGGATAATCTACCGGGCAAAGTAGGAGGTCTTCGATGAAGGTGCGGCCGTCGGTTCAGAAGAGATGCGAGAAGTGCAAGATCATCAAGAGAAAAGGCATCATAAGGGTTATCTGCGAAAACCCCAAGCATAAGCAGAGGCAGGGCTAAGGAGGCTTATCGTGGCGCGAATTGCTGGTGTTGATATTCCCAGAGAAAAGCGAATAGAGATCTCGCTGACCTATCTCTTCGGGATTGGGAGGCCCGCGTCGAATCAGATACTTTCGCGGGCCGGCATTGACCCTAACAAGCGGACCAACATGCTCAGCGAGGAAGAGGTCGCGCGGATCAGGGAGATCATCGAGCAGGAGCACAAGATTGAAGGTGATCTCCGCAAAGAGATCAACGTCAATATAAAGAGGCTCATGGACATCGGTTGCTACCGGGGCTTGAGGCACAGAAAGGGTCTTCCGGTGCGGGGTCAGAGGACGAGAACGAATTCGCGCACGAGGAAGGGACCGCGGAAGACCTCGATGAAGAGGAAGAAGTAAGGGGGCGAGATGGCAAAGGTTAAGAAGGCCAGCAAGAAGAAGGTCAAGAAGAATATCCCCGTGGGCGAGGTGCACATACAGTCGAGCTTCAACAACACGATCATCACGATCGCCGACCCCCAGGGAAATGTCGTTTCATGGTCGAGCGGCGGTGTCGCCGGCTTCAAGGGCTCAAGGAAAAGCACGCCTTTCGCCGCCCAGCTGGCCGCGGAGAACGCCGCGAAGAAGGCCATCGAGCAGGGGATGAGAACCGTCGACGTGTACATCAAGGGACCTGGGGCAGGGCGTGAAGCGGCGCTCCGCGCCATTCAGAGCACTGGCTTGAAGATACACCTCATCAAGGATGTGACCCCTATACCCCATAACGGGTGCAGGCCGCCAAAAAGAAGAAGAGTCTAGGAGGGGAAATTGTCGAGATATACCGGACCTGTGTGCAAGATATGCAGAAGAGAGGGCATGAAGCTCTTCGCGCGGGGAGAGAAATGCTACACGGAGAAATGCGAGGTGGAGAAGAGGAACTATCCGCCGGGCGTTCACGTGGAGACGCGTGGCAAGATGACCGAGTACGGTATACGCTTGCGGGAAAAGCAAAAAGTAAAGAGGATGTATGGCCTCACGGAAAACCAGTTCAAGCGGTTTTTCGTTATGGCAGAGAAGGCCAGCGGCGTCACCGGTACGAATCTCCTTGTCTTTCTTGAGAGACGGCTCGACAACATGGTCTATCGCATAGGATTTGCGGTTTCAAGGAAAGAAGCCCGCCAGATGGTGACCCACGCCCACGTCACGGTCAACGGCAAGACGGTCAACATCCCTTCCTATCTGATAAAAGAGGGGGACGAGATAGGGATCAGGCACAAGGGCCTCGTGGCAGTCCAAAATGCCCTGGAATCAGTGGTTCGGAGGGGCGTTCCTTCCTGGATCGAAGTGGACAAGGAGCAGATGACCGGGAAGATCAGGCTTCTGCCGGCAAGGGACGACATCACTGTGCCCATCAAGGAACAGCTGATCGTCGAGTACTACTCTCGATAGTTCTTTCCCTCTATAAGGAGGATACATGTATATGTTCGAGAAAAATTGGCAGGAACTCATCAAGCCAACGAAGATTGATATAGAGAGGGAGACGTGCTCCGTTTACTACGTTCGGTTCTCTGCCGAGCCTTTCGAGCGCGGGTATGGAATCACCATAGGTAACTCGCTGCGGAGGGTGCTTCTCTCTTCGATAATGGGGGCTGCCATAACCTCCGTGAAGATCGACGGCGTGGACCACGAGTTTTCTACGATCCGGGGCGTGAAAGAGGACGTCACCGAGATCATCCTGAACCTGAAGAAGGTCGTGCTCAAGGTGGACGACGACAGACCGCGAACGCTCAAGATAGACGCCCACGGGGAAGGCACGGTCAAGGCGGGGGACATCATCCACGACGGCGGGGTGGAGGTCATCAATCCGGAGCACCATATCGCTACGCTCACCGACGAGGCCAAGCTCTACATGGAACTGAAGGCGAAGGTCGGGAGGGGGTACGTGCCGGCCGAGAGGAACCGGGACGAGGAAGAGCCCATCGGCACCACGCCCATAGATGCGATCTTCTCGCCGGTGAAGCGGGTCAGCTACAACGTGAGCCCGGCGCGAGTCGGCTTCCGCACGGACTACGACAAGCTCACCATGGAGATCCTCACGGACGGGAGTATCAGCGCCCTTGACGCCCTATCCTTTGCTGCCAAGATCATCAGGGAGCAGATGCGGATATTCATAAACTTCGAAGAGCCCGAAGACATCGAGATAGGGGAGCTGAGGGAAGGAGAGAGGCAGGATTTCAACGACAATCTCTACCGCAACGTTGACGAGCTGGAGCTTTCGGTGAGGAGCGCCAACTGCCTCAAGAACGCCGATATCAAGTATATCGGCGAACTGGTGCAGAAGACGGAGCAGGAGATCCTCATGACGAAGAACTTCGGGAGGAAGTCTCTCAACGAGATCAAGGAGATACTCGCCTGCATGGGCCTCAAGCTCGGAATAAGGCTCGACAGCTTCCCTCCCAGGGAAGAGCTTGATAGGATGGCGCAGCGAAGGAAAGATCAGGTATAAAGGGTGGAGAGATGAGGCATCAAAAGACAGGGAGAAAACTGAACAGGACTTCAAGCCATCGGAAGGCGCTTTTTCGCAACTTGGCTGCAGCCCTCTTCCAGCACGAGAGCATCAAGACGACGAATCCGAAGGCGCTCGAGCTGCGCAAGGTAGCGGATCGCCTCATCACCCTCGCAAAGGCCGGAACCCTCCATGCTACGCGCCTCGCCTTCGCATATCTGCGGGATAAGGAAGTGGTTAAGAAGCTCTTCACGGACATCGGGGCGCGATACGCCGATACGAGCGGAGGATACACGAGGGTCCTGAAAGTGGGTCCGCGCAAAGGCGACGCCGCCCCCATGGCTATCATCGAGTTGACGCAGAAGAAAGAGCAGGAAAAGGAAGAAAAGAAGGAAGAGCAGGCCAAAGAGAAGAAACAGCAGGCAAAAGAGAAGAAAGAACCGAAAGCCCAAAGAGAAGGCGGAGCAGGCCAAAGAGAAGAAAGAGCGGAAACCGAAAGAGAAGAAGGCAGAGAAAGAGGGGAAGCCCAAAGAAAAGACGGAAAAGAAGGGGCGAAAAGCGAAAGAGGAGAAGAAAGATTAGCACGTCCAGGGCTGCTTTTGGGGGATCGTCTAATGGCAGGACGCAAGACTCTGGATCTTGCTATCTAGGTTCGAGTCCTAGTCCCCCAGCATACACGTGATGGGCAGGCGCGTCGCTGTTGTCATACCGGCTTACAATGAGGAAAAATCGATTGCAGGCGTCATCAGAGACGTCAAGGGACTCGGCCCGGGCTATCATATCATAGTCATTAACGACAGCTCCCGGGACGGCACCACCAGGAACGCTGAAGCAGAAGGGGCGGTGGTGATAGAGCTGCCCGTGAACTTAGGGATAGGCGGGGCAGTCCAGACCGGATTCAAGTACGCGTTTGAGCATGGGTTCGACGTAGCGGTGCAGGTAGATGGGGACGGGCAGCATCCGCCCGACCAGATCCCCTTACTTGTCGAGCCCCTTTTCAGGGGCGAAGTCGACATGATGGTGGGCTCCCGGTTCCTCGGAGGCGGCTACAGGGTGACCCTCATGAGAGGCTTGGGGATAAGGCTCATATCCCTCTTCCTGAGAGTGACCACGGGGATGAGCGTCAGGGACGCGACATCGGGATTCCGCGCCGTGAACAGGGGCCTGATGGACTTCTTTGCCCGCACCTATCCCCAGGATTACCCGGAGCCCGAATCGCTGCTCCTTGCGTTCTTGAAGGGATTCAAGGTGGCGGAAGTGCCGGTCCGCATGAACTACCGGATGTATGGCAACTCCTCCATAACACCCTTTCGGGCGGCCTACTACATGACCAAGGTGCTCCTCGCCATGTTCATCGATCTGTTCAGGGAGGTCTAAGGGAGGATCCCATGTTTCAGATCCGTCTTTTCGTGGGCGTCGTGGCCATCCTCTTTTTCATCGCCACTTTCGAGTTCATCAGGAAGGGACGGCTGCGGGAGGAGTATGCGATCCTATGGCTTTCCACGTCTTCGATCATCGCGATCCTGAGCCTCTGGCCGGGCCTGGTGAGCGTCTTGAGCGAGGCGACGGGCCTTTACTACATCACCGCCGTGCTGGCGATCTTCTTCTCCTTTCTCATAGCGGTGCTGATGCACTACTCGATCACCATATCGAAGATGAAGGAGACGAACAAGGAGTTGATCCAGAAGTGCGCCCTTCTCGAGCTGAGGGTGCGTGATCTTGAGCATAAGAAGAGCGATGACCGATGAATGGAGCGGGCAACGGGGCTCGAACCCGCGACATCAAGCTTGGGAAGCTTGCACTCTACCAACTGAGCTATGCCCGCTCTCTAGAAATAATGATAGAAGAATAGACGGGGCAAGTCAATAGCCCTTACGGGGTTTTCGTCGGCAGCCAACCTGTCCCGGTACCTTATTTTAGGCCAATGGTGGTCGATTGGATAACTTAGCCGCAACGCAATTTGCTATAAAGTTAGCTCGTTTTGTGAGGGTATGAGGACAGAAGCGTTCGATTATTTTTTGCCGAAGGAGTTGATCGCGCAGGCGCCCGCGGGGGAGCGCTCCTCGTCGCGCCTTCTCGTCCTCGACCGGTCGGGCAAAACTATAGACCATCGGCTCTTCAGGGAGATAGACGGGCTGTTTCACGACAATGACCTTCTCGTCATCAACGATACGAAGGTGATCCCCGCGCGGCTGCGGGCGAGGAAAGAGACCGGAGGCGCACTCGATATACTCCTCGTCGAGGAGATCGACGAAAGCAGATGGTCGTGCCTGGTGAGTGGTATGCGCAAAGTGTCGCCGGCGACCGGGGTCTACGTCGGCGAGTATCCCGTCGTGCTGAAGGCAGGGGCTGCCGTTCTGGACTGTCGAACTCCCGGCGGGCGTGGACGCCGCCCGGCTCATGGCCGACCACGGGAACATGCCGCTGCCCCCTTACATAAAGAGAGATAAGGGACAGAGAACTCAGGAGGACTACGAGAGGTATCAGACGATCTACGCCCAAAAAGAGGGCTCCATTGCCGCGCCCACGGCAGGCCTCCACTTCGACGGCGGGCTCCTCGAGAGGATCGCAGCCATTGGGGTGAAGATCGTCGACGATCACCCTCCGCATCGGCATCGGCACCTTTTTCCTCGTGAAGAGCGAGACCGTGGAAGGCCACGAGATGCATCGGGAATACTACTCCATGCCGGCCGATACGATGGCCGCCGTCAGGAAGACCAAAGAGCAAGGGGGCAGGGTCGTGGCCGTGGGCACGAGCGCGGTGCGGACCCTGGAGACCGCCTTCTCCGGCCGCAACGGGGATTCTCTGGCGGGCTCGACCGGCCTCTTCATTTACCCGGGCTATACGTTCAAGGCCGTCGACGCCCTCATCACCAATTTCCATCTTCCCCGATCGACGCCCCTTTTGCTCGCGTGTGCGTTCGCAGGGAAGGAGGCCATAGAGGCGGCTTACCGGGAGGCCATCGAGCGGCGCTACCGGTTCTACAGCTACGGGGATGCGATGTTTATCTCATGAGCGCATTTCGGGTCCTGACATCGGTTGGCCTGGCTCGGTCGGCCATCCTCGAGACGAACCATGGAGCCATAGAGACGCCTGTATTCATGCCGGTGGGCACTCAAGGGGCGGTGAAGGCCCTTCTCGCGAGAGACCTCGAGGAGATGGGCGCGCAGATCGTCCTGGGCAATGCGTATCACCTCTACCTGCGCCCGGGGGACGCCCTGGTAAAGGAGATGGGAGGCATACAACGGTTTGCGGGATGGGATGGTGCAGTGCTCACGGACAGCGGCGGGTACCAGATCTTCTCACTCGGGCTCTTGCGCAAGATCCAGGAAGAGGGGGTGACGTTCCAATCGCACATAGACGGCTCCAAGCATTTCCTCACCCCCGAAAGGGTCGTGGAGATACAGGAGAACCTGATGTCCGACATCTGCATGTGTCTCGACGAATGCGTCAGCTATCCTTCGTCCCACGAGTACACGAAGGCGTCAATGGGCCTCACCACGAGGTGGGCGCGCCGGTGCAGGGACGCAAAGAAGAATGGGTCCCTCCTTTTCGGCATTGTCCAGGGCGGCATGTACGGGGATCTGAGGCTTCAATCGGCCCGCGACCTGGTGGCCCTCGACTTCGACGGCTATGCGCTTGGGGGGCTTCAGCGTGGGCGAGCCGAAAGGGGTCATGTGGGAGATGGTGGACGTGGTAATGGGAGAGCTGCCTTCTGAGAAGCCGAGGTATCTCATGGGCCTGGGGTTTCCGGAAGATATCGTGGAAGGCGTGAGGAAGGGGATCGACATGTTCGACTGCGTCATCCCTACGAGACACGCGCGAAACGGAAACCTGTTCACCAGGGCGGGCAGGATCAACATCAAGCACGCGCGGTATGCGCACGACGAGACACCCCTCGATGAGACGTGCGGATGTTACACGTGCAGCCGTTTCTCGAAGGCCTATCTGAGGCATCTCTTTGTGACGAGGGAGCTTACGAGCTACTACCTGAACACCCTCCACAACGTCTCTTTCTATCTGGGTCTCATGAAACGGATCAGGGAGGAAATCAGGCAGGAGAGGTTCGAGGCGTTCTACAACGAATTCATGTCGGAATGGAAAGGAGGTGAAGTGTAAGATGGGCATAGCACATGCGATGGGTGGTCTGGGTGGTCAGGGAGCGGGCGGATCGGCCGGCGGCTTGGGGAACTTGGGTATTGTCTTTCCCATCCTCATCATTGCAATTTTCTATTTCCTTATTATCAGGCCGCAGCAGGGCAAGGCGAAGCAGCAGAAGACGTTCCTCGCCAACCTGAAAAAGGGAGATACAATTGTGACTTCGGGCGGTTTGTATGGTAAAATAACGGGTATTACGGACGAGGCGGTTACCATCGAAATAGCCGAAAAGGTGAGGGTAAAGGTCTCTAAGAGCGCGGTAGCAGGTTACGCGAAAGGAGAACAAGCGTGAGAAGGTATGAGAATATCCTGATAGTGGCTCCCGACTGCACCAAGGAGGAGGAAGAAGAGCTGCTCCGGAGGGTACAGGGCAACATCGAGAAGCTCGGGGCGGAGCTGCTCAAGGTAGATGACTGGGGGGTGCGTAAGCTGGCGTACTCTATAAAGAAGAAAGACAGGGGGCATTATTTTTTCCTCCTTCTCAACATGGAGGAGGCATCCATCGTGGCCCTCGACAAGTTCTACCGGACCATGGACCTGGTCCTCAGGCACCTCTTCGTCGTGGTCGACGAAAAGGAGAAGGGGCTGGAGAAGCCGCCGGAGCCCGTGGTCTTCGATGAGCTGGAAGGTGAGGCTTAGAGATGAACCGAATCTTCCTGTCCGGGAAGATTCAAAGGGTGCCCGATATAGCCTACACGCCGAAGGGGCGAAAGATCGTCACCTTTCCCCTGCAGGTGACTGAAGGGGAATACGCGATCGAGGTGGTGGGCGCGGGCGAGGCACTTCCGGAGAGGCCGGAAGAGACGGTGGGGCGCATGGTTCTGGTGGCAGGGGAGCTGGTTAAGGCCCGGTTCAAGTCCCATGATGTCCTGAGAGTGAAAGCCAGCAAAATCTTATGGATGGAGGAGTAAATGCCCAGGATGCAGGATTCAGGGAAGAAGCGCATATATGTGAGGAAGAGGGTCTGCAGATTCTGCTCGGACGCCAACATAAGGATAGACTACAAGGACCCGAAGCTTCTTAAGCATTTCGTGACGGAACGCGGCAAGATCATGCCCCGAAGGATGACGGGCACGTGCGCCAATCATCAGAGGAAGCTGCGGGAAGAGATAAAGAAGGCCCGCCATATCGCCCTTCTGCCCTTCACCACGGTAACGAGATAGGGAGGAAGCGATGAGGCTCATATTGCTCGACAACATCGAAGGGGTGGGCAAAAAGGGTGAGACCCGCGACGTAAGGGACGGCTATGGAAGGAACTTCCTCGTGCCCCGCGGCCTTGCCATGCCCGCGACGTCTGGAAACATCAAGAAGGTGCAGGAACAGGCGAAGACGATCATAGGCAAGCGGGAGAAAGATCTGAAGACCGCTGCCTTCGTAAAGCAGCGTCTGGAGGAGACACCCCTGTCCATCAAGAAGAAGGCGGGCGTCGATGGGAAGCTCTTCGGCTCGGTCACGGCGAAAGACGTGGTGGAGGCGGTCAAGCTGGCGCTCGATCTCGACATAGACAAACGCACGATAAGGCTCGATGATCCCATAAAGACCACCGGGGTCCATACGGTGGAAGTCCACCTGGAAAGGGGTGTCGAGGCCCAGCTAAGGCTTGAAATAGAAGAAGAGTAAATGGCAACGAGGGTCGCAAGAAACCCTGTTGAGCAGAAAGGGCGGATCCCGCCGCAGAACCTCGATGCCGAGCGATCGCTCCTTGGCGGCATCCTTGTCGATCCTGAGGCGCTGAACAAAATCGTCGATATCGTCGATGTCGATGATTTTTACCGTGAGGACCACAGGACGATCTTCCAGCTCGTCATGGACCTCTACGAGAAGAACGAGCCCATCGACCTTCTGACCGTAAGCAGCATGGCCCGGGACAAGGGCTTGACGGAGAAGATGGGAGGCGTCGCGAACTTGAGCCGTCTCGTCGACGTCATGCCCACGTCCGCCAACATAGCCCATTATGCGCGGATGGTCAAAGAGAAGGCCCTCCTCAGGAACCTCATGCACGTCGCCACGGACATCGTGGAGCGGGGCTACGAGGTGGACACCAATGTGGACACCTTCATCGACGAGGCCGAGAGGATGATCTTCCAGATCGCGGAGAAGAAGTACAGGCCTTCCTTCTTCTCCATCAAAGACCTCGTCTGGGAGAGCATGAAGACCATCGAATCGTTGAAGTCGAGGGTCGACGGCATCACGGGCGTGGCCACGGGCTTCACGGACCTCGACAGGATGACCGGAGGCCTGCAGCCAGCGGACCTCATCGTCGTCGCAGGAAGGCCGAGCATGGGCAAAACCTCCTTTGCCCTCAACATTGCCCAATACGCGGCAGTGGCGGGTGACGGAGAGACGACCCTCCCTGTCGGCGTCTTCTCCCTGGAAATGTCCAAGGAGCAGCTCGCCATGAGGCTCCTCTCCTCGGAGGCGGAGGTCGAGTTCTTCAAGATCAGGAGCGGGGGCCTTAAGGAAGAGGAGAGGACAAGCCTCGGAAGGGCCGCGGGCAAGCTCTACGGTGCGCCTCTCTACATAGATGATACACCGGCCTTGAGCATTCTCGATCTCCGTGCGCGGGCGAGAAGGCTGAAGAAGGAGCATGGCCTCGCCCTTCTCGTCGTCGACTATCTCCAGCTCATGCGCGGAAGGACGAGCAATCTCGACCGGAGGGAGCAGGAGATTTCGGAGATATCGCGGTCGTTGAAGGCCCTTGCAAAGGAGCTCAACGTTCCGGTCATCGCCATATCGCAGCTCAACCGGATGGTCGAGCAGCGGGAGGACAAGAGGCCGAGGCTCTCGGATTTGCGGGAATCGGGCGCCATAGAGCAGGATGCGGACGTGATCATCTTCATCTACCGCGACGTGGTCTACAACAAGGATTCGAAAGAGCCGAACTCCGCGGAGATCATCGTCGGAAAACAGCGAAACGGACCTGTAGGAGACGTCCGGCTCGCATTCCGCGACAAATATACTACCTTTGCGAACCAGTACATAGAATGAACCTACCCAACCTGCTCTCCGTTTTCCGCCTCTTTGTCACGGCATTCTTCATCCTCCTTGCCGCGTACGGCCATCTTCAGGCTCGCTCTCGCCCTCTTCGTGCTTCAGGCCGTGAGCGACCTTCTCGACGGCTTCTTTGCCCGAAGGATGGGCGCAAAGACCACTCTCGGCGCGTACCTCGACCCCCTCGCGGACAAGGTGATGCTCGCGTCTTCCTACATCGTCCTCTCCCTTCAGGGGATAATCCCTTCTGTCCTTACGGTCGTCGTAATCGTCCGGGACATTGTCATCTCCGCCGGGTTCCTGCTATTATTTAGAAAGGGGCTTAAGGTGAACCCGGCACCGAGCTTCATCAGCAAGACGACTACCGTCTTTCAGATGCTCACCGTCGTGTACGTCTTATGGTCGCCCCATGGGAGCTTTGAGTCGTTCTTTGTCTATGTCACAGGCCTCCTTACCCTGGTGTCGGGTCTTCAGTACGTTTTCATAGGCGGGCAGGTTCTTTTCCGGAAGGAGACCGCCTGAACGTAGCGGATGTTCGCTACTCTCCAACTACGCATGAGGAGGATGTCATGGCCGTAAGAGTAGGGATCAACGGATTTGGCAGGATCGGACGGCAAGTTTTCAGGATAGGCTATAGAAACCCGAACCTGGAGTTTGTCGCCATCAACGACCTCACCGACGCGAAAACCCTCGCCCACCTGCTCAAGTACGATTCCGTCCACCGCACCATGCAGGCAGAGGTGAAGGCTCAGGACGGGTCTTTGGTGGTGGACGGCAAGGTAGTGAAGATCCTTTCCGAGCGTGACCCGGAGAAGCTGCCCTGGAAGGAACTCAAGGTCGACGTGGTCCTCGAGGCCACGGGCAAGTTCACCGACAGGGTCGGAGGAGACAAGCACCTCATGGCCGGGGCAAAGAAGGTCATCGTGTCGGCGCCCGCGAAGAACCCGGACGTGACCTTCGTCCTCGGGGTAAACGAAGAGGTCTACGACAAGACCAAACATCACATCATCTCCATGGGATCGTGCACGACGAACTGTCTGGCCCCGGTGGTCAAGGTACTCCAGAAGGAGTTCGGCATCGAATACGGGCTGATGACCACCATCCATTCGTACACGAACGACCAGGTAATCCTCGACCAGCCCCACAGGGACTTGAGAAGGGCGAGGGCCGCGGCCCTCTCCATGATACCGACGACGACGGGCGCTGCGAAGGCCATCTCGGAAGTAATCCCCGAGGTCAAGGGGAAGCTCGACGGCCTCTCCATCCGGGTTCCGACGCCCACCGTCTCTCTCGTCGACTTCGTGGTGACCCTGTCGAGACAGACGAGCAAGGAAGAGCTGAACAATATGTTCAAGGCCTACGCCGATGGACCTATGAAAGGGATCCTCGCGGCCACGGACGAAGAGCTTGTCTCATCGGACTTCATCGGCAACTCCCACTCGTCCATCGTCGATCTGCCGTCGACGTTCGTGGTGGGAGGCAAGATGGTGAAGATCCTCTCGTGGTATGACAACGAATGGGGCTTCTCCACGAGGATGACCGACCTGCTGAGTTTTGTGATGAAATAGAGAAGGGGCTACGGATGGGGGTTGGCTATTGATGGGGCTAGCGTCGCCCCCTCCACAGGCAAAGCCTGCGGAGCCTCCCCCTCAATAACCGGTAGGACCTGTGTTAGCACGTGGAGGGCAACGCTTTTGCTTCCCGGGACGATTGGCTATTGATGGGGGTCGCCCCCTCCACGGCAGCTGCGGAGCTCCCCCTCAAACGTAACCTGTGGCAATACCTGGGGCAACGCTTTTGCCCCGGTCAATAGGAGCCAGAGGAGCGAAGTGCTAAGGGCAAGCAGCCACGGGTTACGTCCCCTGTGAAATTCATGTGAGTGAGGTACCCTATGAAATCTATTAGTGAACTCGATCCGGCCGGCAAGAGGGTATTCATCCGTGTCGATTTCAACGTGCCGATCGACGACCAGGGGATGATCACGGACGACACGAGGATCCGCGCTCACCTTCCCACGATCAACTACGTGATAGAGCGAAAGGGCAAGGCGATACTCGCGTCCCATCTGGGGCGCCCCAAGGGCAAGAGGGCGGACAAGTACTCCCTCAAGCCGGTAGCGTCGCGCCTCTCCGAGCTCCTCGGGCGTGAGGTCAAGTTTGCGGACGATTGCATCGGCCCTGACGCGGAAGGAGCCGTGGCCGCCATGAAGGAGGGAGATGTCCTCCTTTTGGAGAACCTACGCTTCCACGCCGAGGAAGAGAAGAACGACAAGGGCTTCTCGCAGAGCCTGGCGCGCCTTGCGGACATCTACGTGGACGACGCGTTTGCCGTGGCCCATAGGGGCCATGCCTCGAACTCGGGCATCACCGCTTTCGTGAAGACGTGCGCGGTCGGCCTGCTCCTCCAAAGCGAGCTCGACTATCTCAAGAAGGCCACCGAGACCCCTGTCCGGCCCCTCGTCGCCATCATCGGCGGGGCCAAGGTCTCGGACAAGATCGGGGTCCTCGACAGGCTCGTGGAAAAGGTGGATAAGCTGCTCATCGGGGGCGGGATGGCCTTCACCTTTCTCAAGGCCCTCGGATGCGAAGTCGGGAAGTCGCTCTGTGAGACGGACATGCTCGACACGGCCCGGACGATCATGGAGAAGGCAAAAGCACGGGGCGTGAGGCTCTACCTCCCCGTGGACTGCGTGGTGGCGCAAAGCGCGTCGGCCGATGCCGTGGCAATGCACGTGCCCGTGCAGGAGATCCCGAAGGAGTGGATGGCCCTCGACATCGGGCCCGCATCGACGACCCTTTTCGGCGAGGCAGTGGCCGATGCCAAGACCATAGTGTGGAACGGTCCCATGGGCATGTTCGAGCTCGATCCCTTCAGCAGAGGAACGTACGGCCTCGTCAATTTCGTTGCGTCTTCCCACGCCCTCACCATAGTGGGCGGAGGCGACACCGACACGGCCGTGCACAAGGCCGGCGAGGCACACAGGATTTCCTACATATCCACCGGAGGGGGCGCGTTCCTCGAGCTTTTGGAGGGGAAGACCATGCCCGCGGTGGAGGCCCTCGAGACCTGTGGAGGATAAACTATGAGAAGGTGGATGCTCGCAGGCAACTGGAAGATGCACAACACGATCGATGATTCGCAGAAGCTCGCCCGGGCGATCGTGGAAGGTGGGAGCTACGCAAAGGGCGGGGAGATTGTCGTGGCGCCCGTCTTCACCGCGCTTGCCGCCGTTGGACAGGTTCTCAAAGGCAGCCCGGTGGCCCTCGCCGCGCAGGATGTCTTCTACGAGGAAAAGGGAGCCTACACGGGTGAGGTGGCGCCCACCATGCTCGTGGATGCGGGCTGCACCTACGTGATCATAGGCCATTCCGAGCGGAGGAAATACTTCCACGAGACAGACGAGACGGTCAATGCCAAAGTGAAGAAGGCGCTCCTCGCCGGACTCAAACCCATCGTGTGCGTGGGTGAGACGGAGGAGGAGAGGGAGAAGGGGGTAACGGAGTACGTGGTTGGCCTCCAGGTGAGAAAGGGCCTCTACGGCCTCGAGAGCCTCGCCGCCCTTACCATCGCCTACGAGCCGGTGTGGGCGATCGGCACAGGAAAGAACGCGAGCCCGGACCAGGCGCAGGCAGTACATGCGTTCATCAGGGATCTTCTGAAGGAGACCCACGGCGATTCTGCCGCTGAAAGCACGAGAATCCTCTACGGGGGGAGCGTGACCCCTGAGAATATCGCCCAATTGATCGCGATGAAGGATATCGATGGTGCCCTCATCGGCGGAGCATCCTTGAAATCGGAGAGCTTTATCGGTATAATAAGGGCTGTCGAGGGTAGGTGAAGATGATAATAGGGATAACCATTATACAGGTGCTCGTCGCGATCGCCTTGGTGCTCATTGTCCTTCTGCAGACAGGGCGAGGGTCGGAGATCGGGGCGGCGTTCGGAAGCGGCGCGAGCCAGACCCTTTTCGGGAGTTCCGGCACCTCCGGATTCATGACACGACTCACGACGATCGTGGTTGTCGTCTTCATGCTCTCGAGCCTTTCCCTGGCCTACATGTACAGCAGAGCCGGAGAGGGGTCATACGTAAGGACGCGGCGGCCCGTGCCCATGAGTCGGAGCAATGCGCCGGTGCAGCAGGCGCCAATGCAGCCGGTGCGCCAGGCCCACCGGGACCGACCGGGGCGAAGTAGGAAAGGCAGCATGAAAAGCAAAGGTCCATTCCTTCGTGCCGATGTGGTGGAAATGGCAGACACACCATCTTGAGGGGGTGGCGGGGAGACCCGTGCGGGTTCGAGTCCCGCCGTCGGCACCATTAAGTATTTGGAATTACTGGGCTTTTGTTACCCGTCTGATCCTTCTGGGTCGACGTTGGGGCGACAGCCCAGTTTTCGTATGTTGCTGGAATGCTCAATTTTGACAGTTTTCATGGATGCCAATATGGCCTTCTTTCGACTGACGTCGTGGTGGGCGTAGTGCTTTCTGAGCATCTCCGGTGACACGCAGAGCAGCTCCCCGATCTCCTCAAAACTGTACCCTTGATTCAAGAGGATGGAGGCGACGCTGTGCCTCGTCACGTGGCGCAGTTTAACGGAATCCTTGATTTCCAGCTGTTTTCTTACCGATTGCCAGAGCCTGCTCACGGCGTCCTGGGTGTACGGCCTTCCCGTCCTTGGGTTGGGAAAGAGAAAAGCATCAGGGTGGGCGGCTCTACACCTTTCAAGAATGTAGCCGGCTAATCTCGGATGCTCGTCGGGCATGATCGGCAATGTCCCCACCTTTCCCTTCTTGGCCGGCCCGTCCATCAGCGTGTCCCTTGAGAATCTCCGCCTGTTTACCATAATCGTGAGCTGGTCGGGATCGACGTCCTTGACGAGAAGGGCGCGGGCCATGCAGGGCCGGTGGCCATAAAAGAACAGGTAGTCGAACATGGGTTCGTGCGATGCTTCCGCGAGCGCTTCCTGTTCACCACGCTCGACCCATTCCGGCATCTCCGGTGGCTGAATCTCTATCCTCGGAAAAGAGGGCACGACGAACTTGAGTTTCTTGCCTGCCCATGTCATCAACGTGTGGAAATCGTCGATGTAGTTCTTGAGCGTTTTCGGCTTCCAGTCAGGATGGGTTTTCCTGAGGTGCTTCACGAGCCTGTCGATATCGATATCGTCGAGGGTGTGCACCTCCTGGTCGGGGAAGAAGTCCGCCGCGGCCTTGATGTGTCGTTTGTAGTCGGCTACGCAGCTCGGGGCGACGGCCCTTCCATCGAAGAAATCCTCGGCCAGACCCGAAACGGTGCGTGACACATACCCCTTCTGCTTGTAACGATCGGGTCTATACTTGTTCGCACTGATGAGGCCGTCGATCTCCTTTTGCAGTTCATAGGCCTGCCGGAACGAGGTCAGCGGCTTGCCGTGTGAGTCACAGTACACCTTGTCCCACGTTCGGCCGAGGTCGAGGTAGTACTTTCCCGGCCTCACATTGAGGTGGACCGGGCATACCAGTCCCTGCGTGCTGCCCTTCGCCTTACCGCTCCGGGTAAGATGGACAAACTTCCTCCCGCACTCGGGGCAAACCTCCTTGGTCCTGATGTTGCCCACCAGCGGCTCCTCCTCGATACCTACAGATTGCTCCAGTATATCGAGGAGCTCTTGGAAGGTCAAGCTTTGGGGCACCTCCTCTCCAGATTTCCATAACACCTCGCGGGACATGTTTCAAAATAGGGCCGCCCAGTCCGCTCTCAGGCGGCCCTAAACATACACTCTTGTAATTCTCCGCCGTGTGCTGACGCGGAGATCTTTTCTTCCTATCCATACGCGGCGGCCGTGCGCCTCGTGGAGCAGCCACGTGGCGATCGCGACCTTTTGGGCGACTATCCCGTGGTATGCCGGCAAGCCGTTGAGTCGTTCAAACTGAGCAATGATGCGCGTCTTGCTCCGAGTCTGCACGGCATCGGCCAAACCTGCCTTCATCCATTCATAGGTACGTCCGGAAAAACACACCTCGGTCTTTCCGTGCTTCATCGAAATCTCAAAGACGATGGATGCGCTCACCCGTACCGTGAGGGGCTCTATGCGGAGGTCGATGAACCGGTCATCGTAGACACTCGGCAGGGTTCCCTCGGTATGGAGGAGATATGCCGTACCCCTCAATCTGATGAGCGCGAACATCGCCGCCCCGGTTTCCTTCCTCACTCTCCATCTCTTCGTCTTCTCCAGATCCGCCCGGTATTTTCGAATGAGCTTCCCGTCGATGGTGCTCTGGTCCTTGTGGTCCGGATAATGGGTCTTGCATACGAAGTAGTAGCCGTGGCTTACCCATGTCACGAGACCCTGGATCAGGCCCTGCCAGCTTTCAGCCACATGTTTCATCTTCTGGATCACCTCCCGGTGCATCGTTTAGCCTTAAGGATTGTGCCTCCCGGCACCGCGTTGAATCCTCACGCGCGGATCGAAAAGGTAAGGGTGGGGACTTTCGGGCATCCCTTGTGGTGTCCGGAAGCCATCCGGACGGGATCTCCGGATCCGACTGCCCTGCCGGATCCGTCAAGCCCTGGTCATCCCCGCTCTGGGACCTCGCACTCTATGAGCCGTTCGGTCCTTGCCATGGTTTCATCGTGCCGTCGAGGTGCGGGTCTGGTCGCATCTCCCCTGTATAAGTCGACGGGTGGAATATAGAAGTCCCCGCTTACTCACCGGTCATACCGGCTTTCGGTCCCCATACAGGATCACAGCGGTCTGAGCGCTCCACTCCGCGCACCTCTTACCAGGTCGCGCGTCTTGCGCTTTACCGGTTATGCTATGTGCCTTTTAAGCATTACTGCCTGAGGCTCCCCGGCCTGGTAAGGTTCTCTTATCGCGATTTGCACGCGTTCGGCACAGATTATCCGTGTCGCTCCATATTCGTACTTCTATTGGAAGAAGCAGATATCCTGCAGCTTCCGTTGCCACGGGGCGAGCACCTCTCGATGCACCCTGCGGCGCCCCTCGTTGACTACGTGCCTGGCGGCTTCCCCGGGTAGTGGCGTCAGCGAGACCTTGCGAGCTTACCTTCTCTTGTCCGTCCAGAAAGTGGACTATTGAATCTTATGGTGGGTTAATTCGAGGGAAATGTGGCGGGGATGGGTATCGTCCCTCTGCGGTGAATCACGCATTCCCGTCTTCGTTGTGCGCATCATACTATCCTCCTGTTTTTCAGGTGTTTGTCTGTCCCCGGAACGCCCGGGGACGCAATAGACGCCCAGTTAAGGGCAAACGAGCCTCGATAAGGCACTCTTTCTCCCCGAAGGGATTTGGGTAAACTACGATCCTTTGTCATGTGTTGGTCTGGGCCAGAGAAATAAGCCCTTTGTCGGGCCCGGTACGCATGGTGGGCCCATTTTCGGCGAGCCTAATGAAAATACTAAATTATCTCTTATTTTACGCCTTCATCGGAGGAATTCAAGAAAAAAACGCACCTTCCCCTCAACTCCGTGAGATCACCATTAGGAATATAGAGATATCCATAGGTGAAGACAAAAAGGGCGAGAGAAATGCCTATTTCTCCGTCGGAGGTATCTGGTTCTGGGTATAAACTTTGAGAGCCCTGATGAGCTTCAAAAGATTTTCACGGTCTATCACCGTTTCTGCCGGGATATCCTCATACCTGAAAAGGGTGCCGTAGGGGGTTAGCGTGTCCAGGTCGGAGAATTCATCGGGCAGGCGGTGCCCGGCGTCGGCAAGGAGGTCCATAAGGAAGCGCAGGTTGTGGGTCCTGGGGAAATCGATGTCGTAAAACGACAGGATGGCCTTGAGCAGTTTCTCGGCGGCCTGCTGGCAGTGAAAACCGAACGTTTCGTCACTTACGGCTTTGGAAGATACGATTTCGGCAAGGAGCGCCTCGTCTTGACACGCCTTCTTTATGAAGAGGAGGGCCTGTTCACGCTGCTTCATACAAGGCCGTTCCCTTCTTGTGTGCCTCGTAATACACGTTGCCGGGTACCTCCGACCAATACTCGTAGGCCTCCTCATCGACAACCAGGAGATCAACGGGCATGCGCAAGGGGCTTATTACGCGGCCGAGACGCACCATTTCCGCGATACGATCCTTCACGCCGCGTTCAACGACGAGAACGTCGATGTCGCTACGGTTGTCTGACCCACCGCTCGCCCGGGAGCCAAAGAGGATTATTCTCGTCGGGCTTGCCGCTTCGCGGAGCATCTCGGTCAACTGTGTAATGCTCTCCTCGTAGGTCATGTCGCTTCTCTCTGCGGTATTCTAATATAATTGCTGTTGTCGCGCAATTCGAAGCATTTCTTTTTGAGTCGCAAGGCTGGCCATAACTGGTTCTCGCCCTACCCAGGACTCGTCGAGATGTCGCCAGTGTGAAGGGACGCATGGCGACGTGCGGTCTGAACCGAACGGCGTCGTCGTAGGCTTCTGTCTCTCGCGGCAGCATGCCGACTCTGCAACTAAAGTCACAGGTTGAATAGCAAGCTGTACCCGTGGTTCTTGCCGTCTCTCCTGCTGTTTCGTTTTCCAGGACGGTGATCCCGGCGCGGATGAACTCGTGCCTTGTGTCATAATGGGATCGTGGTTACCGGGCGAGATGATCCTCTTCACTACGTGTTTCCAGCCGCCATTTCTTGACCTAACCCTCTTGAAGCCATGAAATGATAGAAAGGTATGGTAAGTTTAAGAAAAGCCATTCGGACAGGCGACTTATCCGTGCTTTTGCGGCCTGTGATGCACTACAGGAACACTCATTGCCCGTTGCTTCAGTCTGTAACCCTCTCCATGGCTTCCGTAAGAGAGACACTCACTTCAGATGAACGCTGCAGACAATGGACGAGGGAGTAATCTCCTATGATAAAAGTCAACACATTTCAGAGGAAGCTTTCTACCCGCTTTCTCTTTTTTGTTTTGCTGTTCTATCAGCTCATAATTCTTACCTCCCTGGACCCATCTTTGCGTCAGCCTGCGCGAGCACGAGGCCAACGACCCTCCATGGTCCGTGGCCGAAGTGCAAGCCCTTCACTAAAGATAAGGTTCTTCACAATCTCCTATTCGTGGTCTCTAGACCACACGGTGCTAGCTGCGAGAAGAGGAAACCGGCGTCAACAATCTTCACAACGTGCATTCCACAAATTACGCTTCGTTGTACGCCGTCGTTTCCGCAACCTCATGACCTTATCTCCCCTCGAAGACATATCTTTTACTGGACCACCCCTAACCTTTAGGGCGTACCCAGGACGATGCACGCTCTCAAGCGGACGATGAGCATTCGCGCCACCGCCACAATGGCTTTCTTCTTGCTCCCGCTTGCACGCCATATACGGCTGAACTTCGCAAGGAGGACGGGGTCCTTCTTGATCGCTATCCATGAGTTCTCGATGAGCGTCGCTCGGATGAAGCCGGAGCCCATGCCGGTGATACGCCCCTTCCATTCAGTCTCCCCCGAGGAATACTCGCTACACGTCAGCCCCACGAAGCTCGCGATCTTCTTCCCCGTCGTGAAATGGGAGAGATCCTCACCGAGCTCGAGGACCAGCCGGATGGCGGTGAACCAGCCGATACCGGGCAGACTCACGGCAATCTCAAACGCCTTGCGGTAGCGCTCCTTGCGGCAGAGCGTGCGGAGCGCAGTCCGGAGCGTTATCTGATGGCTCCAGAGCTCCTCCAACTGTGTGAGAAGGACGTCCAAACTAATCCTTAAGGGGTCGGGAAGGGAGAGCTTCTTGAGAGAGCGGAATTCGTCTCTCCCCCACCGGTCGGGGAGGGACACCTCGATGCCGTGAAAATCGAGGAGCTTCCTGATCCGGTTGCGGGTGCGGATGATATCCTTCTGCATCGCGATAAGGGTCCGGCTGATCTGACGGTCCTCTCTCCGTTCCTTGTCGGGGACGTGGCAGACATCTCTGAAGTCGTGGTTCTCTAAAATGAGGGCAAGGCGTTTGGCGTCCCTCTTGTCCGTCTTGACCCTGTTCACCTTTGGCTCGGTAACGACGTGGGGAGGGATGACGACACAATCGATATTGTCATCGACAAGCCGATCATGGAGATTGAACCCCTTGAACCCCGCCTCGTAGATGAGGTGGATGGTGCAATTGGGGAAGTTGTTTCTCAGATACTGGATCAACACGGAGTACTTCGCCTCCATCGACGCCTGATGAATGAGCATCCCCTCAGAGCGCACCGCGAGCTTCCAGGTCTTCTTCGAATCCTCGAGCCCCACAAAGATTTCCTTCCCGTCGACCACAAAATGTTGTACCCTACGTACGTTCATGTGGCTACCTCCCTTTTAGTGGTTTTGCGCGGTTGCCGCTGCGCTTC
>CAVVNC010000018.1:0-24263 GCA_963749525.1 uncultured delta proteobacterium
GCCAAAAACAGCATCGACAGGCACATGCCTTCTTAGAATACTACGCCTGTTAACGCTCAGAGACAACAGCAAACGTACTATGAGATTAGGCCCTCGCTTGGCGCGCTTGTCAACTGCCTTTAATAGGCACCCTTTTTACGACTTCTCGTGAGGACTGGAGGCCGTCATAAACGCTAGCGCTACTCTTTCTTCAATTTGCCGCAGATTGTCCGGTTTGCCCCTTTCAGGAATGCTAGCGTAGGCACTAGATATGGGCCACAACCACCTTGACACCACAAGATATAGGGGGTATGATGTACCAATCTGTTCTGGTATCCATGGCGACCAGACATAGCCACTTCAGCCTGTCAGCCAGAGGATACTTCGACGACGGAGTCGGGAGCGTCGAACAGGTCGGTCCTCTCAAGGGAACCCCTGAAGAACAGGTGAGGGGCTCAACCGTGCGACGTGCAACCGGAGCCTGGTTCACGCTGAGAACCTGTTGGACGGTTGCAGAGATTTGTTTGAGGGCCGAGGTGACGTGTAGCTTGACGAAGGAGGCCAAAAAGGTAGTATATCTGGAAAAGGAGGCCAAGAAATGACCTGCAAAAACGTGCCACGTCGAAGATATGGGCTGCGGGTCTTCTTGTCGGGTTTCTGATGCTTTGCCAGCCTACCACCTTCAGTGCAGTTTCCCTCCTTGGCCGAGCCTGCTCCGGCCCCACGGTAGACCGCCCCATTTCATCTCTGAGGCCTCATAATCGGATGCATGGTTTCACCGTTCTGGTATCCATGGCGACCGGACATAGCCACTTGACCCTGTCAGCCAGAGGATACTTCGACGACGGAGTCGGGAGCGTCGAACAGGTCGGTCCTCTCAAGGGAACCCCTGAAGATCGGACATAGTTCTTCACGGTTGGGCTCGGGCTTGCCAACAGGGCTCAGCAGAGAGGTAGCGCGCCACGGACTCCCTCTATAAGGCCGTTCGAAGCAGGAAACGCCTGTCGCAGGCTTGGAGAAAGGTCAACGAGAATGGCAGGATCTCGAAGGCTTTGCAGACGAGAAAGGAAGTTGCGGCTTTCGGCAACGATGCCGAAAGGAACATAGAGAAAATCTACCGAGCTCTCCTAACCGACCGGTTTAGCTTTGGCCCGGCCCGCGGCGTCCTTCTGAATAGGCCTGGTAAGAAACCGCGCCCCTTAGTAGTATCTCCGATTCCGAGCAGAATCGTTCAGCGTAGTGTCCTTGATGTACTGCAGTCTCAGCCTAGTATTCAAGGGTATGTCAGGGTCGGCACCAGTTTTGGCGGGATTGAATCGCGGGGAGTGAGGCATGCCATCGACGCCGCCTATAGGGCAATGATCGGTGGTGCGACCTATTTCATCAGGACTGACATAAAGAGCTTCTTTACGCGGATACCGCGGGACAGAGTACTTGAAGCGATAGCTGAGAACATCGATGATGTCTCCTTCAACGCGCTTTTGAAGGAAGCAGTGACGACTGAGTTGTCGAACCTGGAGGAGCTAAGAAAAGCCGCCGATCTTTTCCCGCTCTATGAGATCGGCGTTGCCCAGGGTTGCTGTCTTTCGCCTCTCTTTGGCAATATCCTTCTTTATGACTTCGACGTGCAAATGAACCAAGATGGATTGACGTGTCTAAGATATGTCGATGACTTCATCCTGCTGGGGCCTGACCGCAAGAGTGCACGACGGGCGTTTTCCAAGGCAACGAAGAAGCTGGGCGTTTATGGTCTAGGTGTACGACCCGGCGCAAGACGGAGATAAGGCTGAGGAAGGGTACAGCAAAGATGGCTTTGAGTTCTTGGGATGCAAGGTTGTTGCGGGGCTCATTAGCCCAAACAAGAAAGCAAGGGAGAGACTTCTCAAGAGTGTCAGCGAGTTGCTTGACCGTAGCATTCGATCGATGTCGAACCCTGTTCAGGCAGCCCGAGACCGGACGTCGTGTGCGGAGACCCTGGTTGCGGTCAGCAACATACTCAGGGGATGGGGTGACCACTATTCGTTCTGCAATGACCGCGATCTTATGGCGATGCTTGACCGTAAGATTGATGAGCGGCTTGCGTCCTACAGCAGGCGCTATGACGAGATAAAGAAGGTACAGGGCCGGGTAGATGCGGCAAACAACAGGAGGCTATTGGGAGTTCATCTTCTGTATGATAGCAAGCAACAGCCAATTCTGCCTTTAAGATAATCCACCGCGTTCTCGCGTGAATAATATCATGTTCTTTTTCGGCCGAGGCGATTTTTGATGATAGGCGCCGAAATCGAGGGGTTAGCCGCCCGGAGGCGTACTGTTGTTGTACGTCGAGGACGAGCGCCCCGAGATACAGGCGGATAGCGCAAAAAGCGCCCGGCCGACATGTAGACCTAGGGCCGGAAAGCTCGTCAAACGGCCATTCCACGACGAGCTTTCCGGCCCGGGCACTCCGTCACTCTACAGTGACGGACTTCGCCAAATTCCTCGGCTGATCCACATCCGTCCCTAACAGATTCGCTATATGGTACGCGAAAAGCTGCAGGGGCACGGTGAATACCATGGGCTGCAGGAAATAGGGGGCGGCGGGCACGTGCAGCACCGTTGACGACTTGGGCGCCATCTCGTGGTTTTCCCCGTCGGTGCAGAGGATGATGTTCCCCCGCCTCGACACGACCTCCTCGATGTTGCTGCACGTCTTCTTGTACGTCTGGTCGTTGGGCGAGACGAAGACCACGGGCATGTTCTCGTCGATGAGGGCGATGGGGCCGTGCTTCATCTCGCCGGCGGCGTATGCCTCGGCGTGGATGTACGATATCTCCTTGAGCTTTAAGGCCCCTTCCATGGAGACCGGATAGTTGATGCCCCTGCCGAGATAGAGAAAATTGTTGAAGTGCATGTACTTGCGCGCCAGCTCTTCCATGGGGCCTGACTGATCGAGCACCATCTGGATCTTGTGGGGTATCTTCCTCATCTCACTTATGGACTGGCTCACCGCTTCCGTGTCCATGACGCCGATCTTCTTCGCGAGGTGGAGCATGAGGAGGTAGAAGACCGATATCTGGGTGGTGAAGGCCTTTGTGGAGGCAACGCCTATCTCCGGGCCCGCGTGGGTGAAGATGACCCCGTTTGAGTCGCGGGCGAGGGTGCTCCCAAGGACATTGCAGATGGAGAGGGTGAAGACGCCGAGCTTCTTGGCCTCTTTCATGACGGCTATGGTGTCCGCGGTCTCTCCTGACTGGGAGACGAGGAGGACCACATCGTTCTTGCCGATGACCGGGTTCCTGTAGCGGAACTCGGAGGCGATATCGACCTCCACGGGCACGCGCAAGGCGGTCTCGAACATGTGCTTGCCGATGAGGCACGAGTGGTACGATGTGCCGCACGCGATCATCCAGATCTTCTTGACCCTGCTCAAGGGAGGCAGCTTCAGCTCCTCGAACTCCACCTCGCCCCGCTCCTCTTTGACCCTGCCGATGAGCGTATCGGAGATGGCGCGGGGCTGCTCGAAGATCTCCTTGAGCATGAAATGCTTGTAGCCGCCCTTCTCCGCCATGGCGCCCGACCAGTTTATGGTATGGACCTTCCGCTCCACGACCCGGCCGGTCTTGTCCGTGATCTGGAGGGTGCCGTCCCGCATCACCGCCATGTCGTCGTCCTCGAGGAAGATGAACCGGTTCGTCCTGCCGATGAGGGCCGGGGCGTCGCTCGCCACGAAGAACTCCCCGTCGC
This sequence comes from uncultured delta proteobacterium, assembly GCA_963749525.1. GTDB lineage: Bacteria > Desulfobacterota > Syntrophorhabdia > Syntrophorhabdales > WCHB1-27 > CAVVNC01. Next base: position 3,706 of record CAVVNC010000018.1, read on the forward strand.
CGAGGCCGAGGACGAGGGGGCTCTCTTTCCTCGCGGCTATGAGGGTCTTCTCGGTCTCTTTGATGATGCCGAGGGCGTAGGCGCCGGACATCTCCGTGAGGGCGGCCCTGACGGCGCCGGCGAAATCGGCCCCGCCTTTTATGCGCTCGGAGATGAGGTGCGGGATGACCTCCGTGTCCGTATCGGAGAGGAACGTGTGCCCCTTGGCGCGCAGCTCCTCTTTCAGCTCCACGTAGTTCTCCACTATGCCGTTATGGATGACGACGACGTCGTCGGCCCGGTGGGGATGGGCGTTCCTCTCAGAAGGCGTGCCGTGGGTGGCCCACCGGGTGTGGGCGAGACCGAGGTCCCCCCGGAAGCGGCCGTCGCAGATCTTCCTGAGCTCGTCCACCTTGCCCTTTTGGCGGGCGATCTGGATCCTGCCGTCGCACCAGACCGCCATTCCGGCGGAGTCATAGCCGCGGTATTCCAGTTTTTTCAGGGCCTCGATGAGGATCGGGTATGCTTCGCTCTGGCCTAGGTATCCCACTATTCCGCACATGGTACCCTCCTAAAGAGTAAGGCTCGTCGACTTTCCCGTAAGCGCCGGTGCAAAACTGCTGCCACATCCTGCGGCCCGGAAGGCGCTGCATCGTCCGAGAGTGCTTCCATATCATATCTACAAGTAGGCTCCTTGCCGGCCGTGTTAACCCATAGTATATTATCGGAAAAGCCCGGCCGCAGGCAAAGGCGTCAGCCGGCCTCACGCCCCAGACGGGAAAAAGCGGCGACCCGCTCACCCTCCTTCAGGGTTGCGCCGTCGAGAAAGGCAAAGCCTTCTACGAAGGCGCCTTTGGCGATCTTGGAATCCTTGATGAACGAGTGGGGACCGATGGTCACGTCCGGGCCGATCTCGGTGCGCCCGACGAGATAGCAGTATGGGGATATCGTCGTGTCGCTCCCTATGGCCACGTCGCCTTCGATATAGACGGTGCGGTCCGCCAGGGTCACGCCCCCATCCATGTGTCTGTCGAGGATGGCGTTCCTCATGTGGACATTCGCTTCCAGGAGATCCCGGCGCGTGTTGATGCCGAGCACCTCGCTCGATTCCGGATGAAGGTGGGCCCGAACCTTGATCCCCCTCTCTTTGGCTATCTTGCAGATGTCCGTGAGGTAGTATTCGCCCTTTTTGTTCTCGGGGGTCACGGACTTCACGAGGCCGAGGAGGTTCCTCCGGATCATGCAGATGCCCGTGTTGATGAGATCGATGCGAACGAACCTGCCCTGTTGCCTCGCTATCCTCGACGATATCGAGGATATTGCCGCTCGAGTCCGTGATGACCCTGCCGTAGCCGTCCGGCCTGCCCACTCTGGTGCACATGAACGCGATCCCCTCCGACTGCCAGAAAGACTCCATGAAAGCGCGGAGGATCGAGGCCTCGATGAGAGGCACGTCGCCGTAAAGGACGAGCACGTCGCCGCCGGCATCAAGAAGGCCTTCGGCGGACATGAGGGCGTGGGCCGTTCCCTTCTGCTCTGCCTGGAGGGCGTAGAGCACCCGGGGATCGAAGAGGCACGCCTTCACCGTCTCGCTCTCGTGGCCGGTGACGACGATAATCGTGGCGGGATCGAGCTCACGGGCCGCTTCCACGACATATCGGATCATGGGCCTGCCCATGATGGGATGGGCGATCTTCGGCGTCTTCGACTTCATACGCGTGCCCTTTCCGGCTGCGAGTATGACACAGTTAAGATTCGGCATCTGCTTTCTCCTTCTTTCCGAACACCCGTGCAATGAGCACGCTCACCTCGAAGAGGGCGTACATGGGCAGCGCCATGAGGAGCTGGCTCGTCAGCTCCGGGGGCGTGATGATGGCGCTCACGACGACGATCGCGAGGATGGCGTATCTTCTTTTTTTCGCGAGGGTGCGGTACTTGATGATGCCCACCCGCGAGAGGTAGTACGCGACGAGGGGCATCTCGAATATGAAGCCGAAGATAATGAGCAGCTTCAGGGTGAGGTTCATGTATTCCTTGAGGCTGGGCATGGGCGTGATAAAGGGCCCGGCATAGCTCACAAAAAAATGGTAGACCGTAGGCATGACCACGAAGTAGCAGAAAAGGCCGCCCGCGATGAAGAAGATGCTCCCGAAGGTGATGAAGGGGATGATGTAGCGCTTTTCCTTTTCGTAGAGGCCCGGCGCGACGAACATCCAGACCTCGTAGAGGATGACCGGCGCCGCAACGAAGAGGGAGGCGACGATGGCTATCTTGAAGTACGTGAGAAACGCCTCGGTGAGGCTTGTGAAGATGAAGGAACTCTGGGGGGGCATCACCTTGGTGAAGGGGAGCATGAGGAAGGCGAAGATCCGCTCCTTGAAGTAGTAGGTAGCGATGAAGGCCACGCCCACGGCAACGATGCAGATGAGGATCCTGTCCCTGAGCTCTTTGAGGTGCGAGACGAAGGGCTTCTTTTCCTCTATCATGGGCCCTTCCGGGCGCCAGGGTCGTGCTCATGCGCGAGAGCTTCAGGCTCCCCCTGCACAGAGGCTTCGCTCTCGTGCGGGGGCGCCGGCTCGGCTTCCGCCGCGGCGTCGGTCCCCTGCGGGGGCGCCGGCTCGTGCGCGCTGCGTCCGTCCCCTGCGGGGCACCGGCTCGTGCGCCGCTGCGTCCACCGGCTCGTGCTGCGGGAGGGCCTCCTTATTGTCCGGGGGCTCTCCCCCCAAGGCCTCGCGCTCGTCAGGCTTCTCGTCCTCGTGGATCAGCTCGTTCTCGATGGTCTCCTTCACCTCGTCCGCCATGCGCCTGAACTCCCCGAGGGCCTTGCCGATGGAACGGGCAACCTGGGGCAGCCTGGAGGGGCCCACAACGAGAAGGGCGATCGACCAAGATAAGGAGGAGCTCGGGGAAGCCGATGCCGAACATAGCTATAAAGGTAGCACAAGGATTGGCCGACGGCAAGGTGGGGGCGGCGAAAGAGACGGCGAGGAGGGGCAGTTTGACAAAACGCGAGGCGGCGAGTACATTACCCACGGGGCACAGGATATGAACGAAGACGAGGCCATCGGCGCTTTGCTGCGCGCAGCCAGAGTGATCGCCGTCGTCGGCCTTTCCGCGGACGCGGACAAGCCGAGCAACGGCGTGGCCCGTTACCTCCAAGGCAAGGGGTTCAGGGTCATACCGGTGAACCCCGGCCAGGAGACGATCCTGGGTGAGAAATCCTACAAGTCCTTGAGCGACATTCCGGAAAAGGTCGACGTGGTCGACATCTTCATGAGGTCCGAGAAGGTCCTCCCCGTGGTCGAAGAGGCGATAAAGCTCAGGCCCAAGGCCATCTGGCTCCAGCTCGGCATCTTGAACGAAGAGGCGAAGGCCGCCGCAACATCCGCCGGCATCATGTTCATCGAGGACAAGTGCGTGAAGCAGGAACATGCGCGGCTTGTCAGAGCAAACTAAAGACACGCAATCCCTTCCCTCCCTTCCCCTTTAAGGTATCGCGCTTTTTGTCCGAGTATATAAGGTAGGAAAAGGCGCAAGAAAAGTGCCTCTCTCCTCGCTTACGAAACGGGAGGACAAGTTTCAATGGACTTGCCGATAGGCGATCTTCTTGTCACGATGGGGCACATCTCTAAGGCGCAGCTCGCGGAAGCCCTTGATTTGCAAAAAGAAAAAGGCGAGAAGCTCGGGCAGATTCTCGTATCGATGGGGGCCATCACTGAGGAGGAGATCCTCAAGGCCCTGTCCATAAAGTTCGTCATCCCCATGGTCGATCTCAACAGGACCGAGGTGAGCGAAACGGTGATCAAAATGATCCCCCTCATCATGGTCCGGCGGTTCAACGTCATGCCCATAAGCAGGAGCGGCAACACGCTCTGCGTCGCCATATCCGATCCCACGCGTGTCTCGGAGACAAAGGCGCTGAAACTGCTCACCGGCTGCGAGATCCAGCCGTTCCTCACCACCGAGGCCCAGATAGAGGAAGCCATAGAGAAGCACTACGAAGCGCCCCATGCGCTGGATATGAAGAACTTCATGTCCGACCTCGGCGAAGGCCTCGAGAACTCCCTCGAAGTACTCCAGGATGAGACGAGCGATGACGTGGCGACCCTCGAATCGGATTCGAGACAGCCGCCGGTCGTGAGAATAGTGAACCACTGCTTTCTGGAAGCCATCAAGGGCGGGGCGAGCGACATCCATATCGAGCCGTACGAGGACGTGCTCAGGGTGCGTTTCAGGATCGACGGCGCCCTCTACGAGGTCATCAAGGTGCCCATCAAATACCGGGACGGCGTCCTTTCGAGGGTAAAGGTCCTCTCGAAGCTCGACATATCGGAGAAGCGCGTTCCCCAGGACGGCCGCATAAAGCTGCAGGTAAGGGTGGAAAACCGCATACGCAACCTGGACGTGCGCGTCTCCACCACGCCGACCCTCTTTGGCGAGAAGATAGTCATGAGGCTCCTCGATAAGGAGGGGCTCATGCTCGATATGGGCAGGCTCGGCTTCGAGGAAGATAGCCTCAAGAAGTTCGAGGAGGCGATCTTCAAGCCGTGGGGGATGGTACTCGTCACAGGGCCCACGGGCTCGGGAAAAACGAACACCCTTTACAGCGCCATCAGCCGCCTCAACACGACGGTTTCGAACATCATGACCGTCGAAGACCCGGTGGAGTTCAACATCTACGGCATCAACCAGGTGCAGGTCCACGAGGCTATCGACCTCACCTTTGCGTCCGTGCTCCGGTCATTCCTCAGGCAGGACCCGAACATCATTCTCGTGGGCGAGGTCAGGGACAACGAGACCGCGGCGATTGCGGTCAAGGCGGCCCTCACCGGCCATCTCGTCCTGTCGACGCTCCACACGAACGATGCCCCCTCGGCCGTGAGCCGTCTTGTCGACATGGACGTCGACCCATTCCTCGTGGCCACATCCGTCATCCTCGTGGCAGCCCAGCGCCTCGTGCGGAGGATCTGTTCCAATTGCAAGGAAGAGGTCACTTTGACCACGACGGCACTCCTCAACATAGGCTTCTCGGAAGAAGAGGCGGCCTCGGTGAAGATCTACGCGGGCCGGGGCTGCAACAAGTGCAACAATACCGGGTACAAGGGGCGCGTGGGCCTCTACGAGGTGATGCCTATTTCGGAGAAGATCAGGGAGCTGATATTCGCCAGCACAGCCGTCTCGGAGATCAGAAAGGCAGCCATAGAAGAAGGCATGCTCACCCTGCGGCAGAGCGGCCTTACCAAGATAAAGCAGGGGATCACCACGATGGAGGAGGTATTCAAAGAGACGTTCTGACGGACGGGCGCCGAATTACGTCCCCGTCGTTTAGGCCCATCCCGTGGTAGTGAGGGCCAGCCTCACCTGCTCCGGGTCCTTGACCACGAAACCGGAGCTTAGCTTCTCGCCCCCTCTCCTCCACAGCAGCTTCAGTATCTTCGTCCGGGAAAAGAAGATGCCGTGCCAGAGACCGAGCGTCACTTCTATGAGCGACTCCGCGGGGATGACAAGGCCCGTCCCTGTCCCCTCCCTCACAAAATAGAACCCCTTGTAGTCGTACCAGTATTCTCCGGGCCCTTTGTCGGGGAACCCGTCGAATGTCACCCCACGGCTATACCAGGGCCTTTCCGGCCTCAACGTGCCCGCGTAGACACCCGAGCTTCTCATTCTTTCCATGCCTCTTCTTTCTCGCATTCCCCTTTCGGCGACTCTATTTTACCCTTTTTTTTCCTGCTTCGTTAGTCAAAATGGATCGGCTGCATCCCGGATGGAGCCAGGAAAAGCGCACCTAAAAGGCGTACCGTTTTAAGGGCCGCCGAAAAGTCTTGAATCCCCGCCCGAAACGTCATAAGCTTGGTATGCTTGGCAAGAAGAAGGTGCAGGCCCCGTGAAGAGTGTGAGAAAGAGATACTTTCAGGACGCGCTGTTCGACGAGTTCAGAAGCGATACGTGCTATGTCTGCTGCCGCAGGATCCCCAAGCTAAAGGGCGTGTGCGTGGGGCAGGGCCTCTGGCGCCATCAGGCGTGCAAGCCGGGCAGCCGGCGTTGGGCGGGCAGCGGACTCGACGAAAGGATCGCCAGGACACACGACGAAAAATAGGCTACTCGCCTCTGGCCCCGAAGCCCTTCCTTTTCCGTTTCTTGCTCCTTTCCTGCTTCCGCTCCTCTTTCTGCTGTTCGTAGATGTCGGCAACCACCGTGGCAACCCTCTCTCGCCACCTGGGATCGTCCTTGTTCAGCTCCACCTCTTCGTAGAAGTCGGTAATGCTGTGATCGATGAGGCGATACGGGTTGGCCTCTGATTCTATGTCGAAGTAGGCGTGCCTCAACTCGTGCCTCAGGAGCCTTATCCTGTCCTCGCGCTGAATGGCATCCCAGGCCTGCTTGTCCAGGGTGATGATGTAGTCGTAGCCCTCGATGGCCTCTGCCTCATCCTTCGTAAGATGCCTTAGAAGGTCGTTCGTCCTCATGATGCGGCCGAGAACGACCCGGCCCCCGGACGAGCGCTTCTTCAGATCGAAGAGCATGATGATCTTCGCGTTCCTCAACTCCGGGAAATACTTGGTCTCAACCTCATCGAGCAGCCTTGTGGCTTCTTCCGTCACTTCCTCGTATCTGAGTCCCATGTGTCAATGCCTCCTTGCGTGCGAAAGCGAAAGTGCTTATGTTGGCTGTTTAAAAAAGGGAGGGCGGGCCCCCTCGATCGTGCGACGGGCAAGCCTATCACGGCGGGAGATGAAAATTCAAGGGAATAGACCGTCCGCTTGTCCGTCTCACCCCAGGTGCTTCACGAGGCGGAAAAAATGGCGCAGGCCGAGGTGCTTCTTGCACAGGGCCGCGTAGCTTTTCTCGCCTACGATGATGTCGGCAAACGCTTCCGTGAGCTGCGTGCCGTATTGGCGGAAAAGGAGGGTCCTGATCTTCGCCGAACGATAGAGCAGGACGGCAAGCAGCTTGGCCCACCGCAGCTCCCGCAGCACGGGCACCGCGATTTCGGACAGATAGGCCTCCTCCACGCGTGCCGGCTTGAAATCAGCCGAGATCAGGGCCCGTGCGGCAGCCTGCCCGCTCAAGAGCGCATAAGTGATGCCCTCGCCGGTCACGGGATCCACAAAACCGGCTGCATCCCCCGCGAGAAGGACCCTGCCCTTCACAAAGCCCTCTTTGCGGGGACCGGCAGGAAGGAAATGGCCGTGCTGCGCGACCATGTTCGCAGGGGTGATGCCTGAGGAATTCAAGTATTCGCGGAGTCTCGCCTTGAGATCGACCCGTTCCGGGCCGTAGCCGCCGAGACCCACCGAAAGATGGCGCTTCTTCGGGAAAACCCAGGCATAGCCGGCAGGAACCGGTCCAAACTCGAACCGGGCCGATCCGGAGAAGGCATGGAGAACGGATTCCTCCACCGGGACCTCCCATTCCACCAGGGGTATGAGCCGAAGTCTCTCGCGCCACCCGCTCTTTCTCGCTACGAAGCTGTTGGCCCCATCGGCGCCGATGACAAAGCGGCAGAGGAGCGACCTTCCGTCTGTGGCTACCTCCATCGCTCCGTTTCGCGGTGCCACATCGACGACGCGGCTTCCATCGATCACGTGGGCCCCGGCTTGCGCCGCAGCCCTGAACAGGAAAAGATCGAAGTTCTCGCGCATGGTCATGGAGACGAGGGGCTCTTCTCTTCTCACGAGGAAGGAGAGGCCCGCGTCCGCCAATACCAGCTCCGCGGCGTGGCATCGCCGGTCGATGGCTTCCGAGGCGTCGACGGGGAGGAGCTTAAGGGCCCTGGCGACGATGCCGCCTCCGCAGGTCTTGTACCTGGGCATGGACGCCTTCTCGACGAGGGCCACGCGCGCGCCCAGGCGCGCGAGCTCCAAGGCGCACGAAGAGCCTGCCGGTCCGGCGCCGACGACGACGACGTCATAGGTAGTCTCGTGATTCATGGTCCTCGATTAATTCTACTCACAACGAGGCCGGTGTCAACAGATTTGCTCGCGATAAGGCCTTAAAAACACTAAAGCAAGGCAGGAACCACCTTCCTGCCTTGCTTTCTTCGGGGCACAAAGGCGAAGAAGAGGGCGCGGGTGGGGCGAAAAGAGGTGTTGGCAGGAGAAAACGGTTGCACGGGAAGAGATTCCCCTTATATTTAAGGGGAAGAGAAAGAATGAGAAAGGAGGGCTGCCATGGTCCGGCTGGAATTGACCGAGGATGAGGCGAAGGTACTCGGGAACGTGATCGAGAACTATCGGGTTCACCTGGAAGTCGAAATCCATCGCACGGAAAGAAAGGAATTCAGAGACGCCCTGGAGAAGCGGGAAAAGTTCCTTAGGGAGTTCGTCAAGAGACTCAACGAACAGCAAAGTCAGGCTTGAAGCGCATCGAGCGTTTCACCCGTGTTCGCAAAATCCTTCATCCTGTAGGCGGAATGCGGACAACGGTCGATCGTGGGGGACTTTTGTCCCGGCTGGTTAACCTCATCCGATAGGCGCAGCCACTAGCCGTTTTCGGCACACCGGTGCATATTCGCAGCGCCCACAGCCCTTATTCGGCGCCTTTTGCCTGCCGGGGCCGCAAAACAGCGATCCCAAACCGCCCACTTTCTTTCCCGTCTGCCCGAAAGCCCCCCTGGTTTGCAGGGAACGCACTTCGGGAGAATCAAAGAAGATCCGTCGATTTTTCGGTCGTCATCGGCCTCGAGGCACGATAGTTGCTTTTCCACACCGATCAGAAGCTCAAAAAAGAGCCGGCTCTTAGCGTGCGTGCCCTTTTGCTTCTTTTCGGTCCGCGAATATGGCTCAGCATAGAGAAGTTCGGAGACCTGACGCCTATTACGCCCTACTGCTTCTGCTGCTGCTCTTGCCCTCTCTGTCAGGCTGCGCCACTTCGCATGAGGAGCGGAATGAACCGGTGCCGCCGCCGGTCGTGGAAGTTGCCCCAATCGTGCCCCCTGAACCGGCGAAACCGGAACAGCCGCCCATCGTGAAACCATCACGAAAAGTGGTCCGGACAGGTAAGCCGTACCAGGTCTGCGGAAAAACCTATCGACCCCTGTTGACCGCTTCCGGATATGAGGAAAAGGGCATCGCATCCTGGTACGGCCCCTCGTTTCACGGGCGCCACACCTCATGCGGAGAGGTGTTCGACATGTACAGACTGTCGGCGGCCCATAAGCTGCTCCCCATGCATACGAAGATAAGGGTCACCAACCTCGAGAACGGGAAGAGCCTCACCCTGTACGTGAACGACAGGGGACCCTTCGTACCTGGAAGGGTCCTCGATCTGTCCTATGCGGCGGCGCGGAGTCTGGCTTTTGCGGAGAAAGGACTGGCAAGGATCCTTATCCGTACCTCAGGACCCGTGGAAGGACAGCGCACAAGCGATCTGGCGGGCGAGTTTTTCGTCCACGTGGGCTCCTTCGAGATCGAGGCCGATGCCCTCTTTTTGCTCGAGGACATGAAATCCATCGGATACAAAACTTCCCTACTCAAGGTAGTCAGGATAGACAGGGACGGGGAAACTTTCTGGAGGGTCGAGGTGGGACCCTATAAATCCATGTCCGATGCGGACAAGGCCCAGTTAAGAGTGGTGAAGGACTACCCATCGGCATTCACCATGGCCAAGGAATGAGCGGCCACCCCCTGCCTGGCGAGACCCCTCTTTTCCAACTGGGACCGGTAGAGTCTCAAGACTTCCATGGCCTCTTCCCGGGCCTCCTGGTTGTCCTTTCCCCCTTTGTAACGGGCCAGGGCCTCTAAGATGTCCCCGCTCGATTGAGAGAGCTTCTCTCGAAGGGTCTCGGCCCCCTCAAGGATATTGACCGAAGAGTATTGGGAGAACCTCTTCGTCTGGGCCTCTCCCATGTATCCCTTCGGACTGACGACGTCTTTTTTGAAACGGGATTCCGAGTGAATGAGACAGCATAGGAGAATAGGATCGAGGGACGTCACCCGAGATGCGGCCCTGATCCATGTGTTGAGAGAGGAAAGACGTTCCAAGGGTGCGTGCAGGTCGGCGAGGGTCTCTTCCACCTCGTCCTTCTCGAGCGTCGGTGCCATTGGAGCGGGCGGCCTCATCCGAATGGAGAAGGCCCTCTCCAGCCTGCTCGTCCCATAGAGGAGACCAGCCAGGCATAAGACCATCAGGCTGAACTTGAAGAATGATTCCAGGTATTTGTGCGACATCTCTCCCCTCCCCAACGGATGCGATGGGACGATGAGCGGTTCCACTCCTGGATGGCTCGTTTTGCTCCTATAGCTTACAATAATCATGCCTGACCGGGACCCCGGCAAAAGGGAGAGAACAGAGGTGGAATGAAGGAGAAAGCAGACAGCGCTGTCTTCCCGAGCGAGATGCGTGTCTTGCCGTACGAGTCAGAGTCTCGTGGGGCGAGACAAGGGAGAGGGGTCCGGGAAGGATACGTCACATGGACTGGTAGAGTAGTGAGCCGTGGTAAATCCATTCGATCCTTACGGGCAGCGCCTCGCTGGTGATCGCGATCGTCTGCCCTGTTCCCTGGTCCTTCACGTAGCCCTTCCAATCGTATTCGTGAGCGACCAGTCCCGCCCACTCCTTTATGGGAAGGAGATCGGCATTGACCGAGTATGTGTGCCCCGCAACCGCTGCGAAGGTGATCGAGCCCGTGACGTCGGAAAGGAGGAGCTTGTCTCCGACCCACTGCCTTCGGAAGGAGATCTCCACCGTGTGCTTGCCGGGCAGGACGGTGATACTGAGTTGAGAGTGGCTGAGCCTGACATCATCGCATCTGAGGATGTAAGCATCGAAGCCTGCCCCGATGAGCGCCGTCTCGCCGGCCGGCAGCGCGGGTCCGCTGTAGCCCTTCATCGTCCCGGCGCACGAGCCGGCAAAGAGGAAGGCCATCCCCAGAAGCACGAGCCGCGCGCCTAAGAAGGTGCGACGCGATTTCCCTTTCTCTCTTTCTTCGCCGTCCTTTTGCATATGTCCCTTCTTCATATCGTTCTGCATAATGTAATACGGCCGGAATGGAATGCCTGCCGAAAGGAGTGCAAGCCCCTGCCCTGAGAAGGGAGAGGGTCTTTCTCTGGTCTTGAATCCCTCAACACATCGGCATTATACTTGCTTCGTGAAGATTCACGTCGGCACGAGCGGCTATTCATACAAGGAGTGGAAAGGCAAGTTCTATCCCGACCGTATCTCGCCGAAGGAGATGCTCTCCTTCTATTCGCGCCGCTTCGATACGGTCGAGATAAACAACACCTTCTACCGCATGCCCAAGGAGGACCTGCTTCTTGGATGGGCAAGACAGGTGCCCGACGGCTTCATCTTCGCCCTCAAGGCGTCCCAGGTCATCACTCACATCAAGCGCCTCCGGAATATCGAGGCCGACGCGACGCATCTCATGGAGACGGTGGCCATCCTCGGAGAGAAGCTGGGGCCCGTTCTCTTCCAACTGCCCGGCAGTTTCGCGAAAGACCTTGGGCGGCTGAAAGGGCTGCTCGATCTCCTTCCCCGGGCCACGGTCGCTTTCGAGTTCAGGCACCCGTCCTGGCTCACCGATGAGATCTTCGATCTCCTGGGGGAGCGGCAAAGCGCCCTGTGCGTGAGCGATGCCGAGCCCGACCCGCCGCCCGAGGTGATAAAGACGGCTCCCTGGGGCTACCTTCGCCTGCGCCGTCCCGGCTACGTCGACGAGGACCTTGTGCAGTGGCAGGCGAAGATCGCTGCCCAGGGATGGGATAAGGCATTTGTCTTTTTCAAGCACGAGGACGAAGCAGCAGGGCCGGCCCTGGCGGAGCGCTTTCGCGCCCTGGCGGACCGGGCGTCTCAGGAAGCGGGTGCGCCATGAAATGGGGCATCACGGACCCCCGCGTCTATCTTCAGATCATCAGCATCGCCGTGCTCATCGCAGGCCTGGGCTCTGCCCTGGTGATCTATGCGAAGGCGGGGAGCGGCTCGCCTCAGGTTCTGGGATACGAAGAAGGCGACGGGACCGTCTATCCCATCAACCCCAAGACTCAAAGGTCTATGAGCGGAGCTTGGAGCTTTACGGAGGAAAGGCCAATCTCCTCGCCGATCAACTCCGGCGCTGGTTCGTCGGGTTGTGGCACGGGACAACGCTCGCCCTTATCGTGGCGTGCGTCTCCGTTCTCGCGTCCTTCTGCTTTTTCTTTGCCGCCACCCACCCGAGGCCCAAGGCAGGCCCGGGCGGCCGCGACAAACGTCCGTGGGGAGAACCCAGTAGAGTCACGATAAGGGTTCGGGCCCACATGCAGGTCCGGCGCCGCCGGGTCTATCAGTCGACTGACCCGGCGATGAAAATGCGACGTCAGGGAATGCACAGCCAAGCTGAATACGCGGCCCCTCCTGCCTGAAAAGCGACCGGCAGGAACGTTTGCGTCCGCCTTTCAACTGTATGCGCGAAGGAGCGTGGGGATGGGTAAGATCGACATTCGGGATGCGCAAGCCACGGACAGGAAGACTGTCCGCGATCTCACCCTGCGCGCCTATGAAGAGTACGCCTCCCTCATGCCGCCCACCCATTGGGGATACTACCGGGAAAATATCATCGAAACCTTGGACGGGGATGAGCCTGCCGAGAGGATCCTTGCGGAGCGGGACGGCGCAATCGTGGGCTCGGTGATTCTCTACCCCGCGGGAAGGGTGCTCTTCTCGGCAGACGAAGAAGTCTTCGTCGCGTCGTGGCCCGAAGTGCGCCTCCTTGCGGTCGACCTTGAGGCCAGGGGCCAGGGCATAGGCGCTGCCCTCATGGCTGAATGCGCGAGCCGCGCCCGTCGTGCCGGCTCTCGGTTTCTCGTCCTTCACACGAACGACCTGATGAGGGCGGCCATCGATCTCTACGAGAAAATGGGCTTCGAGCGCTTTCCCGAGCTCGACTACGTCGTGGATGAAAAGACGATCATCAAGGCCTATCGGCTGAACCTGTCCACCTTTCATCAGGCGGATAGTCGGCGCCATCGATAACGGCTGGTTCGCTCTCGTCCTTCCTATAGCACCCACTTTGAATTACTTCCCATCCGTGCAATAGTATATGCGGCAATCTGCAGTATTGAACATACGGTTGGGTGCGAGAAGCGAAGGGTGAGGCCGAAGGGTGAGGTAGTGCGGACTTAGATACTGCAAGAAAGGAGTAGCCTGTGGGAGACAAACTACCAAGATTCAAAGCAGCGGCTGTCCAGGCAGCGCCGGTGTACCTCGACAGAGAGGCGAGCGTTGAAAAAGCGTGCGGACTGATCAGAAATGCGGCCGAAAACGGAGCCGACTTGATCGTTCTGCCCGAGGTATTCATACCCGGCGGACCTCACTGGGCCTGGAGCATTGCCTATGGGCCGAGGGGTGCCTTTTTCAAAGGAGCTCTATCTCAATTCTGTCGACGTTCCGAGCGAGTCCACGGCAAAGATCGGCGAGGCGGCAAAGAAATACGGAGCCTATGTCGTTATCGGCATCAACGAAAGAGACAATAAGAGCCTTTACAATACGCTCCTTTTCTTCGACAGGAAAGGCTCTCTCATGGGCAAGCACCGGAAATTCAAGCCGACGGGAGCTGAGAAACTGGTCTGGGGGGAAGGAGACGGCAGCACCCATACCGTGTATGATACCGATATCGGCCGTATGGGCGGTCTTATTTGCGGAGAGCATGCCATGGTCCTGCCGGGCTACAGCTTAAGCGCCATGGGCGAGCAGATCCACATCGCGTCCTGGGTGGGCTTCTCCTCCTCTACCGATGTAAGCCTCACCGAAATCTGTTCCCGGTATCATTCGATCGCCTATTGTGCTTTTGTCATCTGCAGTCAAGGCATACTCGACGAACAAGTGGGCAAAAAGCTCGACCTCGACCTAAAAGTCGGCGGGGCATGGACCGCGATCATCGAGGCGGGCACGGGTCGGATCATGGCAGGTCCTCTGCCCCCGACGGAAGAAGGCATCGTATACGCTGAGATAGACCTGAATGACGCCGTGAACCATTACTTTGTTCACGAACCGACGGGACATTACTGGCCCAAGCAGTTCCGTGTATTCTTCGACGCCCGGGAAATGAAGCCCCTCAACTTCGGGAAGGCACCGGAAACGTGCGACAGCAGTATTGACGCGGAAAGGCAAAGACAGGAATCACAGAAGGACACCTGCGAGTCAGGGACGTAGGGGAGGGCAGGACGGTCAGGAGGCCTAGGGGCGATCTTTTCCTCAATCTTGCCAGAACCTATGCGCTATCAGGATCGTGAGGCATTGAATGCAGAGTATGATTGTCACGCACCCGGGCCAGCCGGTCTGCTTCCAGAGAACACCGGGGAGGATAGACCCCCCGAAGCCGCCAAGATAGTAAAAAGAAACGTACAGCCCGGCGGCTGATGATCTGGCATCGAGCGCGGCCTTGCCTACGTGGCTTGATGCTGCGGACTGACAGGCAAATACGCCCGAAGCTTCCAAAGCCAGTCCGGCAATAATGACGGGTACCGAGTGAATAAGGGTAAGCGACATACCGAGAGCCGACATCCCTACGGCTGCCATTAACGTCTTGCGATGACCGATCCGGTCCATCATGAGTCCTGCGAAGGGTGTTATCGCCGCACCGATCAGGTAGACGGCGAATATCGAAGCCAGGGCGGCCTGGCCAAGGAAGAAGGGCCTGTCAGCCAGATAGAAGCTCACGTAGGTGAATGCTCCCACGATGCAAAAAAGGACTTCGAACCCCACGGCGTACGTCGCAAGAAGTTCGGGGTTCCTCAGATGCACGCGCATGGACCGAAAGGCCGCGGCAACATTGCGTTGACGGACAAACTTGGTCGAACGGGGCAGAAGCCACCACGTCACCAGGGCCCCAGCCAGGGTGACCGCCCCAAGGATGGCAAATGCCACATGCCAACCCCAGCGGGCTGCGGACAGACCCGCGATGAAACGTCCACCAAACCCGCCAATGACCGTGCCTGTGACGTAGGTCGCCATCGTCGCTCCGACGGACCGGGGCTGCGACTCCTCGGTGATGTAGGCCATGGTCACCGCAATAATGCCCGGAACGAAGCACCCCTGCAAAAAACGCCACATGATCAATTGACCGAGGTTAGCCGCGGTCCCCGAGAGAGCTGTCGCAAGGGCAAGACCTAAGAGCGCGGCGACGATGACCCGTTTGCGTCCAATCCTGTCGGAAAATGAACCGATCAAGGGAGCAGTGAGGGCTACTGCCAGGACCGCGGCACTGACGGTGAGACTTACCAGGAGTTCGGATGCCCGAAAGGACTCGCGGAAACGAGGCAAGAGCGGCTGGGTAGCGTAGAGATTCGCAAACGCACTCATGCCGACGACAAACAAAGCCGTGAGAGTGGCCGTCCGGCTACGAGCCACTGGGGCCCCCGGTCAGCGTTGTCACGAACCATTGCTTCCTCGGCCGTCCCGGCCTATCACTCGATTTCATGGGGTTTTCTCTTTTCGCAAGAGTACCCTATCGGATCCCGGCAATCAAGGATTCGACGGAAATGATCCTTAGGGTTTTAGCGGCACCTCTTCTTATGCCCGATCTAAACCCCGCCTCAGATCAGTCGAGTTTCAAAGGAAGCGGCCGATCTGAGGCCGTGGCTTGGCCTCCATATCGGGTCTCTGTCCGACTTATTCCGACGCAAGACCTTCGACCTTATGTGGGCAGACGCATGAGCTCCCGGGCGTTCTGCTCAAATATCTTTCGCTTGTCCTCTTCGCTGACAGGCATTCTCTCAATCGAGGCGATGGTCTGTCTCGTCACCCTCTCTCCGTACGAGCCGCTGAAAGGACTGTCGGTGGCAAAAAGCATGTGGTCTATGCCGAAGAAGGCACTCGCGCACACGAGCCCCGGGGTGCTCCCGTAGAGGGCCGTGTCTGCGTAGAACATCTTGAAATAGTCGATGGGAGCCTTCGTGAGCCGAAAGGGCCTCTTGCCCTTGTGCAACCTTTCCCCTTCATCGAGGAAGGCGATAATGCGCTGCTCATAGAAGGCGACCATGCCCCCTGCATGATGGGTGACGACCTTCAGATTTGGCCACTTCTCCATGATGCCCCCGAACACGAGGCGGGCCAGCGCCATCGTCGTTTCATAGGGCCAACCAAAAAGGCTGGGGGTCACGTACTTGGGCTTGTCTTCACCCCTGTACTCTGTCTGTGTGATTCCGGTGGTTGGATGGAGGAGTATGGGGAGATTATGGCGGGCCATCATCTCGTATATGGGCATAAACTCCGGGGAGTCGAGAGGCTTGCCAATGAAATCGGTATAGAGCTGCACTCCCCTGAACTTGAGCTCGGTTATGGCCCTTTCCAGCTCTACCAGGGTCCCATCGGGATTGTTCAGGGCAACGGCCGCTATTCCTGCGGCAAACCTATCAGGGTATCTCGCCACCAGTTCGGCGACCTCGTCGTTCGCCAGCTTGGTCAGGTCCATAGCCTTCTTCGGGTTTGAAACCACTTCCTCTATGGGCGGCCTGGATAGGGTCAGGACATGCATGAGCCCTGGGTACTTGTCCATGATGCGGAATCGATGGTCCATGTCCCACAACGTGGGCAGGCTGTCATTGTGAGCCTTTTGCCCGTGAGTCGGGGCGGCCTTATCGAGGGCGTCCTTGTACTTCTTGGGCAACACGTGGTTAAAGACGTCGATCTTGAGCTGATCCGTCCGACTGGTACTCATTTTGCTTCCTCCTGCGAGAGTGCCCCGCCCGCAATCTTTCAGGGCTGCAGGGCAAGAAATAGATAGACTGCTCAACCACTAACAGGCAGGGGCGCCTTGCGTCGACAAAGTCCCAATTCTCGTATCCGCCGGCCCCTTCATCGGGCACCTGCCCCCGTCAGCGCTTCTTCCACTGTCTCCAGCCCCTCACCCTTCACATTGACCCTGTAGAAGAGCACGAGGATCGCGCAGAAGAGATAGGGAACCGCAATCAAAGCAAAGAAATGGCTGAAGGAGAAGCCCGCTGACTGAAGAAAGCCGCCGAACAAGGGGCCGCATATGGCGCCGAACCTTCCCATGGTGAGGGCCCAACCCACGCCGGTCGACCGCATAAAGGTCGGGTAAGTCTCGCCCGACGCCGCGTGCTGAGCCGACTGGACGCCGCCGCCAAAGAAACCGGTCGCCAAGGCGAGGATATAGAGCAGCGCGGGGATCCCTGCGGCCAAGCCGAAGAGCCACGTGACGAATGCGACCACTACGTAAGCCGAGGCGAGCCCCCACTTTCTTCCGAAGCGGTCTGCCGCCATTCCGAGGAAGATGCTGCCAAGGACTCCCGCAAAATTGTTCACCACGGCGTACGCGTAACTCCTTACGAGAGAAAAGCCGGCTTTATGAAGGAGCGTCGGCAGCCACGTGAGAAAACTGTACCCCACGAAGAAGGAGAAGAAGTAGGTGAGCCAGACCAGGATGGTCATGATTGCCAGCTTGGAGGTGAAGAGCTGCTTCACGCTGGCTTTTCTCTCGATGGCGGGAAGGGCGAAGCTCTCTTTAGTCCATTCTATGGGCGCGACACGGGCTGCCCTCTCCATACGCCTGAGAACGCTGATCGCCTTGTCGTAGCGGCCCTTCTGGGCGAGATAGCGGACCGATTCCGGCAAAAAATAGAAGAGAAAGGGGATGATGATTAGGGGCAGCAGAGCGAAAAAGAGCACAATCCGCCATCCGTATGAGGGGATGAACAACATCGAGCACGTGCCGGCGATGGCCGGGCCTAACATGAAGCCGACAAACATGATCCCTACCATCCTCGCCCTCACCTTGGCGGGGGCGAATTCGGAGGCAAGGGTGATGTTAAGAGTGAGGGCGCCGCCCATGCCTATGCCGGCCAGGAAACGGAGGATGCAAAACGTCCTGAAGCTGTGCACCCAAAAGAGTCCGCCATTGAACACCGAAAATATGACGAGGCCGAGCATGAGGGGGATCTTTCTGCCGATGCGATCGGCGAGCATGCCGAGTCCGGCCGTGCCTATCATGAGGCCTATCATGCCGTACGACACGACCGAACCGGCCACGACCGGGCTCAGGCGCCACTCCTTGATGACATGGGGCATCACGTATGAGAGGATCTGCGAATCATAGCCGTCGAAGACGAGGGTCAACCCTCCAAGCAACAAGAGAGTCCAGTGAAAACGGTTGAATGTCAACTCATCGCAGAAGGTCGCTACATTGGGTTTGTCCATATTAGCCCGTACTCACTGTTCCGTCCTGGCCACAGGGCCCGTTCCTTCCTGTCCGTTCTCCCACACCGACGTTGGTTCGATATCGCACGCGCGAGGGCGGTGTCATCTCACACGGGCGAGTGAAGATATCATCGTCAGCTCTCCCATTCTGACACCCTCCCGGAACAACGTCAACATGATTTGTGCGGCTCTGCGACCAGGGCCTCTGCGTGCAGCACCGGAGTGTTGTCACGGAAATTCAACATTACCAGGTGACCTATTGTCGGAATCTCAGACTAAGGCAGAGTTGCCTGACAAAATCCCCAGGCCCTCCTCCCGTTTCTTTCTCAATTCGGCGATCAGATTGCCCGCGCCACTTTTGTCAAACCCCTCCAAGAAAGAAGGTGGTTCGTCTTCTCCCGCATCGGCGCATCCCCCAATATGACGGTCGAGGAGATGTGCGGTCCGACATAGGTCGAGGATAGCCGAGAAGGATGCACTGCATCCCTCCGAACCATGGTGATACAGACTCGTGGCGACGGAGACCTCAGGAAGGCCCCACAGGTCGAGAAAGAAGGCGCCGATTTCCACGTGAGTGCTCCCGGCGAAGCCCATCGAAAGCTCGCTCTGATAGAAGTTGACGTCGGGGTGGTCGCGCATATAGGCGGCGATGGCGTTGAACCGTTGAGGCAGACACCCCAGCATGATCACTTTCCCGATGTCGTGCGTGAGGCCGACCGAGCCGAAAGGCTCCGGCAGGGGTTTGCCGAACTTCAGGCGGTGGAGTTCGCCGATGGCGCAGTTGACCATGAGAGAATGGACGGTAACCTGGGTGAGCCGTTCGCTCTGCGCCCTGCTTTTGTTCCCATGTTTTGAAGGGCATGCCTATGGGTGGCGTGGGAGCTATGGCTCTTTCCATGATGTCGCCGATACGAAGCACCCCGAGGACGAACCCTCTGAGGTTCTCCCGGCGCTCTTCGAGAGTGTCCGTCGGCGCACCCCTCCGGTAGACGGGGATGAAGAGGAGGCAGCCGTATTGGTCTGCTTTCTCCTAACGAGCTTTATTCGTCCAGAGGCCGCGATCGTTCCCGCATCCCGCGCGGTCGCCATCGACGCAGTCCAGGCGATTCCAGACCACGGCGAAATAGCCGTCAGGACGTGGGCGGATGGCTCCCGTATCCACGTAGCCATCTCGGATACGGGGTGCGGCATCCCCGAGGATCAGATGAGCAGGCTTTTTGAGCCTTTTTATACGACAAAGGAGATCGGCCAAGGCACCGGCCTCGGCCTGAGTATTGCCTACGATATCGTGAAGAAGCACCACGGGGAGATAGAAGCCAGGAGCACGGTCGGGCAAGGAACGACCTTTACGGTGACATTCCCCCTGGAGGTTGTGTAGCGTGGAGAAAGCGGCAAAAGTCCTTTTTCTGGACGATGAGCCGGGCATCCTGGATGCCTTAAGAAGACTCTTTATCGACGATCGCGTGGACGTCCTCACAAGCACCCATGGAAATGACGCCGTTGACAAGCCGGAGAAGAACGACGTCTCCGTCCTCGTCTCGGACAATCTCATGCCCGGTATGAGGGGCATCGAGTTTCTCCAACGGGCGAAGCACCTTTCGCCTGACACGGTGAGGATCATGCTCACGGGCTACGCCGACATGGAGGTGGCCGTTGATGCCATCAACAAGGGCGAGGTCCATAGGTTCATCACAAAACCCTGGGACGACGGCGAATTCAGGCAGACTATTCTTCATTCCATCGATCGGTACGAAACGGTGCGGTCCTTACGAAAGGCGGATGAACACTCGCTGTACTCCCTCGGTCAGACCATCGAGCTGAAAGATCCTTACACCAAAGGCCATTGCGATAGGGTCGCGAAATATGCGCTTGCCCTGGCAGAAACGATAGGCGTAGAAACAGAGCTCAGGGAAAACATCAAACGCGGAAGTTGGCTTCATGACTGCGGAAAGATCGGGGTTCCGGAGGCGATACTCAACCTTACGGGCCCCCTCACCGCGGAGCAAATGAGCATCGTCAAGAATCATCCTGCATGGGGGGCCGAGGTGGCGAGGCTGGCCCACCTTCCGGACACCATCATTAACGTCATCCTGTATCACCATGAGCGATTCGACGGGAAAGGATATCCTTCGGGCCTGAGTGGGGAAGCTATCCCACTGGAAGCCCGTGTGGTGAGTGTGGCCGACATTTACGACGCGTTGACGTCGGACAGAGCCTACCGTGCCAGAATGACCCGGGACCAAGCCGTGAGGATCATTGCCGGTAATAAAGGCACGTGCTCGGATCCTCGTATCGTCGACGCGTTCATCAGGCTTGTGGGAGGAATGCATGGGTGAGGTACCGGTTAAAGAAAGGCCGAATATTCTTTTTGTCGACGACGAGGAAAACGTCCTCCGCTCACTTCTTAGATTGTTCATCGATGAAGAGTGCGTCGTCTTCACCGCTGC
>CAVVNC010000019.1:0-31312 GCA_963749525.1 uncultured delta proteobacterium
AAAAGCGCGCCGGCCGCCCCTCACTTATTGAAGAGATTCATCGCCCGGTCCCGCCCCTCCGCGATCACGACGCCCAGGGCTTCGACCGCCCGGTCGAGGGCCTCGGCGAGGGTATCCGCCTCTGCCGGCTTGAAACGGGAGAGGACATACTCTTCCGGCGGCACGACCGGGTCCCTGCCGATCCCTATCTTCACGCGAAGGAACTGGGAGGTCCCCACGTGCTCCGCAACGGAGCGGACACCCTTGTGGCCGCCGTCTCCGCCGTCCCATTTGAGGCGGAGCCTGCCGAACTCCATGTCGAGGTCGTCGTGGACCACGACGAGGTTCTCAGGGGGGATGTTCCTCCTTTTCATGAGAGCCGCGACAGGCCCTCCGGAAAGGTTCATGAAGGTATCAGGCTTGGCGAGGAGGGCGGATGCCATCTCGCCCACCACGCAGCCCGCCACTTTTCTCGACATGGGCACCGATTGGCTTTTCGAGAATCTCTCGATGGCGAGAAAGCCCATGTTGTGCCTGGTATTGCGATACGCTGCGCCCGAGTTGCCGAGACCGCACAGGAGGAGCAATATGACGACTATTCCTCCTTGGCTGCGGTCGGCTCCGCGCTTCCTCCGCAGCCGGCGCTGCCACCTCCACCTTCTCCTCTGCCTCAGGCGGCGTCACGCCCACGACCGCGACGTCGGGCGGGTCGAGGAGCTTTACGCCGGGCAGCGAGATCTCGCGGATATGGATGGAATCGCCGATATCGAGATTCGATATGTCTACATCGATGTACTCCGGAATCTGGCCGGGCAGGCTCTCGATCATGACCACTCTCAGGTGCTGATCCACGACGCCGCCATTCACGACGCCCACAGGATTGCCCACGAGATGGATGGGGACCTCGACCTGAACGGCCCTTTCCATGGAGACCTGGAGGAAGTCCACGTGGAGGACTTTGTCGTCAACGGGCCTCTTCTGCACGTTCTTGACCATGACGGGTCTCTCCTGCACCTTCGTGCCGTCCGTCACTTCCATCTTGATGACCGCGTTGCTCCTCGCGTGGGTCTCGAGCAGCCACCAGTCCCTGGACGAGATGGCGAGCGCGAGGGGCTCCACGTCCTTGCCGTAGAGGATGGCGGGGATGGCCCCTTCCCTTCTCATCTGCGGGCAGGTCCCTTTCCCCTTCCCTTTCTTGTTTCCGCCTTTATGCGTATTTCTTCCATTGCCTTACCTCCTTGTTGGGGTTACACAAATAGCGAGCTAACCGATTCTTCGTTGTGTATCCTTCTTATGGCCTCGCCGAGGATGGGCGACACATCGAGCACTTCCACCCTTTCGAGATCCTGGCCTTCGAATTGAGAGGGATGGTATTCGTTACCACGAGCTTGTGTATGGGCGATTTGTTGAGCCGCTCTACCGCGGCACCCGAGAGTATAGCATGGGTGCAGCAGCCATACACCTTGTCCGCGCCGTCCCGCATGAGTGCTTCCGCGGCCTGGACGATGGTGCCGCCCGTGTCGATCATGTCGTCGAGGAGGATGGCGACCTTACCCTTCACGTCTCCCACGATGTGCATGACCTTGGAGACATTGGCCCTTTCGCGCCGCTTGTCAATGATGGCGATGGTCGCGTCCTTGAGCCTCTTTGCGAGCTCGCGGGCCCGCTCCACGCCGCCCGCGTCGGGTGAGACCACCACGACCCGCTCCTCGAGATGCTCGAAATAGCGGAGCTGCGCCGGCAGCGCGTAGAGATGGTCCACGGGTATGGTGAAAAAGCCCTGGATCTGGCCCACGTGGAGGTCCATGGCGAGTATCCTCGTCGCCCCTGCCGTCTCCACGAGGTCCGCGACCAGCCTCGCGGAAATCGGGGCCCGGGGCGTCACCTTCCTATCCTGCCTCCCGTATCCGTAATAGGGCATGACCACGGTGGTCCGCGCGGTCGACGCCCTTTTCAGGGCATCGAGCATGATGAGCAGCTCCATAAGGCTCTCGTTCACAGGCGGACAGGTAGGCTGGATGACGAAGACGTCCATGCCCCGCACCGACTCTTCGATCTCCACCTGGATCTCGCCGTCGCTGAACTTGCCCACGTTCGCCTTTCCCATTTCCACGCCGAGGTAGGAGCATATCTTCTCCGCAAGCTCCCTGTTAGCATTTCCACTAAGAATCTTCAGCATATCCAACGTCAATCCTCCTCAGACCCAAAAAACGTCGCATGAAAAAAAGCTGGGGCGGGAGGATTCGAACCTCCGAATGCGGGCTCCAAAGACCCGTGTCTTACCGCTTGACGACACCCCAGTGTGATGTCACAACATGATTTTGTTGAGCTCTCTGTCGTAGGCCGCGAGCACTATCGTCTCTATTCGCTGCCGCGTCTCGCTGTTCAAAGGGTGAACTGTGTCCCTGTACGAGCCGTCTTTCATCTTCTTGCTCGGCATGGCAACGAACAGCTTACTGTCCCCATCGATCACTTTGAGGTCCCTGATGATGAAACATTCATCAAAAATAACGGAAGCATATGCCTTCACTTTCTTTTCATTGACCGGGTAGATCTTGACATCGGTGATTTCCATCTCTCCCCTCCTCCTAGACGCTCTTCACTGCGAAGACACTTCCAAGATCCCCTACCGTAGCTGATCCCTCCCTCGCTTCTTTTTCGTCTCTAAATATGCCGAAGACCGCCGACCCACTCCCGCTCATGAGTGAGCCAACGGCTCCCGCCTTTCTCAGCCGTTCCTTGATTGTCTTAATTTCGGGACATTTTAAAAGGGCGACCTCTTCAAGATCGTTCTCCAGAACGTTCGCGACGTCAAGAGGGGTCGAAAAATCCTCCGAAAATCTAACTTCCTTTTCCCCTTTTGTCAACAGATTCCTCAGTCCGTTGTACACATCTTTCGTGCTTATCGCCACATTCGGGTACACAATGACGTACCAGAGGGGCGGCAGGCGCAAGGGGCTCACCCTCTCCCCTATCCCCCGTACCAGGCAAGGAGCCCCGAAGATGAAAAGGGGCACGTCGGCGCCTATCCGGCTCCCTAAGTCCATGAGCTCGTGAGGAGCCACGGGCAGGTCCCACAGGCGGACCAAAGCTTTCATCACCGTCGCCGCGTCGCTCGAGCCTCCACCCAGGCCGGCCCCCATGGGGATGTGCTTCTCTATGAGAACCTCCACGCCCGAGGTCCGCTCGTATTGCTCCTTGAGGAGCATGATTGCCCTGTGGACCGTGTTCTTCGGACCGGTGGGGAGAATGCCGGCCTTATCCCGGACAACGACCCTCCCATCGGGGACGGCACGGATGGTCATCCTGTCATAGAGGGAGACGAGATCGACGATGCTGACCAGATTGTGATAGCCGTCAGGCCTCTTCGAGACAACTTTCAGGAGAAGGTTGACTTTGGCGGGCGAGAGCGATACGCGCTCCCATGCTTCTTTGGACCGCGTCTTCATCTAGTACGCGCTCTTTACTTCAAAATTATCCACTATCAGACCGGGATTCGCAACAATATTGATCTTGGCCCCGTAGGTCGTCTCGAGATACTCGATGGAGCTCTTCTCCTCCTCGGCGAGAAGACGCGCCACTTCCGGTGAAAGATAGACACTGAACTGCTTCTTCTCCCCTTTCCTGCACGCGGAGCGCAGGGCCCTCAGAACCTCGTAGCAGACCGTGAGCCTCGATTTTATGTATCCCGAGCCGTCGCAGACGGGACACGTCTCGGTGAGCATGGTCACCAGGTTCTCCCGCGTCCTCTTTCTCGTGAGCTGCACGAGGCCCAGCTCGCTGATGGGGTAGGCAAAAGTCTTTATCCTGTCTTTCTTGAGGGCGTCGAGGAGTGCCTTGAACACGGTCTCCCTTGAATCCCTTCTCTCCATATCGATAAAATCGACCACGATGATGCCGCCCAGGCTGCGCAGGCGTATCTGATAGGCGATCTCCTTGACCGCCTCGAGGTTCGTCCGGAGGATCGTATCCTCCAGCCCTCTCTTGCCGAGGTACTTGCCCGTGTTCACGTCGATAACCGTGAGGGCCTCAGTGTAGTCGAAGACGACGTAGCCGCCCGACTTGAGCCAGATCTTCTTGTGGGTGAGCTTGGCGATCTCCACCTCCACCCTGTAGTACTCGAAAATGTCCTCACTCTCCTCGAAATACTCGATCTCGCACTGCTCCTCGGGAAGGTATTCCTTGAGGAAGTCCTGGATCTTCTGCTTGAGGAAGAGATCGTCGACCACGATCCGTTTCAGGCCGTGGGAATGAAGGTCCCTGATGACGCGGAAGACGATCCTCAGGTCCTGGTGCAGTATGGATGGCGCCCTCGCCTTCCGCGCCTTGCCCTGGATGCTCTCCCACATGCGGCGCAGGAAATCGAGGTCTCCCTTCAGCTCCTCCTCCTTTTTCCCTTCACAGGCAGTCCGCGCAATAAGCCCGAAGCCCTTGGGGCATATCCCCTTCAGGATAGCGGCGAGCCTCTTGCGCTCTTCCTCGTCCTCTATCCTCCTGGAGACGCCTATGTGCTCGCTCGCGGACATGAGCACGAGGAGCCTTCCAGGGAGCGTGATGCGGGATGTGACTCTCGTGCCCTTCTGGCCTATGGGCTCCCTGGAGACCTGGACGATGATCTCCTGGCCCTCTTCTATGACGCCCTCTATGCGCTCGCTTGCCTCCACAGGGGTGCCCATCTCCTCGAATTCCTCATACATCATGGAATCGACCACGAGGTCCCCCACGTAGAGGAAGGCCGACTTGTCGAGCCCTATGTCCACGAAGGCGGCATCCATGCCGGGAAGTATCCTGACGACTCTCCCCTTGTAGATATTCCCGACGATGCTCTTGTCGTTCTTCCTCTCCTGGAAGAACTCGGTAAGGATGCTGTTCTCCAGGAAGGCTATCCGTGTCTCACTGAAGGTTACGTTGATAATCAGCTCGGAGGCCATCGATTCTCCCACCCTTTATCTTCACTATTCTCTCAAAGGCCCCGGAGAGCCACAAATCCTTTACGCCCGATGAGCGCCACAGGTAGAAGACCCGCCCGCCCATCTCCTTCACCTTGAGGACCTCTCCCGGCGACTCTTTTCCGCCCACGAGGAGGTATCCGAAGCCGTTGTTCCCTTTCTCCATCCTGCCCCTCGTGACACCGAGGATCCTCATGCCCCTGGGAAGATGGTCGTCGATCTTCCTGACAGTGGGCCCATCGATGTCACCTGTTCCGAGGCGCTCGATCTCGAGCATCTCGCACGTGCTCTCGATGCCTACCGGCAAGGCCGGCGACAGCGAGATGCGGGGCTTGGGATGGTACTTCCCGTGCGTCTTCAGGGAGATGCCCGCGGATCTGATCGCCCTGAGCATGATGTCCACGGTGTCCAGATGACCTATGTAGCGCGCATCCCCGTACTTGGCGTAGCGAAGGGTGAAGACTGAAGTGAGGGTCTCGCCGCTTCCGCCGCCGGGTGCGATGTCAGCTGGAAGGACGGTCTGACCTCCCTCTACTGGCTGCCCCAGGCTAAAAGGCCCCTCAGGTGCGGCGACGGCGCTGGCCCTGGCACGCGCGCATTTCATCCCACATCCGGCGCACGAGCCGTAGCAGTCTCCGGTCTTCTCCTTCTTCTCCGCCCTCTCGAGCTCGTCGAGGAGAAAAGACTTGTCCACTCCGGTGTCTACGAAGTCCCACGGCAGAGGCGCTTCGGGTGCCCTCGGACCGAGAAGGCCGGATGCGAGACCCGACGTCGAGTCGAGCCACTCGTCGTAAAGCTGAGGGGTGAAGCATTCGCTCCATGCCTCCAGCCTGACCCCTTTCCCGTGGAGCCCCTCGAAGAGCGTCGTGAGGCGCCCGTCTCCCCTCGATATGAGCGCTTCGATAATGCTCGTCCTCGCGTCCCTCATCTTCACCTTGACCCCGCGGCCGGACGCCATCTTCTTCACGAGCCCCATTTTTTCGCGCAGAGTCGCTTCACTTTCCATGGGGAGCCATTGAAAGGGCGTGTGCGGCTTGGGCGTGAACGGGGAGACGGAGAGGCTCACTTCCATGTCGACCCGTACGAAGGGGAGGATCAACTCCCTGATTGCGAGAAAATCGGCCTCCTCCTCCCACGGAAAGCCCACCATGAAGT
Source organism: uncultured delta proteobacterium (assembly GCA_963749525.1). Taxonomy (GTDB): domain Bacteria; phylum Desulfobacterota; class Syntrophorhabdia; order Syntrophorhabdales; family WCHB1-27; genus CAVVNC01. The sequence goes on from CAVVNC010000019.1 coordinate 6,084, forward strand.
AGAGCTTCACCTTTCGCCATCCGTGCTTCTTCAGGAGAGGCAGGCAACGGAAGAGCACATCCGTCTCTATGTCCTTGTTGAGCCTGTCCCTTAAGTCCTGAGTGGATGTCTCCAGGGCAAACGTGAAACCTCCTCGGGCGCCTTTTCCGAGCAGGTCGATCTGCTCTTCCGTGATGCTCCCTATCTTGAGGGACGGCAAGGAAAGGGAGATGTGCGGGTACTTTTCCCTCACATAGGCGAGGAGCCAGGAAAGGCAGCTGTAATCGCCTGAGCTCAAGGAGAGAAAGGATATCTCTTCGTAGCCCGTCGCAATGGCTGCCCGGTCTATGATCTCCGCCAGGCGCAAGGGGTCCCTTTCCCTGTACGGCCGGTATCCATAGCCGGCGATGCAGAACCGGCACCCGTTCCCGCACCCCCGGGATATCTCCACGTTGAGCCTGTTGTGCACGCTCCCCATGGTAGGAATGGGCGGCTTCACGGGGTGGAAAGAGGTGTCGAGGTCCTCCACGTAGAGCCTCCGCACGCTCTTTCTTCCAAGGAGGGGCGAGTAGATACCGGGAAGAAGGGCGAGCTCTCCGATCACACGGGACCTGGGCAGGCCTTTCAACCCCTTGAGGCGGCCTACGAGCTCCACGAGCACTTCTTCCGCCTCCCCGACAACGACGAGGTCGAAGAAGGATTCGTAGGGAGTGGGGTTGAGCATGAGTGGCCCACCGCCGATCACTATGGGCCCTTTCTCCCTCTCCTCGGCCCGCAAGCGTAAGCCGCCCAAGGAGAGCATGTTGAGCACGTTCGTGACGTTCAGCTCGTAGGTAAGGGAGAAGCCGACCACGTCCATGCGGGAAAGGGGTGTCCGGGACTCCAGGGTGGAGAGGGGAAGAGCCGCCCCTTTCAGGTACTCCTCCATGTCGTGCCACGGCGCGAAACAGCGCTCGCACCAGACCCTGTCGAGGCTGTTCAGAAGCTCGTACAGAAGGAAGAGGCCGAAATAGGACATGCCTATCTCGTAGACATCGGGGTAGCAGAGGGCGAACCTCACATCGACCTCGTCTGCCTCCTTCACGACGCGGTTCGGTTCGATGCCTATGTACCGCCCTGTGCGCGTTATGTTTCTCGGTAGTGCAAACATGCTTACTCCACGGGTACTTATCAACTATTATACATGATCGGGCCTCTTTTAGTGAAGCACTCCGCTATTATTGGGGTTCAGCACCCCCTCGACCGGCCAAGCCGGTCGAGCCTCCCCGCTCACACCTCGCCTACGCTCGGTTTTGCCGTTCGTTCAGCACCCCCTCGACCGGCCAAGCCGGTCGAGCCTCCCCGCTCACACCTCGCCTACGCTCGGTTTTGCCGTTCGTTCAGCACCCCCTCGACCGGCCAAGCCGGTCGAGCCTCCCCGCTCACACCTCGCCTACGCTCGGCTTTGCCGTTCGTTCAGCACCCCCTCGACCGGCCAAGCCGGTCGAGCCTCCCCGCTCACACCTCGCCAGGGGGACGGAGGCCAAGAGTCTGCCAAGGGGGACTTACGCTCCCTTCATCACCCGTTCTAAGTCTTCCGTGACGAGGCTCCTCACCCGGTCGAGCGCCTCAACGCTATCCGCCTCGAACCTCAGCACGAGGATGGGCTGCGTGTTCGACGCCCTGACCAGCCCCCACCCGCCCGGAAGCGTCACACGAACACCGTCGGTGTCCACTATCGGGAACCGCTCCCTGTAGTAGGCGGTAAGCCTCTTCACGGCCCGGAACTTCAGCTCTTCGGGACATTCGATCCTGATCTCCGGGGTCGAGAAGGCAGGCGGCAGGTCGTCAAGCAATTGGGAAAGCTTCCTTCCCTCCCTTCCGAGGATCTCGAGGAGTCTCAAGGAAGCATAGATCGCATCGTCGAATCCGAAGAAGCGATCGGCGAAGAACATGTGGCCGCTCATCTCACCCCCAAGCACGGCGTGGACTTCTTTCATCTTCTGCTTGATGAGCGAATGGCCCGCCTTCCACATGATGGGCCTTCCCCCGTGCTTCGCGATGTCTGCGAACAGGTTCTTCGAGCACTTCACCTCGGAAACGAAAGAGGCTCCCTTGTTCGTCTTCAGGATGTCCCTCGCAAAGATGATCATCAGGTAGTCGCCCCAGATCACCTTGCCCGTCTCGTCGACCACGCCTATCCTGTCTGCATCGCCGTCGTAGCCTATGCCCAAGTCAGCCGATGTGCGCATCACCGCGCTCTTCAGGTCGACCAGGTTCTTCTCCACCGTAGGGTCGGGGAAATGATGGGGAAAACGGCCGTCCATCTCGCAGAAGAGGGGCACCACCGTCTGGCCCAGATCCTCCATGATGGGACAGGCAATCTCACCGCCGGTCCCACTGCCCCCGTCGATGACCACCTTGAGGCCCCGGTCAATGGATATGTGCCTCTTCAGATAGTCCGCGTATTCCTCCCTTATCTGCCCGTGGCCGCTCACGGAGCCCGCCCCGGACACGAAGCGGCACGCCTCGATGATATTCCCTATCTCCTGAACTTCCGCACCGAAGAGAGTGCTCTTTCCGAAGGCTATCTTGAAGCCGTTGTATTCCGGCGGGTTGTGGCTGCCCGTCACCATGATGCCGCCTTCCACGTCGAGATTGAAAAGGGAGTAGTAAAAGACAGGGGTGGGCACCACCCCGAGGTCGATCACCGCCAGACCACCAATTTGCATGCCCTCCATGATGAGGGCGCCGAAGCTGTCCGAGCTGAGCCTGCAGTCCCGGCCGACGGACACCCGCGTCCTGCCCCTTTCCCTCATGTAGGTGGCGAACGCCCGGCCAATGTCCCTTACCACTTCCTCGGTGAGGTCAGTCCCGACCAGGCCCCTGATATCGTATTCCCTGAATATCTCCCTGTTCATTCCTTCACCTTGCGAAATTGAAGTGACCGAGTGCGGATATGCGAGGCCGCATCGAGAAAGCGAGAGTGATCCTTCCGCCTTCGAAAGGGGCGGGAAAAGGGCAAAGTTTTCTTTGACTTCCCCCGCTCACCTTAAATATTATATGGGCGACGGCGAAATCTCAAGCCAAAAGGGGCCATATGGAAAAACAGTTCGTCATCGACGACATAACATTGAAGGATTCGTGGCGGCTTTTTCACATCCTCGCGGAATTCGTGGAGGGCTTCGAAAACCTGTCCGACATCAAACCTGCGATCACCATATTCGGAAGCGCGAGAACCGCCCAAGGCGAGGACCTCTACGTAAAGGCCTATAACCTTGCAAAAATGCTGGGGAAGAACGGATTCAACCTTATCACCGGCGGAGGGCCCGGCGTGATGGAGGCAGTCAACAAGGGGGCAAAAGAGGAAGGTGTCAAGTCAATCGGCATCAACATCGAGCTGCCCTTCGAGCAGAAGCCGAATCCGTACATCACCATCCCTTTGAGCTTCAGGTACTTCTTCGTAAGGAAGGTGATGTTCGTCAAGTACGCCATTGCCTACGTCGTCCTGCCCGGTGGGTTCGGCACCCTGGACGAGTTCTTCGAGGCCCTCACCCTGATCCAGACGCGAAAGATACGCCCCTTCCCCGTCATCCTCGTGGGAAGCGACTATTGGAGCGACCTTATCTCCTTCATGCAGCGCCACATGCTCGAAAACAAGATGATCAGCAAGGAAGACCTCAACATCTTCAAGCTCCTGGACGACCCCGAGGAGATCGTCGAGTACATCAAGAGGTTCGTGATCCTCTGATCTGGGGACGGGTTCAGAGCCGTTTCATAACGTCGCAAAGGGACGATAGACGCGCTTCAATCAGGAATGGTCCGCCTCGACGTCCCGCATTATGTCGACCACTGAGATGAAAACGGCAAGAACCAGGGGTCCCATGACGAGGCCTATGAGGCCAAACAGCTCGATTCCCCCCAGGACACTGAAGAAGATCGCAAGAAGAGGCATTCTGAGCCTGCCCCGCATCATTATCGGTCTCAGCACGGTATCCACCATGCTTATCCCGAAGACTCCCACGATGGCGAGGATAAGCCCGTTGAGGATGGAGCCCCTGAGAAGGAGGATGATTACCGCAGGAACCCACACGATCGCGGAGCCCACCGCAGGAACGAAAGACGATATGGAAATGGCGAGGCCCCACAGGATGGGGGAATGGATCGAAAGAAGGGCGAAGGCGACGGAGCCGACGATGCCCTGAATCATCGCGACAACGATCCCCCCGTAGATGGTCGAAATGACGACGTCCTTGACCCGCTTCGTCAACCTCTCCCTATACTTCTCGGGGAACGGGATGTATTCGCTCATGCGGGTGAGAAACTGCGATCCGTCCCGCAGGAAGAAGAAGAGGGCAAAGGCCATGAGCACGAAATGCACCCCTGCCCCGGCGAGGTCGCCCAGCCGGTCAGGGAGATACTCGAGGAGCCTCTGTCCCGCCCCGGAAAGGCTACTTACCACGGACGTCTGGAGCTGGGCCTGGCTGATGCTCAGGAATGAGAGCACCTTCTTTAGAGAGGGCTGAATTGAGGGGCTATTGAGGAGCTTCGCCACGCTTCGCAAGTTCATGGTCTGTACCGACACGTTGCTCAGCTCTCTCGTGAGGAGATAGGCAAAATAAGAGAAAGGACCGAGAATGAGCACACACACAAGGATGACGGTAACCGCGGCTGCGAGGGAATTCCACCTCACGTATCTCAGGACGAATTTGTAGATCGGAAAGAAGACAATGGAAAAAACGATGGCCCAGCCTATGGGCGCGAGGAACGGCCTCAGTATGAGGTAGCTCAGGTACCCGAGGACGAGTACGAGGGCCAGCATCGAAAGAAAATAAAATCTCTTCTCGGCCATCTGCCGCGCAAAGGGGGCCTCAAGACAGGCTCAGGATAGAACCCCCTCAAGCCTCCTAAAAACATATCCTAATCCGGCCTTCATATCAATAAGGGATTGTCGCCCGGGAAGCTTTTTTAGGTCCCTTCGGATAGAGGCTCCTTTGAAGACTCTTCTCCGGGCCCCATCTCTCTCACCATCTCTATCTTCCTCGCGAAGAGGAGGTATCCTGTATGGCCGATCATCCTGTCCTCCGGACGCAGCCTCGCGGCGAGGGTCTTGTACCTCCGCAGCATGATCTCCATGACCTCGAGGTCGCCGAATCCACCCTTGATGGCCTGGAGGGTCTCGGACACCTGGTTTGCGGTCGGCACTATGAATCCCACAGGTGCGCCTCCCTTGAGGAGGGTCCGGAGCTTCTCCACGTGCTCCCATGGCTCGCGCAGGTCCACGAAGGCGGCGTCGAACGGGCTCGCGACAAATTCGCCTATGTCCGCGTTGTGGACCTCGGTGTTCGGGAAGTCGGCGAATCTTTCGATGTTCTTCCGGGCGTTCTTGTAGTGCCTCTCCTCTTTCTCCACGGAAACCACCAGACCGTCGGGGCCTGCCACCCGCGCGAGAAGCAATGTGAGCGCTCCACTCCCGGTCCCTACCTCCAACACCCGCGATCCGCATCTCACGTCGAGTTTCGAGCAGATGAAGAAGGCGTCCTTGGGAAAGACGATCTGGGTCTCCCGCCTCACGCCGTACATGATGATGTCCTCTATGGTGGGCCGGAAGACCTCGTACTCGCCAAACCGGGTTCCCCACGGACAGCCCATTGCCGCCGACAAGGGAAGGATACCCCCCTTACCGTGGAACGACTTGCCCTTCTCCAGCCGCTTCAAGTACTTCTTGTCTCTGTATGCGACCACGACGAGGTCGTTTTCCTGCATGATATCCATCGAAGGCCCCTTTTCCACGGCATAATCTATTATGACGCGGCTCTCTTGTCAAAGCATATCGGGGTGGTGTCTCAGTTTCCGCCAAACTGAGACACCACCCACTTCGGGGATCGGAGCCTTTGCACTGTCGTTCATGCTTCGTTCCAGGGCTGCGCGCGACTTAAGCGAGGACGGGACCGCCTCACTGCTCCCGCCCGTGTCATCTTGTGAGCAAAAACTGAAATTCGACATTACGGACAGTGAAAGAATAAGTCGAACCGGGAATTATTGACAGCACCTGCAAGACGTGCAAAAAGGGTGAGACATGACGCTGTTCATTACCGCTCAAAAGCGACAACGCACGAGGCCGCCACAAGCGGGTTTCAGTGGGGTCAGGCGGACCGACCCCCTAGGACCTCAGGGCGCGCCCTACACCCCCACAAGCAGCTTAATGCGCTCGGTTTCGGCTCTTATGGCCTCCTTCTCGAGCTGCAGGGCAGTTCTTTCTCTCTCGGGGAGAGTGCTCTCCCGACCGTTTGCGAACGCGTCGGCCTCCCTCACGATGTCGATGACCGGCGTTCTCCCGTCGGGCGGGCTGTGGTGGGTCAGGATGGCCTCGGAGAACTCTTTCGGGAAGCCCCATTTTGTTGACATGTAGTGGCCTACCTCCTGATGGTCGATGCCGTATTCGTCCCGTTCAAGGTCGCAGACGTCCGTGCTGTCTGGGGACACCTCTTTCGCCAAGCTCCTGTAGCGGTCATCGTAGGTGTAGAAAATGGTTTTCCCTATGTCGTGGACAATAGAGATCGCGAACACCTTCTCCGATTCCTCTGTGCCGATCTTCGTGCCCAGGGTCCTTGCCGCATGGGCAACAATAAGCGAATGCCCCCATATGGCTGCCATATCATCCTGTGCGAGCTTCCACGGCGACATGATCTGCTTCATGAAGACGAGGCACATGATGATCCTTTCAACTTCCTTGAAGCCCACCATCACCATGGCCCTCTCGAGACTCGTTACCGCGGTCCCTCTGTTGTAATAGGGAGAGGCGGCGATGCTAATGATCTTTGAAGAGATGGCCGGGTCGTATTTCACGACGTCATAGAGCTGACTGAACGATGAGTCGGGGTCGGCCATGATCTTGAACACCTCGACCATCACGTTTCTCAGCATGGGCAAGGTGGCTGCGCTACCTGCGCGCGTGAGCAGCCCTACGCGATCGTTCACCATTACGTTTCACCTCGTTGTTGTAATCGTTGGGAACTGCCTCTACTCTATTGCGTCCTTTTTGCTTTGCGGCATACAAGCTGCGATCTGCTTTCCGGATAAGGTCAGAGTATTCTTGTCCTCTCTCCGGCACCTCGGTCGCTACTCCGATGCTCACCGTCACGTGTTGCGCCACCGCCGAGCCTTCATGTGGTATCTTCAGGCCGGCTATTTCGCTCGCGACCTTCCTACCTACCTCTTCGGCTCCCTTCTCTCCCGTTCCCGAAAGGACACATACGAACTCCTCGCCTCCGTACCGGGCGACTAAATCGCCCGCTCTCCTCACCGTCTTGCGCAGAGCGTCCGCAACCCGTTTCAGGCAGTCGTCACCCGACAGGTGTCCGTACCGGTCGTTGAACTGTTTGAAATAGTCGATGTCGATGAGGAGAAGCGACAGCTCCGAACGGTCGCGCATGCTTCTGCGCCACTCGCGATCGAGGAACTCGTCGAGCCTTCGTCTGTTCGATATCCCCGTGAGCCCGTCCGTGGTGGAAAGGTTTTCCAGCATGTCCCAATAGCGCCTGATCTCGGTGATGTCGCGGAACATCCATATCCTCCCGTAGTGCTCCAGGCTGTCCTTGCCGAGCACGGGGTATGAGAATGCCTCCACCACTCCTCCTGCCTTAAGTTCGAATTCGCTGCGGACAGTATCGTCCGGGTGGTTGTAAAGATGCATGAGCTTCTTGTAGAACTCTTCAGGGTTCTTGATGGATGCCATGAGAAAATTGATGCGCCCTTCCTCGTCTCCAGCCTCCGCCACCTCGAGGGGCATCCTCCACATCTCGACAAGCCGGTGGTTCTGCAGCACTTTCTGCTTGCGGCTGTCGAGCACCAGTATCCCGTCTTGCGACGAGTCTACGAGGGCCTCGAGAAAGGTCGTCTTCCAGCGGAGCACCTCTTCAGCCTGCTTGCGCTTCGTGATGTCACGATCGATACCCCTGTAGCCCGAAAGATTTCCATTGCAGTCAAAGATCGGCACGCCGCTCGTCTCAAGGACTGCCTTCCGTCCATCTTTGCATGTATTGATGTTCTCCAGGCCGGAGAATGACTTACCGGACTGGGCGAGGTCGCTGAAGACGGCTCCCACGCGTTCCGCCTCGCAGGGGTCCATGAAGTCGAAGGGCGTTTTTCCGACGACCTCTTCGGGTTCGTAGCCGAGCATATCCTTTATCTTGGGGCTGGCGTACGTGTAGATACCGTTATGGTCAACCTCCCATATCCAGTCGCTCGTGGTTTCCACAAGGGAGCGGAACCGTTGCTCACTCGCGCGCAGGGCCTCTTCCGCTTCTTTGCGCGCGGTGATATCCGCGGCAGAGCCCTCGTAGCGGAGGATATCCCCACGGGCATCCTTGACCGCTCGTGCGTTCATGCGCACGGAGAGCACGCTCCCATCCTTTTTGCGGAACTCCGTATCGAATTCTTCCACCAAATGGCCTGACGAAAGAATTCCATGGAATCTCAGGCGGTCTTCGGGACGGACATCTAATTGGGTAGCGAGGTCCGTGACGGAATTCATCAGGTCCTCGGGCGAGCTGTAGCCCAACATACGGCTGAACGCGGGATTGGCTGCCACAATGCGACCCGCCGGAGTGGTCTGGAAGATGCCCATCAGCGCATCTTCAAATATGGACCTGTATTTTGACTCGGCCCTCTTGAGGGCCTCGTCGCTCCGCTTGCGGTCGGTGATATCTTGAACCGTTCCGATGACGGCGGGTCTTCCCTGGCGCACGGTGCGTCCACCGTGGATCTCGACGGTGATGACCTCGCCGTTTTTCGTAGGCACCCTCAGTTCGTAATTGATGAAATCGACCTCGCCCGAGATTCTCTTGGCCATGTTCTCGGCCACGATGGCGGCATCATCGGGGATCACGAGGTCCATGGAGCCCATCTTGTCGACGATCTCATCGACCCTGTAGCCGTACGTGTCGGCGAATTTCATGTTCACGTACCTGAACATGTCATCCTGTATCAGGTAGATGCCCAAGCCGGCGTTGTCGGCCAGGCTTCTGAATTGCTCCTCCGATTCGCGCAGCGCCTCCTGAGTCTTCTTCAAGTCGGTGATATCCTCGATTATCCCTTCGTGGCAGATGACCTCCCCGTGGTGTCCTATGACCCTGTGGGCGCTCGTGGAAGCCCAGAAGACGCTGCCGTCCCTGCGGCGCCGTTTCGACTCGAAGTTCCGCACCTCGCCATCGCGCCTTAGCTGTTCTCTGAATCTCCTTTCGTCTTCCGGGTCGACATAGAGCTTTCCGGCAAAATCTTCCACCCCCATCATCTGGTCGGGGGATTCGTAACCGTACATACGTGCGTAGGCGGGGTTGACGTTGAGATAGCAGCCAAGGGGACTGCACTGGAAAATCCCGTCCTGGGAATTCTCGTAGATGTTGCGGTAGCGCTCCTCCGACTCCCGCAGGGAAATCTCTGCCTTCTTGCGTTTAGTGACGTCTCGCAGCACGGTGTGGAGTATAGGCCTTCCACCTATGGGAACGGCCGTCTGGGAGACCTCTATCCAGATTTCCCCGCCGTCAGCGGAGCGCACCGACCATTCGAACCGGCTGCTTCCCTGCCGCAAGGCCGTCTCCTTAGCCTTGAGCAGCACGTCCCAAGAGAGACGTCCGTCCGGCTGCTTTGTCGGTGAGAAGTCCCGGAGAGAATGGCCGACCAGATCGTCCTTTCTTTCGCATCCCAGCAGCCTGAGGGCGGCCGCGTTGCCGTCCACACATCTACCTTCATCGATGAGCACGATGGCGTCGGGCGAATTTTCGAAAAGAATCCTGAATTTCTCCGCCCCTTCGGCGATGGCCTGTTCGGCCGTCTTGCGTTCGGTAGTATCGGTGAGGAAGACGAGCGTCGCCGTTTCACCGTCCCATTCTATCAGGTCGGGACGCGCCTCGACCCATCGGACGGCGCCGTCCCGGCGGACGATGCGGAAAAGGTAGGACCGGGGAGGATCTTCGCCCTCGAGGCGACGCCTGTACTGGTCGAGCACGACGTCGCGGTCCTCAGGGTGGACGAAGGTGCCGATGGACAGGCCTGTGGGCTCGTCTTCCGACATACCGAACAGGTTCCGAGACGCGGGGTTGTGAAAGACCGTTTTTCCTTCCACAAAGACCAGGACGGCCTCGCCGGCCTTTTCGAAGAGATCGCGGTACTTCTGCTCGGTCATTTTCGACTCAAGCGACACGCATCACCACTCCATAGCACCAGGTGCGGACGGTCTGGGAGGCCTCGTCGTGGGTCCTGTTTTTTGTCCTACGGAGGACAAGTCCCGCCGGCAATATTCGGGTAGTGAACGACGGAGCCTTCATCCCGATATATGTTATCGTCAAGGAAGGGGAGAAGATAAAGACAGGAGTCATCCCGATGTGGAATTTGAATGGTACCCTCGAGGAAAGTCACCCCGGCTTCTCGTCACCAATTGTCGAATCGGCCCAAATCTCCGCGACAGTTTTGTCGCCCGTGACAGAGGCAGTGCCTTGCGATTGTATGTCGCACCGGCATTACAGCCTCTTCTGGGTTGTTGTCGCCTGCTGGCATTGGAGTTGCACGGGAGTAGAAATGTCTCTTTCTCCCATTTCCTCCGATCAGCCACCGGCAAAAAAGGACGCCGGTGGCTGATCATCTTGCCTGCCCTTGTTAAGGCTTGCGCGCGGCTGCCACGAAGAGCGAAGAAAGACAGAATGGGCGGAGGCCTGCGGCATTAAGGAGGGATGCATCTATGGTTCCCGAGGTCATCATGTTGTTTCTTCTGACAATTCTCATCGCCCTCTTTCTTGGGAGGCTGACCGAGGTCCTCACGAAAAGATACCGGCAACGGAAGAACTATGGAGGGCCGAAAGGCGCCCGGTAGGAACGGGAAGCGAAGGACCATTGAGGCGAAAGAACAGGAAGAGAAGGAGGTAGCATGAAAAGAGCACTATTGGCGTTGTTCGCAATCTCGTTGCTGTTTTCCGTGCCGTCCATTGCCTCGGACGGAGGTCAGCCGATCCAGGGCTCTGGCATGACATTCGAACAGAGGAAGGCCGAATTTCTGACGAGGATTGACCAAAGGATCACCCGACTCCAGGAGGTAAGGACATGTGTGTCTGCGGCGGCGACGCCGGAAGCCCTCAGGGCCTGCATGGGCAGGCAGGGGGGTGAGGCCGGACACGGTCACCAGCCGACGGGGCAATGAGAGGGGGATCAAGGGCGCATCGGGAGCAACGGACACGCGTTCGAAGCTTCTTTTCACACAACCGGATGAGTCAGCCGACCGAAGATAGCGCTCACGTGTAGGGGCCTGGATCGAACGGAAGAAGAGGATATCGTGCCATTCCGGCCCAAGGGTCGACATGATTGCCCGCCGGCGGGCCGGGATTTTCGACATTTTTGTCCACCTCCTGCCCAGACTTGCATGAAAATGCCCCATTTTCTTACTGATTCGGGTGGCTTTTCAGGCACGGCTATTGCTATCACAGGGGCTTGGAGCCAAGGGGCCCTGAATTCAGGCGTCACGCCGGGCCGATACAAGAAATGGTGCGGTATCCGCAGGAGAAAGCGTTTCAAGCCCTTTGAGCCTCAAAGACATGGCTTGCAAAGCCAGGAAAAGGCCTAGGGGCGCAGGCATATGGCCATCGCTCATTACACTTTACGGAGGCGCCATGAAAAAGATCTGTTCTCTTCTTTTCGCTCTGCTTTTCGTCGGCTTTACCACAGCGGCATTCGCAGCACCCCCCGGTCCCGGCCAGGCCGGTCCACAGGGTTTTCAGAAGCATCACGGGTTTCACCGGTTCGGTCCCAGCCTCAACCTCACGGAGGAACAGAGGGAGAAGATGAAGGAGCTCAGGAAGACCTTCTGGGCTGACACCCACGATCTCAGGTATGACATCAAGATGAAGAGGGTCGAGGTACAGAAGCTCTTCACCGATCCCAAGACGGACGACGCAACGCTTCTCGGGAAGGAGAAGGAGCTGAACGCCCTTAAGCTCCAGCTCATGGACAAGAAGGCTGAGATGAAGGTCGAATGGAGAAAGATCCTGAACCCGGAGCAGATCCGGATGCTCGACCGCATCCACCGGCATCATTTTTGTCATCATCACCACCGGGGATCATGGGGCAAAGGGTTCTCACGACACCACCATCATCACCGGGGACCAATGGGCAAGGGGCCCCAAGGGGCGCCGGCGCAAAAGGCGGGACACTAAGATCCGATCCGCCACTGTTACCGGAAAAGTGATAGGGAGGTACACATGAGGAGCAAAGGAATCGCAATCGTTGTTGTAGCCCTCGTGGCGGTGACGCTTGCCGTTCCATCGACAAGCCATGCGTGGAGAGGCTGGTGGGTTCCGGGAGCCTTCGCGGGAGGCGTCCTCTTGGGCGCAGCCGCGGCCGGTCCCTGGTATGCACCCCCTCCCGCCTATGTCTACCCGTACCCATACCCGGCGCCGCAGGCCGTCTATGCAGCACCTCCGCCGCCAAATCAGGCTTACGCCTATCCTCCTCCCCCTCCTTCCGAAGCGGCAGCCGCTCCCCAAGGCAGAGGCCAGTGGGTCGACGTGCCGGGTCAGATGGTGAATAACATATGGGTGCCCCCTCACAAGGCATGGGCGCCCGACGGTCCGTAGCAGTTCTATTCAGTACGGCACGGTGCCCGCCTACGTCGCGGTCCTTCCTCCCCTCCGACGCTTGCGGGCATCCTCGCCGGTCTACTTGGGCCGCCGTGATGATGATGCGGGGGAGTTACGGAGCCATCCATCCCCTCGCTTTGGGATTCGTTATCGCCTGTTCTTCTCTCATCGGCGAGGCATGGGCTTAAGACACAGACGAAAGGAGAAGGGCACGAAACACAGAAAGAGGGCCCTCGGCGTTTGTTTCATCCTAGTGCCGCTGCTTGCGGCCCCTCTCGGAGCGCTTGCATTCAAACAGGAAGATCTGGATAGGGTCCTCGCAACGAAGCAATGTACGTTTTGCGACCTCACAGGTGCCCAACTGAGTGGCGCCGACCTGTCCGGCAGCAGGCTTTCGGGAGCCAGGCTGTCTGCCGCGAATCTTTCCAAAACCAGCTTGTCCGGTAGCAACCTGAGGAACGTGAACATGCATCATACGCAGCTCCTCGATGCGAATCTGTCGAACGCCGACCTCTCGGGGGCAGATCTCGCGGGCGCCGACCTCACCGGTGCCTCTCTTTCCCGCGCAAAGCTTTCCGGCGCCGACTTCTCTGACGCAAACCTATCAGGCACTGATCTCTCCGAGGCGAACCTGACCGGCGCATACTGGGTGGATGGAAAGAGGTGCAAGGAAGGCTCGATCGGGGAGTGCAAAAGGGACTCGGGCCAGACAGAGAATAAGCCCGGGAAGGCCCGGGGTTCGCATGGAGGCATGCGGGGCCTGCCCGGGGGCCAGTAGCGCGGTATCGGTAACCGAGGGGAGAACCAAGTGCCGGAGAGGAACAAGGAAGCGCCAGCAATAAGCATCAGAAAGGGCGGTGAAGCGGATATCGAGCAGGTGAGCCGTCTTTGGCTCGACATGGTACGGGAGCTTAACCCCTCTTATACGCCGAGCATCGAGTGGTGGAAGAACATCACTCTGGGATTGATGCGGCTCTACAAGAACTACCATCTTTTCGTGGCAGAGGAGGGGCAGGACGCCGTGGGCTTCCTTGATTTCATGACCGTGCCCGAACCTGCGACGGGCTGCGCCCACGCCGTGTGCCGCCATCTCTACGTAAGGCCGGAAAGACGGAACAGCGGCATATCGAATAGTCTGCTCCGGCAGTTCAATGAATCGGCGAAAATGGACGGGGCGGTCGTCCTCGAAGCGGAGTGCGGCGATGAGCAGTTTCGCTTCTGGCAGAGAATGGGTTTTGGCCTGGTGGGGTTCAAAATGAGAAAGCATGTACGCTCATAGTCATTCGTTTTCCGGCACGATGAACCTGATGTACGAGGACAGAGACGAGGCCGGTCTCCGGGCAACGGGCATATCGCCGGTGCATGGGGTGCTCTTCCCCGCCCGATACGGGGAAGACATCTCATCGGCACGGTGATGGAGCATGGTAAGGACCGGCGGGACAAAAACGACGGTTATCCTGCTGCTCGCGTCCCTTGTGCTCCTTTGCGGCAGCAGTGTGGTCCGGGCGCAGCGGAGAGGCGACACATCACAAGGCGGGGGACCCGGCTCAACCTCGGAAAAAATAGTCCCCATGGAGTATGATAATGCTCCCTTCGACATCACGCGCGAGCGACTGTCCGAAGCCTACGGGGGCCACAACATCCAGGCAGTCTACAACACCGTCCGGACCAGCTTGCAAAAGGCCGCACAGGTGAGCGAAGCCGGGCAGAGCAGGGAGACGATTCCCCTCGCATGGACGCAGAAAGACGACAGTATCTTCGCATTTCAGGTAAAGCCCGCGGAGGTTGCCTACGACAAGCACGGGCAGAACATACGGGTATCCTGCCAGGTGTGGTCGATATTGACACAAGGGAGGCCGGACAGGACAAAGAGGGGCTTTAGGATCGCCTACGTTCCGCGGGTGGACCACACATACACCTATACCGGAAGCGATGGAAAGAAAACCGAGATTGAGGAAGTAAAGTTCCGGGAGTATACGGTCGCCTTCGGAAATCTCGGTGCATTCTCCGTCGAGAGACACGCCGAACAGGCGAAAGGAGCATCCGCCGCCGGCGCTCTCGACGAGTCGCTAAGAAGTGAGACCATCGTCGCGAGGATTTCGGCGGCCAAGAAGGAGGCCGACCGGTTCAAGCCGAACATAAGACTGCTGGTGCTTTGCCGTCTCGCCGAGCCGTACGTGTCATCAGAGACAGTAGACGTGAGAGGTACACCCGAAAAACCCGGGGAATACCTCGCCCAACACGAGTACCTTCACATCCGCCTCCTGGAGCTATGGCTTTATGATGCTTATGCTGGTAAGATTTTCATGAAAATAAGACCTGACAATGACAAGGAGTGATCTGTACTCGCATCAACGGTAGGAATCACCTGTGTATGTGACATGGTGCGGCAATTTTGGCGGACGAAGCCAACACAAGGAGGAGAGATGGAAAACACGGCTTTTCACAATCTGAGAATCGTGGCGCTGGGGATGGCAGTTCTTGCGCTGGCCGCGTGCGCAGGCACGCCGATGCAGGGATACACCGGGCCTGTCTTGCCGGCCGAGCAGACGGCCCTCGTGAGGAGCGGACCGAACACCAGCCTTATTGCATGTGACGGCGTGAAGGTCCCCGGTCTGGGTGTCTCCGTTTTGCCGAGTGTCCATACCGTGGAGCTGAAGCCGGACGACCAACGGCAGGACTATATGCAGACAGGCTTTCTATTCCGCTCAAGTGTCACCGGTTCCGTCTCATTTACGGCAGAAGCAGGACACAGGTATCTGGCTTACGTAAGCATAGCTCCCGGGCCGTCAACGGATGAGGAGATGGGCACGGGGTACACCTGGGTCGGCACCATCGAAGACCAGACGACGCACAAAAAGGTGGCGAGGACCGACAAGCTGCCCCTGAATGTAGAACCGGTCCTAATCGGGCCGTAAAGATAGACAGCCCGTCGCATCCGGCGTCGGTCACCATCCCAGGCGACCTGCACGGCAAGCTCGTCTGGTTCTTCGTGCCGACCACTCAGACCCGACGAACTTTTGATCATTTATGGAGCGCATTTGTACGAGAGGGCCTTTCCCCGGTTTTCACGGCAATGCGATGGAGGGTATGGGCGGCGACATTCTTGTCCCGGTCGCCCTGGCGTTCTCGACACTTTTGTGCTTCTCGCGCGCCGTCCAGCGGCGACATCTCAGTTTTCGCCTTTTCTGCAGCCGACTCCTGTTCCGGCACGTCTATTGCTTAGAGAAAGACTCCCCACATCGGAATAACAGGAGGAATAGCGATGGACAGGAGACACGCATCGAAGAAGGTGCGAAAAAACAAGGTGACCGAGAGCCGGGATGAGAACCTCTTCTTTGAGGTCAGCAAGAAAGTCGAGTCGATGGAGATGCTCCAGGGGTGGTTCGAGTGGTTCAGAAGGTTGAATATTCCGTGCGCGATCACGAAGTCGCGCGAAGGATACGCCCTGTGGCGCCAGGGTGAGGAGGTCGGGCGCATGAGATCGAAAGAGCGGCCCGAGCTGATAAAGCAACGCATTGTCTGTTCCTTCGGACTCTGACGAGAGTCACGAGTAGAGACAAGAGCACAGGAGGGGCGGGAGGGAAAAACAGACTTACAGGAAGTGCGCGTTAGCGTGCGGACGGTTCCTGACGGCGGCGTTTTCGACTGGAGAGGCCGCTTCCAAAATTGTTGCTGTGCGTATTTGAGACGTTGCATTTTCATCTCCGGACCCGAGCGTAAGCGAGGCTTGAGGGGGGAGGCTCCAGCGGCTTCGCTGCTGGAGGGGGCGCCTAAGCCAGCGGCAAAACGAGCGTAAGCGAGGCTTGAGGGGGGAGGCTCCGCGAGCTTTGCTCGTGGAGGGGGCGCTGAGCCCCAATAATAGAAGCCGGCGGCGTTTTCTTCCGCGCCGTCTTATACTCAGCTCGAGGCATAAAGACTCGAAGACAAGAGAGGGCAAACCTATGGAAGCTATGAACGGAGCCCAACTATCCGAGGCTATTCGCCGAAAGGCAGGGGAATTCAGGAGGCTCTGCGACGGGATCGACGAAGCAACGGCCTCCCGCGCGCCTTCCGGGCGATGGTCCCCCAAGGAGATCGTCTCGCACCTCTCCGGGGCAGAAGGCGGGGGCTTCATGACGAGCGTCAAGGCGTTCCTGGACGAGGACACCCCGGAGGTCGAGCCTGCACCCAGGGCAGACCCAGCTTTCCGACAGGCGCGCCCGCATGTCTTTTGCTCAGCTCCTCGAAGAGTTCGACAAGGGATACGGCGCCCTCGCCGAGTTTGTCTCCGGCCTCTCGCCGCAACAGCTAGCGAGAAAGGCCCATGTGGGGGCCCTCAAGGAGTCCCCGATCGGCGAGTATCCAACCCTCGCAGTCTTTCTCCAGGGTATCGCGGAGAGCCACATCACCTTCCACATCGATCATATGCGGGAGATACTCCAGGCTCTCGGGAAGCAGACAAAGGCGTAAGCGCCGCCTTTGGAGGCGCGGGGATAAGCGGTTTTTCGCTGCCCGTTCCAGGCTACGCTTCGGCGCCGGAAGGGAGGAGCGGACCCACCCCAGTTGAGGGTGAGATGGATCAACCCCGGGACCATCTGGGTGACCCCTCCGTCGGAAGGATCGCCTCGAATACGTCCCCATTCTCTCTTTTGTTTTTTGGCTCTTTCCCTCCCCGGCCATTATATTATGAAAAGGCCTAAAGCGGGCCTCGCGGAAGTGTGAGTCGGGCGGCCGAGGGACTGGAAAAACAGGGAAACCAACAAAATCGGGAAAGGAGGAGAAGATGTATACGGCAAAGGATTACTCGAAGTTGATCGGAATGGAGGGCTTGAGCGCCAACCTTTTGAACAACCACTTTACCCTCTATCAGGGGTACGTCACGAACACCAACAAGCTCATCGAGATATTTCCCCAGATGCTCAAGGACGACAAAGGGGCTACCCCGGAGTTCGGCGAGCTAAGGAGGAGATTCGGCTGGGAGTTCAATGGAATGCGCCTCCACGAGTACTACTTCGAGAACCTGGGGGGCAACGGCTCCGCCAACAAGGACGGCCGTCTGGCGCGGAAGCTCGCTGAAGACTTCGGAAGCTTCGACGCGTGGGAAAAGGAGTTCAGGGCGGTGGGCGCCATGAGAGGCATCGGCTGGGCAGTACTCTATCAGGACATGGCAAACGGCAAGCTCTTCAATTTCTGGATAAACGAGCATGACACGGGCCATCCCGCGGGCTGTAACCCCATCCTCATCATGGATGTATTCGAGCACGCATTCATGCTCGATTACGGGACGAAAAGGGCCGGCTATATCGATGCGTTCTTCAAGAACCTCAACTGGTCCGCAGTGGAGTCGAGGTTGAAATAGGCAAGATAAGCGAAGACGGACCATGAGGGATAGAGACCACATAAGGATCTGCAGCCCGTATGGGCTTCCACCCCCATCTTCCCCGGGTCCGTCTCGCCTACCTTCGGGTCGCCGGGCATGAATCGACTCGCCCGGGAGAAATCACCATACCTTATTCACGCGGCGGAGCAACCGATTGACTGGTACCCGTGGGGCGAAGAGGCCTTCCGGCTGGCCGCGGCCAGTGACAAGCCGATCTTCCTCAGCTCCGGCGCCATCTGGTGCCACTGGTGCCACGTGATGGCGAAGGAGTCTTTCGAAGACCGCGAGGTGGGGGAGGTCCTTAACCTCAGCTTCATCAGCGTGAAGCTCGACCGTGACGAGCGTCCCGACATAGACAGAAGGTACCAGCAGGCTGCTGCGGCCTCGGGAGCAGGGGGCGGATGGCCCCTCACGGCATTTCTCACACCGGACAAGAAGGCGTTCTTTGTGGGCACCTACTTCCCCCCTCAGGACGCATACGGCAGACCAGGGTTCAAGCGGCTCCTCCAGATGATCGCCCAGGCCTACAAGACAAACAGGGGCGAGATCGAGGAGTATGGCCGCAGGCTCATGGAGGCCGCACGGGTCGCACGCCGCCGACCGCGGCGAGATCGGGGCTCCCCTCCTCGAGGAGGCAGCGGGCCTCATGCTTGCGCAATATGACTCGAAGAACGGGGGATTCGGGGCTTCACCGAAGTTCCCCATGTCCGGAGCCCTTGAATTCTTTCTGGAGCGATACGCGCTCACAGGGAACGGCATTCTCGCCAACGCGATCAAGAAGACCCTCGACGCCATGGCCGGGGGCGGCTTCCATGATCAGCTTGGCGGCGGCTTCCACCGCTACTCTGTTGACGATTCATGGATCGTGCCCCACTTCGAGAAGATGGCGGATGACAATGCGTGGCTCCTGAGAAACTACACCCATGCGTATGCGCTCTTCCGTGAAGAGCGCTTCAGGGAGACAGCGGAAGGGATCATCGGGTTCGTCCGCGAGGTCCTCTCAGATCCGGCGGGCGGCTTCTACGCCAGTCAGGACGCGGATGTGACCCCGGACGACGAGGGGGGCTACTTCACATGGACCGACGAGGAGTTCAGGAAGGTCCTCGACCCACGACGAATACCGGGTGCTCTCCCTTCACCTCATGGGCAAGGAAGGGGCCCTGCATCACGATCCGCGGAAACGGGTGCTCTTCGTCTCCGTGGACCGGGAGGAGTGCGCCCGCAGGCTCGATCTGGACCGTGGGGCGGTCAATAGCCTCATCGAGCGGGGCAAGGCGCGACTCCTCGCAATGAGACGGACGAGGGAGGAGCCCTTTGTGGACAAGACCCTTTACACGTCGCTCAACGGCATGCTCATCGCATCGTTCCTCAGGGCCTCCCGCGTCTTTGGAGGCAAGGATGTCGAGACGTTCGCTCTTGCGAGTCTCAAGCGGATTCTCGACGAGCGCATGATACAGGGCGTCCTCTTCCATACCGCGGATGTGCGCGGCCTCCTTGACGACTACGTAGCCCTCACCGATGCGCTCCTCGAGGCCTATGAGGTTACCGGCGATTCGTCCCATCTGGAGGCAGCCGGAAGGCTGATGGATCTCACGGTTGAAAGGTTCTGGGACGGCGAGCGGGGCGGCTTCTTCGATACGGAAGAGGAGGTGCTGGGAGCGCGGCTGAAAGGGGCAGAGGACTCGCCTCACCCTTCCGCCAATGCGTGCGCCGTCATACTTCTCGTGAAGCTCGCTGCCATCCTCAAAAGGCAGCGCTGCCGGGACCTGGCGGAAGGAACCTTGAAGGCATTCATCCACAATGCGCGGAAGATGGCGGTTCATGCCGGCTACTTCTTCGCCGCCCTCGATGCCTTCTACCATCTGCTCAGCCTCGAAGTCGAGGGCACAACCAGAACTGAACTCATGGAGGCATGCCTTGCATCGGTGATGCCCTACACCGCAATAAGCCATAGCCCCGGGGAGGGCCGCATCGTCCCCTGCTTCGGCAGCGTCTGTTACGATCCCCTCCTCGATGCGGACCACGCCAGGGACTTTCTCGAGAAACGGCCCTACTTGTCCGTGAAAGGGTAAGGAAGGCGAGGCGTAAGGTATCCTATTCCTCTTCTATGGCGCCTGAGGGGCAGAAGAACTCGGTGGTGCAGCGTCCGCAATCAGTGCATTTTTCCGCATCGATCCGGTCGATATCGTGACCTTCGCCTTCGATGATGGCGCCCTCTGGACACTCCCCAATGCAGGCTCCGCACGTGATACAATTCTCCGTTATCCTGTGCGTCACGGCAAGCCTCCAGGGGGCCTGGAATCGATTGCGCCTTAGAGCGACTCGCGATTCTCATCCGCCTTTTCGGCACCGGACACCGAAAATCGTTCGAGATCCGCTTTTTCGACGCGTAAGCGGAAGGCCCCGACGAGGGTGCCATGGAGGGGTTCTCAAGATGCTAAGATGAGGGCCTTCGCTACTGTCGCGTCGTACTTCTTCGCCTCACGAGCCGATCGGCTCATGGGAGGTCTATTGGCCCTCACGAGCCTATCGGCTCATGGGAGGTCTATTTCAGCTTACGCACATTCGCCGCGGCCGGGCCTTTCTGTCCCTGAACGACGTCGAATTCAACCCTTTCCCCTTCCGAAAGGGACTTGAAGCCTTCACCCTGGATGGCGGAGTGATGGACAAAGACATCGCCACCATCGTCCTGCGTGATGAACCCGAAGCCCTTCGAATCGTTGAACCACTTCACCTTTCCTTGCGCCATCTGCTCGAACTCCTTTTGTCGAGAATTGAAGCTACCACGGTAACCTCTAAGAAACCGTTATCGCACGATAGCCGAACCGAAGTCAACAATCGTTTTCATTTTTCCCTTGCCCCGTTGAACAATATGTCTTATAAAGGCCCAAGAGGCCGAAAGATCCGGCCGCTGACCGTCCGGCCGCAGCGGGAGACGCGCAAGAGAGCGCCGATGGATGAGATGGAAGAGGTTTTGAGGCGCCTTGAGCGCGGGTAAGGCCGTCAAGGGTGAGAAAGACGTCCTAAGTGTCGGTGAAGGAGGGAATCGAGCGATGGATTCGGAGCCGAGGAAGATAAGCGCCGCAGAGGTGGCGATGGAACAGGTGAGGATCGCGGCCGAGCATCTGCCCGACGTAGACCCCGGGATATTGGAGAAGATCAAGCGGGCCAGGCGTGAGGTGATCGTCAACTTCCCCGTGAAAATGGACGACGGGACAGTGCGGGTATTCACAGGATACAGGGTGCAGCACAACGACACCCGAGGCCCGTTCAAAGGGGGCTTGCGCTATCATCCCGACATGGGTGTGGAGGAGGTCCGGGCCCTGGCCATGTGGATGACCTGGAAGTCCGCGGTGGTCAACATCCCCTTCGGAGGGGCAAAGGGCGGCGTCCAGTGCGACCCGAAGGACCTGTCGCGACGGGAGCTCGAGAACATGACCAGGAGGTTCGCCTGGGAGATATCCCCCTTCATCGGCCCGGACCTGGACATCCCTGCCCCCGATGTCGCAACGAATCCCCAGGTCATGGCATGGATCATGGATACTTACAGCATTCAGAAAGGACGCGTCGTTCCGGGCGTGGTGACCGGCAAGCCGGTGGAGCTGGGCGGCTCCCTGGGGCGCTTCGACGCGACGGGCAGAGGGGTGGTCATAACCGCGGCCGAGAGTGTTGAAGTATCTCCGGATGAATATCCAGGGAATCCGGGTAGCGGTCCAGGGCGCGGGCAACGTCGGAGGCGCCGTGGCAAAATACTTTCGCCTTGCCGGCGCAACCATCATCGCCATCTCGGATATAAACGGCGGCGTCTATAACAATAAGGGCCTCGATCTGGAACAGGCGATGGTGTGCAAGAAACAGCACAACTGCTTTCTCAGGGAAGAGATCGAAGGGGAGACCATCACCAACGAGGAGCTTCTGCGGCTCGACTGCGATGTGCTCGTTCCCGCCGCTATCGAGAACCAGATCACCTCCCTCAATGCGCCGCACCTCCACTGCAAAGTGGTCGTGGAAGGCGCCAACGGACCGACCACCCCGGAAGCCGACAGGATTCTCGCCGACCGCGGCATCTCGCTGGTGCCCGACATCCTCGCCAACGCAGGGGGGGTTATCGTCTCGTATTTCGAGTGGGTTCAGAATCTCCAGGAGCTCTTCTGGACCGAGGACGAGATCGTCGATCGCCTCGGGCGCATACTCTCCCGGAGCTTCCAGGAGGTCATCGCCATTTCGGAGCGCGAAAAAGTGAGCATGCGGACAGCCGCGCTCATGCTCGGCATAGGCAGGGTTGCCACGGCAGTGGAGCTTCGGGGCATCTTCCCCTAAAATGAAGCGTTTTCGCGTGCGACTGACCACACGCGGCGGCCGGCGGGCGCTGACCTAGGCGGGCGCGACCCTGCATACATAGCACTTCAGCGGCTCAGCCCCCGTGTCCGGGTCAAAAAGGTCGTCGCCGAAATGAGGTTTCATCACTTTCTTGAATAGAACCGCATGGACGACAACCGAAAACATGAGCGCACCGATCCACCATAACAACCGGCTGGTCAAGCCATGGCTTGTTATGAGATATGCGCCATAGATTGAAATCAGAAATTGCACACTGGCCATCACAAGCCCGGGATTCCATTCTTTGCGGATGATACCCTGGATGATGTGGGTAACGCAGTTGATGATGCTGAAGACTATGATCAACAGCCCAAAACCGATATCGATGAACGCCAGCGAACCGAAAAGCGCAAAAGAGACCCACACCAGGAGGATGTTGATCCAGAATACCTTCTCGTCGGTCAGCGTTTCAACGCCGTCCGGTTTGTTGTAGATAACGCGATTCATATATTGCTTGAATCCGCCCGGCCATAAATGCTCCTCGGTCTGATGAAAGAGATAGAGCGGAATGTTGACCAAAGCCCAGAACATCGCGTCTGACGGCTTGAAACGCCAAAACAGAAGAACGGTCGCTGCGACTCCCATCCACGGAGCCACTTTGGCCCAATTCTGGTTCTCTGCGAACCACTGAATCAAGCGATTTCCTCCTGTTTTTCCCAGAATCGACAGAAAATCGAGCGACCACGGCTCCGAGCTAGGCGGGCGCGACCCTGCATACATAGCACTTCAGCGGCTCCGCCCCCTTGTCCGGGTCAAAATGGTCGTCGCCGAAGAGCAGGTTGACGCACGATTCCTTCCAGCGATAGTCGGGTGGGGCCGCCTCCGGGTACCACCATGCGTGTTCTGCGTTGACGACGTCCGGCGCGATGCCATCGAAGAGCCTTGCCTTAAGCCTGACCTTTCCATAAGGCGATTCGATCGATACCCAATCCCCGTCCGAAATGCCTAAAGCGGCTGCTGTTTCGGGGTTGATCTCCACGAGAGGATCGGGGTGCCGCTTGCGCAGAGACTCGATCTGGTGCAACTCCGAATGGAAATAGTGTAGTTTCTTCGTGCCCGTCATGAGGATGAGGGGATACTTTTGCGCGAGCTCGGGCGCAGAGACCGGAGACAGGGGCGGCTCGACGTAGACCGGCAGGGGCGGGCGGCCCGCGCGCTCCATGATGGTGGAGTAGAACTCGAACTTGCGGGAAGGCGTGCCGAACCCCTGTTCTTCATGCTTTCTGTAGCGCATCTCGCCCATGACGATGTCCTTTTCCTTGAACTCCTCGAAGCGCATGCCTGTCCCCTCGCAGAGCCAATCGAGGTAGGCATAGCGGTCCGGCCAGGGGAAAGCCTCGTTGAGGCCGAGCCGGTGCGCGACATCGAGGATCACGTCCCTGTCGTCCCTCGCCTCGCCGATTTGGGCGAGCTTCTTTCGGGTCATGGCGCACCAGACTTCATGCATGAAGACCACATCGTCCTGCTCGAGCCAATGGGCGGCCGGCAGCACGAGATCGGCAAGCTGGGCGGTGGGCGTCATGAAGAGATCGGAGACGACCGTGTATTCCATGTAGTCCTTCAGCGCCCGCTCGATCGTGAGCCCTTGCGTGGCTGTCAGAAGCGGGTTGGTGCCGACGATCCAGATGGCCCGCACCCGGTAAGGCTCACCCGTGATCACCGATTTCCAGAACGTCGGCGGGTGGCAGTCAGGCGTGAAGCGGAACCTGTCGCCGCTGATGACGGCCGCCTTCTTTTCCGGGGTGACGAACTGGCCGCGCCCGGCCTTGCCGTCGGTGAGTTTGTGTGACTTCGGCCTGATCCCCTTTGGCGGCACCCAGAAAACGTTCCCGCCCGGCACATCGATGTTGCCCGTGATCCCCATGAGGATGAGGAGCGCCCTGCCGGTCTGGAAGGCGTTTGTGCTCGTATCGATCCCGTTGCCCCACTGGATGCACGCGGGCTTCGTTGTCGCGAAGGTCCTTGCCGCCTCCGAATCAAGGAAGCAGGGATGCGCGTAATGGGATGCGCCCACACAGGCGTGAAGGGCCGGACGTGGCCGGCCAGGCGGTCGAAGCCGAATCCGTATTTCTCGACGAATTCGTGGTCGTAGAGGTCTTCGCCGATAATCACGTTGATCATCGCGAGGGCCAGCGCGCATTCACTGCCGGGTCTGAGCTGGAGCCAGTAGTCGGCGTCTTTCAGCGAGGCCCGATGCGCCTCGGGTCCACGACGATCTTCTTTTTGGCCTGCATGAAGGCCCTCTTGAACATCGCCCCGCACATGCCGTCTGCCGCTCCCGTCTCCGTATGGTTGCAGCCCCAGTTCATGACGCATGCCGGCATCTCGCCCCCAAAGCCGTAAATGTCGGCGATGGGAAGGGCGCCCGCCGTGATCGTGCTGGCAATTACCCTCGGGAGGAAGCAATTGTGGCCGGGCGATATGAAATTGGGCGTGCCGAAGGCGTGAGCGAAGCGGTTCGTATACTCGGTGTAGGGCCTGCCCGTGCCCTGGGCCATGGCAAAATACTCGGTCCCCGATTCCCGGCGCACGCGGTCAAGGCGGTCCGCTATCTCGGAGATCGCCTCATCCCAGGAAATCCTCGCCCATTTGTTCTCGCCTCTCTTCCCCGCCCTTTTCAAGGGATGGGTGAGCCGATCCTTATGGTAGAGTATCTCCGGGGCCGGCCGCCCCCTTAGGGCAGAGGTAGCCCCGGCTTGTCGGGACTATCCGGATCGCCTGCGACCCTGACCACCCTGTCGCCTTCCATATGGACAAGGACCTGGCAGACGCCGTGACAACCCCTGCACGACGATCTGACGACGCGGGTGCTCGGATCCATGGATTCCTCCCCTGGTCAAAAGGTATCTGCCACATCGTATCATGAACTATCTTTCCGCACTATTCATTTCTCCCCATTACCG
>CAVVNC010000020.1:0-24711 GCA_963749525.1 uncultured delta proteobacterium
TCACTTCCACGAGGGGGATCGAGGTAGGCCACATATTCAAGCTGGGGACGAAATACAGCGAGTCCATGAAAGCGACTTTTCTGGACAAGGAAGGGCACGACCGGCTCATGGTGATGGGCTGCTACGGCATAGGGGTCGGCAGGACCGTGGCGGCCGCCATCGAGCAGAACCACGACGAGAACGGGATGGCCTTGCCTTTTGCCATAGCGCCTTTGGAAGTCGAGGTGCTGCCCGTGAACACGTCGCATCAGGAAAGCATGGAGCTGGCCCACGCCGTCTACGAGTCCCTTGTCGACAAGGGCATAGACGCCGTTCTCGACGATAGGGACGAGAGGCCGGGCGTGAAATTCAAGGACTCCGACCTCATCGGCATTCCCTTCCGGGTCACCATCGGGGAGCGGGCCTTGAAGGAGGGGAACGTGGAGATCAAGACCCGCACAATCAAGGAGCCGGAGAAGGTGCGCAAAGAAGAGGTCGTGGGGAGGGTGACGGCATATGTCGAGTCCGCTCGGGCCAGGTGAGCCCACACCGCGAGAAGAAATCCTGGGGAGGATCGCCCGGCTGAAGGAAGCGATGGCCTCCTCGGGGATCGATTTCTGCCTCATCATGCAAAATGTGGATCTTTTCTATTTCACGGGCTCCGTGCAAAAGAGCGTCCTCTTCGTGCGGCAGGAGGGAGAGCCCCTCTTTTTCGTGGAGAGGAGCGTAGAGCGCGCCCTGGCGGAGAGTCCCCTTGAGATCATCCCCATACGGGCGGAAAAAGAGATAGGACTGCTCTTCAAGGATAAGGGGGCATTCAGGGGCAGGGGAGGGATGGAGCTCGACGTCGTGCCTGTCGCCCTCTTCGAGAAATTCAAGAAGATCACGGGCGCCGAGGATTTCACGGACATCTCCGGGGCCGTTAAGACTCTCCGGATAATAAAGAGTCCCTTCGAGATCGATCAGATCCGGCGATCGGGAGCCATCTGTGACCGGATCCTCTCCAGGGCCGGGGACGTCATCAGGGCAGGGATGAGGGAAATAGACATCGACGCGGAGCTTATCGCGGAAGGGAGGAGGTTCGGCCACCAGGGCTTTCTCCGCATGCGGGGCTTCAACCAGGAAATGATGTCCCTTTACGTGGCCGCGGGAACTTCCGGGACAGTCGCTTCGTCGGCAGACGTGCCCGTGTCCGGACTGGGCCTCAGCCCTGCGATCGCCCAGGGCTCCTCTATGGAGACGGTGCGAAGGGGCATCCCCGTCATAATTGACTGTGGCGGGGGTTACAACGGCTACATTACCGACGAGACGAGGTCATTCGTCGTCGGGGAGCCCGACGAGCTCTTCAAGAAGCCCTTCGAGACGGCCCGCGACATCGTGGAGGATACACAGGGGTTCGCGAAAGCCGGGGCGGATGCCACCGAGGTGTTCTCGCGCGCCCATCAACGGGTGAAGAAGGCGGGTCTGGATCACTATTTCATGGGGCACGGCCCCACGAGGGTCAAATTCATCGGTCACGGGCTGGGGCTGGAGATCAACGAGCTGCCGGTCTTTACGGCCCGCCACCATACGATCCTCCGGGAGGGCATGGTCTTCGCCTTTGAGCCGAAGTTCATTTTTCCCGGGAAGGGCGTCATAGGGATAGAGGTCGACTTTATCGTTCGGAAGAACGGGGTGGAGCGGGTCACGGAGACGCCGATCGACCTGGTGAGGTTGTAGGCTCGGGGAAGACTTCTCCGGCGCAATCCGGGTTCGTACTTAAGCGGCTCCCTGCGTCTTCGCCAAGACGCAACGCTACCGGGGCACGATGCGGTGGAGGATGAAGCTCACCGCGGAAAAAACCAGGCTGAAAAGGAGGGCCCACCAGAAGTTGCGCACGTCGAAGCCGGGAACGATCGCGGCGGTCAGGAGCACGAGAAGCGCGTTGAGGACGAAGATGAAAAGCCCAAGCGTGACGATGGTCAAGGGGAAGGTGAGAACGATGAGTATCGGTCTGATGACCGCATTTATGAGCCCCAGGACGAGGGCCGTCAGCACCGCCGCCGTAAGGTTTCTCACCGTCACGCCCGGAAGAAAATAGGCCGTGATGAGGATAGCCACGGTCGTGATCAGCCAGTTTATGAGAATACGCATAGACAATTCTTGGGTTCACGCAATTAATGGGGCTCAGCGCCCCCTCCACAGGCATAAGCCCGCCGGAGCCTCCCCCTCAGAGACTCGCTTCGCTCGCCTAAGAGCGGCCGGTAATCATAGCTCCCCGCTCACCCTCGCTTCGCTCGCCTGTGGCATGCCCCCTAGCGTAGCCTTCCCTCTCAGCGCTCGCATGCAATTACTGGGGCTCAGCACCCCCTCCAGTGGCAAAGCCACCGGAGCCTCCCCGCTCAAACTCGCTTCGCTCGTTCTTGCCCTGTCAGCACCCCGTCACAAAGACCGCCTACACCTCGCCCACCTGCCATTCTTCATAATGTCTCGACTTCAACTCTGCAATAAAGCGGGAAGGCCTGAGGATCACGGAGCCGACCTGGCGGTCGAAGATCATGAGAGGGTAACAGAGGTAAAGCTGGTCCATGGCGCGAGTCGCAGCCACGTAAAAGAGGCGCCTTTCCTCTTCTATGCCCCCTTCTTCCACCGCCTTCGGGTTGGGGAACCGCCCTTCGGCGCACCATATGAGGAAGACGGCCCTCCATTCGAGCCCTTTTGCCTGGTGGATCGTGCTGAGGACGACCCTCTCATCCTCCTCGCCCCCCTCCACGACCTCCTCGCCGCTCATGCCGCTCATGAGGGAAAGCTCGCTCAAGAAGTTGATGAGGGAATCGTACCCCGTGGCGAAATTGATGAGCTGGTGGATGTCTTCGAGCCGATTCTCGTGGTTCGGATAGGTGTACTTGAGGTACTCCATGTACCCGTGTTTGAGGACAGCCGAGATCATGTCGGACAAGGCGTCGTACTGCTGGAACGCCTGCAGCTCGCCGAAAAGACCGGCCAGTCTTTCCAAGCTTTCGGGCTGCATAGCCTTGAACTGTTTCCCTATCTCCCTGGTGATGAAGAGGGTGACCGGGTCGGGTGAGGTCTTGATATAGTCGTACATGCGGTCGGCCGTCTTTTTCCCGATGCGGGGGAACATGCGAAAAATCCTCTTCCAGGATATCTCATCGGTGGGATTGACCATCACCCGCAGGTAGGCGACCACGTCCTTTATGTGGGCCTGCTCGAAGAAGCGAAGGCCGCTCCTGATCTCGAAGGGGATGTCCCTGCGGGTCAGCTCCATCTGCAATTCCATCGAATGGTAGTGGGCGCGGTAGAGCACGGCAATCTCTCTCAGCGGCACGCCTTCGTCGCGCAGCTCGAGTATCCTCTGGGCGACGAATTCCGCCTGCTGGATCACGTCCCTCAAGGGGGTGACCACGGGCACCACGCCGCTGCCCTTGACCGCTCTGAGGTTCTTCTCGAACTGCCTCGTGTTGTGGGAGATGGAGTGGTTGGCCAGATCGAGGATTTCCGGCGTGCTCCTGTAGTTCGTCTCCAACCGGAAGACCATGGCCTCGGGGTACCTCTTCGGGAACTCGAGGATGTTCCGGAAGTTGGCGCCCCGGAAGCTGTAGACCGACTGGGCGTCGTCGCCGACGACCGTGACGTTCCTGTTGATGAGACCCATGAAGTCGACTATCTCGGCCTGGATTCTGTTCGTGTCCTGGTACTCGTCCACAAGGATATGGGAAAAGACCGCGGCATAGTACTTCCGCAAGGCCTCGTCCTCGGCCAGTATTCGATGCCAGTAATAGAGGAGATCGTCGAAATCCATCGCGTTGGAGGCCCTCTTCTTCTCCGCGTAGCCCCTCATGATGAGATCGATCTCATCGAGGATGTCGACGAAATAAGGGTATTTCAGGTTGACCGTCTCTTCCAGGTCCTCCATGGTATTGACGGAATAGCTGAAGACCTCCTTCAGCACCTGCCCTTTGGGGAACCTCCTCTCTTTCGTGTCGATCTTGGCCTCTTTTGTCACCAGCTCGATCATGTCTTTTGCGTCTTCGTTGTCGAGTATGACAAAATTGGGCCTGTAGTCTATCCTTTTGCTGTTCTGTCTGAGGATCAGATTGCCCACATGATGGAACGTGCCGCCCCATATGTAGCGGGTGTCCACCTTGATGAGATGCTCAACCCGGTGCAGCATCTCGCGTGCGGCTTTGTTGGTGAAGGTGAGGAGGAGGACGCTTTGCGGAGAGACGCCGCGCTCCAAAAGGTGCGCGACCCGGTACGTCACCACCCTGGTCTTGCCGCTTCCCGCCCCGGCGATGACCAGGATCGGCCCGTCAGGCGCCGTCACCACCTCGAGCTGCTCCGCGTTCAGCTCCTTCTCGTAATCGAGGACGGACTTCCTGGGGGTTACATCCCGCCGGATTGTATACTTCTTCATGTGCGAAAAGTATGCGACATACGGCCATGCCTGTCAAGGATGGGGAAGGATTCGCAAGACTACGGAAAGTCCGCGACTTTTGACTTTGGAGCCAGGCGAACGTCTAGGGGGTCATCGGATTGGTCGAGTAGTTGCGAGGGTCTTCACCGGTTGAGGGGTATATGACCGACGGAGATTCTTTCATGCTGGCGCAGGAGGCAAGAAAGAAAAGAATCCCTATCATTGCTGCCGCGCACACTAACTTGATCATATTCCACCTCCTGTCTTGATGGTTATTGTGCCCGTACCGGCGCCGGTAAGTCAAGACAAAAAAACATATGCGTGTTCCTGTAATACAATTATGTCACCCCCTAACTGCCACGTGAAAATGGCAGCCCTGGCCTCGGTGCAATGGAAGCCCGCACTCACCTTTCCACAGTCTTCAGATTTTAGGAAGTACTATAAATACCTATAGGGTATCATGAAAAAATCCCGATGAATTTTCGGGCAGCTCCCGATCCGTTTTCTCGAGCCGGGACTGCCAGGCTCGTCGTCTCTCCCAACGCATGCGGCTTAAGGAGAGTCTCCCTGTGGAGGATGTCGCGGATGGCATGGTAAGATATGTGACCTTTCGGCAAAGGAGCAATTTGGTATTGAAGGGTGAAGCATGGCACAGGGTCTTCCTTCTCCTCATTTCGGCGGCGACCCTCATCTCTCTGATCATGGGGATCGAAGGGGCAAAGGTCTATATCGACAGCAACAGGTCCGTCTTGAGAGACGTCTCAACATCGAGCGGCTACATTTGGAAGAAGGAAAGCTGCAAGGACCTCTACCGGATCGTTGCAGAATCTGCGGACCCTGGCCCTGATTCCGCTGCAATGGAGGAGCTGTGCGAGACGGCAAGGAAGAATGGGCTGCCTCCCCTGTCGCTGCGGTCTATAATTGAGGAACATTTGGCTGCCTCTTCTGAAGGCCCATTGCGGCCAAAGGACGCCGGCCGGGTCCGGGCCATACTCCAAGCGAGCAAGAAACAGCTCATCGATGAGCTTCCCGCGCTCGCAGCGCACTTCCGGCTCTACCAGAGGCAGGTTGCGTACATGTGGCTCTTCATCCCTGCTTTCGCCTTCGGCATAGGGGCTTACTTCTATGCCCGCTTCTTCGCTCCCGTGCTTTTTGCCGGCGCAATGAAGCGCTTCGAGCGCATCATGTTCGGAAAGAGCCGGTACGGCGACATGTGGGAGACGTTCATTAGGCCCAAGAAGAGGCGATAGGTATCGAACGTCCCCCGAGCCGGACGCGTTCTTCTTCGTTCTCCGGGGCTTTCCCGTCTCATCCCTGAGCACTTATCACAAGGAGGTAAGGCGCGAGGCTGACCCGGGAGAGAGGGGACGCATTTCAGGATGCCCTTGCCCCGGCCTCTCTTCGCCGGTTGACACTCCCGTGTCCGGCGGTATAGGATAGGACAGCCGGGCGCGGTTTCTTGCGCATCGATAAGCACGGATAAGATCGGGTGAAAGGAGAAGAGCGTGGGAATCGACGAAAGAGCGGAGAAGAATTTTCAAAGCCATCTGGGAGACAACCCTTACCCCGGCAGGGGGTTGGTTATCGGGAGGCCCGAGGAGGACACATGGGTGATTCTCTATTGGATCATGGGGCGAAGCGCGAACAGCCGCAATCGCCGGTTCGTAGCCGAGGGAGGCTCTTTAAGGACCGAGCCCGTCGACCCCTTGCTGGTCAAAGACCCGAGTCTCATCATCTACGATGCCATGCTTGATCTTCCCGGGGTCTATCTGGTGAGCAACGGAGACCAGACACGAACCATGTACGACGCACTCAAGAAAGGGGGCACCATCGAAGAGGCCTTATCCGGCAGGGAGCGGGAGCCCGACGCCCCCAATTTCACCCCCAGGATCAACGGAATGCTGCGCATCCGCGAATCCTCCGCCTCCACCGTGCTTGCCATCCTCAAAGCGAATGCAATAGATCCGGCCTTTACGGACCGGTACTACTACTATCCTGCCATGCCTGCGGTCGGGTTTGGGGCCGGCCTCACAACATACTCCGGAGACGGCGACCCGCTGCCCGCTTTTGCGGGAGATCCTTTGCTCCTGCCGTGCAGGGGTAAGGCCGAGGCTGTCCTGGAGGCTTACTGGAAGGCCCTCAACGCCGAGAATCGCGTCTCCCTGGCAGTCAAGGAGATAACAAACCGGGGAGCCAGGAGCAGAATCCTCGTACGGAACCGCTTCTAGTGCCGAAGGGTTGGAGAAGGAGATGCGCGAGATACTGAAGTCCGACAAGATGAACAACATATGCTACGAGATTCGAGGCCCCCTCCTTAAGGAGGCGAAGCGCCTCGAAGAAGAAGGGTACTCCATCATCAAGCTGAACAGCGGAAATCCCCCCGCATTCGGCATCAATGCCCCGGACGAGATAATGCACGACGTGACGCTCAATGTGAGGCTGGCTCAGGCCTACGGCGATTCAAAGGGCCTCTTTTCCGCCCGGAAGGCCATCATGCAGCAATGCCAGCTCAAAGGCATCCAAGGCGTGGAGGTAGAGGACGTCTACGTGGGAAACGGCGTAAGCGAGATGATCATGATGTCCATGCAGGCCCTTCTCAACAACGGCGACGAGATGCTCGTGCCTGCGCCGGACTATCCTCTGTGGACCGCGGCGGTGAACCTTTCGGGCGGGAAGGCGGTCCACTATGTGTGCGACGAAGCCTCGGACTGGAATCCCGACCTCAAGGACATGGAATCGAAGATAACCGCGAAGACGAGGGGCATCGTGGTGATCAACCCAAACAACCCTACTGGCGCCGTCTATCCCAGAGATGTTCTCGTCAAGATCGTCGAAATGGCGCAGAAGCACGACCTTATTATCTTTGCGGACGAGATCTACGACCAGATCCTCTACGACGGGGCCACGCACGTCCCTCTCGCGACCCTCGCGGACGACATACTCTTCGCCACTTTTAACGGGCTCTCCAAGTCCCACCGCATTCCCGGCTTTCGAGCGGGATGGATGATCGTGAGCGGAAGGAAATCGGAGGCGAAGGACTACATTTCCGAGGGACTCGACGTGCTGGCGAACATGAGGATGTGCGGCAACATGGTCGGCCAGTTTACCATCCAGACCGCCCTCGGCGGCTACCAGAGCCTCGTCCAATTGATCTCCCCCGGCGGGCGGCTGTACGAACAAAGGAATGCCGCCTACGAATCCTTCAGTTCGATTCCCGGCGTAACCTGCGTCAAGCCGAAGGGGACCCTCTACCTCTTCCCCCGGATCGACACTGAGAGATACCGGATCTACGACGATCAGAAGTTCCTGCTCGATTTCCTGCTGGAGAAGAAAGTCTTGATGGTGCAGGGCACAGGCTTCAACTGGCCGGCGCCGGATCATTTTCGCGTTGTTTTCCTTCCTACGGCCGACGAGATCAGGTTGGTCGCCAGGAAGATGGCGGATTTTCTCGAAGAATACCGGCAGTGAACGAGCCTGCCACATGGTAGGGCCTGATTTGCAATAGGCTTCCCGGAAGGCACGCATGGACGATCGATCCCAAGGGCCGCTTAAGGGAGCGTAGATGCAGGGATGGACGAAGGTGGAGAGGAAGCGGGCATGAAAGTAAAAGCTGCAGTCTGCTACGAGTACGGCAAGCCATTGGTCATAGAAGAAGTAGAAATGGACCCCGTCGAAAAGGGAGAAGTAAAAGTACGGATCGCCGCCGCAGCCATCTGTCACAGCGACATCCATTCCGTCAAGGGCGAACACGGAAGGGGCAAACTTCCGGCGCTCGTCGGCCATGAGGTGGCCGGCCACGTGGAGGAAGTGGGGGAGGGCGTCACCTACGTACGGCCCGGCGATCCCGTCGTCTGCTGCATCATGAGGGCAGGGTGCGGCCACTGCCATTACTGCATTTTGGGATACCCGAACTATTGCGAGAACTGGCATTTCGAGTTTCAGCGGCCCGGCCCCTACCGCAACAGCAAGGGAGAGCAGCTCATGCTGTTCGGCGGTCTCTACGCGGGCTTTCTCGAGTACACGAAGCTCCCCGAAGACAGCGTGGTGAAGCTCCCCGAAGATATGCCCCTGGACAGGGCCGCGCTTATCGGGTGCGGTGTTATTTCCGGGTTCGGGGCGGTATTCAACAGGGCGAAGGTCGAGCCCTTCGACAGCGTGGCCGTGATGGGAGCAGGGGGCGTGGGGCTCAACGCCATCCAGGGAGCTGCGTTCGTGGGCGCTCACCCCATTATCGCGCTCGACGTTGTCGACAGCAAGCTGGAAGCGGCACGATCCTTCGGCGCCACCCACGTGATCAACGTGAAGAAGGAGGGGGACCCCATCGCGCTCGTGAAGAAGTTAACCCACGGGAGGGGGGTAGATCACATGTTCATCACGGTCGCGGGGATCGGACCGAAGCGCCAGGGATTCACGATGCTGTCGCCCCGGGGCAAAGAGATCGTCATCGGCCACGGCACGGGCGAGATGATGTCCCAGTGGGACGTGGTTGAGTTCATGGGGGGAAAGTCGATGACGGGCTCTGCCATGGGGGCTTGCAGGATACGGGTGGATATTCCTCGCATCGTCGAGCTCTACCAGGCAGGTCGGTACAAGTTGGATGAGCTCATCAGCAAGAAGTTCTCCCTGGACCAGATCAATGAAGCCATGGCCGATGCGGAAGCGGGGGAATCGCTGCGCAACGTGATCATGTTCTAGAAATCCGCCTGAACGCTAAGTGAGCGCTCCGGAGGTCCTTGCCTGCCTTCCCTCTTAGCCCTCTCAACCGGTTGAGGTCGGGCGGAAGAGCGCTCCCGAGGTGAGATGTTGTCAGGGGATGTCTCTTTTCTCATAAGGGATTCGCGCCACTCGAGGAGGTCGCGCCAGAAGCGCTCCCGAAGAGGTCGCGCCAGAAGCGCTCCCGGGGTGAGAGGTTGTCAGGGGATGTCTCTTTTCTCATAAGGAATTCCTTTCATTGCCGCAGTGAGCACGCGGTTGAAATAGCCCTTGACAAAATGCCCCTGCCCCAATAAGATAGAGCGTTCAGAAGGAGCCTATGAAGCACAGCTTCAAACCCATCAAGCCCCTGCGCATCTCCGAAGAAGTTGCCCAACAACTAAAAGAATCGATTATGTTCGGTCACTTCAAGCCGGGCGAGAGGCTTCCCACGGAGCGGGAGCTCTCAGAGCAGTTCCAGGTAAGCCGGGCCGCCACGCGTGAAGCGCTGCGGGTCCTCGAGAACGCGGGTTTTATCATTACCCGTCAAGGCGCCACGGGTGGTGCCTTTGTCACTTCATTGAGCTTCGAGCGTATCGCAAGCGCCTTCCTCGACCTCTTCATGGCCGAGAAGATCTCCATCTCGGAGATCAACCACGTTCGGATCCTCGTGGAGCCGGAGGTTGCCCGTCTGGCTGCGCAGAGGGTCACCGCTGACTACGCTCAGCGCCTGAGTTCCTCGGTCAGGAGCGCAGAGTTCCATTTTATCCTCGCAGAGATGTGCGGCAACCGGTTCCTTGAAGGCCTGGTGCGCTCGACCATCGATCTGACGCGAAGGATCGTCGAGGCGGCAAACGTCGCGTACGACCACCCCACGGACGAGCACCGCCCGATCATGGATGCGGTGCTTGCCGGCAACTCGGAGGCCGCCCGCGAGGCGATGAAGAAGCACGCCGTTACGAACGGCGAGAGTCTCATGAAGACTGAAAGGCTCTTCCGGGAGAAGAGCCGTCCCTCCTCCCTCTACCGTTTTCAGGCCTAGCACCTGCCCTCTCACCTGCCGGACTCCAGTGTTATGTCTTCGGGTCTAGATGCAGGTCCGGCCGGTCCGCATGAAGGAATCGCGATCTGGGGCGCCCTCTTCGCCGGGCGGCCTCGGATATACATCGAGTATTATCCTCGGCCAACCCGGCTCAGATCGCATCCCCACCTCACGCGATCGTTTTTTCCAAGGCGGGGAAAACGATCCTTGATCCCTCCATGCGGACCGTCCATGCAATTACCGGGGCTCGCGTCGCCCCCTCCACAGGCATAAGCCTGCGGAGCCTCCCCTTCATAAAAAGGAAGATACGGAAAAGGCCGGACGCTTGACGCAGCTACTGGATCGGCGGCCTGACCGGATGGCCGCCTCCAGATTTTGAAAAGACAGGGTGATCTTTTTTTGGGCTTCGCGGCAGTGTGGGATTGATAGGGCATGCCCACACGGCGGTCCCGTCCTTATCTCGTCGTGCATAGTCCGAGGACGGCCTAGAAAAGCTCGCGACGATTCCGGCCCGAATAACGAATGCCCCCGCAAGCTTTGCGTGGGGGTTGGGGGGAGTGAGGGACTTAAATGAGGAGCGATGCTTTTCTTTTGGCGAGGCGAGCACGCACGAGGTAAGGACGGGACCGCCGCCGGAAGGGGAAAAGGACTCTCGTACTCTTGCACCTTTCCCGAGTTTCTGAACGATTCAAACTTCGGTTCGCCGGAATACAGACGGCATTGCAGGCTCGACGCGGCGCTACAGCGCTTCGGCGTTGAACCTCGCGATGCTCCCGCTCCTGAGGTTTCTTCTGTAGATGGCGGCAAAGAAATAGGAAGCGCCCACGAGATAGAGCATGGAGAGGAGGGCCCCCACGAGCAGGTCCACGGCGAGGTGGGCAGGAAAGGAGCCCGACGCCAGTATAGTGCGAAGACTTTGGAACACGTAGGAGGGCGGTACCAGCTTGGCGAAGGCCCTGAGCGGCCCCGGCAGGGCGGAGAGCGGATAATAGACGCCGGCGAAAACAGAAAGGACCAGAGGGATGGGCCAGCCGAGCCACTCAGCCGACGGGCCGAGCCGGAAAACGACGCCCGAGACAAATATGCCCATGCCGATGCCGAAGATCAGGAGAATGACCATGGAAGGCAGCAGAAACAGGCCGATCTTGAGCACGTCATAGCCGAATGCCGCGCCGGCGATGGCGGCCATGATGAGAAAGGCGGCAAGGCTCGTCGCCACGCTCGTCATCACCAGGCCGCAGAGGTACTCTCTGATCTTCAGGGGGGAGGCGAAGAAATTGATGAAATTCTGGGTCCAAATGTCTTCGAGGAATGCCATCATTATTCCCTGCTGCACCCGCGCCATGAATTCCCAAAGGATTATCGCCCCAAGAATGACGGTGACGAAGTTGAACGTGGCCTGGCCGAAGGAGCCGAGATACTTGCTGATGAAGCCCCACTGGATCACATCTATGACGAGCCACAGGAAGATGCTCACCAGGCGGACGGGGTTGCCCCTGAACAAGAAGATCTGGCGCATGAAAATCGCGGAGATTCTCGAAAGGCTCATGGCTATTCCATAAGGCGAAGAGGTTCCCTGGCGACCGCTATGAAGAGGTCTTCAAGGTCTTTCTTGCCGTGATCGGCTGCGAGGCTCCTCGGATCGCCTTCCAGAAGTATCCGGCCGTGGGACAGAAAAAGCACCCGGTCACAGACCGCCTCTATCTCGTTCATATTGTGGGAAGTCCAGAGTATTCCCGCCTCCGTTCTCTTCGCGTACTCCTTTATCCTCTCCCTGATCAACGATGAGATATTGGGGTCCAAAGAAGCCGTAGGCTCGTCGAGAAGCAAAAGGCGAGGGCGATTGATGACGGCCTTGGCCAAATTGAGGCGGCTCAGCTCGCCCGAGGAGAGGAGGCCGGCCTTCGTCCCGGCAAAGTCCTCCAGGTCGAACTCCCGCAGAAGGGATTCGATTCTTTCCTTGAGCGCCTTCACTTCGTAGAGCATGCCGAAGACACGCAAGTTCTGCATGACGGTGAGGTTGGCGGGCATGTGGGCGTAGACTGCCGCGAAATTGACCTCCCTGCTCACTTCCGACCTATGGCCTGCAAGCTCTCTATCCAAAACCCGGATCGACCCGCCTGTGGGCTCGAGGATCCCGAGGACCATGTTGATGGTGGTCGTCTTTCCCGCACCGTTGGGACCCAGGAGACCGACCACCTCTCCCGTGTTCACGTGGAAGGAGATGTTGTCCACGGCTCGCACTGCCCCATATTCTTTTGTCAGGTTCGTGATCTTCAGGGCCCCGTTTTCTTTCATGGGCTCATCCCCATCCGCCTCGGATTGTGTGACGTCTTCCCTATGGTCGAAGGGCCTGCGTGCGCGATCGGAAAAACTGAGCCGATCGGCTAAAAAAGGCCTTTAGAGGTCCTCTTTCAATTGGGAGAATAGCCGCACCAGATCCTCCATCCGGTAACTCGCATTGATCCCGCTCGGGTTGGGCAGTACCCACAACCGGGTCCCGTCTATGGCCTCAGCTTGCCGCCCCACGTTGGCCCCGGACCTATCAAAGGCCTTCCTGTACGCATCGATCCCGAGTATCGCAAGCACTCCGGGAGAATACTGAAGCACTTTCTTCTCAAGCGTGATGGCGCCCTCCCGCAGCTCCTGCACCGATAGCTCCTGGGCCTGGGCCGTGGCGAAATTGACGATGTTCGTAATGCCGCACCCGAAGCGGAGAAGCAATTCCTCGTCGTAGGGCGTAAGCACGCGGTCAGTAAACCCTGCGCCGAAGAGGGCCTTCCAGAACCTGTTCCCCGGCCGCGCAAAATGATGGCCCACCGCCCCGGAATAGAGTCCGGGATTGATGCCGCAGAAGAGGACCTTGAGACCGCGGGCTATGATGTCGGGCACGGGCCGGCCCCGCGCTGCAAGGAGGTCGTCTTTTGTGGGGCGGTGCGCCTGAAACCCGCTCATGACCTCTCAAGTATAAGGAAAGGGAAGCAGGGGCGCAAGACTTCGCTCGAAAAAGGGCGATGAGAGTAATGGGCGGGCTGTTTTGGGGCGTGCAAATATCGGAGAATTGGATTATCTTTAACGAGGTGGATGCGGGAAGGCTCTACCTGATCAGCGCGCGGAAAGGTCGGTTTCTGAAAGACACAAACTGAAGCATGTTCGAGCGAGGAGGATACGTCATGGCTGATGCCAACAGGGAAGAGAGAAAGAAAAGGGTGATAGATGCGCTGAACGGCGCACGGTCCATGGAGCTCCATGCGATCCACCAGTATATGGTCCAGCACTACGATCTGGACAACATGGACTATGGGGATATGGCCATGAAGATGAAGCTCGTGGCCATCGACGAGATGCGCCACGCGGAGATGCTCGCCGACCGGATCGAGGATCTGGGGGGGCAGCCCACGAGCGATCTTTCGGAGGCGGTCCAGAAGGGACAGACAGTGGAAGAGATTTTTCCTTTTGCCACGAACCTCGAAGACACTGCGATAGACTTCTACAACCAGTACATTCAGGTGTGCCGGGAATGCGGTGACAATACGACGCTCAACCTTTTTCAGACGATCATCGACGAGGAGCAGATACACTACACCTATTTCGATAACGTGAACGACCACATAAAAAGGCTCGGCAACGTCTATCTCGCCCAAATAGCAGGCACGCCCTCCAGCACAGGCATTCAGGTTGCGGGTTTTGTCGCGAGGCAGGGGGGTGCGACTCCGGCTGCTTGACCATGCTGACGCGGGAGAGAGGCTGGCCCGCGGCCTGGCGGAGAAGCACTTCCACAGCAGGGGTGCTGCCTCCTATGAAGAAGGCAGGTTCGATCAGGCGATCCGCTTCTTGAGAAAGGCGCTGACCCTCGAAGAGCACGCCTACACGCGGTATCACTTGAGTCTCTCCTACCTGGCGAAGGGAAAACTTGCCCTCGGCTTAAGAGAGATCACCAGGGCCATCCAGCTTGCCCCCTCGTGCGCGGAATACTATGAGCGCAGGGCTGCCATCTGGCACCTGTTGGGTGATACTCTTAAGGGCCAAGAGGATGAGGCACAGGCAGTCGGCCTCGACGCCGACTACCGCAGGATAGGGCGCATCAGGAAGGCAATAGAGGCCCTGCGCAATGCATTCAGCCCTTCCGCATCACCCGAAGGGTACGACAGTCCGCGGCCGGAAAGCGAGGAGCTGAAGGAGGTCATTGAGAGAGCCCGCATTTCGACAGACTTGAGGGCAGCCGCTGTTGCCGAGAGATCATGCATCCTACCCTGCCCCGCCTACTGCTGCCATTTCAGCGGAGAGCCGGTGCTCCACGGGTTGTGCATAGGCCCGTGGAAGCTGCAGGCGATACGGCGGCACTCCAGGGAGAGGGGCTTAAGCGAAGAGGATCTCCTGGGCAGGCTGCCTTTCGGCCCGGAGGAGAAGCGCCTCCGGCTCATCCCGCCCCATTTTGTGGTGCATGAGGCAGGGAAGCGTTTCGTCTTCTATCCGAGGCGCATTGGCAAGCCCCTCGGCAAGGACCGCCTTAAAGGCCTGCCCAAGACGATCGACTTCCGGGAGCCGGCGTGGATCACCGCTGACGCAAAGGCGTGCGCCTTCCTGGACGAGGGAAGATGCGCCATCCACGACCTTGGAGATGAGCCGGCCCTCCCTGCCTGCAAGGAGTTCCTCTGCCTCACGGCCTATGTCTTTCTCATCCTCGACCATCTCGGCCTCGTGGAGGCCCAGGGCACGCTGGCACGGCCCATGGAAGAGCTCAATGCCCTGGCCGTGGAGGGCCTCCTCCTTCTCTCGGAGCGGCTCTACGGGAACGAGGAGATAGGCAGGATCGAGGCAGCCATGCGTGACGCCCTGAAAGACGCCCTCGAAGCCGATGTTCGCAAGGACCATCCCCGCGTCGCGGTCCTGCTGGCCCGATATCGCGAGCTTGAGAAGGAGCACGAGGCCCTTTTTGCGAGGCAGACCGCGCTGTTGAGGCAGGACGTGACGAAGCTCCTGGCCGTCGCAAGGGAGGCCTCGCCCTCCGGCCGCGCCGCGCCGTGCACAAAGTCCATGGTCACGAAAGCGTCAATCCACGGCAAAGACAAAAACTCCTAGGACAAGCGCATTCGGAAAGAGTCTCGATAGGGGGCAGTCACGCATTACCTCCTCGTGACAGCCGAGCCGAAAGAAAAGCATCGCTCCTCACTTACGTCCCTCACTCCCCCCATCCCCCACGCTGACGCTAAGGGGGCTCCGTTATTCGTGCCGGAGTCGTCGCGAGCTTTTCTAATCCGTTTTCGGCAATGCACGAGTCGGCAATGCGTGACTGCCCTCTCTTCCAGCCATTCGGTGGCGAAGTAACAAAGACCGAAGTCTTCAACTGGACTTGCCCTGCAAAAACTCTTGACACCCGCGCGGAGCCCGTGCTATAAGAGTACCATCATGGAAATGTCGCAGCAGAGCGCCAATACAATGTCGAATATGTGGTGGTGGGGTAGCTAAATAGGCTATCCCTATAGATTCGGCCGTCTGGGCATCTGGGGGTAGCCAATCCCCCGGGCTTAGGCGGCCTTTTTGTTCGAAGCCGCTTTAGGAACCTGGGTTCTTAAAGCGGCTTTTTTTCACCCGACGGAGGGGCTCATCTGAAGGAGGTTTTATGTATCCGTCTTTGAAGGAGTT
This sequence comes from uncultured delta proteobacterium, assembly GCA_963749525.1. GTDB lineage: Bacteria > Desulfobacterota > Syntrophorhabdia > Syntrophorhabdales > WCHB1-27 > CAVVNC01. The sequence goes on from CAVVNC010000020.1 coordinate 15,777, forward strand.
CAAAGAAATGTCCCGGGAATTCGAGAGGGTCGTTGTCTACAAGGAGATGGACGGCGACATGGACACACCCGTCTCCCTGCTGGCGAAGTTCCTGCCCTTCGAGAGGGCCATCCTTCTCGAAAGCGCGAAGCAGAACAAGACATACAGCAGGTTCTCATTTCTCGCCTTCGACATAATTGAAAAGCTCGTGGTGAGGGACGACGGCGTCTACGTGAACGGAGAGCGCCAATGCCCCCTCTCCGGGCTCGGCGCCCTGCTCCAGCAGAACAGCATGCCTGCCCATCGCGAGTTCGGTGACTTCTGCGGCGGGTACGTGGGCTTTCTCAATTTCGAGTTCGTGGGTGCGTGCGCCATTCTGAAGAAGCCCCTCTCCAAGGCGGAAGGGGTCCTGGGCGTGCTCTACCTGATAGAGAAGTTCTGCGTCTACGACAACTATACGAACAAGCTCTATGTCGCCGTGTCGAGGCTTATGGGGGACGACGATCCCGGAGACGTCTACCATGAGATCTCGCGCGACCTTGACCGGACCGAGGCTCTCATAAGTGGCCTCGTGCCTTCCGCTGCCGAGGAGCAAAAGCCGCAGGTATCGAGAAGGATCCCAAGGGGCCTCTTCATCGACAAGGTCGGAAGGGCCAGGGACATGATCGCCGACGGCGAGGCCATACAGATCGTCTTGTCCGATTTCCTGGAGGCCGAGCAGATCGATCCTTTCGAGTTTTACAGGAACCTGCGGAAGATCAATCCCTCCCCCTACATGTACGTTCTCAAGGACGGCGAGGACTGCCTCGTGGGATCGAGCCCGGAGATCCATTTGCAGATCCGGGGCCGGATCGCGACGCTGAAGCCCATCGCCGGGACCAAAAAGCGCTCACCCGGCGACAACGTGGATGAGATCATCGATGCTTTGACAAAGGACGAGAAAGAGAAGGCGGAGCACCTGATGCTCGTCGATCTGGCGAGAAACGACCTGTCGAGGATCTGCGAGGTAGGGAGCGTCGATGTCAAAAGCTTCATGCAGCCCGAAGTCTATTCCCATGTGGTCCACCTGGTCACTGAGGTGACCGGGACGCTGCGGGACGGCGTTCACGTGTTCGAAGCCCTCACAGAGACGTTCCCCGCGGGCACGGTGAGCGGTGCGCCGAAGGTAAGGGCCATAGAGGTCATCGATGAGATGGAGGAGCACCGGAGGGGCCCCTACGCCGGCTGCGTCGGGTATATCGGCTTCGACGGCTCACTTGACATGGCCATAACGATCAGGACCGCCATATTTGAAGGCCGCAAGGCCCGTCTGCAGGCGGGCGCGGGCATCGTCTACGACAGCGTGCCCGAAAGGGAACACGACGAGGTGATGAATAAGCTCCTCGTCCTCATGAAAGCAGGAGGTCTCGCATGATAGCGCTCATCGACAACTACGACTCCTTCACCTTCAATGTCTACGACTACCTGGCGAGACACGCCGAGGTCAGGGTCTTCAGAAACACGGAGAGCATCGAAAAGCTGAAAGACCTCGGGCCCAGGGGCATCGTCATCTCGCCCGGGCCTTCCCACCCGGCCACCTCCCTTTTGAGCTTGGAGGTAGTCGACTATTTCAGGGAAAGGGTTCCCATACTCGGCATCTGTCTCGGCATGCAGGCGATCGGCCACTACTTCGGCAAGCCCGTAAGGCGGGCCAGAAGCGTCATGCACGGCAAGGTGGACACCATGGAGCACGCCGGAGGCGCCCTGTTCATTGGCATCAGCCGTGAATTCCGGGCGGTGAGGTATCACTCCCTCGTCGTCGAGTGCGACGACAGGGACCTAAGGGTGTGCGCCGTTTCCCGGAGCGACGGAGAGGCCATGGCCATAGAGCACCGGAGCCACGCCATCTTCGGGCTTCAGTTTCATCCCGAATCCTATGCCACCCCTGACGGGATGCGGTTCATCAGAAACTTCTTGGAGGTATGCGATGGAATTCGCGGAAAGGCTTAAAGGCAGAGAGGACCTCACGCTCCACGAGGCACGGCTTCTCTTCGATGAAATGCTCGACGGCCGGATGAAAGAGGAGGACATCGAGGAGACGCTCGTCCTCCTCGCAGAGAAGGGCGAGACGGCCCAGGAGATAGCAGCCGCAGCGGGCGCGCTCCTCGAACGGGCCATCCCGCTTCCTCACACGTGTGACAGGCTTCTCGATACATGCGGCACGGGCGGCGACGGAAGCGGGAGCTTCAACATCTCCACTACCGCGGCAATAGTCTGCAGCCTCTTTGTGCCGGTTGCCAAGCACGGGAATAGGGCGGTCAGCTCCCGCTCAGGGTCGGCAGACGTGCTGGAGGCCCTGAACGTCCCCATCGACCTCGACGCGGAAGGGGCGTCCAAGTTCCTGAAGGAGAAGAACTTCGTCTTTCTCTTTGCCCAGAAGTTCTTTCCCGCCATGAAGCATGTGACCGGGGCGAGAAAGAGGATCGGGAAGAGGACCATCTTCAACCTCCTCGGTCCCCTGTGCAACCCGGCGCGGCCGGACAGCCAGTTGATCGGCATCTTCAGGCAGGATGCGATGCCCACGTACCTGGAGGCCCTCGAGATACTCGGTATTCCCAATGTCATGCTCGTGGCCAGCCGCGACGGCCTCGACGAGATCAGCCTATCCGCATGCGACCATCTTGCGTTCACAAGCAGGGGACTTCGGTGAGGCGGTTCGAGTTCGACCCTAAAGACTTCGGCATCTATGCGGATGCCGGAGCGATGAAGGGAGACGAGCCCGCGGTGAACGCGAGGCTCATGAAGGAGACCCTCCTCGGCGGCCACCCGGAGCTTGTGAACGTGGTGGCCATCAACGCCGCATTTGCCCTCATGGCCGCGAACGCGGAAGAGCGCCTCGTACCGGCCTTCCTCCTTGCGAGGGAAGCGATCCGGAGCGGGAGAGCATACGAGAGGCTCATGGAGCTGGCCTCATGATCGAAAAGATCATCGAGGCGAAGAAGCTCGAGGTGGAAGGGCTCAAACGCTCCTCCTTCGGCCCGAGAAAAAGGCCGGTGAGAAAGCTCGCCCTCGATGGACCCGTCAACATCATAGCCGAGCTGAAGCGTAAGTCGCCGTCCGCCGGGTTCATCGGGGAGATAGACGAGGCGCGGATTGCCGCCTACAGCCGGTATGCGCGGGCCATAAGCGTGCTCACGGACTCCGCCTTCTTCGGGGGCAGCTACGAATTCCTCGACCATGTGGCGGGCAGCACGGATCTCCCCGTGCTGTGCAAGGATTTCGTGATCGACCGGAAGCAGATAGACCGGGCCTACGCCGCAGGGGCCGACCTCGTGCTCCTCATCGCCCGTATCCTCACCAGGGCCCAATTGGAGATGCTTTACAGCCACGCCCGGGACCTTGGCCTCTCCTGCCTCGTGGAGATACACGAAAGGGAGGAGCTGGACGCGATCGCAGGGCTCGATCCGGACCATGGTCGGCGTCAACGCGAGAGACCTCGACACCCTCGAGATCGACCTGGACAGGGCCGCCCAGACGCTCTCTTGCGTGAAAGCCCCTGTGAGGATAGCGGAAAGCGGCATCAGATCGAGGCACGACATAGAGCGTATGGGCAGAGGCAGGCGCCAACGGCTTTCTCGTGGGAGAGGCGCTCATGAGATCGAAAGAGCCGGCGGCCATGTTCGCGGAGCTGCTCCATGGTTAAGATCAAGGTCTGCGGCATGACGAACCTGGACGACTGCCTGAAGAGCGCAAGAGCTGGGAATCGACTTCGTCGGCTTCGTCTTCTACAGGCACAGCTAGCGCTCTGTCACACCGCACGACGTGAGGAAGATCACAGAGGGCATCGGCCCATCGATCACTACAATCGGCGTCTTCGTCGAAGAGAGCGACGAAGAGATCTGCCGGATCGTTGATTACTGCGGTCTCGATTATGCGCAGGTCTACAGGGAATCGACCCTGCGTGAGACGATCAGGGTCTTTCGTGTGGCCGGAGCCCTGCCTTCATGCCTTCCCCGGGAAGGCCTCATGCTCTTCGATAGCAATACTAACGCCATCGGCGGCTCGGGACAGGCCTTCCCCTTAAGGCTCGTTGCGGGAGGGTCCTTTCTCGACAGGGCCTTCATAGCGGGCGGGATCAACGAGCATAACGTGGCAGACGTACTTCGCCTCAAGCCGTTCGGCGTGGACCTCGTCTCTTCCCTCGAGGCCTATCCCGGGAAAAAGGACCATGAAAGAATGGAACGCTTCGTCAAAATTGTAAGGAGCTTGGATTCATGAAAAGATACTATGGACCATTCGGTGGCCAGTTCGTTCCCGAGACATTGATGCCTGCCCTCGACGAGCTCGAGGAGGCATATCGGGCATTCAAGAAAAACAGGGCCTATCAGAAAGAGCTCTCCTGCCTCCTCGCCGATTTCGCGGGCAGGCCGACCCCGCTCTACCTTGCGAGGAACCTGAGCGATCGTCTCTCGTGCAGGCTCTTTCTGAAGAGGGAGGACCTCCTCCACACAGGGGCCCACAAGATCAACAACACCCTCGGCCAGATCATGCTCGCCCGGTTCATGGGCAAGAGCCGGATCATCGCGGAGACCGGGGCAGGCCAGCACGGCGTTGCCACGGCAACGGTATGCAGCCTCCTCAACATGGAGTGCGATGTCTACATGGGGAGGACCGACGTCGAAAGGCAGGCAATGAACGTGGAGCGCATGAATATGCTGGGCGCGAGGGTCGTGCCCGTTGACAAGGGAAGCGGAACGCTCAAGAGCGCGATCAACGAGGCATTCAGGGACTGGGTGAAAAACGTCCGGACCACCCATTACCTCATGGGGAGCGTCGTCGGACCGCATCCCTTCCCGGCGATTGTCGCCGATTTCCAGTCGATCATCGGTCAAGAGGCGAGAAGGCAGATCATGAAGGCGGAAGGAAGGCTCCCCGACCACGTGATCGCGTGCGTGGGCGGCGGCTCCAACGCCATGGGGATCTTCAGGGGCTTCCTGCGCGATGCGTCCGTCGGCCTCATCGGCATCGAGGCAGGGGGAACCGATCTTGGGCCGGGCCATCACGCCGCCACCCTCGCCAAAGGAAGGCCGGGCATCCTCCATGGGGCTGTCAGCTACCTCTTACAGGATGAAGGGGCCCAGGTGGCGGACGTCCATTCCGTGTCCGCGGGCCTCGACTATCCGGGGGTTGGACCCGAGCACAGCCTATTGAAGGAAAAGGGGCGGGCCCTCTACGGGGTCTGCTACGACCGGGAGGCCCTCGACGCATTCGCCCTCCTCGCGCGCGCCGAAGGCATCCTCCCTGCCCTGGAAAGCGCCCACGCCCTGGGCTTTCTCGTGAGGGAGAAGGAGAGGTTCGCCGGCCAAACAGTAATCATCAATCTGTCCGGTCGGGGAGACAAGGACATGGAGATCGTCAGATCAGGAGGTAACGTCCATGGGTAAGCTGGGAATCTATCTTGTTGCAGACTACCCTTCCAGGGAGGTTTTCCTCGGGGCGGTCCAGGCCTGTCAGGATTTCGGGGTGGATTTCCTCGAGGTCGGTTTTGCCTTCTCGGATCCCGTTGCCGACGGGGAGGTCATCGAAAAGGCCGCGAACGAGGTGCTCCGGGTAGGCGGGGTGGACGCATTCGTCGAAGCCCTTAGCCAGGCCCGCGCCCTATTCTTCGGCAAGACGTATGTCATGACCTATTCGAACATCGCCTACAGTCTCGGCATGGCCGCCTTCGCCAAGAGGCTCGGGCCCGTGGCCGGCCTCATCCTCGCAGACCTCCCGTTGAGGGAGATCCCGGCGTTCAGGAAAGGCTTCAACGGCTTCCCCGTGAACCTCATCAGATTCCTCACCCCCGAAAGCCGCAAGCCGGATATGGAGCGGGCGGTCAAAGGCGCGCGGGGCTTCATCTACTTCGTATCCAAGAGGGGGACCACAGGGGGCGCCTTCGACCTCGACCAGGAGACGAGGGAGAAGATCGCCGCAGTCAGGGGCAAGGGCGTCGATGTCTATATCGGCTTCGGGATCCAGGAGAGACAGGACCTGGAGGTAGCGTACGAAGCGGCGGACGGGGCGATCATAGGCACGCGGGCGGTGAGCGAGCTGGGGAGGGGAATCGAAAACTTCCGGCAATACCTCAAGTCCCTCACGATGTAGGGCGGGGGGCGGATCGGACGACCGCCTGGAGGAATCGCACCGCCCCCTGACCACTGCCCGCCTATAAGCCCTCCGACGCGCTACCCCCGTGGCAATGTGGCTGCTCTTAATAGGTCTTGCAAGACGGGGGCGCCCCGCTAAGGCGATTGGTACATTTCTGGCCGGACGCCTACGGCCGACGAGGCTCAGATTGCATCCACATCTCATCGCGATCGTTTTTTCCAAGGCGGGAAAAACGATCCGTGATCCCTCCATGCGCTCATCCATTCCGTGCCGGATTGCATCAGCCTTTCGCTGATGCATCCGGCAGGTACAGAAGAATGCATGTATTATCCCGGGGCATAGAGGACGAAGAAGGGACAGGGCCCGGCCCCGTTTCCGGACGTGACCTTTTCACGTCTCCTACGCCCTGACTTTCTTCCTGTAATGAGTGCGGGAGAAGGTTTCACGGGAGAAGGTTTCTCTTGCGCTTGCGGAATGCAGGTGGTAATGATTAATCAGATGCGGCAAAGGGGAGGAAGCGATGGCAGGGAGAAGAAAGTGGTCTGTCTGCTTTTTCTTTGATTTCTTTGCTTATTTACGGTTGTCCCCCCGTGCCTTCCCTCACTGAGCCGGAGTAAGATGCGAGAAAGTATCAACTTCGTGCATCGGCTGTTCGGTGACGCATGAGACTATCGGAGAAAACTTTAGAACTTTCTCTATGTGCTCAATTCGCAGAAAGGTGGAATCTGCGAAATGCCATCTGGTTCGGACTTACTCAAGGCCAGGAAAAGGAACTTGGGTTTGATGCCTGTTCACGGATAAACGGACGACTGCTGATACTCCAGTTCAAGGCGTCGAACGTAGTGGTGCAGCCGCAGCGTTTTTCGGCGCCGAGACGGCGCTTTACACTGCCGCACGATCAACTCATAAGCCTACGTGATCTGGCCATAGGCCTGCCACGAGCTGTCTACTACGTATTTCCAAATCTCGGAACCACTTACGAACTCAGTCTTAACCAAGACTTGGTGCAACAAACATGGTTTTTGGATGTCACCGGACTTCCGCCATCCGCACTTATATCGGTCCCGAGAAACAGGGCTCGCCGTCACTACGCCTACACCGATCCACCCCTTTGTGAACTGCGATCTGAGCCTACACACCCCAACCTATTAGGCGCAGGCGACATTCTGAAGACCTTCAAGCCAATGCACCCTAATTCCGTAGCTTTTGTGGAATGGTGTGAGCATAACAGGTTTGCCTTCGAGGGACTTCGAGTGTACGGGTTGCTATGGCCGACATAGACGGGGATATGCATTCAAATATCCTACCCTACTTGGAGACGACGAAGCGAAACGTCAAACAGAGAATCACCATTAAGCGGGATAGCATGGAACAGCAGGGCCGAAGTTTACAACAACGCCCCTATTACCAACGTGCAACTCCGCACTAACCTCAGGAAAACAAGGGGGAACCCGCATGAATGCTCCGAAGCATCACATTGCGGCTTTCGGCGACCCAAAGCCGCCGGAGAAAGATGCGATTGAGTCTGGCATCTACCACCCGGACATGAGGTTTGCTCCGTTTCGCACCGAACCTGGTGACCTCCTTCTTCTCTATTGCATCGGCAGGCTGGCTTTCACGACGAGAGTTCCTCGAACAGAGGACGTTGGACACGACCTTCTCTGTTCGATGATCGAAAAAGTTGGCGGCCTATTGAAAGCTGGTCCATTTTTTACCGTTCAAATCAAGGGCGGGGTCAGCCCTTGAATCTTGAATGGCCTCCTGCTATGCTCTTCTACGGGAGGTGAGCCATGGCCAGACCGCTTCGTATCACGTTCGAAGATGCTCTCTATCACATCACGGCACGGGGCAACGAGAAACGAAAGATATTTCTGTCAAAAGCCGATCGCGAGAGGTTCAAAGACTACCTCAGGGACGTCGAAGAGAAGTACCGGTTCATCCTCCACGCCTATGTCCTCATGGACACGCACGTTCATCTCATAGGACAGACCCCCCTTGCGAATCTGAGTCAGGTCATGCATTACATCAGCAGCTCCTACACCACGTACTTCAACAGGAAGAGAGGAAGATCGGGTCATCTTTTTCAAGGAAGATACAAATCCATACTGATAGAAAAAGACGCGTATCTCATGGAGCTCTCCCGGTACATCCATCTCAATCCCGTCAAAGCCCACATGGTGGAGAGACCGGAAGATTATCCCTATAGCAGCTATGGCGCATACCTCAATCCCGATGAGAAGGATATAGTATCCACCGACCTCATCCTTTCGATGGCCTCTCGGAACAGAAAGGAATCCTCTCTTCATTACCGGAGATTTGTTGAGGAAGGCATAGGCAAAGACCTGCCCAACCCCTTACAAGAGACCTATGGAGGTATGATGCTGGGCACGCCGTCATTCATAAAAAGAGTGCTGCGGAGGTTAGACGACAAAACCCCAACGAATGATATCTCTTCCCGACGTCTTCTGACTCCGCTTGCGCTCGATGATCTGGTAGGGATCATCAGCGAGACTCTCGGTACGACGCCCAATGATGTGCGCTCGGGGATGCACAGGAATATGGCTATCTACTGCGCCAAGAGCTTTACAGGATTCACAAACCCCGAGATAGGTAAGTACTTCGGCGGCCTCTCCTATTCCGCCGTCACGAAAGCAAAAGACCGATTCGAGAAAGTCCTTCGATCCGGCCGAGCCATGAGGAAGACCTTCGAGAAGATAAAGACGGCTGTTTCAAGATTCAAGGGCTGAGCCCACTGATCACACGAGGGGCTTTAAAGTGAAGGCATAGAACAGAGTCCCTCTCGGGACGGGGCAGGGGGTCAAATCTT